>JAHHHV010000021.1 GCA_019359155.1 Pegethrix bostrychoides GSE-TBD4-15B
CAGGTATATTCATAAATGGCGCTGCCCTTACTAGCTTCCAGCGCCGATTTCTGGTAGACAATGCTGCCGTTCCACTGCCGCACTAGCTCGGCAAATAGCTCCAGCGACGGCTCGGCAATCATCAGCAGAGCGCAGTGGCTCTCAGGCGAAATGATACTGCGAAAGGCAGCAAAATAGCCGGGGATAGGAGCAGCGCAGATGCAAATTAGTTTTTTAATCAAGCCGTCCGCATCGCCCAACGCTTGACCAAAGCGAGCGGCAGTTATGAAATCGGGGAAGGTGACAATCAGCTCTGCCCAGGCGTAGGCTGGCCCCAGCGGAATTTCGAGTTCGGTGATGATGCCGTTGGTGCCGTAGGCGTGGTTCACCTGCTGCACTGCGTCTCCGCGTAGCTCGATGACGCGAGGCTGGTCTTCCATTGTCACAACGCGCACGGCATTGAGGTTACCCCGGTCGCGTAATTGCCCGTAAGTGATGGAGCCAATACCGCCGCTGCCGCCGCCGATGAAGCCGCCGATAGAGGCCGTGCGGTAAGTGGAAGGAGCCATGCGGATTTCCCAGCCCAGCTCGCGAGTTTGTTTGTCGATGGCGGCTAGCTTTGCCCCAGCTTCGACGCAAGCGACTCCCGGCTTGATCCATTTAACAGTCTGCATTTTTGACATCTCTAAAATCACGCCGCCTGCCAGCGGTACGCACTGACCGTAGTTGCCTGTCCCGGCTCCGCGCACGGTTAGCGGCAGTCGATGCTGGACGCAGAGCTGAGCGACTTGCAGCACTTCGGCTTCGCTGGCTGGACGCACGACGATCTCGCCAACTTTATCGGCCAGCAGCGGCTGCAAAATTGGGCTGTAGCTGTAGTAGTCCTTTGAGAGTTTGGCGACCTGATTGGGATCGCGGATGGTTTCGATTTTGCCGAGTTCTTGGCTAAAGCTATCCCAGTCGGTGCGGGCTACAGTGGAGGTCATGGGGGCTGTCCTTAATGTGGAATGTGGAATGTGGAATGTGGAATGTGGAATGTGGAATGTGGAACGTGGAATATTGGGATAGGCAATTCTGTGAAATATGAGATTCAGCTAAGCGTCAGGGAATTCCGAGGCCGATAGCTGCTCAACTTGCGAGACAAGATAGTGACCATATCCGGCAAAGTGTCCGATTGCGGGTTGCCCTGCTCGTAGTCAATAAACAGATTGCCTGAGACATAGATGCTGCGCCGACTCTGGAAGTAGAGTTCGAGCGCTTCGACGCAGTAGATCAGATAGTCGTGCAGATAGTCACACAGATAGTCGCGGGTTGCGTCGCTTTCGGTCATGGGCTTGCCGTCAGCTTCGGGATAGTGCGTCAGGTCAAGCGGCAGGTTGGTGGTAGTCATGGCCGACGGCGTTGGTATGATTCTTTAGTATGGAGCAAAACGCAAAGTTTGCATTTGTTAAGGCGGCGCTGGCCGAGCGGTGGCAGCATCAGCGGCTGCGGGAACTGACGGCAGTGGAGCCGCTGGATGCCGTTACGGTACAGCGACAGGGCAAAATGCTGCTCAACTTCAGCGCTAATGATTATTTGGGATTATCCAAGCATCCTGCTCTGATTGCGGCAGCCTGTGAGTTTACGCAGCGCTACGGAACCAGCGCCACGGCTTCGCGATTGGTGACTGGCAGCTACGAGATCCATCAGCAGCTTGAGGCTAAATTGGCGGCGGCTTGCGGACGGGAGGCGGCGTTGCTGTTCAGCTCTGGCTTTCAAGCCAACGCGACGATTTTGGCGGCAGTGCTGGATCGTCAGTCGCGGCTGCTCTGCGATCGGCTGGTGCATAGCAGCTTGCTACAGGGCGCGTTGGCGAGCGGTGCCAAGCTGATTCGCTACGCGCATAATGATCTAGATCAGCTCGAAGCGCGGCTCAGAGAGTCAGCTAGCTACAGCCGGACGGTGATTGTCAGCGAGACGCTGTTTAGCATGGACGGGGACTGCTGTGATGTAAAGGCCATTGGGCAGCTCGCTGAGCGCTACGGGGCGATTCTGTACCTAGACGATGCTCACGCGCTGGGGGTGATGGGGCAAGCGGGCATGGGGCTGGCGGCATATCAAGCAGGCGTGGATTTGACAATTGGCACGTTTGGCAAAGCGTTTGGGGCGTTTGGGGCATTTGTCGCCTGTTCCCAGCAGCTTCGAGATTATTTGGTCAACTGCTGCGCGGGATTCATCTACACAACCGCTCTGCCGCCGATGGTGATTGGCGCAGTGGAAGCCGCCCTGTCGCTGATGCCGACGCTTGATGCTGAGCGGCTGTATCTAGCGCAGCAGGCGACAAAACTGCGGGCAAACCTTCAGGCTTTGGGCTACGAGACGGCTGCCTCCTGCTCGCAAATTGTGCCGATTCTGCTGGGCAGCGAAGCTAGGGCTATGGCATTGTCAGAGTGGCTCGAAGCTGCCGGAATTTTGGCGACTCCGATTCGTCCGCCGACCGTGCCAGTCGGATCAGCTCGGATTCGACTAGCGCTCTCAAGCCGTCATACCGATCAACATTACGATCAATTGCTGGACGCGATTCAGAGCTGGCATGGATAGGTTTGGCATGGATAGGTTTGGCATGGATAGGTTTGGTATGGATAGGTTTGGTATGGATAGAACGACGCAGGATAGTTTTTGGGCAGAAGTCTTGGCCTATCATGGCTGGGGATATAGCGCGGCGGATTGGCAGAACTGGTGGCTCTGGCTGCAACAGCAGCAGGCTTTGTTCAAGCCCTATGATCGCGGCTATTTTGGAGCGCCGCTTCAGCCTGCGTTCAAAACTTCAGCGCTAGCGAAGCTGATTTTTGTGCATTCTTACGGGCTGTATTTCTGCCCTGCTGAAGTGCTGAAAGAGGCTGATCTGCTGGTGATTTTTAGCAGCTTTCGGCAGTTTCACCCAGAGCGTCCTGGCCTCAAAAAACGCTCGCAGCAGATTTTGCAGCAGATGCAGCTTCAGTTTGAGCGTCAGCCGCAGATTGTTTGGCAGAATTTCAGAGCAAAATCTGCACAGCTTGCAGACTGGAGTGAATCCATGCCTGGGTCGGCTGATCTGCGGCGCTTAGGCCAAGATCTACATCAGCTTGATCACTCTTCGCTTGACCTGTCACCGCTACAGAAAATTCCGAGAATTGTTGTATTCCACGGCGCTCAAGATCGGATCGTGTCTACTGCAATGGGCAGAGCTTTAGCAGATGACCTAGCTGCCTCCTATTTTGAAATTGAGCCAGCTGGACATGCGCTGCCGTTCACGCAAGTGTCAAGCTGCCAAGCTATACTTCAGCCGATGTTGGAGGCGTTGCGGCATGAGTTCTGATCAGCCTATCACTGACCCGCAAAAACAGCGGATCGCGCGACAGTTTGGGCAATCTGCGCCAGCTTACAACGCCAACGCCAAGCTGCAATATCAGGGCGCTCAGCATCTGCTTGAGTTGATTCAAACTTATCAAAATTCTCTTCCATCCGGAGATATTTTAGAGATTGGTTGCGGCACTGGTTTCATCACGCAAGGATTAATCCAGTGTTTCGCAGATCGTTCTCTAGAAATTACCGATCTCTCACCTGATATGCTGAAGTTCTGTCAGCGCAACTTAGTTACTTCGCCAGAGCAAGCGAGTCGAATCTCGTTTTATCAGCTAGATGCAGAAGTAGAAACTTCCAAACAATACGCTAGCATCATTAGCGGATTCACAACTCAGTGGTTTAGAGAATTGTACCAGACTATCTCTTTGCTACTCTCTCAGCTTCACATCAACGGTATCCTGTTCCTATCTTTCCCAGGCAGCCAAAGCTTCCCCGAATGGCGAGCTATCTGCAACCAGCTCAACTTACCCTTTACCGCGAATCCGCTGCCCGATCTAGAATTACTGCTAGCTGAGATGATCCATCCGCTGCGAATCCTGCATCTCGAAACCGATTACCAAATTACCCATCATACGAGCGCGGCTGATTTCTTTCGAGAGTTAAAAGCGATTGGGGCAGGCGTGAGTCAGCAGCAGCTCTCAGTAAGTCAGATGAAGCGATTGATTCGGATCTGGGATGCCCAAGCTTCAGGGCAAGTTGACGTTCATCATCAGATCATCTATCTGGCAGTTCAGCGTATTGTATGACAGACTATTCGTCTAGATTTCCACGTTCGTTCTTTGTAACTGGCACGGATACAGATGTTGGTAAAACAGCTGTTTCAGCCATGCTGACCGTCGGACTGGGCGCAGCCTACTGGAAGCCCGTACAGTCTGGCCTGCCTGCTGATACCGACTCTCTACGACAGGCCACTCAACTCGACGACTCGCATTTTATCCCGGAACGCTTCCGACTCACCCAGCCCCTGTCGCCCCATGCCGCTGCCGCAATCGATGGCGTACAGATCGCCCTCACCGATTTCCAACTTCCCGCCACCGAAAAACCACATTTGATTGTCGAAGGAGCAGGCGGTTTACTAGTGCCGCTGAATCAGCGAGAGATGATCATCGACTTGATCCGATATCTCAATTTACCCGTTTGTCTGGTGGCTCGCAGCGGACTAGGCACCATCAACCACACGCTGCTCTCGATTGCCCAACTGCGCCGCGCCAACCTGCCGATTTTGGGCGTAATTCTCAACGGTGAACGTAACCTCAGCAACCGCGAAGCGATCCGACATTACGGTCAAGTCCCAATTCTAGGCGAGCTAGAGCCGCTGTCGGCGATCAATTCTGATACCTTGAAAGAGGCTTTTAATAAGCTGGAATATCTGAGCTGAACTCTTATGCACTCGCACCTCTGGCATCCCTACACGCAGGCCAAAACCGCACCGCCGCCGCTCAAAGTCAAATCCGCTCAGGGTGCTTGGCTAGAGCTAGACGATGGCCGCAGGCTGCTGGACTGCATTTCGAGCTGGTGGGTAAATCTGCACGGCCACACGCATCCCAAGATTGCGGCGGCGATCTACGAGCAGGCCAAGAGACTGGAGCAGGTGATTTTTGCAGGGTTCACTCACGATCCGGCTGAACAGCTAGCCGAGAAGCTGCTGCAAAAGCTGCCGGATCAGTTCAACCGCGTTTTCTACTCTGACAATGGCTCCACGGCGGTGGAAGTGGCGCTAAAAATGGCCTATCAATATTGGGTGAATCGTGGCCAGCCGCGCCAGACTCTCATTGCCTTTGAGGGCGCATACCACGGCGATACGGTCGGCACGATGGCGGTGGGCGGACGCTCGATTTTTTCGCAGGTGTTTGCCGACTGGCTGTTTGAAGTGGAATATCTACCGTTCCCAGGAACATATCTGGGCGATACTAGCGCACCTACTAGAGAAGCTGAGACTATCCAGCAGCTTCAGGATAAATTGGAGCAGTTTCCGGAGCGCTATGTGGGCGTAGTTATTGAACCGCTAATTCAGGGCGCAGGCGGGATGCAAATCTGTCGGCCAGAGTTTTTGCAAGCGCTGCGTCGCGTTACGGCTGAGGTGAATTTGCCGCTAATTTTTGATGAAGTGATGACGGGCTTTGGTCGTACAGGCGACTGGTTTGCCTGCATCAAAGCAGCAGTGCAGCCCGATATTATTTGCTTGTCTAAAGGCATTACGGGCGGGTTTTTGCCACTGGCGGTCACGGTTTGCACTGAGCAAATCTACGATGCCTTTTACAGCGACGATCCGCTCAAAACGCTCTACCACGGCCATAGCTATACCGCCAATCCAATCGGCTGCGCGGCAGGATTAGCCTCTTGGGAGCTGATGTTTGAGAATGAGCCAAACTTCAAGTCAATGGAGGCTAAGCATTTACATCACATTGACAGCTTGCAAACTCACCCAAAGCTCAAGAATTTTCGGGTTTGCGGCACAATTGCGGCGATGGATCTTGTCACGCCTGACGAGCCGGGATATTTAAATCAGATTAGCCTGGAGATTCGCCAGCGTTCAATCGAACGAGGTGTATTGCTGCGGCCTCTGGGCAACGTGCTGTATCTGATGCCGCCTTACTGCATCACAGACGAAGAGCTAGCGCTCGCTTATCAAACAATTGAGCAGATTGTGGACTGAGCAACTTAGATCAAAGCTAATGGTACGCAGCTGTAGGCAGCTATAGGCAGCCAAGAGTGCTGATTCCACTACTCCTGGCTCAGCGCTCAGCCCCCGGTCTCGTCCAACTGCCGCTAAAATGAGTAAATCAGCAAACATCAATCAGCAACGTTCAAAATCTGGTGAAGTATGACCTCTGCATCCCCCGCCAAAGCAGCGTCCTCCAAAATAGCGCCCAAACCTGGGAAACCTGAGTACGAGGCTGTGATTGGCCTAGAAACCCACTGTCAGCTCAGCACCGCCACCAAGATTTTCTCCAATAGCTCCACCCAGTTTGGCGCTGATCCCAACACTCACATCGACCCGGTCTGCATGGGGCTACCCGGCACGCTGCCTGTGCTCAACGAAAAGGTGTTGGAATATGCGGTAAAGGCGGGGTTAGCGCTTAACTGTCAGATTGCACCCTACAGCAAATTTGACCGCAAGCAGTATTTCTATCCTGACCTGCCCAAAAACTATCAGATTTCGCAGTTTGACCTGCCGATTGCGGAGCATGGCTGGCTAGAAATTGAGCTGACCGACGAGAAAGGTAAGCCGCTGCTAGATGCCGATGGCAAAGCCCAAACCAAGCGAATTGGCGTGACGCGGCTGCATATGGAAGAAGATGCTGGCAAGCTGGTTCATGCGGGCAGCGATCGGCTTTCGGGTTCGGCCTACTCGCTGGTGGACTACAACCGGGCGGGTGTCCCTCTGGTGGAAATTGTCTCAGAACCTGATCTGCGCTCAGGCCAAGAAGCCGCTGAATATGCTCAGGAGATCCGCCGGATTGTGCGCTATCTGGGCGTTAGCGATGGCAACATGCAGGAAGGCTCGCTGCGCTGCGACGTGAATATCTCGGTGCGCCGGGTCGGCACTGAAACCTTCGGCACCAAAGTCGAGATCAAAAATATGAACTCGTTTAGCGCTATTCAAAAAGCCATCGACTATGAGATTGCGCGGCAGATTGAGGCGATTGAGACGGGCGAGAAGATCATTCAAGAAACCCGACTCTGGGATGAATCTAGCCAGCGTACCTTTACCATGCGTGTTAAGGAAGGCTCCAGCGACTACCGCTATTTCCCTGAGCCCGATCTCGGCCCGATCGAAGTTTCGCCAGAGCAGCTTGGCCGCTGGAAAAGCGAGTTACCCGAACTGCCTGCCGCCAAGCGCCACCGCTACGAAACTGAGCTGGGACTGTCGGCCTATGACGCGCGCATTCTCACCGACGACCGGTCAATGGCCGAATATTTCGAGGCGACCATCGCCACAGGAGCCAGCCCCAAACTCGCGGCCAACTGGCTGATGGGCGATATCAGCGCCTACTTAAACAACGAGAAGCTGAGCATTGGGCAGCTGGCGCTCAAGCCCGACTCGCTGGCCGAAATGATCCAGCTCATCGCAGCCAACACCATCAGCAACAAAATCGGCAAAGACATTTTGCCAGAGCTGCTGAGGCAGGGTGGCTCAGCCAAAGCGCTGATCGAGAAAAAGGGCTTGGTGCAAGAATCTGATCCGCAGGTGATTGAGGCCGCGATTGATCAGGTGCTTGCCGCCAATCCTAGCGAGCTGGAAAAATATCGGGGCGGCAAGAAAAACCTGCTGGGCTTCTTTGTGGGGCAGGTGATGAAGGCCACGGGCGGCAAGGCTGACCCAAAGCTAACCAATCAGCTCTTGCAGAAAAAGCTAGAGGGGTGATTTTGGCAGAGCCTTGCTGTCGATTCTTGCTGTCGATTATATGGATGCAATAAATGCTTCCCAGCCAGGAGATTTGCTATACTGTCAGGATGTAGCTTGGGGCTGTAACGGTTTCGACGTTTTAGCGAACGCTACTTTGTGATTCAGGTCGAGAGTGAGTCTCCTCTCGTAAATCAAAGGCTCAAAATGCGTACATGCGAACAACATCGTACCCTTTGCTCGTAAGGCTGTAACTGCCTAAAAACCCCTCAAAGGTTCGAGCGTCTACGGTTTGACTCCGTTAAAGATCGTAGACAAAACCCCAACGGATGCTCTAGCAGACCTGCTCTGGTTGGTCGCTAGCTAAGACTTAACCGGAGAATCCCATCGCTCGGGATAATGAGCGGTTCCCGCTTCGAGGGTTAGAGAAGCTAAACCTGTGAATGAGCGAAGTACTAATACCTAGAGCGGACACGGGTTCGACTCCCGTCAGCTCCACTTTTATCCCCTTTACTCGCAGCTTGGTTACTTACAGCCTAGTGATTCGCGTGTATCTACGCCCGTGACCGGATTCACCCCGCTGGCGGTTTCACAGAGCATCAGCGCCTGATCGCGGTCTAGCACGGCTTCGCTGAAGTCCGCCCCCGTGACGTTGGCACCCCGGAAGCTGGATTTGAGCAGCATGGCAGAGGTGAGCACTGCATCGCTGAGATCGGTCTGGGAGAGGTTGCTGATATAGGCAATTCCGTTGCTGAAGTCCACCCCATGCAGATTGGCTCCGGTGAGAACTGAACCATTAAATACCGCGCCCCGCATGTCAGCTCCGCTGAAGTTGGCGTTTTTGAGACGGGCATTGCTAAACTCAGCCCGGACTAAATCCTGGCCTGAGTAGTCTTTGACCTCGCCCGTCACGTCATCATAAGCGCGAATTGCGGCTGAGCTAGCGGCTAGGGTCGGGTCTGGCAGCATAATCAAAAGCCCGCAGAGCCAGAGCAGACCGCAGAGCAGACCCAAAGATTGTCGAAGTAAGCGCATAGAAGATCGTTTTAGCCTGAGTAAACTAGCAAATAAAGAAACTTTACATTTTCTAATTTTACGCATATCTGACCCGCTTTACGTAAATCTAGCCGCAGCTGGATCGCAGGCCAAGCTGAAGTCATTTTCTCCCAAAAGGCGGAAATTCGGCATTTTCGACAATAATCCTGCTAGGATAAGCCTTCATCGCGATCTAGAGCTTGCCCCGCCCGTTTTGAGTTCCTGCCTGCAATTAAATCAAGCGATGGTGAACGTTGCCGCTGACGGAACCTTTATTGAATTTGCTGCTGTTGCAGACTGGGTGAGCGCTGCCGAGAGCAACTCTCATGCGGTTCTGCTGCTCAGCCAATATTTTACGCAGCTCCGAGACGACCATCTGCTCCATGCCGTCCGCTACTTTGCGGGTCAGGCTGTGCCACTGCGCGAGCGCCCGATCACGCCGATTGGCGAAGTGACGTTAATTTCAGCGCTCTCCGTCCTAACGGGTGCAGAACCCGCCAGCTTGAGCGAGCAGTATCAGCAGCTAGGCGACTGGAGCGAGGTGGCCGCTCAGGTGCTCGTCAAACGCACCGATCCGGTCTTGACGCTCGAAGATGTGGCTATTGCCCTAGAGCAGCTGGCGAAAGCGAAAAGCAAGCGGCGCTTAGGTTGGGTGATTCGGCTGCTCGCTCGCGCTACGCCACCAGAAGCCCGCTGTCTGACGCAGCTGATGCTGGGCCGTCTGCAAATTGAGCGAGCCGAACAGACAGTCGAGCTAGCAGTAGCGCAGATGGTGGATCAGCCGCTGGAGCGAATTCAGTGGGGGCATGTGCTCCTGGGCGATCTGGGCAAGACGGCAGTTGTCGCCAGACATGGGCAGCTTGAGCAGGCTCGGATGCAGCTGTTTCAGCCGCTGAAGTTTATGCTGGCCAGCACGGCATCCGAGCCGCTGCAGCTGCTTGAGAGTTGGAGCGGCGGCTATGCGGTTGAGCCAAAATATGACGGTCTGCGGGTTCAGGCTCATATTGCTCCTGCCGACCGCTCTAGTGATCTGCAAGAGGAAACCGTGGTGGCCGGGATTCGGGTGGCGCTGTTTTCCCGCAGTTTGGCCGAAATTACCACCAGTTTTCTGGATTTGATTGTGCCGCTTGCCGCCCTAGAGCCTAGAGCGCTGGTCAGCGGTGAGTCGGCAGGGCTAGTTTTAGACGGTGAGATTGTGCCCTATCGCGTTCTGGCCGATCGGCGTCAGATTTTGCCATTCAGCGCCCTTCAGCCCCGCCTGGATGCTTCAGCCGCTGCTGCTGATACCGCCGCCGTCTCTGTTGCCTTCGTTGCCTACGATCTGCTCTATAAAGACGGCGAGATCCTGTTGAATCAGCCCTATTCTCAACGCCGAGCCGCTCTAGAAGGGCTGGCGATGGAAACGGCAAAAGTCTGGCTGGCTGAGGCTAGAACATTTGAGCATCTGGCGGATTTGACGGCCTACCTGCGAACTAGACCGCTGGGCGCAGCGGGCGAGGGGTTCATGGTCAAGTCACTGCGCGCGCGCTATCGTCCGGGGCGACATAGCCGCGACTGGCTGAAGCTGAAGCAGGTAGAGGTCACAATCGACGTGGTGGTCACGGCGGTAGAGCAGGCTGTGGCTGGATCTGACGCTGAATTAGAGGCAAAACCAGTCGAGGCAGAGCCTTCTAGCTCAGGCGAGCTAGATTCAGGCAGCTCTGGCCAAACGCCATCTGTTCGCTCCAGCTTTTCGATTGCGGTGCGAGCTAGCCCCAGCGACCCAACGCTGCTCAGCATTGGTAAAGTCTCAGCCGATGACTTGGAGCCGAACCAGCTCACTCTGCTTCTAGATTGGTTTGATCAGCATACGCTGGAAGAGTTTGCCGAGGGGCGGGTCTGTTTGGTAGAGCCGCAGATTGTGCTGGAGGTGGCGTTTAGTCGGCTCCAGCCTTCGAGCCGCTATAAAAGTGGCTACCTACTAGAGCAGCCTCGCATCGTTCGGGTGCGGAGCGATAAGCCCGTCAGCGAAATTGAAAGCCTGGAGAGCTTGGCCGAGCTAGCAGCGCCTGAACGTCCGCAACCCTTGCAAAATAGCTCTTGAGACAGTTCAAAAACAGCAGGCTCTGAGCAGGCCATTGTCGGGATTGTCAACCTTAGAGCCCAATTCTAATCTAAGCGAAATAGCGGGTTAGTATAGAACCGTGTTCTCAGACAGTTCCGATGCCAACTCCTTCCACAGTGGTTTCCGGCTACCAACTTCTGCAACCTGAAAATTCAGTCCAGTTTGCGATTGCGGCCATAAGCCAGTCACCGGCTGGCTATGCCCTGATCCTAGTAAACCGCAAGCCTGTCGGCATCTTGACTAAACGCGATCTGCTGCGTGCTGTCGCTGCATCATTGGACTGCCGCGCCACGCCAGTCTCCCAAATCATGTCCCATCCCGTGATCTGCTGCACCGAAGCAGAAGCGCAAGACCGCGATTGGGTGATTGCAAAACTGCGACAGCATCAGATTCGATATCTGCCGGTAATCACTGCTCAAGGGCAGGTCTGCGAGGTGATCAGCCTAGATCGCCTGCTGCTTGAGCATGTTGCCTCTGCCTGCTGCCAGCAGTTTGAGCCTCTACGCAGCGCCTTAGAGCAGACTGAAGAGCAACCTGAAGACCAGGCTGAAGCCCGCAACTGCGCCACTCACCCAGCTGGTTATTCCCAAACGGGTCGCCCAAAAGAGCAGCAGTTTCGGCATCTGGTCGAGCATGTGCCCGGTGTCGCCTATCGCTATTTGCTGCGAGCCGACGGCCAGCAGCAAATTACCTATATTAGCCCGCGCTGCGGTGAGATCCTGGAAATGGAGGCAGAGCTGCTGCTCAGCGATTGGGTGGCCTTTTGGCGGCTGATCTACCCCGACGATCAGTCGCAGCTGCGGCAGAAGATGCAGGGATCAATCCAAACCCTTCAGCCTTGGTCGCTAGATTTCCGCATCCTGACTCCATCCGGACTGCTGAAATGGATTCGCGCCTTTGCCCAGCCCGATTTGCAGCTCAACGGCGACGTGGTTTGGGACGGGCTGATGATGGATATTACCGAAAGCAAGCGTGCCGTCACAGCCCTTCAGGCTTCGGAGGCCAAGCTACGTTCGGTTCTGGAGAACACACCCAGCCTCAATATTTTGATTGATCGACATGGCACAACGCTGTTTATCAATCGCTCGCTGTCAGGTCGAGCAACGACGACTTTGATCGGCTGCCATCTGACAGACTATTTGATGCCGCAGTCGCCGCAGCAGCTAGAATCAGCCTTAAAGGCAGCCTTTGAGCAGGGCGAGTCCAGTCGATTTGAGGCATCGGGGCTGGGCGAAGCGCGGTCTGTGGCGGACTACGAAATCTATGTCGCCCCAGTTCGAGGCGCTAAAGTGACTGAGTCGGCAATTGTCATCGCGGTGGATATTACAGTCCGCAAACAGGCTGAAGTCGCTCTCCAGCAGCGTGAGAATCAGCTGCGGCTGGCGCTAGAAGCAGGCAAGATTGTCTGCTGGGAGCATGATTTGGCGACAGAGCAGGTGACCTGCATTGGTCAACATCAGGCAACAGATCAGTGGCACCCCCTGAACTGGCAGCTCTCAGAAGCGGCCTATTTTGAGCAGATTCACCCCGAAGATCGCGCCCGTGTCCGGCAAAAGTTGCAGGCGTTGATGGGCGGCCAGTCTGACTTTGAGGATCTGCATCGGTTGCAGGTGAGGCAAGCGCAGGTGGGGCAAGCGCAGATGGGGCAAGCGCAGGCGGATCAGGCAAACCTGCCCGTCTGGGTGCTGAGTAAGGGCAAGCTGTTGGCTGATGCGGCAGGCAAGCTTCGGATGGTGGGGGTCTCGATCAACATCAGCGAACGTAAACGAGCCGAGGCTTCGCTGGCAGCCCAGCAGGTTCTTCTCCGCCAGGTGATCAACGCCATCGTCGGCAGCTCAATTTTTGTCAAGGATGCCGCAGGCCGGTTCTTAATCGCCAACCAGGCCACAGCTGATATCTACGGCACCAGCATTGAAGCGCTAGAAGGCAAGACCGACCTGGATTTCAATCCTGATGTCAGCCAGGTCAAAGAGTTTTGGCGGATCAACCAGCAGGTGATTGCGTCCATGCAGCCCGCCGTGCTTCCTGCCCAGGCCATCCGCCATTGTCGAGGCGAGTGCCGCTGGTATCACACTACTATCAGCCCGTTTCTTGATCCGATTACTCAAACGCCGACCGTGATTGGCGTAGCTGCCGACATCACGGAGCTGAAGCAAGCAGAAGACAGCCTGCGACAGGCTAAAGATGCGGCTGAGGCGGCCAACTTAGCCAAGAGTCAGTTTTTGGCGAATATGAGCCACGAGCTGCGAACCCCGCTCAACTCGATTCTAGGGTTTACCCAGCTGTTGAGCTACGAGACGGGACTCGATGCCGAGCAGCGCGATCAGCTAGGGATTATCCTCCGCAGCAGCGAACATCTGCTGGCGCTGATCAACGACGTGCTGGAGATGTCCAAAATTGACGCGGGTCGGATTACGCTGCACCCGACCGATTTTGATCTCCATCAGCTGCTTAACAATATCCAGAGCGTGATGCAGCTGCGAGCCACCGCCAAACAGCTGACGCTAGTGGTGGAGCGCGCGCCCCATCTGCCTCAGCAGATTCACACAGATGAGAGTAAGCTGCGTCAGGTCTTGCTCAATCTGCTGGGCAACGCGATCAAATTTACGGAGGCAGGTCAGGTGACGCTGCGGGTCAGGGCGACTGAGGCCGCAACGCCTCGCAGCTGCTTACTCCACTTTGCCGTTGAAGATACCGGGCCAGGGATTGCGGACTCTGAGATGAGCAGCCTGTTTAGCCCCTTTATCCAGACTGAGGCAGGGCGACAGTCGCAGGAGGGAACTGGGCTAGGCTTAGCGATTAGCCGCCGCTTTGTGGAGCTGATGGGCGGCAAGATTGGCGTGCAGAGCAGCGTTGGACAGGGCGCAACCTTCGAGTTCAAAATTCCGGTCAGTTCAGTTCAGTCTGAGCCAGCCTCCAGTCCGCTAGCCTCCAGTTCGCTAGCTTTCAGTTCGCCAGCTTCCGGTCTGCCAGCTTCCGGTCTGCCAGCCGCTAGTTCACCAGCTCTATCACACTTGATCCAGCAGCCGTCTGACTACCGGATCTTGGTGGCTGACGATCAGATCATCAACCGCAAGCTAGTCGTGCGCTTGCTGATCAAACTGGGCTTTGAGGTGCAGGAGGCTGTAAATGGCCAGGAGGCAGTAGCGCGATGGCGGCAATGGTCGCCCCATCTGATTTTGATGGATATGCGGATGCCAATCATGGATGGCTATGAGGCAACCCGTCAGATCCGCCAGCAGGAGCGTTCTGGCTGTCTCGCTCAGGCAGGATCATCATCCTCGGCTGTTCCCTCACCGCTGATCATTGCGCTCACAGCCAGCGCTTTTGAGGAGGAGCGGCAGCAGATTTTTGCCTCTGGCTGCGACGAGTATTTGCCCAAGCCGTTCAAGACAGAGCAGCTGCTCAGCGTGATTGTCCAGCATCTCAGCCAGCGTTATACCGGTCGGCCAGCCCGGTTCTCAGCGTCAGCAGCGATGCCTGCGGCTGCGACCAGACTGGTACAGCCGCAGGCATCGCTGCTGACGGCGCAGGATCTAGCCGACCTTCCAGACCTCTGGTGCGCCAATCTGCATCAGGCGGCGACACAGCTAGATGCCGAACGCTGCGCTGCGCTAATTCAGGGTCTGACCGCCTCAGATTTGATTGATCCATTGATGGCGCTAGTTGAGGAGTTTCGGTTTGACCTGCTGATGGATTTGACACAGCGTTGAACTCCAGCCACTGAATCACGGGGTAATCTACAGATTTAGCTAAAAGCTGGAAGATTCAGCCAGAACATCGCGCATCCTCAGCTTTGGTTCATCATGCTCCAACAGTCTGCGGTTGCGAAATCCAGCCAGATCTGTAAGCTGTTTCCTAGGACTTTTGTAGTCTGTGATTCGCATTCATTCGTCTCTCTGCCTGTACGCTCGTAAAAACTCTCGTAAAGCATTTCGAGATCACTCACACAGATTCTTCCACAGGAGATAGTCATGAAGTCGAAGGTTTTTCTCTCTGCAATTTTGTCGGCAGCGGCTCTCACAGGCGTAGCCCTGGGTACGGCACTTCCCAGCTCGGCCTGCAGTTATAGCAACACGTTTAAGTCAACCAGCACCAGCATCATGGGCGACGCGGGAACGAGCGGCAACACAATCGACTTCACCGCGCCCAACAAGTCCAGCCTGATTGCCGCAGGGCTAGCAGCTTTGGGACTGTTTGCAGGCGGCATGGTGCTGAAGGCGCGACTGAACAAGCAATCTGCTGGGCGTACCGAGACAGCAGCCCCTACCGCAGTCAAAGAAGCCTCGGTTTTCCCAATTGAGGTTCCGGCTGAAGCGCTGGCTGCTGAGAGAGAGCGGGTTGAGGAAAACGTTTAAGTAGGCAACCCAGTAAGTAGGTAACCCGGTAAGTAGGCAACCAGAATTACGCCTCATAGAAAAAAGCCCTCCAACGTTGGAGGGCTTTGTCGTGAAGTGATGATATTAGAACAAAGGAGTTTTAGAGAAGCACCCGGCGCGTTTTAGAGCAACCCTAATCTGAAATCTAATCTGAAATTTAAGCGATTACCCGACGGCGACGAGATATCAGCATGCCGCCTGCGACCAAGCATAGTCCAGCCAGCGCTGCGGGTTCCGGTACGGCTTCTGCGGTCAGCACCCAATCTTGGTAGTCTTTCAGCCCTTGGGTGCCGTTATTGTCCTCCATGCCAATATAGATGGCGTTCGGCAGGTCGGGCAGGTTGACGAACTCGGAGGAAGGATTGCTGCCTGTGTAATAGCTGTCTGTTGCCTTGTTGAACTTGAAGCCGTCAGATGACCCCACGCCTAGATAGACCGGACTGCCGCTGGGCAGTTTGCGTAGCCCCAGCTGATATTCAACGCCTGCCAGAAATTTCACGACTGTAGAGCAGCCAAAAATCGAGGTGTTGCAGGTTCCGAGCCAGTCGTTGCTATTGCCAGAGCCAGGATTATAAGCAGTTTTCTCGGCAAAAACTGAGGTAAATCCATGATCCTTAGTCAAAAAGCCAAATTCGTTGAGATCTTTGCCTCGGCTGCCGACTCCGGTTGGGTTCTCGACGTTAAATTTAATCGTCGTGTCTTTGTCGAACTTAAAGAATGTGGTGCCGTAGGTTCCCTGACCTGTGCCCGACACATCGCTGTTGGAAGTCAGACCGAGCTGACTCGGCGTTAGGCTACCCGCCCAAGCAGGAGCTACAGTGCCCAAAACAGCGCCCAAAAACGTACCCGTAACCAAACCCACGCAGGTTAAGCTTTGTTTGAGATTCATCGTATTTTTAAATGGGTAAAGGTTGGCCAAAACTCTGTCTAGAGTGAAGCAGTGATCAAAAGCTTGGGGGAAAACGTCTTTACAGGTATGCAGTTGGGAGTTAGAAATCCATCTGACCTGTGGCTGCAAGCGCTAGGGGGAAGCTAGAGCGATATCTGAGTGGTGGGCTTTACTCAGTGGCTTTATTTAGCGGCTTTACTCAGTACAAGTGCGGCGTTCTCCGCAATCTCATGTAACTAAATTTACTTGCTACGGAGAGCAATGTCATCCCCTCTCCCTCAACTTTATCTCTGCTTTATTTTTGTGCTAACCCATCCCAAGCCCCTATGAACCGAGATAGAGCTTGGCTTCCTGGGCAATTGGCTCGTATTCGTCCTGGCTCAAGCGTTCCAGCGCCGACTTGATCTCCGCCGCCATCTCCGCATGCGTAAAGTGGCTGAGTGCCTGCGTGACTCGATACCGCACCTGCCAGTCTGGATCGCTCACGTAGGGCAGCAGCAGCGTTACTGCGCGCTCGTCGCCCAGCTCACCCAACGCGCCAATCGCGGCAGTTTTGACCAGATCGTTGTCCGATTGCAAAGCTGACTCCAGCAGGTCAAAGGCGCGGCGGTCGCCCAGTTCGCCCAGCGCCGCCACAATGCTAAACTTCACCAGCCAGTCGGGGCTGCGCTCATACAGCGCCTGCATCTCATCATAGGCTTCGGTGAGATGCAGCGCCCCCAGCGAGTCGGCAGCCGCAGCCTGAACGTCGGGTTCGGGGTCTTTGAGGCTGCGGCGCAGCAGGTCGAGCGCGGCAGGCCGATTTTGCTCGCCCAGGCTGCTGATCTGGCTGATGGCGGCATACCGGACGCGGACATTGCGATCCATCACCACCGCCTGAATGAGCGTGAAGGCAATTGCCGGGTCGAGCTGCCGCAGCTGGTTCACGCCACTCAGCCGATCGCCAAAATTCTCGGAGTCTAGAAGCGCCTGCACCGATTCGGGAGTAATGCTCATAGTTAAAAAAGAATGTCAAAAAACTAAAGAATTAAAAAAATTAGCAGCAATTAGGATTCCGGGTGAGAGGCCATGAACCGGACGATATCGCCGCGCGTCAGGACGCCAATTAGGCTCTGCTCTGAGTTCACCACCAGCAGTCTTGTCGCCTTATGCTCTTGGATCATCTGTGCTGCCTGCCGCAGCGAGGCATCGGGTGCAATCGTGACGAGGTGTTCTTTTGTCATGACCTCACCCACCGTTTGACCCACGGCTTTGTGTAGCTCGCGCTCATACTTGGCCGGGTTTTTCAGATAGATCACGCTGTCTAGGATGGTGATGTAGGGCGGAGGGGTCACGCCTGCCTCGCGCCAAACCAGGTCGCTTTCAGAAAGCACGCCCGCCAGCTTGCCTGCTTGATCAACCACGGGTAGGCCGCTAATTCGCCGCTCTGCGAGGATTTGGATCGCCTCTTGCAGCGCCGTCTCAGGCTGAACGGTAATTGGATCAGCAGTCATCACATCGGCAACGGTGGGTGGCATAGGTGGAGCGTTAAATAGTAGGGCAGAACGAAGAGAATCTGGGTTAGAGAGATCTCAAGATCCCAGATTGGATTCTAGATTTCATTGTAGAACCAGGTTGCACAGCCCAACTGTCAAGAGTTGCGACTAGGATAGAAAAGCGTTGGGCGATGCATGGGCTATTAAATCTAAGTGCTCGCTTAGCCTGATTCCAGACCTTTATTTGGCCGATATTTGGCTGAGGCCATGAGCAATCTTCAATCTGGTGACCTGCCGCGCAAAGTCTCTGGGAGAGTTTCTAGTAAAGCTTCTAGTAAAGTTTTCAGCAAACCGCCCTGCCGCGCTCAGAGCTGGCCAATTGAGCAACTTCCCGGACTCACGCCCGCCGATCTCGATCAGCTTCAGCGCTGCGAAATCCACAGTACTGCTCAGCTTCTACAGCGCACTCAGCCTTCCCAAAAGCGACAGGCATTAGCAATTCGGTTGCAGCTCCATCCACAGCGGCTCAACAAATGGGTGGCGCTAGCAGATCTGGCGCAGGCTCCGGCGATTGGCTGCGACTACTGCGGTCTGCTGCTCCATGCTGGAGTGGCCTCGCTAGCCCAGCTTGCCGCCACGCCCGTGCCCCGGCTGCACCAGCAAATGCTGCGGCTGCAAGTTTCGATGATGCAGCGCCCCGATCTCTGTCCCAGTCTGGGACTAGTGACGCAGTGGGTGGAGCAGGCGCAGAGCTTGATTCGAGCCTAAGTTATTCAACCTCTATCGGCCTATTCCTGCTTTGAGAGCGGGTTAATCAGCTCGTTTAAGCCTTCGCCAATAAGCGATAGTCCTACCACCAGTAAAGTTAGCGCCAGCCCCGGAAACAGCGTTGTCCACCAGATGCCCGTCGGCAGCGCGTCGAGCGCCTGCTGGAGATCGCGCCCCCACTCTGGCGTTTCGGCGGTCAGCCCCAAGCCCAGAAAGCCGAGTCCGCCCAGCACCAGCACGGCATCTGCCGCGTTCAGCGTGAACAGCACGGGCACGCTTTGAATCACGTTGAAGAATAGATATTTGGTCAAAACGCGCCAAGTGGAAGCCCCCATCGAACGCGCCGCCTCGACAAACAGCTCGGTTTTAACGCTGACAGTATGATTTCGCACAACTCGGTAATATTGCGGCACGTAGGCGATGCTGAGGGCGATTGCCGCATTCCAGATGCCGCGCCCCACCACAAAAGCCAGCGTCACCGAGAGCAGCAGACCGGGCAGCGTGTAGATTGTGTCCATCAAAAACAGCAGCAGGCGATCGACTCGGCCCCCCAAATAGCCGCTGACCAGGCCCAGCGGTACGCCGACCAACACGCTGAGCAACGTCGCGGCCAGTAAGACCTGAATTGCCGCCTGCGTACCAAACAGCGTCCGCGAAAACACGTCGTAGCCCTGCCGCGACGTGCCAAACCAATGCTCTGGCGACGGCGGCTGGTGGATCGGATTCGCCAGCTCTTCCAGTGGGTCTTGAATCCAGCCCCAGGACTGCATCAAGGGCGCAAACAGCGCGACCAGCACAAACAGCAGCGTGATCACCAATCCAATCAGCATCAGCTGAATCGACAAGCGTGGATACTGCGAGAGGCGGCGAACGCCAGGGAGGGTGAAGCGGGCGGTCATGATGGTAGGGTGGCAGAGAATTGTGTTTGATTCTACCGCCTTTGTCATGTTTTCTATGGATATTGCAACTCCCGGCAGCCTGACGCTGCGCGGCCAGGTTTTTAACTGGGGCAGTCAAACTTACCTGATGGGCATCCTCAACGTCACGCCGGATAGCTTCAGCGACGGTGGGCTGTTCGATACGCTGGAGGCAGCGGTGGCGCAGGCCAAGCAGATGGCCGCTGCTGGAGCCAGTCTGATCGATGTGGGCGGTCAGTCTACCCGTCCGCAGGCGGCTGATTTATCGCTGTCAGCCGAGCTGGATCGGGTGCTGCCCGTGATTGAGGCGCTGCGTCAGGAGTTGCCCGATCTGCCGATCTCAATTGACACGACCAAAGCTGAAGTTGCTGTCGCCGCCGTCGCCGCCGGTGCAGATCTGGTCAACGATATTTCGGGCGCGACGTTTGATCCGGCGATGCTGGCAACAGTGGCAAAGCTCGGCGTACCCATCGCCCTGATGCATATCAGAGGCACGCCCCAAACGATGCAGAGCCTCACCGACTATGCCGATTTAATGGGCGAACTGTGCGAGTTTTTGAGCGCTAGAAGTGAGGCAGCGTTGCAGGCGGGAATTGCGCCGCAGCACATTTGGCTAGATCCGGGCATCGGTTTTGCCAAAACCTGGAGTCAAAATCTGGAGATTCTGCGGGAATTGCCTCGATTCAAGGCGCTGGGTCTGCCACTGCTGGTGGGCAGTTCGCGCAAGAGCTTTATTGGACATTTGCTCGATCAGCCTGACCCAAAACAGCGCGTCTGGGGCACGGCTGCGACCTGCTGTGCAGCGATTGCGGGCGGGGCGGACATTCTGCGCGTGCATGACGTGGCGCAGATGCGAGATGTTTGCCGGGTGGCAGATGCAGTTTGGCGCGGAGCCAACTAGCCCGTAGCTAGCCCTTACGCCTTCAGGCTCGCGGCTCCAAACGTGGCGTTGAACTGCCGACACCAGATTGCCGCCGACTGAAACTCGTCCAAATTCACGGTATCGGGGATTTCATAGCTCTGTGCACCGCTAGATTGCTGCAAAGGAGCCAGCAGCAGCCAGTCGCTGGGCTGAATTGAATGGGCAGGCGACTGAGTAGAGCCAATCACATCTGCCGAGCGATGCAAAACTACCACCAGATCTGGCCCAGCGGTTGTGGCAAAGGCCGCGTCGAGTTCTAGAACCCGCTTGCCTGCTCGCTCCACAATCTGAGCCGTGCCTGTGGTCTCATGTTCTCCGGTCACAAAGCTGCCGGAGCGCAGCAGTTTTGCTTCGCCCTGCGCCATTTCTGTTGAGGCTGCGGGGGCGGAGGCTGTTGCAGATGGCGCGGCAGATGATGCGGCAGATGATGCGGCAGATGGCGAGAGCGAAGGCTGCTGCGCCGTTTTTGTACAGCCCAGCAGTGCAGCAGCCGTCCACCCCAAGCCTACAGACAACATAAATCGACGTGATTTCATGGCGAACTCCTAAATTGTGTCAAGCATGTGAAGCAGCTAAAGCAGCAAACTATTTGCCTAATGCCAGTTGCTTAACGCCAGTATTGACCAGCGAACTGAATTGCCGCTGAGGCAAACCTGAGAGGTGGGTGAGCTTCAGCGCAATTCTGCCCTATCGCCTCTTTGGTGCTTCTATCGCTCAATTACAGCGCCGCTTTGCGCCATCTGCCAGAGCTGAGCCAGCAGATGCTCCACCGAGGGGCTGAGCGTCGCCACAAATACGCCTTCCGCCTCCTGCTGCCCCGAAGACACCCAGCTTCCCACCAGGCTGACTTCCATATCGTCATCATCTACCTGCACCAGATCGACTTGATCTTCGCGCCGCGCCAGATTCACTAGCGCCGAACGCTCCAGCAGCGAAATTGGCAGCAGCACCGAGGCGGTCATCTGCTCCACCATCAGCCGCTGTCCGGTGCGGAGCGCCAAAATTACGCGCAGGGCAATCCAGTCTTCAACCGTGGTGTGCAGATACTCTAAATAAAGCTCGTTCTCTAAATAAGTCACTTTCAGCATGACCGAAAGACTCCTTGGGGACTAGAAATTTGGGGACTAGAAATGCTGGACAACGGGTATGAGCAGAACTACTGAGCGATCAAACCAAACAAACTGCCCCCGCTTCCGATCAGGGAGAAGCGGGGGCAAAAAGACTGAAGTCTTTCTAGTCCTGGAAGGAGCTACTCAACTTGTAGACCTCCCGCTTCTGGGCGTAATGCCCCAAATTAGCTGGCTAAATTCGCCGAGTCGGACTGGATCGACTAGATCCACGGGATCCACCGGATCCGGCAGTCCAGTCAGCAGTCCAGTAATTCGATAGGCCGCTGCATCCTGGATCGAGACCCGATTCAGGGAGGCACCCTGCGCTTGCCCATTGGGACGTACCAAAACCTGTAAAAATGCAGCGGGTGAATTACAAAGCTGGTTACGCATCATGGCTAGCCCTCAGGATCGGAGTGAGAATCGGGTTAAGAAAAAGTTAAAAACATTTTGGCGGAAGACTTGCATCTCTCAGTCAACATACTACACTTGTATTACGGAACTGTCTAGTCTACCGCTGCGAAAATTCTGAAGTTTTGCAGATGCTTTGAGCCGCTCCAGATGCGGCAAGGCTTGCTCAGAGCTACACAGCGCGCAGCCAACATTCCGCAAGCTACGCCAAACCACTTAATTAACCGAACGGAGGAACCCAGTATGTACACCCTAAACCGCACCGCTACGACCGATATGGAAGTCACCAGCATCCGGCTGGAGCGCGAGCTAAAAGAAAAGCTGAAGGAGATTTCGGGCAATCAGGGCTATCAGGCGCTGATTCGAGACGTGCTGTGGAACTATGTGCGGCAAAAGTCGGGCAACTTGGAGCAGGTTTCGCCCGCTGAGATCCGCGCCAGCATTCAGGCACTCGCCAACCGCGAGGAGCATTGCGCCTTGACAGGCAGGTTAATTCATCCGCAAGAGCCGATGCTGCTCGGACTCACTGCGACGGGCGATATGGTGCCCTTGAGTTTAGGCAGCTTGACTGCAGGCGGCTAGCGCAAGGCGGCTAACTGATTATCTCGATTATCTGCGCTTCAGCAGAGCATCCGGTTCATATCGCTACCTGGCCGGATGCTCTGCCTAGATAGGATTAGCTCATCCCACAGCCGAAGTTCTCTCACCCCCGCAGTTTGGCCAGCTGGGCACTCGGTACAGATTGCGCTGGAACCTGAAGTCACTAAAATAATTCAGAGAAGATAGATACACCCAAATACTTCAGGTCACAATTTATAACGGCTATGCTTACTGTGCTTCGGATGCCGCTTTGGTCTACTATTCAGCCAAATTCTTCACCTAATTCTCTCTCAAACTTGCAACTGGCTGGCCAAGCAGGCGTGCAAAAACTGCTGCTGCAAGCTCTCACGGCAGGTACGCTTGCCGCTAGCCTGCTGCTCGGCGTGATTCCCTCTGTTGATCAGGCTGGCTTGAATTTGAGCGGGGCAGCTTACGCCCAAAATGGTGCGGGTCAGGTTACGAGTCAGGAGGTGCAGAGCTATGCCCGCTCGGTGCTGGCGATGGAACCTTACCGCGAGGCTGCTTTCGGCGAAATCCAGCAAATTACTGGCTCCAACGATGTGCCAGTTGTCGCCTGCCATCGCCCCAGCAGCCTCAGCAATCTACCCGAAAATATTCGCGATATTGCCATCGACTACTGCAACCAAGCCATTGCAATTGTGGAGCGCAACGGCCTGACCATCACCCGCTTCAACCAGATCACGGTGTCCCACCAGTCGGATGCGACCCTGCGTAGCCAGATTCAGGGCGAGATCTGCAAGATCCAGGGAAATCAAGGGGACGACTGCAAATTGCCGCCGGGGTAATTGCCAGGGGAATTGATAAACTTGAGGCAATCTACCTCGGACACCTTATGGCCAGACTCGATCCGTTCTCGCTGCAAATGCAAATTACCCGAATGTTTGAGCAGGAGCAGTCCTTCTTCGCCACCACCAAAGTGCAAGACTGGCTGCGAGAACATCACGAAGACCCCAATGCTTACAGCATCACGTTTGTGCAGAAGCCCGCGCCCCCCGGCAGCAATCAGGTGATGGTGGTGGAAATTGGCCTCCAGCGGCGCGACGGACAGCCTGTTGACCCTTGGCTGCTCGAAGAGATCAACCGCTGGAGCTAGAAATTAAAAGCTAAAAATCAAAAATCAAAATAAATATAGGGCGGCGCTTCGTTGGGAGCCAGCAGCCATGCCGCAAACAGGCAGACCGGCACCAGCAAAACCTTCAGCGTCCAGGCCAGCTGCAGCTTCAGTCCGCGATGCAGCAAATAGGAGAGCGCCATGCCCAGCAGCAGCAACCCCAGCATATAGGCCAGATGCAGCCGATCGATTTGCAGCGTCTCGACATAGACTTTTTGGGCAAACTGCACGTCGGCATTCTGGCCAAACAGCCGCTGCAACACCAGAATTGAGTCTTTTAGGTTGGGTAGCCGGAAGAAAATCCAGGTGCTAAACACCATGGTTTGGGTCAGCATCCAGGCCACCAAAATTCCCGGCGGACTGCTCCACCAGAACCGTAGCGCCTCAGATCGCTCAGAGACCGTCGCCGTGAGCCGATGCACCGCCAGCGCCAAGCCGTGCAGCAGCCCCCAAATCACAAAGCCCCAGGCCGCACCATGCCAGATGCCCGCCACCAGCATCACCAGCAGCAGGTTAAAGCAGGTGCGCCAGAGTCCGCCCCGCGAGCCGCCCAGCGGAAAGTAAAGATAGTTCCGCAGCCAGTCGCCCAGCGTCATATGCCAGCGTCGCCAGAAATCGGCAATGCTGGTGCAAAAATACGGGAAGTCAAAGTTTTGCGGCAGCTCAAAGCCCAGCAGCAGCGCCCCGCCTCTAGCCACGTCCACATAGCCGCTGAAGTCGAGGTAGATTTGCAGCCCGTAGGCCAGCGTCCCCAGCCAGAGGTCGCCGCTGCCTGCCCGCTCGGCATTGTTAAAAATTAGATTCACCACCGTGCCCAGATGGTCGGCCAGCAGCAGCTTTTTGATTGCGCCACAGGCAATCAGCCACAGCCCTTCGATAATCTGGCTAGAAACCGGGAACTTCAGAGTCTGGAGCTGCGCCGCAAATGGATGAAACCGAGTAATTGGCCCCGAAATCAGCTTTGGGAAAAACAGCTTGTAGGCAAAAAACTTCAGCATATCCTGGGTGGCAGGTGCGCCCCGATAGACATCGACTAAGTAGGCAATGCATTCAAAGCTAAAAAAGCTGAGTCCCAAAGGCGCAATCAAATGCTGCTTGATCCAGTCGGCCTGCATCTGCGTGACTGAGGCCGCATCAGCCGCATCAGGGGCATTGGGCGCAATCTGGCTCATCACGCTGCCCGCCGACTCCAGCCCAAACGGCAGATACTTAAAGCCAATCAGCAGCAGTAAATTTAACCCAATCCCCACCCAGAGCAGCTTCAGACGGCGCTGATTCCAGTCGGCCTGGGCAAACTGCCAGTCGTGTTCCTCCACCCGCCAGTCCATCGGGGCACCAATTGCCTGCGCCACATAAAACGTGATCAGCGTCATCACCAGCAGCAGCGGCACATACTGAATTTGCAGCGATCCGTAAAACACCAGGCTGGCTGCAATCAAGATGACGAGCCGGACTGAGCGGTGCTCGACTGCCCAGAAAATGCCCAGCGTGCTGAGCAAAAATAGGCCGTAGGTAATCGTGAGAAAAGTCATGAGCGGAGAATCAAGGGGTATTCAAGGGTTCGGGCGGATCAAGATTGGGGCGAGCGGTGTTTTCTTGGGCATAGCCCCAGTTGCTGCTGAGGCCAAACTGCTTGGCGGCACAGAGCGAGCAAACTGACCAGCGCTTCAGCTCGCCTTCGGGACTGGGGCAACCACAGGACGGGCAGAGCGGTAGATGCTGAGCCTGGATTCGCATTGCTCTCGCCCAGTCGCGGAAGGCGGTCTGCGGGTCGCGGGCAAGCTTGGGCGGGAGGCCGCGCAGCCGATTCGGAATCCGGCTCGGATGGTCTCGCCATAGGATAGCGGCTTCTGAAAAATTCTCACCGATTTGTCCTGAAACTTGTCCTGAAACTTGTCTCGAAACTTGTCCCGATTGACTCAGGCCACTTAATCCAAGCTTGGGCTGGACGCGCCAGTGCCCCGTCGAAAAGCGAATGTCGGTCAAGTCCAACTCCAGCCGTGCGTTCAGCTTATCCAAAATATGCTGCCGCTCAAAGGCCAAATTCTGCGCCCAAGCCGAGTTGGCCGTCGCCACTTGCAGCACGCGCCGCTGGATGCTGGTCGGCCGCGTTTGGGCTGCAACTGCCGCCCCGACAATCTCTGGCCAGCCCGTCACTAGCGCCTGAAACTGCCGCCTGCCGCGCCAGCTTTCCTGACTAGAGATGGAGTTGATCAGCTGGGGCAGTGATTGAAAGCTCATAATTTACGGCTCATCGTGACTTGCGATCTGGATGGCGAGCGGGAATCGGTGATTTACTCTATATCTGAACTAAACTATCGGCAAGCGTATTGACAAGAGATTTTAGGGGAAACCGAGCTTTCTTTCTAAAATCCGCTATTATTACCGATCAGAATTAGTCAACAAAGGTTCAAATGCTGCATATAGCGCTGTGGTCTAGAAAACATGCCAATCTGACTCCATAGAGACTCTATAGAGCGACCATGATTGAGCTGCTAGCCTGCGCTGCCAAATTTGAACCGATTCCCTGTTATTAAAATCTCTTTACAAAAGTTTGATCTGCGAGCAGGAGTACCGCTATGCGTCCCCCGTCCCCCATCGAACCCTTTAGCCCTTCGGATGCGATTACGCTGCACCCGACGCTTCAGGCCGTATTAGATAACCTCGACGTGCAAATTGACGCTGAGCTGAGCCGCTACCGCCGACAGCGCCGCAATCCTAACGCCACCCCCCGGCGTCGGCCAATCGCCGCCTCAGCCCCAGATGCCATCGGCATTCTCAAGCAAAATATTCAGCTCCCACAGCCGCAGTCTTCAATCTATGAAAGTAGTGCAGCTCCCGCCAAGCCGATAGCTTGCCCTCAGCCCCCAGCGCGGACGGCAGCGCAGCCAGCTCCTCAGCCAGTCACGCAGCCTGCCCCTCAACCAGTTACACAGCCAGTCACGCAGCCTGCCACGCAGTCACCGCCGATTCAGACTTGGGTGGCTCCAGCTCCGGTCGCTCCGCCCGTTCCTGCACCAGCTGCCGCTCCCGACCCTGCCGCAATCACCAGCTACGCCGAGCAGTATGATCTCTCAGTCTATGCGCCGGACTCAGTGCTGCAGCGCTTGATGCAGCAGTTGGAGCCAGTTACCGCGCCAGCCGCCGCACCAGCCGCCGCGCCCGGACTGGAAGAGAGCGACGAGTACAGAGACTATTTGGCTTCCTCTGAGGAACTGCTGCGGAGCATTGCCGAAGAAGAGTCGATGCGGCAGCCTGATCAAGAGCCAAATTCGCTGCTCGACACGCTGCTGACGCCGCTCGGCATTGGCTCGATGCTGCTGCTGCTGCTCTCCAGCACGACGCTGGGCTATGTGGTGATGAACCCCAGCAGCATTGGCCTCAGAACAGCAGAGGATACCGCCTCGCCTGCGGCCAAGACGGCAAACCCGGCCAACAGCGCAGATTCATCTGCCACCGAGAACTTACCTTCTCCCAATCTGGCGGCTGAAGAATTCCGCGACCTGGGGTTAGATACGCTGAGCAGCATCCCGAAATCTGGGGCTTCTAGGGCAATTAAGCCCAGCAGCAGCTCCGCCAGCCCGTCGAAGCAGGCTACCCCCTTAGGCCATAAATCTGCCTCAGCGGATACAGAGCCGAAGACGCGCTTAACCGAGCTGCCGATTGTCACAACTCCCGAACTGCCCGCCGCGCCTGCCGTTGAGCCTAACTTCTCAACCGTGGTGATCCCGGCTCAGCAGCCCGCCGCGCCAGTTTCGCGTCCAGTCCAGCCTGCTGCTCGCAAAGCGGCACCGCCCCCTGCCCCGGCGATCTCGCCTGAACCGATCAGTATTGCCCCGCCGCCCGTTGTGCCAATCCAACCTGCTGCCCCCGTCTCAGAACCTGCCACTGCCGCTGCACCCAGCGACCCGTCACAGGGGCGTTATTACGTGGTGACCGAGTACAGCGGCGACCCTAGTCTGCAAGAAGCGCGGGAAGTCGTCCCCGATGCCTATGTCCGCAATATTCCCGACGAGGGTGCAAAGGTACAGATGGGTGCATTCAGCGACGAGGCCAAAGCCCAGCAGCTCCAGCAAGATCTGCGTCAGCAGGGGATTGAAACCGAGGTCTATCGCCCCTAGCTCGCGAGTCTTGCTTCAGAGGTCTATCTGAGGTCCATCTATAGAATGATGCCGCTATAGACAGTTTCTCGATATCAACACGTATGTGGATTTCAGAATGGATTTCAGAGTGGATTTCAGATTTTGCTGCGTGACAGGACAGCTTGATTTGTGACCTGCTGATTGAGTCTGCTCCGGGCTGGGGTTTGGCTGTCAGTTCAGGCGAGCTGGCTGGATTTTCGCAGTATCTGCCGCTGGGACTAATTGCCTGCTGCTGGGCGGAATTACAATGGCTGGAGCAGTTTAAGGGGCTGCGCCAATTCATAATCCGTCTCGGTGCTCACAGCTATCGCTTTTTTTAATTCATAATTTTGAAGTAGATTCGGACAATCAACCGGGTGGGCAGCGACTAGTCGCTTGACTGGGCAAATGCTGCCGATTATGGGAGTTGGAGCCTTGATTTTCTCTGTCCTGGCAGATTACACTACTCCACTGATTCAACGGTTAGTTTTCAACGGTTAGTTCTATGCATGGCCGACTAATCGGGAGCTTCAGGTTCGCTATCGTGGGAAAGACTAGATATTTTGCAGCTAAGCAAAATGGGCGATCGAAAACGCAGTCTATCTTGTAGACTCAATCAGCGGCCTTGTCACAGTTGAGGAGGGTAAGGACAGTGAGGAAGTGGTCGGGTGAGATTCATAAGGCGATTATCAGCCATTTAATATTGATTGGGATTCCCACAGCCTTATTTTATGGTTTGCGCCAGAGCGGTTGGAGTCTAACGGGTCTGCATATTGCTATTGCCACGTTCTATCTGTTCAGCGCCTTCATGCTGCTGCTAGAATCTGCAACCGCTATGTTTCGCCGCTTTGCCACGGATGATTATAAAAAAGATCCGCGTCGCCTCAGTCAAGCTTATTACCAGGCTAAAGCCAAGCTGGGAGTTGGGGGCGCCAGACGGCCTGTGCCCAAAGCACCCGTGCCCAAATGCTCATTTTTGATTGCGGCCTATCTGCCCAACGAGCAAGATATCATCCTGGAGACCCTGGAGCATGTGCTGCTCAACGTCCAGCATCCGTTGGGCGGCCTAGAGGTGATTCTGGCCTACAATACGCCAACCGATCTGCCGGTAGAGCAAGCTTTGGAGTCATTGGCTCGACACTACCCAGAGTTACAGCTCTTGCGGGTTGAGGGCAGTCGCTCCAAGGCCGAAAACCTGAACGCCGCCTTTGAGCTAGTCAGCGGTGAAATTACCTGCATCTTGGATGCCGATCACCATCCGGCCTCTGACTGCTTTACAAGAGCTTGGCGCTGGATTGATCAAGGCTACGACGTGGTGCAGGGGCGCAGCATTATCCGCAACCATCGCCGCAACTGGCTGACCCAGACGATTGCCGTTGAGTTTGAGATGATGTATGGAATCATTCACCCGGCCAAGTCTTTCCTGACTGACTCCAGCATTTTCGGCGGCTCAAACGGCTATTGGCGAACTTCGGTGCTCAAGCAAATCCGCTTTAACCCGGTGATGCTCACTGAAGATATTGATGCCTCAATGCGAACGCTGCTCAAGGGATACCGAATTCTGCATGACCGCAGCATTATCAGCACTGAGCTAGCACCGGTAGATCTGTATTCGTTCTGGTTTCAGCGCAAGCGCTGGGCGCAGGGCTGGCTGGAAGTAGGGCTGAAGTATCAGCAGCCGGTGCTGCACTCCAACAAGCTCAACTTGCAGCAGAAGGTGTTTTGGACTTATTTGCTCTACTACTGCGAGTTCTATTCGCTGGTGGCAATTCAAATTATTCCGCTGGTGTTTAGTCTGTCGTTAATGCAGACGCGAGTGCCGCTGGCGATTGAGCAGTATCTCTGGTTTAGCACGCTGCTTTCGTTTTTTAGCGGCGTGGTGCAAACGCTAATTACTGCCAAAATCGGAGCTGTGCGCTACCCGATTTATTACTATCTCAACCACATGCTGCTGCTGGTTCCCTATATTATCTTCAAAAACGTAATTGCAATTGTCGGGGTCTACGATCATCTGCGCGGCTACAGCAGTTGGAAGGTAACGCCACGCGGTCAGCAGCCGCAGTATCGCTCGGTGTTGCAGCAGAGTTCTGCCAGCGAGCCAGTGTTGCAGTCTCAGTTGCAGTCTCATAAGCGCTTGTAGAGAGTAGAGAAGAGAGGGGACGGCGAGACCAGATTTGATCTGGTTAGACTTGACCTTGAGCGTTGCAGCATAGCAGAGCCGTCCCAAATGATCCAGTAGCCAAACTTATCTCAAACTCATCTCAAGCTGACTCATATAAATATGGATTAGTGTACATAGAATAGAATAGAGGCGTAGATGCTACCTTTGACGCAAAGATTAGCCCTGACTTAGCCCGAATCAGACTATGAGAAAATTTTGGTGGATGGCGGCTCTGGCCGCAGCGGCAATTTTGCTCTGGCAAATGCGGCTGCCGCTGCTCCAGCGCTTCACCCCCGCGCCCGCCCTGCTCAGCGACGCTCCGGCTCAGGCGATCGAGCTGCCTAGAGCAGTTCCTGAGAGGCTTTGGGCTGATTTAGAAGGACTCAGCTTCAAGCGTTACCGAGAAGCCGAGCGAGCACAGGCGCGACTCTACATCCAGCAACGGCTCGAGGTGGCAGGCTGGCAGACTCAGCTTCAGCCGTTTGCGGGTGGCGTTAATCTGGTGGCCGAGCGGCAGGGCAGCGATCCGAGCCTGGGAGCCATTTTGCTGGGCGCTCATTACGATACCGTTGAGGTCGCGCCTGGTGCAGACGATAACGCCACTGCCGTTGCTGCCCTCCTAGAAGCGGCTCGATTGCTAAAGCCGCCCACACCTCGGACGCTCCAGCTTGTGTTTTTTGATCTCGAAGAGCGAGGGCTCCTGGGCAGCAAGCCCTTTGTCGAACAGCTCTCGCCCAAGAGCGTTCAGGCAGCTGTAGTGCTAGATATGATTGGCTATCGCTGCGACCAGCCCGGATGCCAATCATATCCGCCGCTCTTGCCAATGCAGTCTCCTCCCGACCGGGGCGATTTTCTGGCCGTGCTGGGCGACCAGAGTCATGCCGATCTGCTGAAGTACTTTACCGCTGGCACCGCCTCTGGTAATGCGTCTGGTAATGCGTCTGGCGCTCAGGTGCTACCCCCCGTGATCACGCTGGCCATCCCGACTCTGGGCGGACTCGCGCCCGATCTGGTGCGTAGTGATCACGCGCCCTTTTGGAACAAAGGCATTGGGGCTGTGCTGGTGAGCGACACCGCCAATTTTCGCAACCCAAACTATCACCAGGCCAGCGATACACTAGAAACCATTGACCCAGATTTCTTTGTCGGATCAGCCCAAATCGTGATCAACGCTGTAGCGCAGATGCTTCAGAACTAGTCCAGCAGTCGGCTACAATCGAGAGCATCGCACGGGTTTCTGAATCAACTTCAACCCCCATCATCGGGCGATCCAGCGAGTTCAGACTAACTCCGGCCTCAACCCAGCCTTAACCCAGACCGCCATCCAGCTTCCCCATCCTGTTTGCGCTAACTATGGTTAACTCTCTCGATCGCCCCCCTGCTGCCGCTAATTCCGAGCTGCTGAAGCGACCTGAAGCCGTGATTTTTATTTTTCTGGCGGCGCTGTTTGTCCTCTGGGATACCTATCTAGATCTGCTAGATGAGGTCGGTTCTACCACCCTTTCTACCCGACAGCTGGCTCAGCGGCTGGGCACAACTGCCAAGATTTTGCGGCTTCGCAAGCGACAGCCTAATTTTAGCGACTGGACGAGCAGCCTTGACCCAGACGGCATTTCCTGGGTCTACAGCTCTGGGGGACTCTATACTCCCAAGATCTAGCCCAGATCCCGCCCAGATCCCGTCCAGATCCCTTGCAGCTAAGGCTGGAGATTTCAACGCCAGCGCAAAATTCTTGCGGAAAATTCCTTCTCCAGATAGGGGTGGCGCTAATCAAGATCTGTCCATAGTGGAAGGACATGTCGTCAGGGTTATTGACTATGGCCAGATCCTCAGAATCGGCACAGCCCGATCGGCTCCGTGACGTTCAGCAGCATCCCAAGAATCATCCGCTGCTCTATCTTTTAAATCGGTTTGTGGTGATTATTGCAATTGCCTCAATTGTGGGACTGTTGCTAGCTTCGGTGGCTCAGACATTTAGCATCAGCTCGCAGGCTGGGCTGCGGAGTTTAGCTGCGGCACTGCTGCCGCCAATTTTGCTGACCTATCGCAGCTTCTTTGCCCAATCCAACCGAGCCGTGAGCCGCACTCTAGAGCAGAATCTGTTTCTCGTTGCGATTCTCTGGATCGTGATGCTGCTGGTGCTGCTGAACCTGATGGCATTGCGCTTCAACTACAGTCTGCCGCTGGGTGAGTTTGTCACGTCGCTGACGCTGGCAGGGCTGTTTTACTTCAACCATCAGCTCTCCTCGCGTTCGATGGTCTCCTGTGGCTACGGCATTCTGTCAGGGCTAGTGCTCTATCTGCTGATTTTTGGTCTGCCGGGCGGCTAGCTTGAGCTAGTTTAAGCGCCAAAAGTTAGAAAATTTCAAAAAATTTCAAATTGAGAGTGCTAGACTGATGTCTGCTTTTCGACTCTCACTTGTATATATAGCTACATGACGCAATCAAAATCTCGGCCAAAGCAGCGGCGGCTTCGTTCGCTGCAGCGGCTGTCTCAAGCGCTGCAAACCCCTCAAAACCTGCTGGCGCTGGCGCTGCTCGTCTTCTGTAGCCTGCTGGCGCTCTGGCTGCTCACCCGCTGCGGACTCGACATTACCCAGCCGCATGAAATGGCCGAATCGATCCAGGCGCTGGGCTGGGTTGGCATTTTGATCTACATTAGCTTTCTAGTGATTGCCATCGTGATTGGGCCGATTCCTAGCACGCCCGTCACGATTGCTGCTGGAGCAATTTGGGGTCCCGTGACCGCAGGTATCTTTGGCGTAGTTGGCATTTATCTAGGCAGTCTGGCGGCTTACTTTATTGGCCGGACGCTGGGGCGCTCGGTGGTGCGAGCACTGCTGGGCAAAACCATCTATTTTTCGAGCCAGCGGGGCGAGGTCTATCTGGGCTGGCTGGTCTTTGTAACGCATTCCATGCCGTTTCTGCCCTACGATTTGGTCAGCTACGGAGCTGGGATTTCGGGGATGTCGTTTCCGATCTATGCCGTCGCCTGCTTCATGGGGGTGATTCCCTGCATCTTTTTTCTCACCTGCATGGGCGCGGCGATGACGGGCGGCATGGGGCTGGGAATTGCCCTTGTGGCGGTGTTTGGCTTGCTGCTGCTGCTGCTGCCCATCGGCATCAAGCGCTACAACTGGTGGGGACTGCGAGATGTGATTCGCGTTGAGTAGCGCCAGTTGAGTCACGCCAGTTGAGTCACGCCAGTTGAGTCACGCCAGTCAGGATTCCAGGCTGTTCGTGAATTGCAGCAGCTTGACCGCATCGACGTAAACTTTTTCGGTGGGGTACTGCTGCAAGACCTCAAGCAGCGTCACCTGCCGATCTTCTGCCGCCTTGACCAGAGCCGTTTTCAGTGCGGCCATGTTCTCGGTTTCAGATGGGTCATCGTCGGGCGAGTCAGCAGTTTTCAGCGCTGCTATGGTGGGCGAAGCGGGCGGCAAATGCACGACTTGGCTGATCTCGCTCAGCAGTCTGCTGCCAGAGCCAGAGTCCAACATCCCGTTCATGAAGCTCTGATTGGCTGCCAGATTCATCATCAAGACATCACGCAGCAGATTTGGATCGATGCTGGCCAGGTTCAAATAAAACTTGAGTCCGCCCGGAGCCTGATGGGTATCAACCAACGTTTGCAGATCTTGAATTGACACCCCGGCGCTCAGCGGGCCGTAGGTGATCACGAGTCGCTCGGCAGCCTGAGCTGGCATCTGCATCAGCAGGCTGGTTGTAACGAGCAGCAGGGCAGATTTCAGCGCTAATTTGGAAGCTAATTGGGAGACTGGCATGGGCAACGCTGCGAATGAGTAAAGTCACGGTACAGCATATCCGATTTGCCCATGATTTTGCTTTTGTTGCGATTCATTTCTGCTGTCGCGATCGCTCTGCCGAGTGCAGCTGATTGCGGCTATGCTAAGGCTCGCCGGGTCACAGTTGGGACTCACAGTTGGGACTCACAGTTGGGACTCACAGTTGGGACATAGCCAGCTTCCAAATTTAGAGAGATCTGTAGTAGACTGCTGCAAATGCAGCCCCCCGCAAGATTTCAGTTCAGCTCTCGCAGTTCAGCGCTTTTCGGCTCTAGATTCAGCTTAGCCCCAGCTCAGACTAGCGCCGCTACAGCCAGACCCAACTCCATAGACCCGCTGCGATGACTGTTGCGATGGACTGCCGCAATGACTGCTGCGATGACTGCCAGAGGCCACAAGATGAGACTGCCCTATGCGGCTTAGCCCGGAAATTACCAAACCTATCGATCCGCTGACTGCCGCCGAGCTGGACTTGCCCAAACAGCGAAACTGGCTGCTGCGGGGAGCGCTGCTATTGGGCGGCTTGGCGGTGGCTGGCGGCATTATGGGCGCGAGCTGGAGTGCCGCCTACGTTCAAAATGAGCTAGTTCCGCAGCTCTCGCAGGAGCTGACTCGCCTGCTAGAGCGCCCGATCCAGCTGGGAGCCATCGAGCAGATCTCTTGGTCAGGGCTGCGGGTGGGGCGTTCGGTGATTCCGGCGACGGCGACAGATGCCGACGAGCTGAGCGTTGAAGCCATCGACGTGCGGTTCAATCCAGTCCAGGCGTTTCAGCAGCGCCGGGTGCTGCTGACGGTCACGCTAGTGCGGCCTACGGGCTATTTTGACCAAACCCCGGACGGCAAGTGGGTCAACCTCGATTTAAAATTTGACGACGACGAGCAGATTGAGGTCGAAAAGATTCGGCTCCAAGATGCGACGCTGACGCTGGCTCCGCAGCCGGTCATACTCGATGCCGATCCACTGGATCCGGGCGAAGTTTGGGATACCTCGGCTCATCCGCGCCAGATGACGCTGCGGCATGTGAGCGGCTCGTTGAGCCTGCAAGATCAGGGCGAGCGGCTGCTGCTGGATCTGGTGGCTCAGCCCGTCGAGCTGGGCAAGACGGAGGGGAAATTGCAGGGCAAGATCCAGCTGAAAGGGGACGCTCGCTTCAAGGCCAAGCAGTTTCAGATTGCGCTGCGAACCCAGGCGCTACAGCTCAACAGCCTCTCCACCTTTATTCCAACCGACTTCAAGCTGCTGAGCGGCAGGCTAGATGCCGACCTCAACGTCAAAATCCAGCCCGATCGCCCAGTGGCCTTGAGCGGTGAGGCCAAGCTGCGGCAGCTCTCTGCCCGCGCCAAAGGCGAGCCGAATCTGTTCAGCGGCGTTGAGGGCGATATTCGGCTGCGGCAGCAGGATATTTTGCTGAGCCGGGGCAAACTCAACTTCGGGCTGATTCCGTTTGGGCTGGACGGCAACATCAATCTAGAGCGGGGCTTTAACCTAAAGGCCAGGGTGGATTCGGTAGAGGCCAAGCCCTTCATGAAAACGCTGAAGCTGAACCCGCCCTTCCCAGTTGAGGGGACGCTGGAGGCTCCGAATCTACATCTGACTGGCTCGTTTGAGCATCCCACCCTCTGGGGGACTGCTCACGCGGGCAAGCCGATCAAGTTCGATCGCTTGGCGATGGCTTCGGTGGTCGGCAGCTTCCGCCTCGATTTGGGGACACACTATCTTCAGCTGGAGCAGATTTTGGCCAAGCCCGTGATGGGCGGCACTGTTGAGACGCGGGGCGAACTTTGGCTAGAGCATGACGATGCCAAGCTGCAAGTTGAGGCCAAGCTGCCCGCCGATGCCATCGCTCAGCTCTATGCGCTGGATCTGCCGGAGCGGACACTGGGACAGCTGAATGCCCAAGCGCAGGTGAGCGTTGACAACAACGACCCGACGGTGGCGGCAGACTGGCAGCTGGTGCAGGGACGCTATCCGGCAGCAGGCAAGGTCAGCTTTGCCCAAGATGTTCTGCGGCTGCACCAGATGCAGGCCAAAATTGGGGACGGCCAAATTACTGCTGCCGCCGAGCTGAACCCAAGGGGCTGGCAGGCACAGCTCAACGGCGCGCAGATTCCACTAAATCAGCTCTCGCCGCAGATCCCCGGCAAGCTGCAAGCTGGCAGATTGCAGGCGCAGCTTCAGGCTGAGGGCAAAGACTTGAGTTTGACGAGCTTGCAGGCAACGGGCGATCTTCAGCTGCAGCTGGATCAGGGCAGCGCTCAGGCTGATTTAACGGCGAGTCAGGGACGCTGGCAGGCTGACGTGACGGGGACGGCACCGATGCAGCTATTGGCCAATTTGCCGGGAAATTTGGCGGGTCAGCTCCAGCTGCGGGGGCAACTGAATCAGTTGGATTTGGCGCAGACTGAGGCAGACGGATCAATCCTGCTGACGGAGACCTTGCCACAGCCCGTCACCGCAGAATTTGACTGGAAGGGTGAAAAGCTGCATCTGAAGCAGTCTGGCACCGAGCATGTTAGAGCTGATGGCTGGATCACGCCTGATTTCAGTTCGCTGTCCAACTCGGCGCTCGATCTCAACCTGAGTATTCAGGACTACAATCTGGCGCAGCTGCCGCTCTTATTGCCTGTAGCGTCCGCAGGTCTAGTGAACCTGGATGGGAAAGTAAGCGGAACGCCTGCTGCCCCGCAGATTTACAGCAGCGTGAAGATTGCCGGACTCTCGGTGCAGGACTTTCGCTTTGAGCCATTGCAGGGACAGCTCCAGAGCCAGCCAGATCACCGCGTCAGTCTGGATCTCAAAGGCAGATCAGACCGTCTGGCGCTGACGCTGGATTCTCACTACCGTCCGGCAGAGTTTGCGGTGCAGCTCGATCGAGCCGTGGTGGAGGGCAAACTGGTCGGCGAACGGCTGCTGGCGCGGCTGCAGAATTTTGATTTGGAGAAGCTGAACCTGGCTCCCGTTGAGGCGATGGGGCTGGTGCGGGGACGGCTGGCCGGAGATGTTGACGTGAATTTGGCCAAACCCTTAGCTGCGACTGAGCCATTCGCCACGGCCAATCTGGAGGTAACGCAACCGGGGCTGGGGGCAATTAACGCTCAGCCTACGCCTGAACATATGACGGATCGGCTGACGGGGCAGGTGACCTACCAAAACGGCATCGCCTCGCTGAGTCAGGGGACGTTACAGTTGGGCAGCAGCAGCTATCGGCTGGCGGCAGAGATGAATCCGCAGCGGGCTGAGTTTAAGAGTCAGGTGGTGGTCGATCAAGGCAAACTCCAAGATTTGCTGAGCCTGCTGCCGCCCGATCAGCTGATCGCTCTGGTGCAGCCGATTGCCGAGTCGCTGCCTGCAAGCTTGCCAGTCCAGATGCCGACATCTGCCGAGATTGCTCAACTCAACGGGCTGTTTTCGGCAGCGCTGTCGGTGCAGTCGGCGGGGGATGGGCTGACGGCGCAGCTGGGTTTGCAGGGGCAGAACTGGCAGCTGGCGGACTACAAGATTGGACGGCTAGCGGTGGCAAATGCTGAGCTGAAGGGACAGACGCTAATGCTGCCATCGGTTCGGGCTGAGGAGTTTAGTCTGAGACTGAACAATCAGCAGCAGCAGTTTGACGCACAGTTTGGCTTTGCGGGGCAGGTTTCGCCGACGGCGGTAGCGGGGCAACTGCAGCTAGTGGGGCTGGATCTACCGCAGATCAAGGCGGCGTTTGATCTGCCAATTGAGCTGACGGGACGGGTTCATGCGCTGGCTCAGATTTCGGGCAGTCCTAGCCAGCCAGATTTGACTGGGACGCTGCATCTGTCAGGGGTGAACCTGCGCGATTTGCCGATTGATGAGGCGAAGGTGGGCTTTAGCTTTATCAATCAGCAGTTGCAGTTGGAGAGCTGGCAGGGGTTAGAGGCTCAGGCGGACGCTCAGGTACACCTGGGGTTGGAGCATCCGCTGGAGCCTTTGGAGCATTCTCCAGAAGAGCAGCGCTAGCAGAAATGAGCAGGCGCTAGAAAAAGAGTGAGGCTGATGAGCGTCTGAGCGCCACCTGATAGTTTTCGCGGTCGCCGACTGCACTCTGGACGCGGAGGCTGTAGCTGCCTGAGGCAAGCGTGGGGGCGAAGAGTTCGGCTTCGTCACCTGCTCCGACATTGGCGAAGAGGAATCTGCCGTTATCGGTTTGGACGACGCGGTTGTTGCGGTCGAGCAGGGAGAGGGCGATTGGGTTAGAGCCGTTGTTGAAGAGGGAGCTGCTGAAGCGGCTGCGGTTGCTGATGTTGAAGCGGTAGAGGTCGGTGTCGCTGCTGCCAACGGTGCCGGAATAGCGGTAGGTTTTGCTGCTGGAGAGGCTGCCGAGGTTGCGGATGTCGTTGCTGCCGCTGCCGCCGCTACCGCTGCTGGAGGTGAATCCTTTGAGGCGGAGGTCGTAGCTGTCTCGGCTGCCGTTGGCGTTTTGGAGACGGATGTAGTAGGTGCCTTTGGGGAGGCGGTTGGTGGTAAGGGTCTGGCTGTCGCTGGGGTTGACGTTTTGAAACAGGATTTTGTTGCGATTAGTGACGCTGTTGCCGCTTTTGTCGAGGATGGTGAGGGCAATGGGGTCGTCGCCGCGATTGTTGAGTTCGGCGGAGAGGTCGGTGTTGCGGTCGAGTTTGAATTTGAAGAAATCGAGGTCGCTGCCGCCAACGGTGCCGGAGCGTTTGAAGCTGGAGTTGGATTTGAGGGTGCCGAGGTTGCGGGCGCTGTTGATTGTGCCGC
>JAHHHV010000022.1 GCA_019359155.1 Pegethrix bostrychoides GSE-TBD4-15B
GCGCGACTTTTTTATACATCTACTCAAACAACCGACATTGTAAAAGTACCAAAAGCGCTCCTAGACTGCTGGTCTAGCCTCTTGTGCTACGCAGCCTAGATGGATAAAGTCGAGCTAAGGCTTGATGGGATCAATGTCGCGCGATTTTTGCGGCAATTGGGTTTCCAGCTCACTGCCTTCAGCTCACTGTCTTCAGCTCACTGTCTTCAGCTCACTGCCTTACCAACTCACTGCCTTACCCGCATCATATGAACTGGATGACGTTCTACCCGCAGGATAAGGCGACTTAACTACCGTCCTGCTGTAAATACTTGCTCTGCTGTCAGCGCTAGTTTGGGAAAGGCTGCTGAGAGGATGCGATCACTGCCCCGAAACTGCTGCGTCTTATATTCGCCGTTCATCAGACTGTAAACGCTGAAGGTCGGCTGCTTCGGCGACCCAATCTGCTTTTTGCCACCCAAGCCTCGATAGTCAACAATCCAATATTCAGGAATGCCCATGGATTCATAGTCCTCCAGCTTTCGGGCATAGTCAGTCTCCCAGTTTGTACTCATGACTTCTACCACTAGCTTGACGCTTGAGCCTTGAGTGATGGTTGCCTGCTGCTGCCACAGCGGCTCATGGACAATTGCCGCTAGATCTAGCACTAGCACATCGGCTAAATATCCTGTCCCCCAACTAGGAGCCTTTAGGAGTGCTCGCCGTGGAAACTTGTAGAGTAACTGTTCCTGCACTGCTTCTACCGTAAGCTGCGTTGAAATGAACTCAGTTACGTCTTCATGCTCTCCGGTGGGCTGCATCTCGAAGGCCACTCCATCAATTAACTCGTAGTGACCGTCTTGAGGGAGCCAGGTCGTGAATTCCTCAAAGGACATTAAATTGGGCAATGCCTGGATCATGCGTTTACCTCAGTTCTGCCTAACAGCCCAGCTCTCAGTTAATTCTAATAGCGCTCACTCAAGCCTACAGTGTTTGCAGAATCAGCATCCGACTCTTCGCAGAGAATTACCGCGTCACTGCATTGGGGTCGAACAGCCAGCCGTCGCCAATTATCGCCTCTAGCCGCTGGTTGAGCTGGGGCAGGAAAACACTGGGGTCGTTGAGCTGCTGTTGAATGAACCATTCGTCGAAAGCTTCTTGAGTTTGAATACCCTGCGCGTTGGCTGCGATGCTCATCAGTTTGAAGCTATCCTCTTGCAGTTGCTCTATCTGCGGATGCCCCTCTCCCCGCGCGTTGCAGAACCACAGCGCCGTGGCTGCCAGCAGCATTTTTAGCGCATCACCTTGCGGTACAGCGTTGAATAAAAATCTGATACGCTTCAGTGTACTCACTAACGGCGCTTGGATTCTAAGGCAGAGCCAGATCGCTTGCGATAGATACACAAGCGCATTACCCTCAGCCATTCCACCTAAATTGCCGAGCACAGTCACCAGATCGACATAGGCTCGTACTTGCCCCAACGCTTGGGCAGCTTGCAAATTCAGCGTGAGCTGACGAGCTTTATCGCCCGTTTCACCCGCAGTGTAAGCCATATTCCCTAGCGTGGTGGCTTTGCCATGCACATTATTGATGCGCTCATAGAGTTGGAGAGACTCATTCCACAACCGCATCGCCTGCTCGATGTCACCTTGATCGGCAATCACACCGGCCATATTCGCTAGCGTGTCGGCTTTGCTCTGCACATCATTGATGCGGTCTTTGAGTTGGAGAGACTCATTCCACAACCGCATCGCCTGCTCGATGTCTCCTTGATCCGCAATCACACGGGCCATGTTATTCAGCGTGGCGGCTTTGCCCTTCACATCATTGATGCGCTCTTTGAGTTGGAGAGACTCATTCCACAACCGCATCGCCTGCTCGATGTCTCCTTGAGCGGCAATCACACGGGCCATGTTGCCCAGCGTGGCGGCTTTGCCCTGCACATCCCCGGTGCGCTCAAGGAGTTGGAGAGACTCATTCCACAGCCGCATCGCCTGCTCGATGCCCCCTTGATCCGCAATCACACGGGCCATGTTGCCCAGCGTGGCGGCTTTGCTCTGCACATCATTGATGCCATAGAGTTGGAGAGACTCATTCCACAACCGCATCGCCTGCTTGATGTCCCCTTGAGCGGCAATCACATTCGCCATGTTATGCAGCGTGGCGGATTGCCTTGCTAGGTCATCTTCAGGGCAAGCGGCCAAAGCTTGCTGGTAATGCGCGAGAGCTTCGTCAACCTGTCCTAAAACTTGCTCAGCGTCAGCGACTGTGCCCAGAATCCGATAATCCTGGAAAACGGCTAGAATTTTCTGACAGAGCGCCTCTGCCTCCGCAAAGCGGGAATTGTTCACCTGCCGGGTCGCGACTCTACCTCCCACCGTGACGGCAATTTCCTGGTTCTGGGCCAAAAGTCCCAAGCGTACTATTTCCAGCCCTCGTTCTTCAGTTGAACTGTCTGCACCCTCCCACCAAGTTTTATAAACCGCCTGTGCAGCCTGTTGCTGCGTCTGCTGCCAAACTTCTGCGCTCAGCGTTGATTCCAGCAGCTGTTCCAAAATCGTTGGCACACGATACTCTGCTTCGCTGTGGGTAGTAGCCGATTCCACTAAGCCCAAGTTGAGCAGTGGCGTTAGCGATACCTCCGCCCCAATCACCGCATCTGCAATTTCTCGCGTCACCGGCAGCCGAAACAGACTCAGCTTCGCCAACACCTGCCGGTCTTCAGGCGACAAAGCATCCAGCAGCAGCGTCGCCAGCAGATTCTCGCGGAACTCCGCCTGCGTCCTTTCCAAATCATTCAGCAGCCCATCCGCATCCACCTGCGCCTGCTGCAACAGCTTCAGCAACCATTCCAGCAGGCGCGGGTTGCCATCCGCAATCTTGATCACCCGCCGGTATTCAGGATGCTTCACCAAGTCGGCATAGTCCGGCAGCAGCCGACATTTCTTGGCAATATCCGCTGGCCGCATCGCCGCTAGCTGTTCGATATGCAGCCGATGGGGCGGCAGCGGACAGCCATAGCGACAGGTAACAATCACCCGGCTCACCGCCCCCGTCTCCGCCAGCGCCGCACAGATTGCCCCCAGCAGGTCATACGCCTCAGTAACCAGCCGCAGCGAGCCGTCGTCTACGTTCGCCTGCGGAATATTTTGCTCAAAGTCATCCAGCACCAGCAGCAGCGGACGATCCAGCGCCTCAACCGCCTCAAAGAAATTCTGCAAGCGCCCCTTCAGCGAAACCCCCGGCTGATTCAGCAGCTCCGGAATCTGCGGAAACTGCTCATACTTGCTCGATAGCTTTTGCAGCAAAGTCTGCTGCGTCAACACGCCTATCAACACCACCTGCTGCATCGTCTGCCGCTGCGCCCGCACCCGCAAACAAAGCCGCGCCGCCAGCGTACTCTTGCCCAACCCGCCCATACCCATAATAAACACACCCGTCTGGTCGCTAGTCTCCTTCAATGCCTTCAAGCAACGCTGCAACGGTCGCCGCCGCCCGACAAAGGCATATTGCCCCGCCACCTTAACTTGGCCCTGCTCATCCAAAAATTCCTGCTCCGCCAGAATCGGCTTCAGCTTCTCGCGTTCTCGTGTCCGCAGCGGCGTTACCAGCGCCCCCAGCAACTGCGAATCGCGATAGACGCGCAGCAGATGCCAGTCCGGGCAGTTGGCTTGCAGCATTGCCAGCACCGCCGCCTCAATCGCCGCCTCCACCGCATCCCCCGCCGCCAAAGATCTGTACAGCGCCTCAGCCGCCACAATCGCCGTGCTGTCATAGACCGGACGCGCCCAGCCCAGCACCATCGGCACACCCGCCTGCACTAGCGCCTGCGCCATACTCGGCAGGCTGCCTTCATCCGGCAGTTCCCCCGTGTGGCAACCCGACAAAAACACCAGCTTCGGAAACCGATTGCCAAACGCTCTCGCCAAATCTTTCGCGGTGGTAAGCTGCAAGCCGCCTAGCTCGTCTTCAGTGATAAAGCAAGGCGTTTGATCCGCAATCGGCGCAGCCTGAATTTCTGCCCTCAGCTTGCCAAAATTCTGCTCCGTAAAAATCAAGCCATGCCCCGTGAGATGAAACACATCAAAATAACCCTGCGGGTAGAACCGCACCAGATTAGCCAGCTCCACCACCGAACCGCTCTCTTCCACCGCTGCCAGCAGCGGCTGGTCGCGCGTTGCCTGCAAAATATTCGCCTCTTCCTGCTCATACTGCAAGTCCGCAATGCCGGGATATTCCGACGAAGTCGCCATCAGCAGCAAATGCAAGGGTCGGTTTTCGGGCGGCGGCGCGGCGCTAGCTCCATCCTGCCCGCCGCGCTGCTGCACCACCCGCAAAGGCGGCAGATTCAGCTTCTGCTGTTTAATTAAAAACTCCTGGCCGTCATGCAGCAGCTCCCAAGGCAAATGCGCCAGCCGCAGCGCAATTGCGTCAGTGTTGCTGTTTAATGCCTGCGTCTCGCGAGCCTGAACTAAATCAAACACAAACATCTGCGCGCCGCCGTCATTCAGCACCCGCCGCAGCCAGCCCTGATCACCATCCAGCCACTTGTACAGCCGCTGCCCCATCTCCACCAGTTCTGCTGGCAAATCGTAGAGCTGTCCCTGCCTAGTCTGAGATCTACCGCTGTAATAGCAATATTCACAGTCCTCAATTAGCGCCACCAGCTCCGACTGCACCAGTCGCCGCACCAGCTCGCCGCAGCGCAACTCAAAATGCTGCTGACTTAAATCAAACGTGAATATAACTGGCATAAATTAGATGCATCCAACAGGGAGCGTTGCAGCCAGACTAACCCAGCTTCATAGGGTACGGCAAGCAGTTCGATCTAATCTCACTCAGCGGGAACGCTATCAGCGTACTGTGAAACAATTCAGGACTGCAATCATGCCATACCAAAACCTCAACACCAGCCTCACCGATGCCGACCGCCAAGCCATCAAGCAAGCCATCGCCACCATTCAGCAAAAGCTGCCCTTCCTGATTACCCTCAGCGCCGACGAACGCAAGCGGCTCTACAAAATGGGCGACAAACGCCTTGCCTTCGTCCAAAACAGCCTCAACGCCGCCCAAAGCAACCGCAATATTCTGCCCGCTAGCTTCGACCTCGACAGCTTCAGCAACGACTACCAGCTCAGCGCCGACCTCAGCGAGCTATTGATGCTGCTCAACCAGCTCACCGAACAAGTAGACGATACCCTGATGGCCGTCAGCAGCGAAGCCATGAGCAGCAGCCTCACCGTCTATGATTACGTCAAAACTGCCGCCAAAAAGACCCCCGGACTCAAAGCAATCGCCGAGCAGCTCGGCAGCTTGTTTAAGGCGATCCGAACCAAGCCCGCCAAACCTGCCAGTCCCGTCACCGCACCCGTCAACTAGGCTGGCGTACTGCCAAACATCGCGCTTGAACCCCGGAGTATCGCGCTTGAACCTCCAAGCATCACGCCCGATCCTCTCGACATGGCGCTTGAACCTTTAAGCATCAGCGCCAAAGCTCAAACCATCTCGCCCAATGCTCAGCGGCTCGTCGTTGAACTCCAGTAAATCCTCAACGTACCGCCAAGATTCAGCGCCGATGCCCAGAGATTCAGCTGGGCTGTTCTGCACAGAGCTGCCGTAGAGTTGCTTTGCGCTTCAGCCCGCCAAACAGCGCTCAATCGTGCTCACCACCGACTGCCCCAGCGCTTCATAGTCATAGCCACCTTCGAGTCCAAACAGAATTTTGGGCGTGACCGACAGCAGCAGCCCGGTAAAAATCCCAAAGTCCTCTGGCTGGAGCGCCATCTGCGCCAGCGGGTCAGCCTTGACCGCATCGTAGCCTGCGCTGACAATCAGTAAATCGGGCTGAAGCTGCCTGATCCAAGGCAAAATCTGCTGCTCAAAAATTGGCAGATAGTCTGTCAAACTGCTGCCCGCCTGCATCGGAAAATTGCGAACGTTCTGGTGCTGGCCTCGCTCTTGAGCTGCGCCTGTGCCGGGATAGTGCGGAAACTGATGCAGCGAACAGTAGGCAATCTGCGAATCAGACTCAACGATGGCCTGCGTGCCATTGCCGTGATGCACGTCCCAATCCAGGATGAACAGCCGCCCCGCGCCTTGAGTCAGGGCGTATCGGGCGGCAATGGCGGCATTTGAGAAAATGCAGAAGCCCATACCGCCGCCAGCCAGCGCGTGATGTCCGGGGGGGCGAGTCAGCGCAAAGGCAGGTTGTCCAGACTGCCACACTTGATCTACACCGTCGAGCCAAGCGTTGACGGCCAGCAGTGCCACATCGTAGCTCTGGGGCGAAATGCGGGTGTCGGGATCGATCTGGCCGCCGCCTGCTGCCGCGAGCTGCCGGACGGCCTCAACGTAGCGCTGGGGATGCACGGCATAGAGCGCTTCGGCTAAACGAGCGTCTTCCAGGCTGGCTGGAGTAGGGAGCTGCCAGTCGAGTTGATCTGCCCAAGGGCTGGCTTTGAGGGCACGGGTGATGGCGGTGAGGCGACCAGCGTTTTCGGGATGGTAAGCGCCCGGATCATGGTCTAAAAACTGGTCGGAATAGAAAATTGGGAACATGGCGTAGTATTAAATCCAGCTAAATCCAGCTAAATCCAGCGATCGGTTTGAGCCGTCAGCGCCCCGCCTGCTGTCCCGGTGTTGACTACGCCGCTAGGCTCAATCAGCAGCATTTTGACCTCTTGTTCTGCGTAAGGCTTGTGCTCTACGCCTTTTGGAACCACATACATTTCGCCAGCGGCAACGGTGACAAAGCCATCTCTAAAGTCAATCCGCAGTTCACCGTCCAAGATAATAAACGTCTCATCTGTATCGGGATGATCATGCCAAACAAAATCGCCTTCCACCTTAACAAGCTTGAACTGATAATCGTTCATTTCTGCGATCACTCTAGGCGACCAATGCTCGGCAAATAGACCAAACTTTTCCTCGAAATTGAGTGCTGTATGCTTCATGAATTGAGCTAATGGAGATAAGTATTTCTTTGCATCCAGTCTATCCCATATCGTTCTTTATCCTGCCCTTAGGACGAGCTGTTCGGCGCAGCAGCAGCTTCTGGGCTTCAACAATCCAAAAGCCAAGGGTGGCAATATTCAGGCTCAGCAGCAGCTCAGCAGGCAGCAGAGCCTGGGTTTGGAAGATGGGCTGGAGCCAGGGACTATAGATGACGACGAGCTGAAGGATAAAGGTGAGCAGCACTGCCCCCAGCATGGCTCGATTCGTGAGGATGCCTTTGGTGATGATTGACTCGCGCTCTGAACGCATGGCGAGCGCCAGAAAAATCCGCGAAAACGCCAGCGTTGCAAAAGTCATGGTCTGCCAGTGCCAGCCTGCGGCCTCGGTGAAGTAGGCCATGCCAAGAATTGCCAGCCCAATCAAAATCCCAAACGTCACAATATCACGCCCTACGCCGCGGCTAAAGACGCTCTCGCTGGGCGGATAGGGCGGACGCTGCATCACGTTTTTCTCACCTGGTTCAACGCTCAGCGCCAGCGCCAGCAGGCCATCAGCCAGCAGGTTGATCCAGAGAATTTGGGTAGGACGCAAGGGCTGGCTGAGAAATAGCAGCGGGGCAAATAGCATGATTACCACCGTGCTGGCGTTTCCAGTCAGGCTGTAGCGAATAAATTTGCGAATATTGTCGTAGATGACTCGGCCTTCCTCGACTGCCGCTACGATTGTGGCAAAGTTATCGTTGAGCAGCACAATATCAGCCGCTTCTTTAGCCACGTCTGTTCCGGCAATACCCATCGCCACGCCAATATTGGCCTTGCTGAGGGCGGGGGCATCATTCACACCGTCGCCCGTCATCGAGACAATCTCGCCCTGCCGCTGAATGGCATCCACAATTTTCAGCTTCTGCTCTGGTGAAACCCTGGCATAGATCGAAACTTGCTGCACCTGCTCTGCGAGTTCGCGGTCGCTGAGCTGGCTGAGCTGCTGTCCGGTCAGGTATTTACCGTTGCGCGCAATCTCCAAGTCTTCGCCGATATGCTTGGCCATCAGCGGATGATCGCCCGTAATCATAATTGTCCGAATCCCGGCCTGATTGCAGGTCTGTATGGCAGCTCTGGCTTCTGGTCGCGCCGGGTCGAGCATCCCCACGAGCCCCACGAGCACCAGCTCTTGCTCAACGCTCAGCTCTTGCCCTACAGCAGGCAGCTGGTCGAGTAGCCGGAACCCAACCCCCAAAACGCGCGTTCCAGTCGCGGCCATCTTGTCGTTCTCGCTCTGGATTCGCTGAATCATTGCTGTATCCAGCGGCTCGACGTGATCCTCCTGCCAAACCTGCGTCGCTACCTCCAGCAGGCTATCGAGTGCTCCTTTGGTGAAGGCAATATAGGGCTTTTGCAGGTGCGGCTTGAGGCTGCGGATCTGCGCTGCTACGGGGGATGACCAGTCGCGATCGCTGAGCCTGTGCAGGGTCGTCATCCGCTTGCGATTGGAGTCAAACGGCGCTTCGGCCACGCGCTCAAACAGCAGTTCCAGCTCATCTTTGTCCAGTCCCATCCGGTCAGCCGCCACAATCAGCGCGATTTCGGTCGGATCGCCCAATGCCTGCGGAGCGCCAGATCCAGATCCAGATCCAGATTCAGAGCCAGATTCAGGTTCAGCCCCCTCACGATCCCCTAAATCGGCATTGTTACAGAGTGCGCTTCCCAGCAGCGTCAGCGCCAGCGGCACCTGCATGGCTGCGCCTTTGCCCGGTTCAAAAATTGACTTTTTACCATCTAGCCGCGAGGTAATCTCGGCATAAGATTCTTTCATCTCGACCCGCTTTCCGGCCAGATCGACGAGCGTCACCGTCATCCGGTTTTCGGTCAGCGTTCCCGTCTTGTCTGAGCAAATTGTGGTGACTGAGCCGAGCGTTTCGACCGCGGGCAGCTTGCGGATCAGCGCCTGCCGCTTCAGCATCCGACTCGCGCCAATCGCCAGCGCAATCGTCACGACTGCTGGCAGACCTTCTGGGATGATGGCCACGGCCAAGCTGACGGCTGTTAAAAACAGCTGGGTCAGATTTTCGCCGCGCCAGAGGCCGAAGCCAAAAATCACCGTCACCAGCGCTAGCGCCACAGCTGCCAGTCGCTTCCCCAGCCCGTCGAGTCGCTTTTGGAGTGGGGTTTGTTCGGCCTCAACGTTTTGAATGGAGTCGGCAATTTTGCCCAGCTCAGTCTCCATGCCGATTTCGGTGACGACCGCTTTGGCGCGCCCGTAGGTGACGGCAGTGCCCATATAGACCATGTTGCGCCGATCGCCCAGCGGCAGATCTTGGCCAGCAATCGGCGGCAGGCTTTTTTCAATCGGCTCTGATTCGCCCGTAAAAGCGGCCTCCTGGGTTTTGAGGTTGGTGTTTTCTAGCAGGCGACCGTCGGCTGGCACCTGATCGCCGTCTTCGAGCTGAAAGATATCGCCCGAAACCAGCTCGCTGGCGTTAATCTGCTGCCACTGGCCGTCCCGCCAGGTTTTGGCCTTGGGAATTGCCAGCTTGCGAAGGGCCGCAAACTCTTTGCCCGCGCGGTATTCCTGCGTAAAGCCCAGAATGGCGTTGAACAGCACGACCGCAAAAATGGCGACTGCATCTTTATAGTCTTGCAAAAACAGCGTTACGACACCTGCGGCAATCAGCACTAGCACGGTCGTTGAGGTGAACTGCTCCCAGAGCATTAGCCAGGGGCTTTTGGCGGCAGCTGCGCGCAGCTCGTTGGCTCCATGCTGCTGTCGCTGGCTCACCTCGGCGGCGCTGAGTCCAGTCTGTTGGTCGGTCTGGAGGGCTTGTAAAACCTGGGTGGCTTCCTGCTGATACCAATCGCTCATAGCTCTAATCTGATGCAACGCTGAAGCTAATTTACCACCCACATCCTATGGTCAGTAAACTAATCGCTGAATCTATGCCTAACGCCATAGGAAGGCGCACCGTGACGCATGGTAATTGAAATCGGCATTTGGAATACACTGAATGCAGGTAAATCGCAATCAGGAGCCAGTTGGATGACCACCGCCACGCCAAAGCTCAGCTTCGAGGACTACCTTGCCTACAGCGACGACACTGACACTCGCTACGAACTCGTCGATGGAGAACTCGTCCCCATGAGCTTAGGCACTGGCAAGCACGGCAGCATTATCGAATTCTTGTATGACCAATTCCGTGATCAAATTAACCGCCGAGAACTGCCTTGGACTGCCAAACAAGCAGCGGTTGGTATCCGTTCGCCGCGCGGCAGACGTTGGGACACCTCTCGTATTCCGGATGTAATGGTGCTGCCGCTGGCGCAGTGGGAGGCGATGGAAAACCGAGAGGCGATTATCAATTTCAACGAGCCGCCGCCGATTCTGGTAGTGGAAGTGGTGAGTCCTTCGACTAAAACTGACGACTACCGCTCAAAGCGCGGCGAGTACGGGCTGCTAGAGATTCCAGAATATTGGATTGTCGATCCGCTAACGGCAAAGGTAACGCTGGGCATTCTCGATCACGAATTTTATGACCTGGTGGAATATCAGGCAGATCAGGTGATTCAGTCGCCAATTTTCCCAGATTTACAGCTCACTGCCGCGCAGGTTTTGGCCGCGAAATAGGCAAACCTGTAGATTGCCATCTGCTCAAGATCTGTTTTAAGCGAAATGTGAATGGGAGGCTTGAGATGACGCTGACGGCCACTAAGATGACATTTGAGGAATTCTTGAACTATGACGATGGCACAGAGAGTTTATATGAACTGGAGAATGGGAAACTGATTGCAATGCCTTCTGAGAGTGAAATTAATCGTCGGATTGCGATGTTTTTAGTGGCAACTTTTTTGAAGCTGGGCATCCCGTCTACTCGCCTGACGCTGAAGACTGAGCTGGCGGTGAGCGGGGCGCGGCTATCGGTGCGTGTTCCTGATCTGGTGGTGCTGTCGGAGGAGTTGGCAGGGGTGCTAGCGGGGGCGAGTCGCTCGATTGTGCTGCTGGAGATGCCGCCGCCTTTGCTGGTGGTGGAGGTGGTTAGCCCGAATCAGGAGAAGCGTGACTATCGCTATAAGCGTTCGGAATATGCGGCGCGGGGAATTTTGGAATATTGGATTGTTGATCCGTTGCAGCAGCGGGTGACGCTATTGGAATGGGTGGAAGGGCTGTATGAGGAGCAGGTGTATAGTGGTGATCAGGTGGTTGTTTCGCCAGTGCTGGCTGCGGCTGCGCTTGCTCAGCAGGTGGAGTTGACGGCGGCTGTGATCTTGCGGGGTGGTTGAGCTTTGCAGCTTTGTGGCTCAAGATCGGCGTGACGCACAGTTGACGATGGACTGAGCAGCTTCGAGTTAAGCCAGCGGATGATCTAAATGGTACGGCAAGAGACATTGCTGAATCAAACTGTGATTTACCCCCTGGACTCCAATTCATAGCCTTACGGATCGCAAAGCAAGAAGGATTTGGGGGATGCGGGAACTAGCACCAGCGGCAACAGGATATGGACGATAGCCGATCATCAATTGCTAAACAGATCAACTTGCAATTCAAATCCGGGCAGCAGGAATTCACCTAGCTGATTTTTTTGATCGCAGGTTTGAATTTTGGGCTTGTGTAAGCCAGACTTTTGCTCTATGCTTTTCAGACTGGCATCAAAACCAGTGAAACCTGGACTTGAGGCGAGGTCGCTGACTAGAAGTGCTTGGTACCACAACTAGCCAGCTAACCCTAACTCTGTGAGTTGGTCACAGGGCGGGGCTGTGCTATTTTTGCACACCTTGTTCATACGTGGTTGGGCTATCGCCGCTGCCTTGAGTCCTCTAACCCTAGTCAAAATTGAGGCCAAATCTATGTCTACAGAGTTCAACGAACTGCTGCAATGTTCGGGTGGCGATAGTTTGCAAATCTGGATTGTGGGCAGCCGCGAGCGGGTGATGCATACGATCAACGAGTTTCAGGTGAAGCGTGTGGTGAGTGATCGCAGCGAGTTTAGCCCGCTGATTCCGGCTCCGCTGGCTCCGGGTAAGTATATGACGCTGCTGGTGCGGTAGGCTGCGGCTGCGCTCAGCTCTCGTTGACGGGTTTGGGGGCTGAGCATTGCTGAGGCTTGTGGTGTTTCACTATTATTTCAATTAGCTAAAATTGGATTGTTGCAAGTTATCTGGATGCCTCATGAATCTGGCAGAGCAGGAGCTACTCGAAAAATGGCGCTATCTCCCACCTGAACAACAGCAAGAGATTCTAGATTTTGCTGAGTTTCTGTTGCAAAAAATGCGGCGGCATTCTGGCGAGGCAGTTGTGCAGCAGCTGTTGCGGCCAGAACAGCAGAATAATGGCTCGAAACTATTGGGAGAACGCCTTCGAGAGCTTCGTGAACAGATTGTGGCTTCTGGAGAACGGCTGCTGACGGCTGAGGAAATTGAGCGATTTTATTAGCCCGCGATGGCGACTCTTTGACGGGTGGGGCGTTTGCGATCTGATTTCTTCTTCAGACCAATCGACTGGGCTTCGTCGCTATCTACGCCGTACTGTCCGCGCACGACTTCTTTCATGGCCAGCACGCTGTTGTGAAATTCCCATTCGGCCAAACGCGCAGCGTCGGCAGCAGCGCGATAAAGCGCCAGTTTTTCGGTCTCGGCTTGCTGAAATGCCAGCATGGCCTGATAGGCTTTTTGCAGGGCTTCAGGGGTGGCGGCTTGGCGCTTAGTGCTGTATCCCTGGATGGTGTTGAAGCCGTTGAGCGAGTCGATATCTTGATTCAGCAACTGGGCGGCGAGGCGGCGGCTGGTGTTTTGGGGTGCCATGGGTTTGTCCCTGTGGTAAACGATGCATTTAGTCTGCCCATTAGCTTCTTGCAATAAACCAAAGCAATGGTGAGCCGCAACAATGCCTTTGCGGGGCGGGACAATACCTTTGTAACGGGTCGCAATTTGAGGGTGAGTGGCCACAATGCTAAAGAGGAAGGGCGCAATGGCATTGTCAGGCGTGACAATTTAAAGGGGAGCGGTGACAATTGAGTGGCGAGAGAAGAGATCCCCCAACCCCCTTAAAAAGGGGGCTTCGGAGCATTTCGGTTCGGTTCCCCCTTTTTAAGGGGGCTAGGGGGATCGGCTTTGAGCGTCTCAGTTCAACCGAAATTTATCTCTGCGTTTAGCAACGCTGAGTATCAAGTCCCGACAGCTTCTCTGCGGCTAACTTCTAAGTCAAAGGCTGGCTCAGGTCGATTCTCATGAGACTATTGCTCAAAGAGAAACCTGAGCCGAGCGTCTTGCGGATGAATATTCCAAGCTTGCAGTGTTGGTCTAGGGTCGCCACCGTTACGGCCTAGACGATTCAGCTTCTGCTGATGGCAGTCAAGGAAGTAAGCATCAGAGTAATAGGTTTCAGAGACTTGAGGGATACACAATAAAATATCATCGTTGATGCGGATAAGCAGTGGCTCTCGATAATCGCGGGCAAGTTGCGGAATTGCGTCTTCATCTTCCATCCATTGCCCGAAAGCAGAACGTGGAGAAACCTTAACATGGCAGTCTGGTTTCTCTGCCAGCCGCAGTGCTAGGGTTACTTTGTCTGCTAGCTCAACTGTTGTAGAAACCCAAGAGCCAGAGCTGAGTAGAGAACTCACTTGCCACCGCATATTCAGCGTTTTATCGCTGCAACCAGACAGTCCTAGACAGACTGTCTGGGATGGCTTCTGGTGTTCCGGTCTTGTTCCATCATCTGGCAGATAGCTAGTTGCAGCATAAGCATCCTCGAATGAGAGCCGATTGACTGCACTCAGCAAGCAGGCACTATGAAAGAGACTAGAGCTGTATAGCTGTTCAAAAGACTTGGGCGGGTTCTCGCCATACAGCTCTGGCATAGGACGGCAGTAACCATAAACTCGGTCGTCTTCAGCCAGAGCCTCAATCAATCTCAGCGTCTCATATAGGCAGGTAATTGACCCACCGCTGTTGAAGTTGTCGGTAGCAGGATGATAGCCATAACTCCAGGGATGAGCTTGTCTTGGCTTCAGGAATATCCAATCTACGTCCAAAGGGTGAGCTGGATCTGGCACTATTGCAAATAGCCAGTCTGGAAGATGGCCTCGATTAATCGCCTCGTGGTAACCGGTATCAAAGAACATATCACTCTGCATGACCGGATACACCAGCGCAATTTTATTCCAGTAGATTTTCACAAAGTTAGTCAGAAATGGCTCTTGAATGTAGTTCAGCTTGGCATCATCAAGAATCAACAGGTTGTGCATGAGATAGGCTCAGTAAGTTGTCCCCCTAATAGTACGGAAGTCCTACTAATGCGGTTAGTGAAATAACCGTACCTCTTAATTCGGTTCTTTCCTGGTTTACAGCTTTGAAGATTCCAGCAACCAATGGGGCGAACTCAAAAATCCTCACCCCAGAGGGCGATTATCTTTGGCTCTGTGACCATCACGCGCGATTCTTCAAGCCTTGAAAATTCTTGAATAAGTGGCGAGATTCTCAAAGTCTCCCACTTGTGGGGGATTTAGGGAGCATCCCCAAACCGCTCCATCTGCAACTCAAATCCAGGCAGGACAGCCTCGCCCGAAAGCTTCATCGGCAAAGCTTCTATCGCTTTCACCTGCCCAGTTCGATAGATTTCCACCTGCTGATCTTGCGGGTTAATCAGCCATCCTAGCTTTAGTCCACAGTCTATATACTCCTGCATCTTTTCTTGCAGCGGCTTCAGACGGTCACTACGAGACCGCAGCTCAATCACAAAATCAGGGCAGATTGGCGGAAACCCTTGCCGTTCTTCCAGGCTCAGACTCTGCCAGCGCTCAAGCTGCACCCAAGCCACATCCGGCGAGCGGTCTCCCCCTCCCGGCAGGCTGAACACCGTCTGCGAGCTAAACACAATCCCTAAATTCGTTTGGCGATTCCAAATGCTGACATCAACAATTAGATTCGCCTCACGCCTACCGCCTTCTCCACCCATCGGGGTCATGATGATTAAATCTCCATGTGGGCCACGCTCCATCGGCAGGTCTGGATTGGCCAGACAGAGCTGATAAAACTGGGTTCGCGTCAACCTGGTAATTGGCTCTAGATTGAGGATTGTTGTCATTGCCGTCTGGCTCAGGTATCTAGCTGTGTATGGCTGTATCGATCCTACCTGTGATTGTAGAATCTGTGATTGTAGAATGCTGCTGCCCCCAACTTCGTCAACTCTTCACCCTTTTCCCAGCCTCCAGTCCCGCACACCACTTCCAGAGTCACGGCCAGCTTGGTATTCTAGAGATGTTACTTCAAAAAACGTTACGCCTCGCCATGCCCCACCCCTTCCTCGAACGCCTGCATAGCCCCGAACGCCCCGTGATTGTCTTCGACGGCGCGATGGGAACCAACATTCAGTCGCAAAACCTGACGGCTGCGGACTTTGGCGGCGCAGACTACGAAGGGTGCAACGAGTATCTAATCTTCACCAAGCCCGAAGCCATCGCCAAAGTCCACCGCGACTTCTTGGCCGCAGGCGCAGACGTGATCGAAACCGACAGCTTTGGTAGCAGTCCGCTGGTGCTGGCCGAATACAACCTAGCCGACCAAGCCTATGCCCTCAGCCGCCAATCTGCCGAGTTAGCCAAGCAGTGCGCCGCCGAATTCTCCACCCCCGACCAGCCCCGGTTTGTGGCCGGCTCAATTGGCCCCGGCACAAAGCTGCCGACGCTGGGGCATATCGGTTACGACGAGCTGAAGGCCGCTTTTGTGGTGCAGGCGGAAGGGCTGTTTGACGGCGGCGTTGATCTGTTTATTATCGAAACCTGCCAGGACGTGCTGCAAATCAAGGCAGCGCTGAATGCCGTGGAACAAGTCTTTGCCAGCAAGGGCGAGCGGCGACCCCTGATGGTTTCAGTGACGATGGAAGTGCAGGGCACCATGCTGGTGGGCACCGATATCAGCGGCGTGCTGGCCATCCTCGAACCCTACCCGATTGATATTCTGGGGCTGAACTGCGCCACGGGGCCCGACCGGATGGCTGACCACATCAAATACCTCACGGAAAACGCCCCCTTCACGGTTTCCTGCATCCCCAACGCCGGACTGCCCGAAAACATTGGCGGCCACGCCCACTACAAGCTCACCCCCGTCGAGCTGCAAATGGCGCTGCATCGGTTTGTGGAAGACTGGGGCGTGCAGGTGATTGGCGGCTGCTGCGGCACGCGCCCCGAACATATCAAAGCGCTGGCCGAAATTGCCGCAACGCTGAAGCCGAAACCACGCCCGGTGCGAATTAACGAGCGAGCTTGGCTGAACGGTCAGGTGAACGATTCCGAAACGCCCCGTCCAGCCCTTGGCTACGCGCCCGCTGCGGCTTCCATCTATACCGCCCAGCCCTACGAGCAGGACAACTCATTTTTGATTGTCGGCGAGCGGCTCAACGCCAGCGGCTCCAAAAAGGTGCGCGAGCTGCTGAATGTCGAAGACTGGGACGGCCTGATTGGAGTGGCCAAGTCGCAGGTGAAGGAAGGGGCGCATGTGCTGGACGTGAACGTAGACTACGTGGGACGCGACGGCGAGCATGACATGCACGAGCTGGTTTCGCGCCTAGTCACCAACGTCACCCTGCCGCTGATGCTCGACTCCACCGAATGGCAGAAAATGGAGGCAGGCTTGAAGGTGGCGGGCGGCAAATGCATTTTGAATTCCACCAACTACGAGGACGGCGACGAGCGCTTCTTCAAGGTGCTAGAGCTGGCCAAAGCCTACGGCGCGGGCGTGGTGATTGGCACCATCGACGAGGAGGGCATGGCGCGGACGGCGGAGCGTAAGTTTCAAATCGCCCAGCGTGCCTACCGCGACGCGCTGGAATATGGATTGCCGCCGCACGAGCTGTTCTACGATACGCTAGCGCTGCCGATTTCCACCGGGATTGAAGAAGACCGCGAAAACGGCAAGGCGACGATTGAGTCGATTCGGATGATTCGCGAGCAGCTCCCCGGCGTGCATTTCATGCTGGGCGTTTCCAACATTTCGTTTGGCCTCAGCCCCGCCGCCCGGATCACGCTCAACTCAATGTTTCTGCACGAGGCCACCCAAGTCGGCATGGACGGGGCGATTGTCTCCGCCGCCAAGATTCTGCCGCTGGCTAAAATTGAGCCGGAGCATCAAAAGGTCTGCACTGACCTGATTTACGACCGCCGCCAGTTTGACGAAAACGGCATCTGCACCTACGATCCGCTCACCAAGCTCACCCAGCTGTTTGAGGGAGTCAGCGCCAAAGATGCCCGCTCCAACAGCTCTCTAGCTGACCTGCCCATTGAAGAACGCCTGAAGCAGCATATCATCGACGGCGAGCGAATTGGCCTGGAAGATGCGCTGAAGCTGGCGCTGGAAACCTACGAGCCGCTGCATATTATCAACACCTTTTTGCTCGACGGCATGAAGGTGGTGGGCGAACTGTTTGGCTCTGGTCAAATGCAGCTGCCGTTTGTGTTGCAGTCTGCCGAAACGATGAAATCAGCCGTAGCCTTCTTGGAGCCGCTGATGGAGAAGACGGATAGTGACGGCTCTGGCAAGGGCAAATTTCTGATCGCGACCGTTAAAGGTGACGTTCACGATATCGGTAAAAATCTGGTTGATATCATTCTGACCAACAACGGTTACAAGGTCATTAACCTGGGAATCAAGCAGCCGATTGACGCAATTGTCGATGCCTATACCGAGCATCTTCCTGACTGCATTGCCATGAGCGGCCTGCTGGTCAAGTCTACTGCGTTCATGAAAGAGAATCTGCAAGTTTTCAACGAGCGCGGCATTTCGGTGCCGGTGATTCTAGGCGGCGCAGCACTCACGCCCAAATTCGTTTACGAGGACTGCCAAAACGTATACAGCGGCCAGGTCATTTACGGCAAAGATGCCTTTGCGGATCTGACCTTCATGGATCGGCTGATGCCTGCCAAGAAAGCCGAGAGCTGGAGCGACACAGCAGGCTTCCAGGGTGATTACGCCGAGTTTAATCAAAAAGGCCGCAAGGCAATTGAGCAAGCCGAGCTAGAGCTAAACGGCCCGCCCAAACCTGAAAAACCCGCTGAGTCAGCAGTGATCGATACGCGCCGCTCAGAAGCCGTCGAACTTGACATTGCCCGTCCCCAGCCGCCGTTTTGGGGCACGCAAATCCTCAGCCCGGATGACCTTTCCTGGGACGAAATCTTCTGGCATCTCGACTTGCAGGCGCTCGTGGCCGGACAGTGGCAGTTCCGCAAGCCCAAAGAGCAGTCCCGCGAAGCCTACGATGCGTTCCTAGCCGAGAAAGTTTATCCGGTGCTGGAGCAGTGGAAGCAGCGCATCAAAACCGAAAATCTGCTGTATCCGCAAATTATCTACGGATATCTCCCCTGCGTTGCTGAAGATAACTCGGTGCATATCTACGACCCCAGCGTCGTTGAGCAAAATCTAACGCCCCAGACTGCAACACCCATCGTCACCTGGACCTTCCCACGCCAGAAATCTCTGCGTCGTCTCTGCATCGCCGACTTCTTCCGCCCGCTGAGCGAGAATCAGTTCGATGTTTTCCCGATGCAGGCTGTTACATCCGGCCATGTCGCCACCGAATTTGCCCAGACTTTATTTGCCGCCAACCAGTACACCGACTACCTCTACTTCCACGGACTCGCCGTGCAGGTCGCCGAAGCGTTGGCCGAATGGAGCCACGCCCGCATCCGCCGCGAGCTGGGCTACGGCGACCTCGAACCCGACAACATCCGCGATATGCTGGCTCAGCGCTACCAAGGTTCGCGCTACAGCTTCGGCTATCCTGCCTGCCCTAACGTATCCGACCAGACTCAGCAGCTAGCGTTGCTCAAAACTGAGCGGATCGGCATGTCGATGGACGAAAGCGAGCAGCTATTCCCAGAGCAGTCTACAACCGCGCTAATCGTCTATCATCCGGTGGCGAAATACTTCAGCGCTTGATTTGCATCTGGGATCGCGTCACTCCTCTACCTGCTGCAAAGTGCGATTGTAAAGCGTTTGGCTGACTCGAAATCCTGCCTGATTCATGAGAGCATCCAATGCGGGCTTGACCTCGGCAATCAAACCCAAGTTTTTTGCAGCAGTCAAGAGTCCCAAAAGGCCCGTGATCTTCAAGTTAAATTGCAGTGCGGTCCTCCGTCCTAGCCGCTCGTCAATTAGCAAGCGATCCGCATCGAGTTCAACAGCCAGCGCAATTACCTCTGCTTCGCCTGCGTCCAGATCAACCAGCAATCTTTGAACCAAACCAGTATCCTGAGGTGCTTGCACTTGCAGCCACCCGTTGTTTAGCAACGGCGCAACCTCAGATTGAAACTGCTGGAGGTTCGTTAATTCTTGATGCACTGCTGGAGGAACTACAATGCCTGCATAAATTTGCTGAAGGATGACCAGTTCTCCAATTACCGCCAAATTACTCAACGGGGACGTGTTGCTGACAATAATCATCGCCAGCCGTTTTCTTGCAGGCTTTTAATATCTGCCTCGTACTCTGCGACATCATAGTGAAGGCAGATATTCCGAGTGGCTAAGAGCTGCTGAAACTCAATTTGATTCAGTCCTGCAAGCTGGCTCGCTTTGCCCAATGTAATCCGCTCCTGCTGAAATAGCATGACGGCAATTTCGCGCATCAGATCGGCCTCGCTGATCTTCGCAGCTTGAAGAACATCGTCTGAAATAACTAGGCTCACAAGGATCTCTCCAGGTCAGCTAAACAAAACCTAGGGTCAACAATCATGCTCTCATTCTAGCTGTCTCAAACCAGCTAACAAAAGCCTCCCGGTTATGGAAGGCTTTTGAGACTTTTGAAATGCTCTAGAGACTTAATCTAGAACTTAATACAGAACCTAGCCCAGCAGCGCCTTCGCTTTGGCCAGCACGTTGTCAACCGTGAAGCCAAATTTCTCCATGCAGACCCCGCCCGGAGCCGAAGCGCCAAACGAGTCGATGGCAACAATTTCGCCCTCAGCGCCCGCATATTTACACCAGCCCATGCTGATCCCAGCCTCGACTGTGATTCGCTTGGTGACGGCTTTGGGCAGCACCGACTCCTTGTAGGCGGCATCCTGCGCTTCAAACAGCTCCCAGGAGGGCATCGACACGACGCGCACCTTGCGGCCTTCCAGCTTTTCGGCCACCTGGACGCAGAGGCCAACTTCCGAACCTGTGCCAATCAAAATCAGCTCTGGCGTACCGTCGCAGTCGATTACCGGATAGGCTCCTTTGGCCACCCCTGCCATCGAGCTACCCGCCAGGTTGGGCAGATTTTGGCGCGAGAAGGCCATCAGCGTGGGGCGGTTATTTTTCGAGTTTTCAATCGCCACTTTGTAAGAGCCAGAAGTTTCGGTGCCGTCAGCCGGACGCAGCACGGTGAGCTGAGGAATGGCGCGCAGCGAAGCGATAATTTCGACGGGCTGGTGGGTTGGGCCATCTTCGCCCAGCGCCACCGAGTCATGCGTCATCACCCAGACGGAGCCTGCCCGCGACAGCGCCGAGAGCCGGATTGGGTTCCGCATGTAGTCCGTGAAGATCAAGAAAGTTGCGCCATAGGGAATCAGGCCGGAACCATGCAGGGCGATGCCGTTGCAGATCGCGCCCATCGCATGTTCGCGAACGCCAAAGTGAATGTTGCGGTTCTCGTACTGGCCTTTCTGGAACTCGCCGGAGCAGTCTAGCTCGGTGAGATTAGAGTGGGTCAAATCGGCTGAGCCGCCAATCAGTTCCGGCAAGACTTCGGAGATCTTGTTGAGGCAGATTTCGGAATGCTTGCGGGAGGCCAGCGCCTTGTCTTCGGGCTTGTAGGTGGGCAGGCATTTCTCCCAGCCTTCGGGCAGCTTGCCGCTGCGCATCCGCTCAAACAGCGCCCCTTCCTCAGCATATTTGGTTTTGTACTGAGCCAGAGTTTTATCCCATTCGGCTTCGCTGCTGGCTCCGCGCTCGATGGCTTTACGCATCTGCGCCATTGCGTCATCTGGGATCACAAACGGCTCGAAGCCCCAGCCGAGGTTGTCGCGGGTCAGCTTGTTTTCGTCAGCTCCCAGTGGCGCACCATGCACTCCGCCCGTGTTCTGCTTGTTGGGCGAGCCGTAGCCAATCGTCGTCGTGACTTTGATCATCGTCGGACGGTCGGTGACTGACTTGGCCTCCTGGATCGCGGCGGCGATAGCGGCTAGGTCAGTGTTGCCATCTTCGACATGCAGCACGTGCCAGCCGTAAGCTTCAAACCGCTTCGAGACATCTTCGGTGAAGGCGACTTCGGTGGAGCCGTCGATGGAGATGTGGTTGTCGTCGTAGAGCGCAATCAGCTTGCCCAAGCCCAAATGTCCGGCCAGCGAGCAGGCTTCGCCCGAAATGCCTTCCATGTTGCAGCCGTCGCCCAAAATCACGTAGGTGTAGTGATCGACCAGGGTGAGATCGGGCTTATTAAACTTGGCAGCCATATGCGCTTCAGCCATCGCCAGCCCTACGCCGTTAGCAATTCCCTGACCCAGCGGCCCCGTTGTCACCTCAATCCCCGGCGTTTCAAAGTTTTCCGGGTGGCCAGGAGTTCTCGAACCCCACTGCCGAAAATTCTTGATCTCGTCGATGGTGACGCTTTCGTAGCCCGTCAGGTACATCAGGGCATATTGCAGCATACAGCCGTGACCCGCCGAGAGCACAAACCGATCGCGGTTGTACCAGTAGGGGTTTTTGGGGTTGTGGCGCATGAACTGATCCCAGAGCACAAAGGCCATTGGCGCTGCGCCCATCGGCAGTCCGGGATGCCCCGACTTAGATTTTTCGACCGCATCGACGGCCAGGAATCGGATTGAATTGACGCAAAGTTCTTCGAGAGACTGGGTTGCAGCTATCATAGTTTCTACTCAACAATGGCTAAACAGCTAGAGTGGCTAATGCTAGGATGGACGGGCGAGAATGCTGGACGGCAGAGGGTTAGGGGGCAGAGAGTTGTGTGGCAGAGAGTAACGTTTACCTAAAAACCGTTCACTTAAAAACAGTAAGTAACTATACCTATAGTCCTTTCTTATAGTTATAGCTTAAAGCGGTTCCAACTAATCCTCCCACAAGATCCTCCCAGAAGATCCTCCCACAATTAGCGCTTCCTGATGAGAGACTCACTATCAGAGACTCACTCGCTTTGGACAAATGGTGTCCCCCAAAACTGCCAATTCTCTTTATTAAAGGGCGACCGCCATCGCTGAATCAGCGCTCGCTCTAGGCGCTGTCGCGGGCGAGTTTGAACGGGAGCCTCAGCCCAGAAGCCAATTCCCAGCGCTGAAGCCAGCCCGTGCTGATAATGCGCCTGCCGATAGTTGAGCAGGTAGCGCTTGCAGTCATGTTCGCCCCGCCAGCGCTGGTTGGACTTGACGGTTTCGCCCACATAGAGCAGCATCGGTAGCTCGTAGTCAATCACAAAGTAGAGCGCCGAAGCTCCCAGATCTGTGGCCTTCCAGCGCCAGAACTCGATGTTTTGGCGGGGCAGCGTCAGGGGGTCGAGCGAGTCTGGATCAAGACAATCTGCACCATAGCTGACCTCTGATTCAAACAAACTGCCCTGCTGCATCGGCAGCTGCGCCCGCACCTGCTGCTGATACTGCCAGATTCGCTGCTTCCAGGCTCTCAAGGCTGATACGCTAAGCTGTGAACCAGCGGCAGGCGTGACCGCATAGCAGCCCTTTAGCTCGGCAGCTGTAAACAGGGAAGGCTGGCTGCTCTGGTTGCTTTGGTCGCTCTGGTTGCTCATTGGGCGCAGTCCTCAAGCTCTCGCCTGTTAGTGTGGCACAAGATCGCTCGACGAGGATCAAGCAGGCAAGTAGGCAAGCAGGCAGGCAAAGCAACATGTGGCCAAAGATGCAGAGCTGGTTTGATCCCGTAGAGCCGCCATTCTCGATTCCAAATCGGCAGGTTTGGGGCTGGCTGGTCTTGAGCCTCTGCGTCCCGCTCTACTTTGGGGGCGTGACGCTGCTGCATCAGCTTAGCCATGCCTACATTGTTCAAGATGATGCGCGGCAGCATGTCGTCTATCTAGCGCGCTGGCTCAACCCACAGCAGTTTGCCCAGGATTTGATCGCTGACTACTTCACGGCGGTTGCGCCCGTTGGCTACAAGGCAATCTACTGGGCAGCGGCTCAGGTTGGGATTGCGCCGCTGCTGCTGGCGAAACTGCTGCCGCTGCTGCTGAGCCTGATTGCCACAGGATATTTGTTTTTCTGCGGCCTCTATATTTTTCCAGTTCCGCTCAGCGGCTTTTTGACGACTCTGATTTTTAACCAGCAAATCTGGCTGAAAAGCGATCTGGTTTCGGCGACTCCCAGAGCATTTGTCTACCCAATTTTTGCGGCTTTTCTCTATTATCTGCTTCGCCGCGCTTTGATTCCCTGCTTGCTGACGGTTTTGCTCCAGGGCGCATTCTTTCCGCAGCTTGTCTTGGTGCAGGCTGGCGTTTTGCTGTTGCGCTGTCGCCGCAACCCGGCCTTCTGTCTGCCTGGGCTACTGACTGCCGGACTGGTAATCAGCGCCTATGCCGTCACGAGATCAGAGTTTGGTGCAGCCATCACCGCCAGCCAGATGCGACAGATGCCCGAATACGGACTGGGAGGGCGAAACGAATATTTTGGCGTCAAGCCGCTGGCCTTTTGGCTGCTGGGCAATAGTGGACTGAGAATTCCGGTGTTTCCGTCGATTATTTGGGCTGGGTTTGGCCTGCCCTGGCTGCGGCGGATCAGGCTGAATCAGGTGACTCTCTTGGGTCAGGTCTTGCTGGCCTCGCTGGGGAGCTACGGGCTGGCGCATTTGCTGCTGCTGAGGCTGCATTTTCCCAGTCGATACACGTACCATACGCTCAGAATTATTTTGGCGGCGGCGGCGGGCATTGTCTTGACCCTGCTGTTGAAAGCGGGCTGGCGCTGGCTCAGTTTAGCCGATCTATCGCGGTGGCGCGCTCAAGTTTGGCTCGGTCTGAGCGCAGTTTTGGCAGCAGCTCTGCTGATTATTCCGGCAGTGCCGCCGCTGTTTTTGCAGTTTCAAGGCTGGATCATTGGTGACGCGCCTGCTGTTTACGACTATCTTTTGGCACAGCCTCCCGGACTGCTGGTTGCCTCGCTTGCTCCAGAGTCCAACAATCTGCCAGCGTTCACAAAACAATCTACGCTAGTTGGTCGCGAGTTTGCGCTGCCGCATCACCCGCAGTATTACGATCAGTTTATACAGAGAACTCGCGATTTGATTCAGGCACAGTATAGCCATAAGGCTGTAGATCTAGCTAATTTTATTGAGCAGTACGGCGTTGATTTCTGGCTGCTGGAGCGCAACGCTTTTGCGGCTGATTACTTCAGCAGTCAGGACTGGTTAATTCACAGCAGGTTGCAAGATACTCTGGCCGAGGTGGCAACGCAGCTTCAGCAAGGGACACAGCCCGCTATTCTGCAAGTGGCAGATCGCTGCACCGCCGTCTCGACGGAGCGCCTGATTTTACTCAAAGCTGACTGTATGCAGCAGGAGTTCGCCGCAATTCAGACCCAACAGAATTTCTAATCATTTACACAAGTTATACTCACCTCTCCCCGGAATCGGATTAGAGTAAGAAGATAAAGATAGTCTTGTTTTCAAGGTTTATGCTATGCATTTGAGTGAAGTAACCCATCCCAATCAGCTTCATGGCCTGTCGATCACTCAGCTGAAGCAGATTGCTCGACAGATTCGCGAGAAGCATTTGGAAACGGTGGCCACGAGCGGCGGACATTTAGGGCCAGGATTGGGCGTGGTGGAGCTGACCCTGGCACTCTATCAAACGTTAGATTTAGATCATGATAAGGTCGTTTGGGACGTTGGACACCAGGCCTATCCCCACAAGCTGATCACCGGACGCTACGATCGCTTCCATACGCTGCGCCAAAAAGATGGCGTGGCGGGCTACCTGAAACGCTGCGAAAGTAGTTTTGACCACTTTGGCGCAGGGCATGCCTCCACCAGCATTTCGGCGGCGTTGGGGATGGCGCTGGCTCGCGACCGCCAGGGCGAACACTATAAGGTGGCAGCCGTGATTGGCGACGGAGCCCTGACGGGCGGCATGGCGCTAGAGGCGATCAACCATGCGGGGCATCTGCCCAAAACTAACCTGCTGGTAGTGCTCAACGACAACGAAATGTCGATTTCACCTAACGTTGGGGCAATTCCGCGCTATCTCAACAAAATGCGCCTCAGCCCGCCGCTGCAATTCCTCACCGATAATCTGGAAGAGCAGTTCAAGAACCTGCCGTTTGTCGGCGATAGCCTCACGCCGGAGCTGGGCCGGATCAAAGAGGGCATGAAGCGCTTGGCCGTGCCAAAAGTGGGAGCTGTGTTTGAGGAGCTGGGCTTTACCTATATGGGGCCAGTAGACGGCCATAATCTCGCAGATCTGATTGCGACCTTTACCGCAGCCCACAAGCTATCTGGCCCTGTTTTGGTGCATGTTGTTACCACCAAAGGCAAAGGCTACGCAATCGCCGAAGCTGATCAGGTGGGCTATCACGCTCAAAATCCATTTAACTTGGCGACCGGGAAAGCAGCTCCGGCCAGCAAGCCCAAGCCGCCCGCCTATGCTAAAGTCTTTGCCCATACGCTGACCAAACTGGCCGAAAACGATCCGAATATTGTCGGCATCACGGCGGCCATGGCGACGGGCACGGGGCTGGACAAGCTTCAGCAAAAGCTGCCCGATCAGTACATCGACGTGGGCATTGCCGAACAGCATGCCGTAACGCTGGCAGCCGGGATGGCCTGCGAAGGGCTGCGCCCCGTCTGCGCCATCTACTCGACGTTTTTACAGCGCGCCTTTGATCAGATCATCCACGATGTCTGCATCCAAAATCTGCCCGTATTCTTCTGCCTTGACCGCGCCGGAATTGTAGGCGCAGATGGCCCGACGCACCAGGGCGCTTACGACATCGCCTATCTGCGCTGCATCCCCAACATGGTGGTGATGGCTCCCAAAGACGAGGCCGAATTGCAGCAAATGCTGGTGACGGGCGTGCAGCACAACGGCCCCATCGCGATGCGCTACCCCAGAGGCAATGGCTACGGCGTACCGCTGATGGAGGAGGGCTGGGAGCCGCTGCCGATTGGCAAGGCTGAAATCTTGCGCCAGGGTGACGATATGCTGCTGCTGGGCTATGGCTCGATGGTTTACCCCGCCATGCAGACTGCTGAGATCCTGAGCGAGCACGGCATCGAAGCCACGGTGATCAACGCCCGCTTTACCAAGCCACTGGACACAGAGCTAATTCTGCCGATTGCCCGCCAGATGCGGCGTGTGGTGACGCTGGAGGAAGGCTGCATTATGGGCGGCTTTGGCTCAGCGGTGGTCGAGTCGCTGATGGATCATGAGGTGATGGTGCCAGTAACACGACTGGGTATTCCCGACGTTTTGGTGGATCACGCCACGCCCGATCAGTCCTACGCAACGCTGGGACTCACGCCGCCGCAGATTGCCGAGCGGATTTTGAAGCTGGTGCAGCCGCAGGCAGTGACGGTTAGCTAGATTACTTTGAACTCGCGCTCGATTTTTGGGTAAGGTCGTCTCGGTTTAGGGGGCGACCGTTTTTTAGGTGTTTTTTAGGTGTCCTGAATCAAACCTGAATCAAAATAAACATCACGCCGATAGCTACTCAAACCCCCATTCTGAGTCGGTCAGAATTCGCGCTGCGCCAATGCCGCTCACTAACGCCACAACGCTAAACCCAGCCTCAATGCCGCTTCTCAAGCCGCCCAAAATATCGCCCTCCCGGAAATAGACCAGCACTTTATAAGTCGGGATACCTGGCACCATGCAGATAATCCCGGTGATCGCAAACAGCACCAGCGGCAGCTCAAATCGGCGCGCTGGCCAAATGCCCACCAGCCCCACAAACAGCGCCCCGCAAAACGTGGCAATCGTCAGGTCTAGACCTAGCATATGCAGCGCAGAGCGCAGCACATAGCCGCCCATGCCGATACTAGCGCAGAGCAGCAGGACTTTACGGGGCACTTGATAGAGGAAGGCAAACCCCAGCGTGCTGATAAAGCTGAGCAGCGCGTCTCGTAGCAGCATGGAAAAATCGAGCATGAGGGCGCTAAAGAATTGGAACGTCAATGAAAGTCATCACAATTAGGATGCCAATTGCGACGCTAAAGAGCTGTATTAGGGAATACGTCACCCGCCCCATACCAGAGATCAGATCCAGCCGCACCAGATCCAGCGTCGCCGTCACTAGCAGCATTCCCGGCACCTGAAACAGCACTGAGGCTAGAAAGCTGGCTTTGGGCGTGGGAGACTCGATCTCCCAGAGCGACAGCCCCAGGATCAGCAAATGGCAAATCAGCGTGGCCACTGCCGAACAGATCATCGTCGTGGCGATTGGGTTGAGCCGGATTGCCTGAAGCCGCATTCGCAGTGACAGCCCCAAACCCGCACTGATAAACGCCGTCAAGCAGTCGAGCCAGCCACCGCCGCTGATGACGGCAAACGATCCGCAGGCCGCCGCCACAGCCAACAAAACCACTCGGCGCGAGTAAGGTGGCGGCGTTTGCTCAATTTTGTCAAGCTGCATCTGAAGATCCCCAGGCAAAATCACCGCAGGCAAATGCTTGCTCAAATGTTCGACCGCGCCTAGCCGACTCATATCCACACCGATTCCCTTAACGGTAGCGATTTGGGTATAGTGCTGGTCGCCGCAGTGGATTGAGGCCGTAATCCCCGTGATGGTGACGTAAGCATCCAGCCGCTCCGCCCCCAGCGCCAGCGCCACCCGCTGCATTGCCTGATCTACCCGAAAGCTGATCGTGCCGCTTTTGAGCATCAACACCCCAACCCGCATCACCACCTGCATGATCTCGGCTAGCTCTTGGAACGTCAACTGAAGCCGCTCTGATGCTCTGCCCATGATCAGTTGGGCTTGGGGAGTGGATCGGAGCGGCGCTCAAGGCTGGGTTTTTCGAGATTGGGCTTTTCGAGATTGGGCTTTTCGCTCAGGCCAAATTCATCGGCGCGGCTAGCTCGTGGGTCAGGGTCTTTGTCCGGATCGTCGGCCTGTCGAGTCGAGCGCACGGCTCCCAGCGCCTCTTTCACTACCACCGCCATTGGCACAGCCACCACCACGCCCAGCAGTCCGCCCACCCGCGCTCCGGCCAGCAGTGAGACAAATACCCAAAATGGGTTGAGTCCGGTGACACTGCCCAAGACGCGAGGCGCAACGCCGTTTTCGACGATTTGCTGCACAATCAGCGAGACGGCTAGCACCTGCAGCGCCAGCCCAATGTCACGCAGCGCCACTAGCAAGACAATCAGGATAATGCCCGCCGTGCCGCCAAACGGGATCAGGGCCATCAGGCCAATTGTTAGGCCAAACAGCAGGCCAAATGGCACTTTCATCAGCAAAAACACTGAGGTAAGGCCAACCCCCATACAGGTGGCCGAAATAATTTGACCCAAAAAATAATTCTGGAAGCTAGAGCGCAGCGTCCGCGAAAAGGGCTGCTGAACCTTGGTGGGCAACCAGTCCACCAGACTCGTCCAGACATCGCGTCCATGCTGAAGCAGATAGAGGGTCGAGATGGCAATCAGCACCACGTCCAGCAGCTTCGCCACCGTAAACACGGCCAGATTTAGGCTGAGATTCAGCGCCTGCCCCGCAATAATCTGGAGCTGCATTTTCAGTCGGTCATTAATTTGGGGAATGATGCCGTCTAGGCTAATGGGCAACCCCAGCGTGTCAATCCGGTCGTTGAGCATCATCAGCTGCCGCTGCCCGGAGTCAAACCATTCTGGCAGACGCGCTACAAGCTGCTGCGCCTGACCAATTGCCAGCGGCAGCAGCGTTACGCCCGCCACCGATAGCAGCAGCAGCGCTCCCAAAAACACCAGTATTGCCGCCTGAGTCCGCCGAAACCCGCGAGTCTCCAGCCAAGCCACCGGATAGTTGAGAATAAACGACAGCAGAGCCGCCACCAGCATCACCACCGCTAGCGACTCAAAGTAGCTAAAAATAGTGGCCAAAGCCCAGACGTTCAGAACTAGCAGCGGTGCGGCCAGCGCAATCGCCAGAAAGCGGGAGAGCGAAGATAGAGAGTCCCACCAGGTCAGAAGACGACTGCGTTTTTGCATGGATGCCCCAGAACTAGACGACCCAGAACTCATCATGACTCCATCTTGAGCAACATGTCAGATATTATCCTTCAATTTTCAGGATAGGCTGACAGACTAGGGATCATCTTTACTCAGATTGCTAGATCCACTCAGATTTCCGGGCTGCTGAGAGATGGCTGGCTGTCGTCCCAACAAGCCCGTCATCAATTGCAGCGCCAGATACCTCAGCAGAGGCAACCGCCGCATCGCCCGCAGCCCCAGCCGACGAGTCGCCACCAGCGGCCAAAACCGACTCGAAAAGCAGCGATCCAGCAAATCGGTGAAGCCCAGGATCGCCCAGTTTTCCAGCCGCCGCCAGCGCTCGTAGCGTTGTAGCACCCGCAGGTCACCCAGATCTTCGCCCTGCTGCTGCGCCGTCTGCAACACCTGCGCCAAAGCCGCCGCATCGCGAATTCCCAGATTTAGCCCCTGCCCGCCCACTGGATGGCAGCAGTGCGCCGCATCGCCCACCAGCACCAGTCGCGGGCGGCTGTACTGTTGGCTCTGCATCAGCTTGACGGGAAACAGCACTTGCTGGCTCAACAGCTCTAGCTCGCCTAGCTCGCCCTGATAGCGGCGCTGGAGTTCGGCCAAAAATTCTGCGGGTGCAGCTTCAGTCCAATGTTGAGCCTCGGCGTGAGGTGCGGTCAGCACAATCTGGCAGCGGTTGTCGGGCAGGGGCAGCGTCGCGAAGGGGCCGCTCGGCCAGAAATGCTCACGGGCAATGTTGGCATGGGGCTGCGCCGGACGAATCACCGCCGTGACGCAGGACTGCCAGTATTGCCAGCCCGCCGTGCGAATTCCCGCCCACTGCCGAATCGCGGAGCGTGAACCGTCGGCGGCAACGAGCAGTCCGGTGCGAATCTGGCGCGTTTCTCCTAGCGTCAAGAGCGACAGCACTGCCGCATCGGGCTGATAGTCAACCTGTGTGACTTCAGCGGGAGAGAGCCAGGTGATTGTTTTGGCAGCGGCTAAAGCATCCAGCAAAGCCTGTACCAGCACGCAATGTTCGCCGACGTAGCCCAGCCCGGCTGGATCCTGCCCAGCCCTGCCCAAATCTTGGGGACTCAGCCGCACGACGGCTGGACTTTCAGCATCACTCAAGCGAATTTCTGTGAAGGTAGTAATTTGCGGCAAAATCTGCGACCAGATGCCCAGCCCCGCAAAAATTCGGCCTGTCATCAGAGTCAGGGCATAGGCGCGGCGCTGCTGTAGGCCAGTCTGGCGGGGCTGCGCGTCAATCAAGGCAATTCGCAGGCCAGAATCTTTGAGCAGACAGGCGAGCGTCAGGCCAACGATGCCGCTACCTGCAATGGTCAGATCGTAGTCGAGCCTTGGCTGGGCGGCGGCGGAATTTGGAACGGAAGCAACTGCTGTCATTGGAATCGGGAGAATCTAGCACCTTGGGGCTGGCATGAATCAGCCCTGAATCGAGTCATATAGAGTCTCATATAGAGTCATATATCTTTACATTCTCGCTCGATTTGCGGCAGTAATCAAGCTTGAAGCCAGATTCTTGGACAGAATTCTTGGACGGAATTCTTGCCCAGGCTCGCATCCCCTCCACCCTAGACCATCTGCACTTGCGGAATCGGCTGCGCCAATCGCTGCTTTAAGCTGGCTCTGAGGGACTGCTGCTGGTCGCGTGAGCCAGCCAGCAGGACGCCAACCTTACCCACCAAGATGCTGCCCCAGTTCACCAGAATCACGCCCGTACCGCTGGTCGGATCATACTCCAGGCCAGACAGATCCAGCTTGCTCAGCGATCGGCACTGCGTCTTGAAGCTTTCGTTCGCCCAAGCGCTCAGGCTCAGCTTCTGAGCAATCCCCGTCGGATAAGATGCGCCGTTGAAGCGCGGGTTGCATTCAATCGCCAGGTACTGCTTTGCCCCATCTGTTTCAACAACCGCCAGATCAAAAGCAAACACCCCCTTCATGCCGCGCACCGCCAGCCAGTCAGCTAGAGGATCGAGGAGTTCCCAGGGCTGGTCGGCAGAGGGATAGCGGTTGCCAATATGGGCGCAGCCTTCCAGAATTTGAGCAGTGACAGCCCAGCGCTCGGCCTGCCGATTAACGATGCGATACTGGATGTTGAGGAATTCTTTGGCCCGTACCTCCTGCTGAATTTGCAGCGGAATTTCCTCGGCAATCGACGCGAGCGCAAGCCGCAGCTCGGCCTCATCCTGACAGCGGCAGATTCCCGCTCCGTTCACCGAGATTGCTGGCTTGAGGTAGCAGGGGTAGGGGAGCTGAGCAAAGTTTTGAATCGCGGTCTTGCTGGAGAAGCAATGGGTAGCAGGAGTCGGGATTTTGAGGCTTTCGGCCAGCTGGATAAAATTATTTTTGCAGTTGATGTATTCCACCACCTCAGTCCAGTCTGGATCTAGGCGGCGGAACCACTCGCGGGTCGGGCTATCCTGCGAAAGCGAATCACCAAAATAGAACACGGAGGGATCGTAGTCTGGGTATTCATTCAGGACATTGAGCGAAACCGCCCAAATAATATTCTGACTATGTGTGAGGCCAATCCGGTCGTAGTGAGCGCTGATTGCCGTCCACTCCGAGCGCAGGTGCGGATGAAGCTGCACGATATCGACTGGCTCTGTGCTGCCCAAGATACGACCACAGTAGAGATAGTTTCCTGTCACCGTTTCATGGGTGCAGGTCATAATATCGTGGTTAAAAATTTTGGGTCTCTTCACGCTAGTTTCCCTCACGCTTTGTGTATACAGCTTTTGTCTCTGCGTCTTCCACCGCAATGCCTGCATACAGTATTCTGAATGGCAAATCCAACGCTTCAACCCATAGCTGAGCAATATACCGCATCCATCTAGAGCTGCTCAATGGGGGGTTTATCTGACGAACTGAACTCATCGCTAACCTCGACTCAAAAACAGGATACACAGTATACAGACACGATCTAGACAGAATCCAGACAGATAAACTCTTAGCAGACAGCAACGTATCTCAAGTCGATCTCAGTTCGGCTCAGACAGGTTGCAGCAGGCTCTGCACAGGTTACACAGAAATGATGCAGAGACGTATCTGCATCTCACTCCTCATAGTCTGCATTTGACGGCAAGATGTCAATGAAGCAATCTTAAGAAAGTTAAAATCACCTCGAAATCTTTAGAAATGTGATGAATTGCTGACAATCCTCTCTCACAGGCTGTAAAACAGTCTATCTCGCAGCCGTCAGAATCTATTGAGGAGGCTGGACTGACGGGCTGGGCTGGGGGGATGGGGCTGCTGGTGATGGGTTTGGCGACTGGTTTGGCGACTGGTTTGGCGACTGGTTTGGCGACTGGTTTGGCGACGGCTTAGCCTGAGGCTGAATCTGGTAGCTATTCACAATAGTTTCAGCATCGCTGTTGTAATTCTGGTAAGGCTTATCGATGCCGAAGAGATTTAGCACGTAGATATAGTTGCCGCGCTGCTCGACTAGGCTCACTGCATCCAGCGCATTGTCGCTCTTGTCTTTGCCCGTCCAGTCGAGCCGCAGGCTGCCATCCGGCTGCGGCTTGGTGGTTTGCCAGCTCACTTCTTTGAGGCGGTTGGCAAATTCGGCCTTCAGCGAGGCTTCAAGCTGCTGGTTGTTGAGCTGTTTACCCTCAGCAGAGCCATAGTCAACCGCCCCCGCAAACTTCTGATCTGCCGAGACAAACGCCACTCCGCTGCTGGTGGTTTTGAACTTGTAGCCTCTGGGAAACGAGATTTCAAACAGGTTGTCTTTATGGCGATAGGTCTGAATCTCTGGGGATGGGCTGGCCTGGGGCGCAGGGACAGACAGACTAGAGGGCAGGGGTAGGGGCGAAGGCGAAGCGCTGGGCAGCACGGCAACGGGCGGCTTGACGCAGCCGACCAAGCTTAAGCCCGCAGCTAGCAGTATTTTACAAGCTAGTATTCGACGAGGCAGTATTTTACAAGTTCTCAAGCGATTCTCCTGTTGTCACCTCTGGTTTGAGCAGCGGGAATGCAATTACGTCTCTGATACTGGCACAGTCGCAGAGCAGCATGATTAGCCGATCAATTCCCATCCCCATTCCCACAGTCGGCGGCAAGCCATATTCTAGTGCGGTCAAAAAGTCTTCGTCTACGCCCTGCGCCTCTAGGTCTCCGGCGGCTTTACGGGCAGCCTGTGCCTCAAAGCGCTGTCGCTGGTCGATGGGGTCGGTTAGCTCTGAGAAGCCGTTGGCGGTTTCGCGACCGACGATAAACAGCTCAAAGCGCTCTACTAATCCTGGCTGGCTGCGGTGCGGCTTGGCCAGCGGCGAAATCTCAACCGGGTAGTCGATGACGAAGGTCGGCTGGATCAGCGTTGCTTCTACGGTCTGCTCAAAGGCTTCGTTCAGCAGCCGACCGATTGAATCGCAGCCCGCAATATCTTTGAGTCCGGCGGCAGTCGCGGCAGCTTTGGCGGCTGCTAGCGAGTCAAACTGACTGAAAGCTAGACCCGTTTTTTCGGCTACAGCCTCATGCATCGTGATTCTGCGCCAGGGCGGAGTCAGGTCAATTGCTTCGCCCTGATAGCTAATTTTCAGGCTGGGCAAAATTGCCTCAGCCGCCGTCACGATCAGCTCTTCCACAGTGGTCATCATGTCCTGGTAGTCGCCATAAGCCTGATACATCTCAATTGAGGTAAATTCAGGATTGTGACGGGTCGAGATGCCCTCGTTGCGGAAAATGCGCCCCATTTCATAGACGCGCTCAAAGCCGCCCACCACCAGTCGCTTTAGGTGCAGCTCGGTGGCAATCCGCAGGTAGAGCGTCATGTCGAGGCTGTTGTGATAGGTGACAAACGGACGAGCATCCGCGCCGCCTGCCTCGCTCATCAGCACAGGCGTTTCGATTTCTAAGAAGCCTTGGCTGTCCAGATAGCGCCGAATCGCCGCCGTCACCAGCGCTCGCTTGCGGAAGGTGTCGCGCACTTCTGGGTTGACGATTAGATCCACATAGCGCTGGCGATAGCGCTTTTCGACATCGGTGAGACCATGCCATTTGTCGGGCAAGGGCAGCAGCGCTTTGGTCAAGATCTCAAAGTAGCGGACATAGACCGACAGCTCGCCCTTTTCGGTACGCTTGACGCTGCCTTTGGCTCCCAAAAAATCGCCCGCATCCGTCAGCTGCTTAATGCGGTCGAAGGCAGTGGGGTCATCGGGCATCTCGGCCTCAAATGCTTTTTTGTCTAGGTAGAGCTGAATCTGCCCTGTTTCGTCTTGCAGCGTAAAAAAGGCCAGCTTGCCGAAGACGCGCCGCGCCATGATCCGGCCTGCCACCGCCACGTCCACCGCCACTTCTTCGCCTGCGGCCAAATCAGCATATTGGGCTTGCAGCTGGGCGGCATGATGCGTGATTGGCCAGCGGTAGGCGTAGGGCGTGAGTCCCTGCTGGCGAAGCTGGTCTGCTTTTTCGAGGCGAGTTGCGCGCAGGTCGTCGGAGGCCATGTTGTCTCTGTAAAACTATCTGTCTGTAAAACTATCGAGCATACTAATCCTAATCCTGCTGGTGGGCAAACTGGTAGGCTCCGGCCATAGCCAGCCCAATCGCCATAATTAGCAGGACGGGGATACTGTACCAGGGAAATTCGCTCAGCGGCAAGTAGACGGCAGCGCGCAGGCCGGTGCTGGTATAGGTGAGCGGCAGCAGGTAGACAATCGCCTTCAAGACAACAGGCAAGCCCTGCGGATCAAAAAACGTCGCGCCCAAAAACGACATCGGCACGATCAAGAAGTTGTTCAGCAGCCCCACACCTTCTAGCGACTTGACGTTCAAGCCGACAATCACGCCCAGTCCGGCAAACACCGCCGAGTTGAGGATGAGCAGCAGCAAAAACAGCGGGTTGAGAAATTCCAACCTGCCCGTCACCAGCACCGCAATCAAAATCACCGAGGCCGAGGTCATCAGCCCCCGCACCACGCCCGCCAGCATCTTGCCCAAAAACAGCGACAGCGGATGGACTGGCATCAGCAGCGTTTCTTCAAAGGTTCTGGAATAGAGCCGCTCGCCGCAGATCGAGAAAGTTGTGCCGCCAAAGCTGATCGTCATTGAGGAAAGCGCCACCATCCCCGGCAGAATAAACTCCAGGTAGCTGTCGCCAATCGGTGGCTTCACGGCCAGCGAACTGCCCAACCCCAGTCCGAAGGCCAAAATATAGATAATGGGCGAAATTAGCCCTGAAGCCACAACCTGCGTAATTCGGACACGCAGGTCGAGCCAGTCGCCCCAGAATACGGTGAGGCTGTCGGTTAAAATGCCGCGCAGGGCGCTTGGCTTCAGCCCGCGATGAGAAGAGATTTGAGCCGCCATGCTGCTGTTCTTGCTGCCGTTACGAAAAGTCAAGTACCTTTATATTCTGTCACGTCTTGGCCGGCAATTTTGGGCAGCTGAGTGCTGATCCGGCTGATCCGGTGGTGCTACTTCATGCGCCACTCTAGCAAACTCCAGCAAATATACAGATAAGCTAGAATTAAGCCGTGCTAAGTTATTTTTAGCTAGCGACTTGTCAAACCTGCTATGAGCCGTAGACCCAAAGTGCCACCTCGTATTCCCCGTGACCGCTACTCAGATCGATATTCTGACTCGTCGCGCTCAGAGGCATCGCGTTCAGATGCTTCGCGGTACGACGAGCCGTTGCGCTACGACGACTATGAGCCTCGCAGTGAGCGTTCTGGCGGCGGCGGCAATAGTGGCAGCGGCGGCGGTGGATTCGGCGGCGGGGGCGGCGGCAACAACAATCCTAAAAATCCTCTCACCTGGGCAACGGGCGCTGTTTTGGCTGCTGTGATGCTGCTGGGGATCGGCTTGGGCATTTTGTTTAGTTCGGGCACAACTTCGGATGTGGGCAATGTGGCCACGCGCTACGACATCGACCGCAGCGCCCCCAACCCAGAAATTTGCGTCCAGTTTGGAGCCAGCGCTATTTCGGTGGATCTGCGTGCCTACGTGACGCTTAGCCCATTCAGCGTGTTTATTTCACAGCCGCGAATGCAGCCGGGATGCGTGCTGCGGGGTAGCAACTGGGAGATTCTGCAAAGCCGTAATCTGGTCTCCTCTGAAGATGTGAATCAGTGCCGTCGTCGGATGAACACCTTTGGCTTTACCGGAGATCTCAACAACGCTGCTGACAAGGCCACAGTGGATTGCGTCTATCAAAACGATGCGGCTCGCAACCTATTCCTGCCGCAGACGGGCAACAACGCCGCGCCGCCGGAAGTGGAGCAGTTCAAGTAGGTGATTCAGCAGTTAGTAAAAATAGTAAAAGCTAGATCTTGAAAGCTGCTAGACCTTACGGTTGAATCGCGCTTTCAGGTCATCTAGGCTGGCGGGCTGATTGGCAGACTGATTGGCGGGCTGCTTCTGCTGAGCGGATTTGGTCGGCGCTGGCTGAGTTTGGATTTGCTTAGCTTGAGGCTGAGTTTGAGGTTTAGCCTGCGGCTGAGCAGCTGCTCTCGACGGCTCGGAGTCACCCGCATCAGATCGCATCGAGAGACTGATCCGCTTGAGGGCTGTGTTGACTTCCAGCACGCGCACCTGCACCACCTGCCCAACTTTGACCACCAGCTTCGGGTCACTGATGAAGCGATCGGCCAGCTGCGAGACATGCACCAAGCCATCCTGATGCACGCCTACATCGACAAATGCGCCAAAGTTAGCGACGTTGGTGACCACGCCTTCGAGCTGCATTCCCGGCTTCAGATCGCTGATTTCGGTAATTCCGGCTTTGAACGTCGCGTAGGTAAATTCAGCGCGGGGGTCGCGTCCTGGCTTTTCGAGTTCGCTCAAGATATCCCGCAGAGTTGGCTCACCAATCGTTTCAGTGACGTACTTCTTCAGGTCGAGGCGGCGGAGCTGCTCAGACTGAGCGATTTGAGCAAGTGGCGTTCCCAGGTCTTGGGCAATTGCTTCCACTACGCCATAGCTTTCAGGATGCACCGCCGTATTGTCCAGCGGGTTTTTGCCGCCCCGAATCCGCAGAAAGCCTGCCGCCTGCTCAAAGGCCTTGGCTCCCAGCTTCGGCACTTTCAGCAGCTCCCGTCGACTCTGAAACGCGCCGTGCTGGTTGCGGTAAGCGACGATATTGTTGGCGACTGCTGCGGTAATTCCTGAGACCGAAGTCAGCAGCTCTTTAGAAGCAGTGTTCAAATCCACGCCCACGTAGTTGACGCAGCTTTCCACGGTTTCATCCAGCTTTTTCTTGAGCAGTTTTTGATCCACATCATGCTGATATTGCCCCACGCCGATTGATTTGGGATCGATCTTGACCAGCTCAGCCAGCGGATCTTGTAGCCTGCGACCAATGCTGATTGCACCCCGCACCGTCACGTCTTGGTCGGGGAATTCAGCAATTGCCACCGGGCTGGCCGAATAGACCGAGGCTCCGGCTTCGCTGACGATCACTTTAATCGGCGGACGCTCCAGTGTTTTGATGGCCTCAGCCACAAACTCGTCGGTTTCGCGGCTGGCCGTACCGTTGCCAATCGCAATCAGCTCAACCTGATGAGCGGTAATCAGCCGCTGTAGCGTCTGGATGGCCTGCTGGCGCTGCGCGGCGGCCTGATGCGGAAACAGGGTCTGGTATTCCAAAAATTTGCCCGTCCAGTCGAGTGCCGCCACCTTACAGCCTGTGCGAAAGCCCGGATCGACTGCCAGCGTCGGCTTCATGCCTGCCGGAGCGGAAAGCAGCAGCTCGCGCAGGTTCGCCTCGAAGGTTTTGATTGATTCAATATCGGCCTCGCTCTTTTTGGCAGCGCGGATTTCGCTAATCAGCGAGGGTTTGATCAGCCGATTGAAGGCATCTTCGAGCAGTCTCCGATAAAACTGGCGCAGGGCGGGCTGATTGCTGCGGATTTCCTGCTGCTCCAGGTAGCCCGACGCCGCCGATGGATCAAACTCCAGCTCAACCTGCAAAATGCCTTCCGCCTCACCGCGACAGAGCGCCAGCAGGTTGTGCGGCGCAATCGCCTTGACCCTGGCCTGAAAGCTGCGATACATCTCAAATTTGGTGCTGCCTTCAGGATGCTCGGCCTTGATCCGCGAGCTAAACAGCCCCGTCTCCAGCAGGTGCTCGCGTAGATACGCCCGCAGATTGGCCTTTTCAGCTACCGCCTCCGCCAAAATATCGGCTGCACCCTGTAAGGCGTCCTGCGCCGACTTCACGCCTTTAGCCTCAGAGATATAGTGGCTCGCCTCTGCCGCCAAATCTGCCGCTGCGCCGGATAGATTCAGCGCTTTGATCCAATCTGCAAGCGGCGCTAAACCTTTTTCGCGGGCGATGGTGGCCTTGGTGCGGCGCTTGGGGCGGTAGGGCAGGTAGAGATCTTCTAGCTCGGTTTTTTGCAGGCAGGGCTGAATTTTAGCTTCGAGTTCGGGCGTGAGCTTGTCCTGCTCGGCAATCGATTTGAGAATCACTACCTTGCGCGCTTCGAGTTCGCTCAAGTAGCTGTAGCGATCCTGCAAGTCGCGCAGCTGCGTTTCGTCCATCTCACCCGTGCGTTCCTTGCGGTAGCGAGCAATAAACGGTACGGTCGCGCCTTCGGCAAAGAGCGCTAGGGCGCTTTGAATTTGGGCAGGCCGAAGCGACAGTTCTTGGGCGAGCAGCTGCGGAATATTCAGCATGGCGAAATCAATCTGGGGATCAGGTTAAGTCTCTCTAGGATAGAGGATCAGCCAGCCGGATCAGCTATTGAGCTGCCTGTCACTGGAGCAAAGTCTCCGAAAATCCGGCGGAGAGCACTGCGCTGACGATGCTAGACCAGGTTGCATAATCAAGATTCAGTCGTCCTACCAAAATACCTTCTTACAGATGTCGTCTCAGAGAAGCATACAGGCATTGGCTCACCTAGTTGAGATGCCCGTCGAAACGTTCTCATATCCTCAGTATGCTCGCCTCTTGCAAACAACTTGGCTGCTGAATTCAGGCAATTAGCCTCTAAACTATCTTTTTCTGTTTTCTGTATAGATTGAGCGTTGATTTTTTCTTGTAGCACATGATGGTAGACCAACGCCCACGCAAGATTAAGATTATATAGATAACGAACCGCTTCACCCACCGCTAGGGTTATTTCAATCTCAAGCGACCACTTTACACGGTCGGTGTGTAAGCAACTTTTATACAGTGATAACACGACCAGTTAAGCCATAGGTTAAGCCATAGAATGATTCTCATGTACGCATATCGTCAAGGAGTGAGCAACGAAATCTTCATTGGGATCCTTGCAAATATAAGGTTAGCAAGGAATATTCCCGGCTAACGGGTCAGTGCCTACCTGAATCGTGTAAATTTGTATGACTTGTATCGACTGTTTTTAATTACACCTCATCCTCTGCCCCAAATAGCTATGGCTACCCTTTCCAGCGAACTCGAGACATTTTTCTTTAACAATGATCGTTGGCTGCAATCCGAGACTAGTGGGCTAACTGAACCTCCTGCAAATCTCCCGCAAGACCAAGTTCCCAAAGATCTTGTCAAAGTCACCCTCGGCGATATCCTCGATCTTGCCGGAGAGCGAGCCTTCGGTTTTCTATTTGTGCTGCTGTCGTTTCCGTCCGCCTTACCCATCCCGGCTCCTGGCTATTCGGTTCCCTTTGGATTTGCCATGTTACTGTTAGCTGGGCAGTTGCTTGTCGGGCAAAATGAACTCTGGTTTCCGAAGAGCTGGCGGAATCAGGGATTTGAAGTGAATAAAGTTCGCCAGGTACTAAAAATGGGCTTACCTTGGCTGCGGCGTATTGAGTCCATTTCCCGCCCACGCTTGACTCAAGTTTGCACCAGTCTCCCCGGTCGCACTGTCATTGGCCTAGTGATCGCACTGATGTCGATATCGATGATGATTCCGATCCCTGGCACTAATACTCTCCCAGCAATGGGGATCTTCGTCACAGGTTTTGGCTTGCTGGATGACGATGGGGCAATTAGCTTAGGTGGATTAGCTCTATGTGTCTGTGGTTTTATCCTGACATCCTCGATTTTGCTGGCGATCGCCTTTGGGAGCAGCAGCCTACTCGACATAATTAAAGATGCTCTAGGGCGTTAAATCCAGGGGAATAATTCCGCTAAATCGCCAAGAAAACAGCTGAAGAAACCTCTTACGTTGGTTTGGAAAATCCGTGTAACCAAGTCCAATGACAGTTACTCAAAACTGAGAGCGCATTGGGGATGCTGAGGGTTATTGCATTCGTTATCGATCGAAATATGCTGTTGCCGTGCTTTTTCACCACAAATTAAGCTGTACGATCGATTTATTCCAAGTAGCTCTACTGCATAACGGTGAAGTTGAGCGGCGACAGATCAACAAGAACGAAGTGAATAGACTTTGTTCGTCGCCCCAACGCATTGTTGGGCTGCGCTGCTACATGACGCTGACTGAGTAGGCACGAACTGCCGTATCCACTGTCGCAATTGTTAGACCATTTTGTAAGGCTTGACAGATCAGCATTCTATCAAATGGATCACGGTGTAATGGTGGCAATTTAGCCAATTGAATCACACTGCTTTCGTCAAGAGCAAGGCTAGCAATTTGATGAAGATCGCGCTGTTTGGGTAAATACGTTTCGGGATGCTCAGGCAGAGGTAACTTGCCCAACTGATACTTGACAATTGCTTCCCAGACTGAAATTGCACTCAGATAAACCTCGTTGTCTGCATCACGAATTGCATCCCGAACACCCGTTGACAACTGGGTATCGCCACTGATGAACCATAGAAAAATGTGGGTATCTAGCAGAATCCTCATTTGCCCTCGAATGCGTTGAGAAGATCTTCCGGTAAAGGATCATCGAAATCATCTGGAACAATAAACTCACCTGCACACAAACCGAACGGGCGTAATTTCTTACTACTGGCAATAGGTCTAAGTTCGGCAATAGGCTTGTCAGATCTAACAATGACGAGAGTCTCGCCTGCCTCCACCTGTTGAAGGTACTTCAAGGGGTCACGTTGAATTTCATCAATAGTTACATTCAGCATCAGCTTACCTCGGTGCAAATTTAATGAGCAAACAGGTCTCCAAAACCCATAAACAGTTCAGAGGCTCTCTAGGTAAAGAGTCTTGATTTGAGAAGCAACCTACAAACCCCTGCACTGGGTCTGAACGCTTAATCGTCTCAAACACCCAGCGATAACGATCCATCACCCAACGCATAAACTCGACCCCCTCATAACCACCGTCCACCCAAATCAGCACCAATCGCCCAAACTGCTCTCGCATCTGCTCCAATTTGGCAAACACTAGCTTTGCCCCCTCTCGCTCTGGCACACTCGCTGCTGTGACAGCCACCGTTATCATCAAGCCCAACGTATCGACGACAAGATGTCGTTTGCGGCCTTTGACCCGCTTGCCCCCATCGTAGCCGACTGACTGTTGCACCATTGTCCCAGTTTTGACTGACTGGCTATCGAGAATAGCAGCCGATGGGCTGGACATCCTGCCTGCTGAGACGCGCACCCACTGCCGCAGTTTGTCATGAATCCGCTGCCAGTCTCCCTCTATGCGCCATTGCCGAAAGTAGTGATAGACCGTCTTGGGCTTGGGAAAATCATGGGGCAACAACTCCCAAGCACAGCCTGTCACCAAGAGGTAAAAAATGGCATTGACGACGGCTCTCATATCCACGGTTCTCGGTCGTCCACCGGGTTTGGCAGGCGGAATTAAAGGACTCAGCAGTTCCCATTGTTCATCGGTTAAATCGGTACGATAGGGTGAAGTCATGGCTCTCATCTCCTGTGTCTGTGTTTTTTCTAATCACAGGGTAACAAGATGAGGGCTTTTATACTTCTCAGATGCCCTCTTACGTTGGTTTGGTAAATCCGTGTGATCAAGTCCAATGACAGTTACCCAAACTGAGAACGCTTTGGGGATGCTGAGGATTATTGCATTCGTTATCGATCGAAATATGCTGTTGCCGTGCTTTTTCACCACGGATTAAGCTGTACGATCGCTCTGACCCAGATTGCCGCTTAAGGGGATTGAAACCGTCTGATTTTTCCAGATTGCTCCTAGCTGTAAACTTCTCCATTATAGATTTGACTCTCCTGTTGGGTGGAGAGCAAGTACCACCATGCTTACCAAGAAATTTTACAAAGAATGGCGGAGAGGGATTAGGTTTCGCTGTAGCTAACTCCTGGTAGTGCCCTGAAGGGCAGGGAGAGTAGGAACTAAAAGAGCCGAAAGCTAGTTCTCTAAAGGTTCTATGCCTTTAATTCAGCTTCTACCCTTACCTTCAGGGCACTACCCCAAGCTCAACAATCCCAATCAGAGCAGTATGGCTGCATTCAAAGTGGGGCGAGGATTATTGTGCCGCTGAGTATTACTGAGTTACAGAGGTGGGTTTGGAGACTGCTGTTTTCAGTTGCTTGGTCGTTGGAGGATGTTCTGCATTGGTCGTTACGGCGCAGGGTGCATCAGGCTACTGCTCGTTTCTTCCACTACAACAAAGAGAGCAGGCTTATCATCCGCCTATCTACAACTGTAATACTAGGTCAACCAGAGAGATACTCAAGTAGCTCAGCAGTTGCAGCATTTTTAATTAACCTTGCTCTAACAGGGCCAACATTATATATCTTTTCAATAAGATTTTCTTCAGTGTTTTGATGCAGCTCTTCAATGGTATTGATTCCGGCTTCTTTTAACTTATCTTTTTGCCAATGGGTCAATAACTGCAACACATCAATAGGCTTCTTAAGCATATTCTCCAGTGCATCATGGAATATACTTTCGTCTTCAGTAATAACACCCAGATCTTTGATGTCTTTATATGCAATATGATTTTTCCCAAACTCTGGGAAATTCTTTGAAATCAAACATTCATAAAGCTTTTTAGAATCATTAACTGGATTCTTAGTTAAAGCTAGTATACATCCATACTTGACTTCATATCTCGAACCTAGCTCAGAACGAGTCGCACGAATTGCAGAATCAATCTTTCTCAAAACGCTCGTATACGAAAGAAGTCTCAATGACTCTTTTACTGTCTCAAGGCAATCCTTATGCACCCAAAAATAAATACTAGATTCGTTTACGTTCCGTTCTTTTCTGTTTTCGTTATACTGTTCTATAGCAGGAATCACATATTTTTCCAAAAAATCTCTTCCCCAGTCAATTAAATGTTTGTGACCCTTATATTTATCTCCTAATTCTGTATGTTCTGTCCAAATTTGATCTCTATAAAAAGTCTTAATAGTTTCATTCACTGATTTTGTATTAAACTTTTCAAGCTCCTGAATAGTTCTTAGGAGAATCCGAGGATTTCCACCACAAGAGAAGGCTAAGGTGTTAAAAAGTTCTAAATTGTTGTCTATGGAGGTTTTCAGCAAATCATCAGCTTGCTTATAAACAATTTGTTTGAAGTAGATTAAATAATCAGAATCCCGTATGTCCCTTTCAATTCTCTTATATACACAGTCATGAGTAGGTTCAAATGATCCGCCAAAATATGTAACACCAGGATATATTGCTGCGTTGCATGTTATGTAAGGTGAGCGCAGATCTTTGAATAAGTTAAAAAATTGTCTTTGTTGCTCAGGCCTAAATACGTGTGCAGCCTCATCAAAAAAGAAATAGATTCTTTCCAAATTGTTTTCCTGACAAATACTCTCAATTGCCTCCTTTACATCTTCAATATCGGGCAATAGATGAATCTCAACTTTGCCCTTATCTCTCCTATAGGAATCCTCAAACTCCTTAACAATTTTCCCGAGAGCTTGCTCGATTTTTTCCTCGTTGCTGCTTTCGTCATTACTTAATAAATTGGCTGAATGGACTGAAACTAGATAGCCTTTCTTTCTTAGCTTATTTACAAGGGCTTTTAATGCCTTAGCTAACATCCAGTGGTAAAACTGTAGCGGATCATCAGTTTGCAGGAGAGAACTGATATTGAACGATACAAACACTGGCAAGAAGCTTTCATCAGCATTCTCAATTTCTAATTCCGCAATCCTCATTAGAAAAGATTTTCCTGTGCCCCTTGAACCTTCTAACAGGCAAGGTTCTGGTGAAGATAAAGCTGACAAGATACTCTTATCATGATCGTTAATGACACTAAGATCTAGTATATCGCTTTGTTTTATACTCTCTGTTCTTAGATAGAAACTTGACATTTCTACTCCTTTAATCCACCTAAAAGTGCTCTAATACTATCATTATGCCCTAGTTCTTCTAATATAAAAGGCATTGAGTCAAGCTTCTCACTTGAAAATGACTTTAAAAACCGACAGCACAACGCGAATAGCAATACTTCTTTCACTAAATCAGAATACTGAAAATACTTTCTGAGTAAATCATCATTCTTGGATAAAACTAAACCACTTGCTTCCCATGTTTCGTAGTTGCCATGCACAAATTCGGATAACTGACGATAAACATTTGCAGCGGCAGTGCCATACTTCTCAGTATCCCGAGATAATTCCGGAAAGAATGCATTCGCAAAACGTATCGACAAAACACCATTTTCTCTATCTATAATCTTTGACCATTTAATGTCAGTTTTGCCTCTCAACCATTCACGATATTCCAACTTAAAAGCTGAAAAATAAACCATTCCTAATCCCATTTCCAAGGCTAACCGAGTGGATGAAAAAGCCTGCCTATAGAGTCCAAAAGATACATTCAAGGCACTCATCTCAATTTGAGAACTAACTACTCTCAAAAGGTTTCCTTCTTCTTCTTCATTCAATTTATCTGCAAACTCAAATAGACAGGTGGAGAAGTAATGAACTTTCCCGAAAGACTCCAAATCGCTAATTGAACTATCAAATATTGCTTGGCATGACTCATTGAGTTTCTTATAATAGTCCTGGACATTCATACCTTATAGTTTGAAACTGAGTGAATAGTGGATGTGAATTAGAGATATCCGTGAGTTAGAATCCTTACAAACTTAAGTCGCATACTTGCTAGCGCTCTAATGCTTGATGAGCATCACTTTGGGATTGAGAGTTACTTGAGTTGTTTTTGCAAGGATCCTTAATGTCTTTTCACGGTAGATTAATGAGTATATTTTATTGAGTTGAATCTCTAGGGGTTAGTGACTCTCAAGCTCCTTTTACATATAAAATGATTAACACAGTCATGCATTATCACTTTGAAAGTCGAACAAACTAATACACTCCAAGGTGTACTGCAAACAGTCTCGCAGTCTGACAATCTAAGAAGACGTAGTACCAGGGTTATTTCATTCTAAATAATAACTTGAGTGTGCTCAGACCAAAGCCAGCGAGCCGTTGAGCTTGAGCCATATTCTCAAAACCATTGTGGCGATAC
>JAHHHV010000023.1 GCA_019359155.1 Pegethrix bostrychoides GSE-TBD4-15B
AACCACATCATCAGCGAAATGTACGTGCGGCAGATGATTACCGACCGCAGCCAGTTTTCGCCCATGATTCCTGCACCCGCTCAGGGCAAATACATGAGCGTACTGCTGAGATAGTGCCCAGTGATAGTGCCCAGTTGCATCCTGTTCCCTACCCCAAATAGAAATTGAGCGGTAGGGAACCGGGAACAGAACGCCAACGCTGCCGCAACATACTGGCTGGGGCATACCATCCGGCCAATCCTCGTCTCGCCCAATCCGCACCTCTTGACTTTCGCCCCCACAACCCATTACCGTACAGGCGCTTCTCAGATCCGTTTTCTTGCCCTATTTTTTGCCTGGAGCCGCGATGCAGAGCCTCAAAGTCTTTCAGAGTCGTAAAATGCTGGCGCTGGGATTGCTAGGGTTCGCCTCCGGGCTGCCGCTTTATTTGACCAACGACACGCTCAAAGCCTGGATGACCGAAGCCGGGGTGAGCCTCAGTTCGATTGGCTTGTTTAGCCTGGTCGCGCTACCCTATTCGCTCAAGTTCCTCTGGTCGCCGCTGCTCGATCGCTACGTGCCGCCAATCTGGGGACGCAGGCGAGGCTGGCTGCTGATCACCCAGATCGGGCTGACGCTGGCAATTGCGGCGATGGCGTTGCAGCAGCCGCAGCGAGCATTGCAGCTGCTGGCGGTGAATGCACTGGTGATTGCTTTTTTTAGCGCCTCACAAGATATTGCCGTAGATGCTCATCGGACTGATCTGTTGGCTCCGGCTGAAATGGGAGCGGGCACTGCGGTTTATCTCATGGGATACCGAGCTGCGATCATTCTAGTGGGAGCAGGGGCGCTGATTTTGGCCGACTATCTGCCCTGGGGACTGGTCTATCTGCTCATGGCTGGGCTGATGGCGACCTGCATTTTGGTCACAGCCTTTGCGCCCGAACCGGAGTCGGTCGCCCCGCCCAGCAGCTTGGCTGAGGCTGTCTATCTGCCGTTCCGCGACTTCTTGCAGCGATTTGGCTGGCGGCAAGGGCTAGCGATCCTGCTGTTTGTGGTGCTCTACCGCTACGGCGACGCGCTGGTCAACAGCCTGACCACGCCATTTTTGCTGCAACTCGGCTTTAGCAAAACCGCAATTGGCACGATCCGCGTCGGCATGGGCATGGTGGCCTCGATTGTTGGGGCACTGACAGGCGGCGCGATTCTCAGCCAGATTGGCATTAACCGCTCGCTCTGGGTGTTTGGCGGGCTGCAAACGCTGAGTAATCTAGCCTATTTGGGATTGGCGCAGCTGGGGCAAAACTATTTGGCAATGGTGCTGACGATCAATATTGAGAACTTTTGTGGCGGGCTAGGGACAGCCGGATTTTTAGCGTTTTTGATGAGCCTGTGCAACCGCCAGTTTTCAGCGACGCAGTATGCGCTGCTCTCAAGCCTAGTCGCCGTCAGCCGCGATCTATTGACCGCACCTGCTGGCAAAATTGCCGAGAGTTTGGGCTGGTCTGGATTCTTTCTGTTTACCGTGGCGGCGGCTCTGCCCGGTCTGCTGCTGCTGCCCTTTTTTGCGCCCTGGAATGCTCAGCGCCAGTAGGAGCGCCAGTAGGGATAACAGAAGAGAGCTTTAACTATGAGGGTAGAATAAATCACCCTTCTGGGTGATAGGTTTTTCGTCCGTTGGGGGATAGGCTGGATGAAATCTGATATACCTAAGCAGTTTGTTTCCCGGCGTCTCTTGCGTCGGGAATTTTTTGGTGGCTGAATGCGCTTGAAGGGCTGCCAACCAATCGGTGCAGAAATCCCAGGTGGTTACTCAAACTGCCCCAATGGCTCAGGAGATCCTGAGTGCTCACAGGTGAAAACCTCTGGGCTGGAATGGCAGGCGCTGACAACTATAGTCAAATGGTGCAGGGCTAGGGGGATGAAAAGCAGTACTTTAGAGTAGACAGTTTCCCTGAGGTGAGTCGCTTTCCCCCTGTTGTAATGAAATATCAAGTCGCACACCGCGTTATAGTATTGTCATTTAATTAGGAGCGCTTTACCAGTGCAGACGCAACCTCAGCAGCAATCAATCATCCCTAATGATTGGCGGCTGCGTTCAGGTTATTTAAGCGAAGGCGATTCTGATTTTGAATCTGTGCATGTCTTGATTGGTCAATTTCTTGCCGATCGCCACTCACCTGACCCCTTACCAGACAGGTCATTGGTCGCAGAGAACAGCAAATTTGAGTGGGGACAGGGCAAGCCGCTGGAAAAGGTGATTAACTCTCAAGCGGATCTAGCCTTCCTGATGCAAAATCCTGCCTTATTCCGGAACGCAATCGCCGTGATTGAACCCTGGGAGCACGTGGGGCATAATCCGCTGGGGGAGGCAGTCCGGGCATCGCTGAATGTGGCTTACATTGCCCAAAAAATTGCCGATTGTGATTCCATTTTGTTTCCCATGTGGTCTTCTGGGCTGCTTGACCCTGACGTGATGGTACCGTTGATCACATCGGGGCTAGCGGTCGTCGTTGAAGGCGGTGATCCGTCAGCCCGCGATGCTTCGACCTTTGATGGTTCCAAATGTTCGCTCGATGATCTCCACTGTCTAGTTGAAAAGTTGCTGCTGTCACGCTCGCCTACGAGTGCATTGGCACTGTTTATTTGTATCGGTCATCAACTGGCAGCGCAGGGGCACATTAATTTGATTAAACGGGCGGTGCAGCAAGTGCTGAGTTTAGAGGCGCTGCCCAGAGACCGCGACGGCAAAATGTTGAAGGCGCTGAGGCGCGTTTGTCAGGAAATCGAAACGGTTGGTAGTTCCCTCAAAATCACAAAGCGCAATGGGCATATGATTGCCGAGGGCTGGGATCATCCCGAATTTGCGGTGGGGCCGAACGAAGCGAAAGAAGTGGGAGATCGACGGCTGCATCATTACCAATCACCTGATGGAGAGGCGCTTGGTATTCCTCAAACGCTCATCAGCGCGCATGAAATTATCGCTGATCAATACGAAGGTGTGATTGATACGGCGATTGAGTATGAGCGGGAAGTCAATATTGCCATGTTTCACTCCGATGAGGTCAACGAAGAGGCGATCTTATTTGCAAACTGGGCATACCGCTTGCTGCATGATGCCATTATTCCGCATCGGTCGCTTTTAGCAGGGAGTCAGTTGTCCTGGCTGCTGAAGCTGCCAGATGCAATCGAGATTTTGTGTTCTACCACCATTGACGAGGAAATTGTGACTGAATGTTCGGCGACTTGCATTATCTATAAAGATTTTGAAAGTAAGCAAATTCGGCGATCGTTCACCTGTCAGTTTCACCCAGAGCTATTATCCGATCTGCGGACAGTTGGACTGTCAGAACCACCGACCTATGCTCGGTTGAAAAACGATGATGGCGCACGGCTGTTTGCCCGATTGCTCTACGAAGGAATGCAAGAATGAACGATCCTCGTTCTATCGTTATTCAAGCTAACTCATCCGTTGTATCTTTACGTACAGCTTCGTGATCTGAATAGACTTAATCGGAAATAGTTAGAATGCCTGCCACATGCGGCTTTGAGAGATCGGCTTTGAGAGATCGGCCAAAATTTGACTGTAACGCTTGCCAGCTAAGGCTTTGAGGGCATTTTCCCTTTATTTCCGAAGAGCAATTTTCGAGAGCAGCTAGAGCAGGAGGACAGCCCAATGGTCATGGTGCTGCCGGTAGACGACGAGTTTGTGGAAGTCAATTTCCAGGGAAGCTGGATAGCCCAGAACCAAGCGACCCATGAAGGGATGTTCTTGAGCGTGATGGCAGAGCAGCCGGAGCGGTCGTACCAGCTGTGGCAGATGAGCAAGGCCAAGCTGCTGACCCTGGCATAGCCTAGAAACCCACTGGGAGCGAGCAATTGAGCGCCTATCTATGACATGCTCGCTCTCCGCCCCAAAAAAGTTGTAGTACACTCTTGACAGATTGTAGTATTTACACTACAAATGTAATATGAAACGAAACACAAAGGAGCAAAGCCGATGACTTCTCGCTCCCTGCCAACAATCAGGTTGTGCTCGAACCACGCAGCGTTCGTCAAAGCCTCCAGTATGACCCAGCTCAAAAGCTCCGTAGCCCTACACCCGCGAGTGCGGCGTTCAAACAGACCTATTTTCTAGAGCAGTGCTTCTTCCTTTACCAACTTGGAGAGTAAACCAGTCAGGCGATCGGCGCTGTTTGCTAAACAGATGGGTGAATAACTGTGGTATCTCCTTCGGAGACGCTACGCGAACAAGTCCACTGCTCTCCGCCTTTAACGTTGGGAACGTGGTGTAACTGGAAAACACATCGGTCTACGAAACCGAAGCGTGAAGGTTCGAGTCCTTCCGTTCTCGTCAATTATGGAAGATACCGCTGAATGGTCGGCAACTGGTCTTGAAAACCAGGGTAGTCTCTAGGCTAGGGGTTCGATTCCTCTACCTTCCGCCTTTGGGGAATTGGTGAAGCTGGTGCTCACGCGCCGCTGTTGGCGAAGCCTGTCCGCAGGACATAGACGGCGAGAAGACGGTACCGCTACGCAGAAGCAAGCAACAAGTCCTACTGGGGCCATCTATTGCCAGATCGACTAACGGCAGGTCGCAATGCTCTGAACATTGAAATACAGGTTCAAATCCTGTTCTGGCATTCGGGGGGATAAGGATAGCCTGCCTGGGTCAATATCTTTAGCCTCCTGTTCCTCACTCCTGTAGCTCAACGGCAGAGGCGGCTGTCTCAAAAACGCTCTGCGAACGACTCTCACAGGGAGTACCAAGTATCGGGATGTAGCGCAGTAGGTAGCGTGCCTGCTTTGGGAGCAGGATGTCGCAGGTTCGATTCCTGTCATCCCGACCATTCCATTCTATTTATTCACCTTAACAGGGGTACATCAGACGAGGTATAGGTAGCGGCAAAGCGGCTCTGCAAGTAGTCCTGGTAGCGGATGGGGGCATAGCGGGCTGGAGAGTCGCAGCTGGGCAGACAGGCGATTTCTACCGCCGGGTCGGGGTCGCAGAACAGCGCCATTGAGTAGCGCGAGCTAGACTGGGCAGCTTCAGCCGCCACCACGCGATGCGGCGTAGAGCGGTAGCGATCGTTTGTCCAGCGCTGGATTGCGTCGCCTAGATTTACCAAAATTAGCTCTGGTCTAGCGAGCACGGGTCGCCAACTGCCGCCGCTAAAAATCTCTAAGCCGCCCTGCCCAGCCTGAAACAGCAGCGTCATTGTGCCGTAGTCGGTATGCTCTCCGGCGCGAATCGCGCTGGTTTGAGTTTGGGTAGCTGCAAGCGGCGGGTAGTGGAGCAGGCGCAGAAAAAAGTTTTGCTGATGTCGCTCAACGAAAAAAGCTGCGGGCAGCGCCAGACTTAGCGCCAGCGACCGCAGCAGCGGCAGCGCCACCTGCTGGATACAGGCATGATAAAACGGCGCTAAACTCGCTTGAAACGGACGCAGATCATCTGTCCAAACAGAAGCATCGCCTAGATTGGCCAAGCCCAGGTTCAGCGCTTCTTTGCTGTCGCCCACCCGACTGGAATTGAGGGCTTCGGTGCCAGTTGCTACATAGCCGCAGTTGGTTTGAGCCGAGCGTTCGATTTGCAGCTTAACGGCAGTTGGCAGCGCAAAAAAAGCTCCAGCTTGCGCGAATGCCTGTTCAGCCTGGGACAGCAAGTTGGAGTCAGCAGGAAGTGACAGGTAGAAAAAGCCTGTACTGCGGCAAGCCTGCTCAATCTGAGCGCTAACCTCGTTAGAATTGGGCGTGAGCTGAAGGATGGGAATTGAAGCTGGAATCATCACTGCGGCTGGCCATGAGGCTGGATCAGCCTGCTTGCTGCGGCTTATTTGCTATGGCTTATTTGCTATGTTAGTGGTTTTGCTGCCGCCTGTGACCCAACGCCTCCTGATCACCTCGTTTGCCCCCTGGCTAGCCCATCAGCCAGCCAACTCCTCCGATCAGCTGCTCGTTGAGCTGGCGCAGATGCCGGATTTTAGTCCAGCTTTGGCCAACTCAGTGGCGATGTTTCGGCAGCTCCCGGTGAATTTGCCCGTCGCTCGCAGCCTGACGATTGCCAAATTTCAGCAGCTGCGGCCTCAGATTTTGCTCTGCTGCGGCATGGCCGAATCGCGGCAAAAGCTCAGCTTAGAGGCCGAGGCCGTCTGGGGCGATTCGGTGCTGAAAACGGGGCTAGATGTCGAGCAGCTCGCGTCCAGCCTGCCAGATACGGTCGTCAGCCACGATGCAGGGCGATTTGTTTGCAACAGTCTGTACCACGCGATGCTAAATTATGTGAGCAGCTACCCCGATTGTCATGCCCTGTTTCTGCATGTTCCCCTGCTGACTGCCCAAAACCGATCTGGCCTGGTTCAAGAGTTTCGAGCCTTAGTTGACTTGCTCTTGGCCAAAGTTCTATAAGCTGATCGAAAAACGATCGAAAAACGATTGAGACATGATCGAATTGTTGAGTTGATTGAGCTAACCCGCCGACCGCTTCACCCGCTGATACCTGGCGCTCTTTTCCTCCCCGGTTGGCAAACCTAACGAGCGGCTGTAGCTTGCAGCCCCGCTTCAGTCCAATTTGCCCCAATGCTTATGTACAAACCCTATAAACCGCGCTCTCAATCGCGCTCCCGCCGCTGGAAGCAAAAGCCCCGTCGCCGTCCCTGGTATGTCTACGCAGCGGCGCTGGCCGGGATTTTGGTTGGCCTAGAGCTGATGGCTCGTCTCGTGATTAGCAGCACTGGACTCAGCCAAGCTGTCTTGCCACAGTCAGATCTAGACAAGCGAGCCGCAGCCTATCAAATGGAGTTTCTCAGCCCCAGCGGTCAGCCTTACGCGCTGCCGGATTCCGGACAGCTCCAGGCCGTTCGCAGCCCGCTGCTGGGCTATCAGCTCTTGCCGCAGCAGCAGAGCGACTACTGGCAGATCAATGCCCAGGGATTCCGGGCAGATCAGGCTGTGTCATCGCAAAAGGCCAGCAGCGAGCTGCGTATTTTTCTGCTGGGCGGCTCAATGGCGTTTGGACAGCTCAGCTCCAGCAACCAGGCAACGCTGGCGAGTCAGATTGAAACCCGACTCAACGCGCAGGTGGCGGCGCAGCAGGCGCAGCCCGGTCAGTTTCAGCCAGCGACGCTGCCCTACACGGCAGACGAGGTGCAAAAGGTTTTGCAGCGCCAAGCCCGGATTCCAGAGCGCCAGTATCGGGTGGTGAATGCGGCAGTTCCGGGCTATGCGTCGGGCAATAATTTGGCTAGCCTGGTACAGCTATCTACCTACAGCCCCGACCTGCTGCTGCTGCTGGATGGCCAGACCGATTTGCTGCTGCCCAGCCGCTACAGCGCGGCGGATGTGCCGGGACTCGATGCGCTGCTGCTCAACCAGGCCAAACCTGGCCCCAAACTGGGCGAACAGATCGGCCAACGGCTAACGGGCTGGCTGAATCAACTCTACGCCCTGCGCGTTCTCCAATATTTGCGGCGACAGCCCCCAGAGACGATGGCTCAGCCTGCTGTCAAACTGGCAACTGTGGAGCTAGCCAGCGCAGACTTGAACGCCGATCCGGCTGAGCTGGAGGCGCGGGTACAGCGCTATCAGGCGCATCTGGCGCAGATGGTACGCTGGAGTGCCGCCGCCCGCAAGCCGATTTTGGTTGGGCTTGAGCCAACGTTGTTGGATCGCAATCAAGCGCAGCTTTCACAGCAGGAGCAGGCGATTTTGGCCGATCTGGGCAGCAGCTATCAGCAGCAGATTAAGGCGGGCTATAGCAAGCTGACAGCTGCCGCCCAGCAAGCCGCCTCTAGCCCTAACGTCAGGCTGCTGGATCTCAAAGATCTCTACGCCCAGACGGCGGAGCCTGCCTTCCAGAGCGCCACCAGCCTCACAGATGCCGCCTCCGCACAGCTGGCCGAGCGGTTTTATCAGGCGATTGTGGCGCAGCTGGCAGTTGAGCCAAAGCCGTTTGGCCAGTAGAGTTCTAGGAGAGTTCCAGGAGAGTTCCAGTCGGGTTTCAGGAGGTTCGGGCGCTACTGGCGCAGAATGCACTTAGCTCGCAGCAGCCGAAACTGCTGATTTTTCCAGGCTATGCAGCCGCTCACCTCCGACAGCGCCGACGGCAGGCCAGCTTGAATTTGGGTTTTGATGACGGCAGTCTCGGCGGGAAACTGGTCAAATACCGACTTGAGGTAAGACTTCGGGTTGGCAAAATCTGGCTGAAATGATTCGTTATCTAACAGCCAAAAGCCGACTTGAGATTGCCGAATAAACGCCTTGAGCGAGTCGAGATCTGGGCTATACTGCGCCTCAATGACGGCTAATAATCTTTGGCTCATCTGCTCGTAGTATCTAGGATGATAGGGCAGCAAAAAGCCCTCGCCGCCTGCATACAGCGCGCGCTGGGCAAAGCTGGGGATCTGGTTGGCTTCTTCGCTGAGCGAGGCAACGGTCGTTTCTGGAGGCTGCTTAGCCAAAAACTCGTAGAGCGCCGTTTGCCGACCCCTAAAGTAGCCCGTGACGGGGAACGGGTCACCATCAATCAGCAGACTGTAGGGATAGAAAATTAGCGCAGCCGCCAAAATAATCGTGGCTGCGACAGGGAGATGAGACTGGTTCAGCTTCAGACAGAACTGAAAGAGCCGCTCCCATAAAATCACCAGCGTTATTCCGGCAGCCAAAGCCAGTAGAATCCGCAAGCTATGCTCTGTATAGCGATTGGGGAGGTGCAGTCGGAACGCTAGTAGATGCGCCAGTAAGAACATGCTAATTGACGTAATCAAAATCTGCGGCAGAATGCTGAGATTGGCTGTGAGGCGCTGCGCTAGCGGCAGTCTCAAGGCCAGCAGCAGTCCCAGACCCAGCCAAATCGAGGCAAACCGCAGCAGCAGCCAGGGCTGAAAGACTTCCTGGGCATTTTTGCTTAAGTCGCACCACTCGGTTGGAACCATGCCGCTGCGCTTGCCGCAGATCCAAAATCCCACAAAGCTATCTGAGAAGAAAGCCGACCAGCCCAGCGGCGCAAATGCGGGCATGGCACGAGCTGTATCCAGACTGATTGCCTGACCAAACTCTGACGATTTGAGGCTATAGAGTCCAATCACCAGCGCCGCCATTCCCAGCCCTGCTGCAATTAGCCGCATCTGCCTTGTCTCAGCCCATCGCCCAGATATTCTAGAGCGCGCAAACTGCCAGCCTCGCAGCCGCAGCAGCAAGATCCCGGCTGACAGAAAGACAGACTGCGGATAGAACAATCCCTGTAGGGCAATTGTAATCACGCAGGGAATCAGCGAATTACGCAGCAGAAAATATAAAAAACCTAAAAAAATTGGATACAGAAACGCGCCTGGAGTGGCTGAAACTAAATCGTCCCGCATCCAGAGATTGTGGTTCAGCAGGGTTGCCGTCGCAAACCCTGCAATCGGCAGCGGCAAAACCTGCATCCCCACGCCAAAGCAAAAGCCCGTGGCAATTAGCCCCAGCAGGGTCGGCAGCAGCTTGCTGAGCGCAACTGGATCAACGCCCAGCTGAGCAAACAGCCAGTAGAGCGTTGAGTAGCCCCAAGGCGCAACTGACTGAAAATAGTCAGCGATGAGATCGTTCGGAAACAGCGCCGGATCAATAAACCGCCGCATCCAGAACACATGCTGCCGCGCATCATCCTGAATCACAAATTCGCCCTTAAACGCCTCTTGCAGTGCTGGCAAACTGTAAAGCAGCGACACCAGCAGGCTCAGCCCCAACCAAAGCTGAATCTGGCGGCGGTTGGGCGGAGCGGTCAGGGTTTGGTAGAGGCGAGTTGCAAGCATCACGAATTGCGCTGGGTTTTGAGGCGGCTAAGATATTGATTCAGGAAGGGTAGTCCGCCCAGAGCGGGCAGCAGATAGCGTGAGGTACAGAGCAAGCCCAAGGCCGCCGCCGTCGCCGCATCAAAGTAGGGCGCGTAGAAGGCAATCAGCGCTGCGTCCCGCGTCCCGACTCCAGCAAAGGTGAGCGGCATCAGTCCCGCCAAAATTGCTAGCGGCGAGAGCGCCAAATTGGTCAAAAAAGGCGTCCAGGCATTGAGCGTCAGGATGAAAAACCAAATTTGCAGCAGGTGCAAAAACCAGAGAAAGATTGAGGTGAGGGCAATTTTCAGCAGGTTGGCCGGGTCATGCCAAAAATAGTCGTGCATTTCCTGCCACGCATAGCCGAGTTTACCCAGCTTGGCGCGCAGCCGCTTGGGCGCAATTTTTTGAGCGAGCGCCAAGCAGCTTTGGGCAATTTTGGGGGAGGCCAGCAGCAAAACCCCCAGGCTCAACCCCGCCGCGACGCAGACCGTCATGCTCCAAAACAGCCAGTCTTTGCTGGGGTAGAGCAGCAGCCCAAAGGCGCACCAGAGCAGCAGCGACAGCATATCAGAAGCTTTTTCAAACACCACTAGCGACAGCGCTAGCGAACCGCTGAGATGGCCTCGGTCGCGCATGAAGTAGGCTTTGGCAATATCGCCCATTTTCGAGGGCAGCACCATATTTAAGACGCTGGCCGCCAAAATCAGCCGATTCGCCTCGCCAAACCCTAGCCTGCCGCCGACTGGCATCAACTGCTGGAGCCGCCAAGCCGTGATCAGCGTGATGGGCACCACCATGCCCAGACTGATCGCCATCCAGGACAGGTTAGCGCCGCGAAACACCTGCACCAGCCCTGCAAAGTCGATCTTCCAGTAGATTACGGCCAGAATCAGCGTGCTGACCAGAATAGAGAGCAGTCGCTTCATGTTGCATCTCAATTGCCGAACGTCCCAGTAAGATAGCATCTTGTTGGAACCTCAGTGTGCTCAATCGGGAACCCTAGCAAGCCGTTTGGGGTCATTGTGATCAACGGACGCATTAATTTGGGTTGCATGAGATTCAGGCTCAGCGCAGGAGCGATCGGCGATCGGCTTCAGTCTTGCTAATCGAGACGCGCTTGAGCAAGTTAGCTGGTATATCGTCCGGTTACCAGCTCTATTCACGCTCTATTCGCAAAATTTTCAAGAAGGACTTTCACCAATGGCTCGTTTTACTTCCTTGCAGTCTGGAACTGCTCTATTTGCCGTAGCTGCTTTTACGGTTAGCGCTGCTGCCCCTCTACTCGTGCAGACTCAAGTGCAGGCTCAGGTTCAGGCTCAGACTCAGTTCTCTGATGTTTCAACTAGCTACTGGGCAGCCGATTTTATTCAAGAGCTAAATCAGCGCAACGTGATTCGCGGCTTCCCAGACGGCAGCTTCCGCCCCAATGATCCTGTCACCCGCGCTCAGTTTGCGGCGATGGTGCGGCAGGCATTCCCCAAATCCCCGACTCGCCAAACTGCAAATTTTGCCGATGTTTCGGCCAACTACTGGGCGACGAATGCAATTCAGCAGGCTTACACCACAGGTTTTTTAAGCGGCTATCCCGGCAATATCTTTCGGCCAGAGCAGAATATTCCGCGCGCTCAAGTCTTAGTATCTCTAGCCAATGGCTTAGAATACACAAATCGTAATTCTATCAATGACGTGCTGCAAGTTTACAGAGATGCTGGAGCGATTGAGAACTGGGCAACTCCTAGTATTGCAGCTGCCACAGAAAAGAATATTGTGGTGAACTATCCCAATATCGATACGCTAAATCCCAACCGTTCGGCCACGCGAGCAGAAGTGGCGGCTTTTATCTATCAGGCTTTAGTTAGTTCGGGACAGACGGCGGCAATCGCTTCACCCTACATTGTGGGACAGGCTAGCACAACGCCCGGAACAGCTTCACTGCCCGCTGGCACGATGCTCACGGTGCGGCACTCCTCCAAAAAAATCTTAATTTCGCCCCAAGAACCCGACCCCGTTCCTCTAACGCTGCTCGTCGATCGAGATGTGGTGTCTGACAATCGCGTTTTGATTCCGGCTAATAGCCAGGTTGTCGGTGAGCTGCGGCTAGAGGGTGAAGGGGCCAGATTTTATGCCAAAGAGCTGGTAGTAGACGGAACGAGCCTGCCGCTGAATGCTACCTCTGGCATCGTCACCAACACCCAGCGCGTCACCAAAGGCGCAAATGCCCTAGAGATTGCCGCAGGAGCGGCCTTGGGAGCAGGCGCAGCAGCAGCCATCACGGGCTTAACGGGCGATCGAGAGGTGGAGCTAGTCACGGTGCTGGGGGGCGGCGCGGCTGGGGCGCTGGCGGGCTTCTTCATCGGGCGGGATTCGGCCACGCTGATTTCAATCAATCCCAACGCTGATCTAGGCTTAACTCTAAATACGCCGCTGGCCATGCGGTAAGGCGGCTCAAAAAGCTAGCGGTTTGGCGCTGCGTGGTTTGAACCCAGACCCACAGCGCCAAACCAGGATTAACCCACCCACCGCTCACCCTCACTCCCCTGCCTGCGCCCGCTCTAGCCACCACCGAGTGCCCTGAGTATCGGGATGTGAATCGCCCAAAACTCGCTCACGAATGGCTAAAGACTCTTGCAACAGCGGAATAGCAGCCTCAAAGTTGCCACGCTCTACGTAAAACGCTCCCAGATTGTTGAGGCTTGTGGCCGTGTCGGGATGCTCTGCCCCAAGCTGGCTGCGATAGATGTTGAGCGCATCGAGATAGAGCGGTTCTGCCTCTCCATAGCGCCCTTGTGAAGAGTACAACAGAGCCAGACCGCTGAGGCTTGAAGCCGTGGTGGGATGCTCTGCCCCAAGCTGGCTGCGATAGATGTTGAGCGCATCGAGATAGAGCGGTTCTGCCTCTCTATAGCGCCCTTGTGCACGATACAACTCTGCCAGATTGTGGAGGCTTGAGGCCGTGTATGGATGCTCTGCCCCAAGCTGGCTGCGTCTGATTTTGAGTGCATCGAGATAGAGCGGTTCTGCCTCTCCATAGCGCCCTTGCTCACGTAGAAAATAGCCTGTCTGGTTTAATAGCCGTGCCAAGTCGCTCGTTTGAGTTGCTGCTTGCCGATCAATCGCCTGCACCTGCTCCACCAATCGCTCGCACTGCCGCCAGTTCTTAAACTCCACATCGGGAAACGTCTGATTCAACGCCTCGATTACTCTGGCTTGCCACTGTTGCTCTTCTGTTTGCAACGCATCTCGCAACACTTCTTGCACCAGCCGGTGAATGCTGTAGCGATTGTCTGTCTCTAGCCGAATCAACGAATAGCGGGTCAGTTCTTCCAGCAGCTCAGGCAGCACCAATTCGTTTTCCGGCGCATCTGCCAACGCCTGACTCAGCAGCTCTCCCAAATGCTCTTTGCCCAGCAGCAGCAGCTCATAGGGAATATTGTCTGGAGCCAAAAACGCGCTCAGGTTCAGCAGATCTGCCGCTGCCGGACTGCTGACTTTTACTGCCTCAAAGTTAATCGCCCAAGTCGTCGCCACCGACTCTGGATAGTCGCCCATTTCAGGCCGCTGTTTCTCAATCACCCGTAGACGGCGCTGCTGATACGACCGCAAATAGGCCGCAAAACTAACGTTCTTAGCCAGCATGTAAGCCGCCGCTTGCTCCAACGCTAACGGCAAATAGCCCAATGCTTTCGCCAAATCAATCAGCGCCTGCTGTTCAGTGGCTGCGAGGGCATCCGATCCCCCTAAATCCCCCTTAAAAAGGGGGACTTCAAGCCCGTTTGGCTCGGTTCCCCCCTTTTTAAGGGGGGCTAGGGGGGATCTCCCCGTCCGCCGCAACAAAAACTCATGCGCCTCGGCAGGTGTCATATCATTCAGCGCAATCGGATTTGCCACCCCCAAACTCTCAAACCGCTGTGCTCGTGAAGTTAGCAAAATGCGTCCGTTCGGGTTCTTGGGGCGATAGGGCTTGACGGCTTTTGGCTCATCCACGTTGTCGAAGATCAGCAGCCAGCGGTCGTGCGTTTCCAGCCAGCGAGAGACTGCTGCCGTATTTTCGTCCAGCTTTTGTGTCTCGTGATTCGGCAGTGCCAAATCTGCGGCAATCGAGCCAAAACTAGCATCCAAGGTGAGAGTGCTGGCATTCACCCATAGCACCCAGTCATAGCCTCGTTCATCTTCAAAATAGCGATAGGCATATTCCACGGCAGTCTGTGTCTTACCCACACCGCCCAGCCCATGAATGGCCTTCGCCTGATTCAATGCCGCCGTGCCCGTTTGCCCCAGCGTAGCGTGAATCTGCGCTAGGATTTCCGCTCGTCCGGTAAAGTGGGGATTGCGCTCATAAGGAACGGTAAACGGTTTGGGTTCTTTTTGGGTCTGAGGTTCTGGTTCAGAGCGCGATTGAGCTTGAGCCGCTGTCCAACGCTGATCCCGTTGATGAAACTGCTGTTGCAGCACCTCCAATTCTGGAAACTGATTAAGAATCGTGCTAGCGCAGACTGCCCCGCCACCCAAATCAATTGAGCGATCGCGGGTAAACTTGACCATGCCGCAAATCTTGCCCGTTCGCTGATTCAGCAACGCCGATCCACTCATTCCGGGTCGCACCTGTCCCAGCGCAAACTTGATATCGGGTGGTTCGCTGCCCGTTAACCCTTCACAGTGAAACGTTGCTGGCTCTCCCTGCCGATCACCTTCATCCGGATAGCCAAACAGATACAGCGGATCGCGAGATTGCACGACTGTATCTAGCCAGACGCAAGGATGATCCGTTGCCTCAGCAGGTGAAAACTCCAGCAACGCTAAATCATAAGGTTTTGGAAATATCTGCGTGACTGTTGCTCGAACAGGTAACTGCAATTTCCACTCAATCTGCACCTGTTGATCAACTGCTTCTTCGACCACATGAGCGCAAGTCAAAATCTGTCCGGGTGCGACAAAAAAGCCAGTGCCCCAGCCCGACTTTCCCGAAATCAACACTCTCACCGTGCAGTCTTGCAGCAGGGCTTCTAGCGAGGTAGAGACCATCGGCTACGATGTCGCCTCCTTCTGCTCCCACTCCAACGTAATTTCTAGATTGGCTTTGCCCGATCCTTTCACCAAAATTGCCGTCAACTGCCCCGACTCCACCGCCATCTCTAACCCAAATTTGACAGATGCCTTCTTGGGGCGCACTTTCTTAACCGGTTCAGCAATCATCTGTACAATGCCTTCAATCGCATCAGCAACTGGCTGAAATGACTTAGGGTCAAAGCTCACATCTTCGCGTCCGGTGCTTGCCACTTCAATTCTGGCAGTCGCGCCATTAGCTAGTTGAATGGGCACTGTCTGGCTACGATTCTCTGAAAATGCCACAGTCCGCACACTCCCTTACTCAATCTCCTCAGTTTTAGCCCAATTCTTGCCCAAACGCCTAGAAACATCGGGCATTTACTCTCAGAACCGCAGCATTCACCCTCCAAACTGGAAAGCTGCATCTTTTAGCTCGATGCTCCGACCTCAGAGCAGCAATCCCCCACATCTGAACTCCAACCTTCCACCTTTTTGCTCAATCATTTCAGCTCAGAACTCAAAAGGTCAGGCTCAGAACTCCAACCGCCCAGCAATTTGCTCCAACGATTCACCTCTGAGCCTCAGCGCTGCACCTCAAAAGCGCAACCTTCCCGTTTTTTGCTCAGCCAACCCAGCCAAATCAACCGAGCGCGGTAGGAAATCCGGGTTCAACGGCTCGCTATCCGGTCTACGCGCCTTCGTTTGCTCCGACAGAAGCCTATGCCGCAGTGGGCGATCTGAGTCAGGTATCCAACGCCAGCAACATCCACTACTACTACTATTAGACTTGTTGTGGAATAAGAAATGCACACCATTAGCGGCGTCTTAAAAGCAAAAACCTTAAGATTTCGACTCCATCAATAGCGTCGTTAAACTATTCCGCAACAAGTCTATTATTAGGATTCAGCATCAATGCTCAAAAAATTCAAAAAATCCGTACTTTCAGAGTCGGCGGCTAGAGACGCGCTAAAGTAGCGCTACCGATGCCGTTATCGCCCGATTCGCCTATGTCGTCCCCACTGTCTTCCTCACCGCCCACCGCCACGCTGTTAATCTCCTGCCCCGATCAAAAAGGGCTAGTCGCCAAAATTGCCAGCTTCATCTATTCCAACGGCGGTAACATCATCCATGCCGATCAGCATACTGATCTGCTGGCAGGACTATTTCTGACCCGGCTAGAGTGGCAGCTCACAGGCTTCAATCTGCCCAGAGAGCTAATCGCTCCTGCCTTTAACGCTATCGCTCAGCCGCTGCAAGCCAACTGGCGGCTGCATTTTTCAGATGATCTGCCCCGGATCGCGATCTGGGTGAGTCGGCAGGATCACTGTCTGTATGATTTGCTCTGGCGGCAGCAGGCGGGCGAGCTCGCGGCTGAGGTGGCGCTAATCATCAGCAATCACGACAGGCTCGCCCCAATTGCCGAGCAGTTTGGGATTGCTTATCACCATCTGCCGATTACGCCCGAAACCAAAGCGGCTCAGGAGTCCCAGCAGCTTGAGCTACTGCGAGCGCACCGCATTGATCTCGTTGTGCTGGCGAAATACATGCAGGTGCTCAGCGCCGAATTTGTCTCGCAGTTCCCGACTGTGATCAATATTCACCACTCGTTTCTACCCGCCTTTGCTGGGGCAAATCCGTATCAGCGCGCCTACGAACGCGGGGTCAAAATCATCGGCGCGACGGGTCACTACGTTACCCAGGATCTCGATGAAGGGCCAATCATTGAGCAAGATGTGGTGCGGGTCAGCCATCGCGATCAGGTGGAAGACCTGATCCGCAAAGGTAAAGATCTAGAGCGAGTAGTGCTGGCGCGGGCAGTGCGGCTGCATCTCCAAAATCGGGTGCTGGTCTATGGCAACCGCACGGTGGTGTTTGCTTAGCGCAGTACAGGCTCAGATCACAAGCCCAGATCACAGATTCACATCACAAGCAGCGACTGCAAAGTTTGCTAAGCTAATGCACGATTTACCTTCTAGGCTTTTTACCTTCTAGGCTTTATGACTTCTTCTGCGCTGCGCGTCTGCATTATTCTCGGCACTCGACCGGAAGCGATTAAGCTGGCTCCTGTAATTCAATATTTCCGTCAAGACCCGGCGTTTGAGACTAGTGTAGTCTTGACGGGGCAGCATCAGGAAATGGTGGCGCAGGTGATGGATTTATTCGAGATTCAGGCCGATCACGACCTGGCAATTATGCAGCATGGCCAAACGCTAAGCGACATCACCTGCCGCAGCCTGCGCGGATTAGAGCAGCTGTTTGGTCAGCTCAAGCCGCAGATTGTGCTGGTGCAGGGCGATACGACAACTGCCTTTGCCGCCGCGCTAGCCGCCTTCTATCAGCAGATTCCAGTCGGGCATGTGGAGGCAGGCTTACGTACCGACAGTATTTACAATCCCTATCCAGAAGAGGCGAATCGGCGCTTGATCTCGCAGATTACGACGCTGCATTTTGCACCAACTTCGCTCTCAGTGGAGAACCTAGAGCGATCGGGCGTGTTAGGTAAAGTTTACAATACGGGCAATACCGTGATTGACGCTCTGCTAACGATGGCCGAACGCCAGCCTGAATGCCCGGTGGCAGATCTAGACTGGAGCCAGTATCGCGTCATTCTCTCAACGGTACACCGTCGGGAAAATTGGGGTAAACCGCTCCAGCAGATTGCCCAAGGCTTTTTGGACTTGCTCGAAGCCTTTCCAGATACGGCTCTGCTGCTGCCGCTGCACCGTAACCCCACCGTGCGCGAACCGCTCAAGGCCATCTTAGGCAACCATCCCCGCGCTTTTTTGAGCGAACCGCTCGACTACTCGGCGCTAGTTGGGGCCATTCAGCGCTGCTACCTGCTCCTGACCGACTCTGGCGGACTGCAAGAAGAAGCCCCCAGTTTGGGCAAGCCCGTGCTAGTGCTGCGCGAAACCACCGAGCGTCCAGAGGCCGTGATGGCCGGAACCGCCAGACTAATTGGCACTGACGCAACGGCAATTTTTAAGCAGGCGAGTCGATTGCTCAGCGAACCGGATGCCTATCGCAAAATGGCGATGGCGGTCAATCCGTTTGGAGATGGTCATGCCTCAGGGCGAATTGCCGCAGCGGTGAAAGAGTTTTTGGCGTAGCGACTTGACGAGTCAAGCAGGTAGAACCAGCAGCTAGAACCAGCTAGAGGCTGCGCTGAAATTCCGCAACAGCTTCCATCAAGCCCGTCTGAGCCTGAGCCGGAATTAGATCGGCTAGCGATAGCTCCACTTTACCGCCGCCCAGCTTGACTGGAGTTCGCTTGAGCAACGCCTCGATCTGAGCCGCAGAGGGCATACCGTCGCTGAGCATCGGGTAGATTTGCTCGGCCAGCGGAATATGCAGCTTGGCATCGCGCAGGTAGAGATGCCATTTGGCCACATCGATATAGACGTTTTCGCCAATGAGGGCGGCGAGTTGCTCGACTGATTCACTGCTCATATATGTCACCTTGAATGGTTAATTCCCAACTCTATCTATTTTTAAGCCTCTACCTGATTTGAGTCTCTATCTATTTTGCGATCTTGAGGAATTTTGATCAGCTATTTTGAGATCAGCTATTTTGAATAGTCAGCAACCGCAAAAATGTAAACGGCATGCGCGACAAGTAGGCCAAACCAAATTCCGCTCAGCCAAACTGTCCAAGTCCAGGTTTCATGCTGGAGCGTGCGGACAAACCAAGCCCCAGAGTTGATGGCGGCAAAGGTGGCGACATGCACCGCAAAATTCATCCGATCATCGAGTTTGCGATAGTCCGGATCTTGGCGGGTTGGAATTTTTGACCAGCGCGGCGGCATAGAAATTTCTACTGTTAGAGGACAGGTGGGCGATCTCAGCCCGTTTTCATTGTAAGATACTGGGCAATATACTGGCGGCAGTTTCCTCACGCTGGCCTCACGCCAAGCAGGGCAAAATCACTCTGACGCAAGTCCCGCCAATTTCGGCAGAAGAGTGAATCTCTAGCTGACCTTTGTGAGCATCCACGATCTGCTTCACGATGGCTAGCCCCAAGCCGTTGCCGGAAGATTTGGTGGTAAAAAATGGCATCGTCAGCTGCGCTAGCACCTCGGCTGGAATTGGCTCACCGCCGTTCTGGATTTCGATGCAGAGCTGACGCAGAGCCGCATCGAGTTTGAGCCTCCAGGTGATGGTTTCCCCGACTGAGACCGCCTCGCAGGCATTGCCAATCAGATTGATTAACACCTGCTTTAGCTTGTCGCGGTCTGCCAAGAGCCGCACAGGCTGAATCGGCGTAAAGGCAATCTGCCGTCCGGCAGCAGCGGGCATCGCCTGGAGCGACTCCAGCATTTCGGCAATCAGGGCATTAATTTCCAGCTCGCTGGCTTGCAGAGCCTGACAGCGGGCATATTGCAAAATCTCGTTGAGCAGCCGCTGCAGCCGCTCAGCTTCCGCAGTCGCCAAGTCGAGCCGCAGCCGCGAGCGTTCAGAGAGATCGAGTGACTCAAATGACCTCAGCCCCATCATCACGGTGGTCAGCGGGTTTCGCACCTCATGCACAATCATCGCCGCTAGCTCGCCAATTTCAGCCAAGCGCTCTAGCGCCTTTTCAGCCTGCTTACGCTCGGTGATATCGTTGGCCACCGAAACCAGGCATTCTTCGCCGTCCAGCCAGATGGTCTCAGCCGAAAACAGAATCGAGCGCGGCTCGCCCTGACGGTTGCGAAAGGTATATTCCAGGTTGCGGACTGAGCCAGACTGGCGGATCTGCTGCAACATTTGGTCGCGGGATGTCGCCGTCGCCCAGAGGTTGAGATCTTTGGCCGTCCGCCCCACCACCGCATCGAGATCGCTGCCGTAGAGCTGCAAAAAGCTGTCGTTGACCTCGATAATTCGCCCGGACTCTAAAGCGCTAATCAACACCGCCGAAGGGCTACCCCGAAAGGCTTTTGAGAACTTCTCCTCAGACTGACGCAGCTCGGACTCAACCTGGCGGCGCTCGGCAATTGCCTCAGAGATCTGGTGATACATCTGCTCAAAGGCGGCAATCACCTCGCCTAGCTCGTCTTGGCTCTGCCGCTTGAGTGAGTCAAACTGGGGCGGCGGCGGGTCGCCCTCTTGCGGGAGCGCCTGCCCAGCCTTGAGCAAATCATTTCGCAGCAGCAGAATGGGCATGATCAAAATTCGCTCTAGCCCAATCAGGGTGACAATCGTCACGAAGACCGAAATAATCATCACCAGCCCCATAATCCGACCCACGAAGGCCAGTAGCTCGCGCTGCACCGAGCTGCTGTCATGCCGAATAATCAGCACATACTGACCGTCTAGGGCTTTCAGTGTCCAAGCTGCGTCATAGCGCCGAGTCTGCCAGTCGTAGCGCATGGCGGTTTGGCGCTGCGCCTGCTCAAACGTCAGCTGCGGCGGTTCACCAAAGCTGTCCATCTGCTCGCCTGTGAGTCGATAGAGCGCCCCGCCCCGCACCACGTCGCTGGGAGCCAGCAGCCTGATCTGAGCTAAGAAATCAGGTGAGCCAAGCTGCATCGGCTGGCTCAGCCGCATCGCCGCCAGCGCTCCTTCAACTCTGGCCATGGAGAGGGCGCTGAGGTTGTTCAGCAATTCCTGCTGCCGCCGATAGATGGAGGGCAGCAAAATAATTGCCTCAATCAGCAAAATGCTGGCAAAGACCCACAGCACAATCCGCCGCGACAAGCGTGCCTGTAAAAAGAAGCGCAATGCCTGAATCGGAGCAGACAACTCGACCTCCTGCAAGGACGGCAACCCGCAGAGCCAGAATTCTACCAGAACTCTATCGGTATGACATTGTAGCAGGCTGTACGAAGCAACCTTGCCGCCCAGCGCTCAAGCCCTCAAGCTCCTCTAAAAGCCTCCAAAACCCCACAAAAACCCCTACAAAAAAGCAGCCGCAGGGGCTGCTGATCAATCTTTCACCTGATTTAGCTAGCAGACTAGCATCTGACTCGGCGGGCTGTCGGTTTTGCAGCGCACAGGGTGCTAAAGTTCTGCTAGTTTTGCGGAATTTGAGCCAAGAACCATGCTGGAAACGCCGTTGGGCTGGGGACTGCTGCTGCTGCTGGGCAGCTTTACGGGGGTGCTTTCGGGGCTGCTGGGAATTGGCGGCGGGCTGCTGATGGTGCCTGCTCTGACGCTGTTTGGCATCCCGCTGGTGCAGGCGACTGCCACAAGCTTGGTGGGCGTGCTGCTGAGTTCGGTGTCGGGCAGCCTGCGAAACCTGAGCGCTGGCGAACTCAACTGGCGCGTCTCACTGCTGCTGGCTGGATTCGGCATTTTTACGGCTCAACTGGGCGCATGGCTGGCCGACCGCCTGCCAGATGCGGGGCAATCGCTGGCCTTTGCGGGGCTGCTGCTGCTGACGCTCTATCTGATGCAGCTGCGGCAGCGATTGCAAAAGACCCAGTCCGTCGCCTGCCCTGCGAATGTTCAGACTCAGAGCGTTCGGGTGCTGCCGACTGCCGGAATTGGCCTGCTGGCGGGGTTGCTGTCAGGGCTGTTTGGGGTGGGGGGCGGCGTGGTGATGGTGCCGCTGCAAATGCTGTTTTTGGGCGAGACCGTGAAGGCGGCAGTCCGCACTAGCCTGGGAGCGATTATGGCGATTGCGGTTTCGGGGCTGGTTCAGCATACGCGCAATGACAACGTGCTGTGGATACCGGGGCTGTGTCTGGGACTAGGCGGTGTTCTGGGCGCTCAGCTGGGCACGAGACTCTTGCCGCGCCTGTCGGAGCGGTTGGTGACGCAGCTGTTTCGCAGTTTTTTGATTGGGCTAGCGGTCTATATGGCGGTTCGCGGCTTTACTCAGGCAGGCTGAAGTTCAGGCAGGCTGAATGCCGACGATGCGGCTCAGATATTCCTGGTCGGTGATAATTTCTTGCAGGCTTTCGAGTCGATCGAGGAAAACAAGACCGTTGAGGTGATCGAACTCATGCTGAAAAATCCGGGCAACAAAACCGCTGAGCTGCTGTCGGGTGAGCTGTCCGCTGCGGTCAAGGTACTCCACCTCTATCTCCTGATAGCGCGGAATCAAGCCCCGGATGCCGGGGACGCTCAAGCAGCCTTCCCAGTCTTTGACCACCGTACTGGACTGGCCAACAATTTGCGGGTTGATCATCACCGTGGGCGACATCAGCGGCGCGTTGGGATAGCGGGCGTTGGGGCGGGAGGCGACAATCAGCAGTCGGCAGGAGGCCGCCACCTGAGGTGCAGCAATGCCAACGCCGTTAGAGTCACTCAGCAGGCTCAAAAGCTGGTCAATCAAGGCTTGCAGGCGGTCATCCTGGATCTGCTCGATGGGCTGCGCCACCTGACGCAAAATCGGATTGCCCAGCTGAGCAATTTTGAGCGCTGGGTCTGGCGTTAGAGCTTCTGACATAGTTGGCCGTAATGGCTGCGATCTGCTACTAATTTAGCAATTAATTTCAGACGCATTAGGGGCGGTGCGTCCGGCGCAGTTCGGTGATTTGGTCGGCGATATCGAGGATCGCCTGCGGCATATCTGGCCCCGTCAAAATCAAGTCTACCTGCCCCGGACGCTGTTCAATCAAGCTCAGCACCTCGGCTTCTGAAATCAGCCCATAGTTGATCGCCAGACTCAGCTCGTCTAGCACCACCAGCGAATATTGATTTTGAGCTACCACGCGCTGCGTATGCTCCCAGAGTTGGCGCAGGGCAAGCTGTTCGTCGGCTGGCAAACCGGGCGCTAGCTCTAGCGTATCAATGCAGCGGCTCAGATCACAGCGAATCCAGTCGAGATGCTGCGCCAGCTGCACCGGATGCTGATGCCCCTGGCCAATGCCGCCTTTGAGAAACTGCACCACCAAAACGGGCGTGCCCTGCCCCGCAATGCGGAGCGCCTGAGCCATGACGCTCGTAAAAAAGCTGCGGTGCGGACAGGTAAAGACCTGAACTAGACCTTCCACCGCGTAAGACAGGGAATGGTTGCTGCTCCGGGAAGGAGCTTCGAGTTGGGAAACCATAGAATGAAGCCGCCTAAAACGAAAAACTGGGCTGGGCGAATCACGGCTTAAAAAAGAATTAATAATCTCTAGATTAGTACAGATGCACAGAATTGAATCAGCTAAATTAGCCGTGAGCCGTGAGTTGCTTCTGATAAATATAGCGTGTAGGCTCGCTTAGTTCCGCTACAAAACTCTACATATAGTCAAATTGCCGCTGCCTCCCTGCTCTGCCTGCCGTTTCGGCTCTGCCCCAGGTTTTGGGGCTTGCCGCTGCCGCCGAGAGTGGGGTCAGCCTTTCGTCTCTAGAACGCCTGCTGTATTCTAAGTGAGGATCTGATAAGGATCTGCGGCAATCACTCCAGTCATTAGCTAAGGCAACGAGAGGCAAGCATCTATGTGGCAGCGTCCTGATCAGCGTCAGCCGAATCAGCTCCGTCCGGTGCGATTTGAGCGCAACTTTACCCGATTTGCCGCAGGCTCGGTGCTGACCCACTGCGGCGATACGCAGGTGCTGTGCAGCGTCACGATTCAGCCGGGAGTGCCGCGCTTTTTGGAGGGCAGCGGCAAAGGCTGGCTGACCGCCGAATATCGGATGCTGCCCACCGCGACGACGCAGCGGCAGCCCCGCGAGTTTATGAAGCTCTCAGGCCGCACCCAGGAAATTCAGCGCCTGATTGGCCGCAGTCTCCGCGCCGCGCTGGATATGAAGCGCTTGGGCGAGCGCACGATCACTGTAGATGCCGATGTGCTGCAAGCCGATGCCGGAACCCGCACCGCCTCAATTACCGGCGGCTTTGTGGCACTCTGCGACGCAATTCAGACCTTGCTGGAAAGTCAGGAGCTAGAGGATTCGCCGATCTGCCATCAGATTGCCGCAATTTCGGTAGGGCTGCTGGAAGGCGAGGTTTTGCTGGATCTCAACTACCCCGAAGACGTGGCGGCAGCAACCGACTGCAATTTGGTGATGAACGAAAACCTGGATTTGATCGAGATTCAGGGCACAGCAGAAGAAGGCCATTTCAGCCGCAGCCAGTTTAATCAAATTCTGGACTGCGGCGAACAGGGCATTCAAGAGCTGATGGAGCTACAGCGTCAGGTGATTCCGGCAGGCGTTTTGCAGCCTTAGCGCCCGGAATTCGCTGGGAACTTACCCAGAACTCATCAGAACCTAAAAGTTTTTTGTGATTGCTTTGCACTCTGTTTTAAAGGGTGCAATGCTAAGATGCAGGTGGATCCTAATTCACCTCAAATTCAGTCGGAAAACCGGGGAATCCGGAACGACGCTCGTTCTATTTGCTAGTTCTATTATTTTTGCCAGACAAGCCGCAATGGTTACTACTCCCTCCCTGCCTGTATCTCAGTCTCCTGCATCCCAGCCCAAAGTTTCAAAAGTTGAAGGTCTCAAAGAGCGGAGCCATGGCCTGCGTGAGCCAGTCGCCAGCGAGCTATTGCAGGATACGACGCATTTTAGCGAAGACGCGACGCAGATCCTCAAGTTTCACGGCTCCTACCAGCAGGACAACCGCGACAACCGAGTTAAAGGCCAAGAGAAGGACTATCAGTTCATGCTGCGGACGCGCAATCCGGGCGGCTTCATTTCGCCACAGCTCTATCTGGCGCTCGACCAGCTCTCAGAAACCTACGGCAACCAGACGCTGCGGGTCACAACTCGTCAAGGCTTCCAGATCCACGGCATTCTGAAGAAAAACCTGAAGACGGTGATTGCCGAAATCGTGCGTCATATGGGTTCAACCCTCGGAGCCTGCGGCGACCTGAACCGCAACGTCATGGCTCCCCCCGCGCCCTACAAAGATCGCCCTGACTACGTGGCGGCTCGTGAGTATGCTGACAACATTGCCGACTTGCTGACGCCCCAAACCGGAGCCTACTACGAGATCTGGCTGGATGGCGAAAAGGCAATCACCGCTGAACCGAGTCCTGAAGTGCAGGCCGCGCTCAGCCGCAACGGCAACGGCACAATCATCCCCGATTCGGAAGAGCCGATTTACGGCACGCACTACATGCCGCGCAAGTTTAAGTGCAGCATCACCGTACCGGGCGACAACTCAATTGATCTGTTTTCGCAGGATGTCTCGCTGGTGGTGATGCTCAACGACCAGCAGCAGCTAGAGGGCTTCAACATCTATGCAGGCGGTGGCTTAGGCCGCACTCACAACAAGGAAGAAACTTTTGCCCGCGTCGCTGACCCGATTGGCTATGTTGACAAGGCCGATATCTACGACCTGATGAAGGCCATCGTTGCCACCCAGCGCGACTACGGCGACCGGGGCAACCGACGGCATGCCCGCATGAAGTATTTGATTCACGACTGGGGCGTTGATACATTTCGCACCAAGGTTGAAGCATATTTTGGCAAGTCGATCCAGCCGTTTCGTCCCTTGCCGGAATTCAAATACCTCGACTATCTGGGCTGGCATGAGCAGGGCGACGGCCAGCTGTTTGTCGGCATCTCGATTGAGAACGGACGGGTCAAAGATGCGGGTGGCTTTCAGCTCAAAACGGCGCTGCGCGAAATTGAGCAGAAGTTTGCGCTGCCGATCCGCCTCACCGCCAACCACAACCTGATCCTTTACGACATCGACCCGGCCAATCAGGCTGAAATTCAGGCGATTCTGGATCGCTGCGGCATTCTCAAGGCTACCGAAATCGATCCGCTGGTGCGCTACTCAATGGCTTGCCCCGCGCTGCCCACCTGCGGCCTAGCCGTCACCGAATCGGAGCGGGTGCTGCACAGCGTGCTGGAGCGGGTGCGGGCGCTGCTGGTGAAAGTTGGTCTGCCTCAGGAGTCTTTTGTAACGCGGATGACGGGCTGCCCCAACGGCTGCGCTCGTCCCTACCTGGCGGAACTCGGCTTGGTCGGTCAGTCGCCGGAAGCCTATCAGCTCTGGTTGGGAGCCTGCCCCAACCAAACGCGCCTGTCGCAGCCCTACATGGACAACATGCTGATTAAGAATCTGGAGCTGACGCTGGAGCCGCTGTTGGTTTGCTTTAAGCAAAATCGCACGGAGTCGGAGAGCTTTGGCGACTTCTGCAACCGCTATGGCTTTGCAGCGCTGCGTCAGTTTGCGTCCACCTATGAGACAGCTGCTGTCAAGAGCAAATCGCGCAACCGGATTGGCATTTATGATCCAATCTATAGCCAGCTTAAAGCTGCTGCTGCCGCGCAGGGCAAGCCGATGACGATGCTGGTAAATGAGGCAATTCAGGCTTATTTGAAAGGGCTGGAATAGCGGTGCTAGCAGGGCGCTGACGATGCTGGCAAAGCAGAACTATCAGGCTGAGAGGAGTGCGACCTCCGGCTGATGCCTAATTCAAAATAATCGCTGATGCCTACTTGTGCAACCGGTGAGTTTCGGTTTATGATTTGCCAACCTGGTTGAGCGTAACTTGGCTGGGGAAGTGGAGATTGAGGCGAGGTCGCTGACTAGAAGTGCTTGGAACCACGACTAGCCAGCTAACCCAACCGGCTGTAGAACGCAGCAGGTAGGGCTGTGTCGATTATATGGCACGCCTCCGCAACACAAGCAGCTTGAGAAGCTGTCGCCTTGGTCTTTGCTTTAGATCAATCTAGAAAAATCAATCTAGAAAAATAAGGTGAATTATGATCTCTACAGAGTTCAACGAACTGCTGAACGATTTTGGTGGCGATCGGGATGGCGGTGATTCTGGCGGTGATTTCGGCGGCGAGAAAATGCAGATCTGGCTGATTGGCTCCCGCGAGCAGGTGCAGCATACGGTCAATGAGTTCTACGTCAAGCGGATTGCGACCGATCGGATTCAGTTCTCGCCCGTGATTCCGGTGCCGTTTTCTCCTGGCAAATACATGAGCGTCTTGACTCGATAGCGACTGCGCTAAGCTATGTTCTGCTCTGATCTCTAGATGCTAGGAATCGGGGCAGAGCGCTAGCTTCTATGCAGAATTCGCAAACTATCACCCTGCTTAATCTAACTTGTAGACCTGAACGCTCTCTTGCTCATTCGGATCATTACGGGCCACTAATGCGATAGCTTCTTCAGTGCTACTCAAATTAACGGGTTGATGAGGCACACCGTTCGGGATAAAGATAAAATCACCCTGCTTGTTCACTACAGATTTAGATAGATTTTCGCCATAAAATGTTTGGACATCACCTTTCAAGAGATAAATCGCGGTCTCAAATCCATTGTGAAAATGAGGCTCTGCCTTCGCGGAAGGTGGGATGACTACAATGTTCATAGATATCCCAGTTGCTCCAGTCGTTTTCTCTGAGATGCCAACATAGTTTGGCAAGCGTTGAATCGTGTCAATCGTTTCTGAAGGCGTTACAGTCACTATCTCTTGATCTAAATTCATTGAACCATCTCCTATGTATTCACTCGAGAAGGCTCTCACAGTTTCTCAAATGCAGGGCAAAATTTAAACAAATCTATTGATTTACTAACTCTGCCAGCAGCAGCTCCAGACATTCTTGCGTATTCACTCGCTTTTCATCGGCCTGAGTGAGCAAATCTGCCGTGCGGTAACCTTGAGCCAGCAGCGCCGCCACCGCCTGTAAGATCCGCCGCGCCGCCGCCTGCTCGCCCCACTGTTGCAGCATCAAAACCACGCTGTGGACTGCGCCCAGCGGGTTGGCAATGCCCCGGCCTGCAATATCGGGAGCCGTGCCGTGAATCGGCTCATAGAGGCCAAACCCAGCAGCATTGAGGCTAGCTGATCCTAGTAAACCAATCGAACCTACAACTGCGCCGCCAATGTCGCTGAGAATATCGCCAAACAGGTTCCCAGCCAGTATCACGTCAAACTGCGCGGGTCGTAGCACCAGCTGCATCGCCAAATTATCCACCAGCATTGGCACAACGGTCACGTCAGGAAACGCCTCTGCCTCTGCCTGCACCAGGCGCGTCCAGGGAAGCTGCGGCAGCGCATTCTCCTTATGCGCCACCGTCAGCAGCCTGCGGCGAGACTGCGCCTGCTCCAGCGCCACCCTAGCAATCCGCCGGATCTGCCAGTCGTGATACTGCATGGTGTGATAGCCATAGTCACCCTGCTGATCAATGTTCCGTCCCGCCGCGCCAAAATAAATGCCGCCCACCAGCTCCCGCACCACCAGAATATCAACGCCCGCCAGCAGCTCAGGCTTCAGCGACGAGCAATGCAGCAGCGCCGGCGACGGGCAAATGGGTCGCAGATTTGCAAACAAGTCGAAGCGCTGACGAAGTTCTAGCAGCCCCGCCGACACCGCACCCAGCAAGATCGCATCCGCACCCTGACAAAGCTGAGCGGTTGCCTCCGGGAAATAGCTGCCCTGCGCCACAAAAGCCGACTGACCGATCAAACCCTGATCAATTTGCAGCCCAAACTCCTCCAGCCGCGCCACATGCTTCAGCACGGTCAAAGCCGCCGCAGTGACTTCTAGTCCCACGCCCTCACCGGGCAGCGCCACTACTCGATAGCTCCGATAGCCTTGATAGCCCCGATAGCTCACAGAGCGCTCAGCTCCTCAGCAATCGCCTGTACAGTGGAGCGAATCTGAGTCTCAGAATGCAGGCAGGTGAGGAAAAACCGCAGTCGGGCGGCATTGTAGGGAACCGAAGGATAGACCATCGGCTGCACGTTGATGCCGCGCTTAAACAGAGCGTGACCTAGCAAAACGGCGCGGGAAGGTTCACCCACAATGATCGGAATTACGGGTGAGTCGTGGCTGCTGCCCGTGTCGAGCCCCTGCTGCTGCGCCAGCCTTAAAAATAGCCGAGCGTTCGCCTGAAGCTGAGCCACCCGCTGCGGCTGCTGCTGCAATAGCTGAAGGGCAGCCAAAGCCGCACCCGCATTGGCAGGCGACATCCCCACGCTGTAGACAAAACCGGGAGCCGTATATTTCAAATATTCGACCAGCGCCCGATTGCCCGCAATATACCCGCCGCAGCTGGCAAACGACTTGCTGAGCGTTCCCATCCAGAGATCAACCTGCGCTGCCGCGATACCAAAATGCTCGCCCGCCCCGCGTCCGCTCTGCCCCAAAACGCCAATAGAATGCGCCTCGTCCACCAGCAGAAATGTCTTGTAGCGCTGCCTCAGCTGCACAAATTCAGGCAGGGGCGCGAGGTCGCCATCCGTGCTGTAGATGCCTTCTATGGCAACCAGCACTTTCTGATAATGCGGTCGGTGCTGCTGCAAAAGGCGCTCTAGGCTGCGCCAGTCGTTGTGCGAAAATTCCAGCTTGGCGGCTTTGGAGAGGCCACCGCCCTGCCGGATACTGTCATGGCTGAGCGCGTCATATAAAATCAAGTCTTTTTCGCCAAACAGATGACCGATTGTAGTGACGTTGGTTGTATGTCCACCAACATAGACGATGCAGTCTTCTGTGCCGATGAACTGCGCGATTCCAGCTTCCAGGCTCCGGTGGATGGGGCGTTCTCCAGCCACAACGCGGCTGGCCGAAACCGACGTGCCGTATCGCTCAATGGCCTGCTGAGCTGCTGCCGAGACAGTCGGATTACCCGACATTCCCAGATAGTTGTAGCTTGAGTAGCTGATTAAGACGCGATCTTGAACCTGAGTTGTATCTCTGGCTGTTCCTTCATGCAGTTCAAAAAATGGGTTGCCCAGCTGCTCAACGCGATCTAGATCAGCTCGAAGGCTGAGGTATTCTGGCGTGAGGTCAAACTGGTAATATTCAGCGGGAATATCGACTGGCTCAGTCTGCAAATCTAGAATATTGGGTAGGGATATATCCAGTATGGGTTGGTGAACAGTAGATTCGTGATCTATTTCTACCGCAAGCTGATTTTGCAGCAGGTAGGTGGTGAGACTTGCCACAGTCGGATAGTCAAAGGCGAGTGTCTGCGGAATCGCACAGGCTAAACTGGACTCTAGCTGATTTTTAAACTCAACCGCCATCAGCGAATCCATGCCTAGCTCAGCGAAATTTTCCTGCGGATCGATCGCCTCAGCTTGACCAAACCCCATCACTTGGGCGAGCCTGCCGCGAATGTGATTTTGCAACAGGTCAAAGCGGTCAGTCCCAGAAGCTTGCAGCTGCTGAAGCAGTCCAGATGGCTGAATGGGTGTCTTGATAGAGGTCTGTACAGACGGCTTTGACCCGATCGGGGCAGCCGCAACCCGATCAAGCAGCGGAAAGACCGGATGCGCGGCGCGGAACTTCGTCCAGTCAGCCCTCAGCACAATCATCTGAGCCGAGGGCTGGTTCAGCAGCCGCTCTAGCGCCTGCAAGCCTTGCTCGGGTGACAGCAAGCCCATCCCGCCTTGAGCTAGCTGCCGCTGATTGGCAGCTGGCATCCGAGTCACCATGCCAGCCTGCCAAGCGCCCCAGTTTATGCTGAGTCCCGGCAAGCCGAGCTGCTGTCTCTGCTGCATCAGCGTATCTAAGAAAGCGTTGGCTGCCGCATAGCTGCTCTGTCCAACGGGGCCAATCAAGGCGCTAATGGACGAGAAGCAGATAAACAAATCGAGCGGCAGATCCGGGTGACTTTGGCTGAGCTGGTGCAGGTTCCAGCCGCCGCGCAGTTTGCCCGCCATCACCTGCCGAAATCGGGCGGGACTCTGCTGGCTGAGCGGCCCGTCGTCGAGCAGACCCGCAGCGTGAAAAATGCCTCTGAGCGGGCGTTCTGGGACAGAGAGCGGCAGATTGGCCAGCTGCTTGGCCTCAGCGATGTCAGCCTGCACCACCTGAATTTCAGCAGTTTGTCTCAGCTCGGCGAGCCGCTGCTCTGTGGCGGCATCCGGCAAACTGCGCCCCACCAGCACCAATCGCGTCGCGCCCTGTTCAACCAGCCAGCGTGCTACCAGCTGCCCTAGTCCGCCTAGCCCGCCCGTAATCAAATAGCTGGCATCTGGACGAACTGGCGGCTGAATCACCGCAGGCGGCAGCAGCAGCACTTTGCCAATCTGCTTAGCCTGCGCCATGTAGCGGAAGGCCGCAACTGCATCTTCAAGCGGGAAGGTGACGTAGGGTAACGGCTTCAGCTTGCCCTGCCGAAAGAGGTCAAACAGATCGCGCAGCATGGCCGTAATCAACGCCGGCTGGCTTTCGGAGAGTTCGAGTAGATCAAAGACAAAATATCTAACGTCAGGACGCAGTTGGGCAACCTGTTCAGCGCTCCAGATCCCGACTTTACCAATTTCGACCCATCGCCCCTGCGGCCCCAAAACGTCCAGATTTTTGCCAATAAACTCGCCGTTCAAACTATTCAACACCAGGTCAACGGCTATGCCTTCTGCCTGCATCTGATCGGCAAATTCCAGCGTCCGCGAATTCATCAGATGCCGCACCCCAATCGACCGCAAGTAAGGCCATTTGCTGGGACTCGCCGTGGCGTAGACTTCTGCACCTGCCAACTGCGCGAGCTGCACTGCTGCCAGCCCTACGCCGCCTGCTGCCGCATGGATCAGCAGGCGCTCGTTCGCCTGAATCTGCGCCAGATGATACAGCCCATAGTACGCGGTCAGGAACGTTGTCGGAATGGTGGCGGCTTCGCTAAAGCTCAGGAAGTCCGGCTTGGCGATCACAAACTCTGCCGCCACGGTTACGTAGGACGCAAAGCAGCCTGCTGCCGCAATTGCCACCACTGCATCGCCCAGCTTAAAGGCCGTCACGCCTGCACCGACCGCCGTGACGATGCCCGCGCATTCCCAGCCGAACTGTAATGCCGTCATGTCCGTGATGCCCCGCTGCGTCAGGTTAGATTGCAGCATCCCTAGCCCGTTCAGCACATCTCGAAAGTTGATGCCCGCCGCCCGCACCTGAATTTCGACGGCGCCAGCAGCTGGCGCGCCGCGCCAGCTGGGCAACAGCGTCAAGCTATCGAGCAGGCCGTAGTCTGAGATTTTCAGCTGAACGGCTTCGGGCTGAGTTTGGGGTGAATGCGGCATCAACCGCGCCACGTAGCGCTGTCCCTGACGATAGGCAATTTGATCTTCGCAACTGGGGTTCGTCAATTCGTGGAACAGATCTTGAATATCGGAGTGAGTCGAGCCCAGATCGATGCAGGTACAATTGAGAGCGGGCTGCTCAGCGCGAATGACCCGACCCAATCCCCAGACTGCGGCCTGTCCAGCTTGCAGCGCTGAGCTGCCGTTCACGGCCTGAGCATTTTGGGTCACCAGCCAGAGCTGAGGCGTTTGACCTTGCTGAATTAACGTCTGCACTAGCTCCAAAAGCTGCTCACAAAGCCGTTCTGCTTGGTCTGGAGGCGCGACAGATGAACAGCCGCTGAGATAGATGATCTGTGCTGGGTGGGTTGCAGTGATTAGATGCAGATCGGCAGGGCTAGCGAGAGCACAGTGATCGCCGCGACCGGAGAGCAGTTTGGCGAGGGGTTCTGCCCATTCAGTCTGGTCTGCCAAAATCAGCCAGCGCGAGTTCTGAGCGGGAACAGGCTGTAACGGCTGCGGTTGCCAGCTGAGCTGATAAAATTCGGCCTGATGTTCCGCTTGCTGCTCAAAATTTGTTCCAAACAACCGCTGCATGGATTGAATATTTACGGGTTGCAGGGCGAGTCGTTGAACTTCGGCGATCAAAGTGCCGTCAGGACGAAACAGCGAAATATGGGCCTGACGCAGAGCGCCTGCATTGGGCTGAAGCTCAACCAAGCCCCAGATTTGTGACTCGGCAGCGGCATAAACCCGCAACGAATCGCAGCCGACGGGCAGAGCGGATTCTCCCAGCCCTGCTGCGGCTAACAGATGCAGGCTAGCGTCTAAAACCACAGGATGCAAACAATACCCGGCAGAATACCCGGCAGAATACCTGGCAGCTGATTCAGGCTGCTGAATCAGCCCCAGCGCTTTCCCGTCACCCTGCCAGATTTGCCGCAGAGCTTGAAAGCGCTCACCGTAGTTTAAGCCTTCTGCGCCAAGCTGCTGATAGTAAGCTTCGATGGAGAGATGGCTGGGCTTGAGTGACCGCTGGAGCTGCTCTAAATCGATTTTTGCGCGTGCGTCCTGTGATGTAATTTGCAGCGTTCCTGTTGCGTATCGAGTTGAATCAAGCGGCTGATCGATTGGAAAGCTGAAAATCTCGACTTCATAGGCTGATCTGTTCTCGATTAGCTTTATCTGTATCATCTGCGGCTGCGCTGCAAGCTTCAGCGGCTGCTCAATGCGAAGCCGGGAAATCTCGAATTCTGGCAGGTTGAGCGCTTTGCCAGCAGCCAGCATTAGTTCTGCGTAGCCCGCCGCCGGAAATACAGGCTGATTCAAAATCCGGTGATCTTGCAGATAGTCTAAGGCTGCATGATCGAGCCGCATTTGAAAATAGCGCTCAGGCTGTCCGGCTATCTGAACCTGTTCGCTCAACAGCGGATGATCGGGCGCAGATTTAGATGCAGGTGTAGAAACTATCTGCGGCTCCCACCAAAACCGCTGCCGCTGAAACGGATAGGTCGGCAAATGAACAGTCTGATGAAGATCAGATGGATATAGCATTGCCCAATTGACAGCAACGCCGCGTGACCAGATCTGCCCTAGACTCTGCAACAGCACCTGCCAGTCAGACTGACCGGGACGCAGGCTGGGCAGCCAGAGGCTTTCGGGCTGGCTGCTGCGCCCGAGACCGCAGAGCGTCGGTTTTGCGCCAATTTCGACGAAGACCTCAAAGCCTGCTTGCTGCAAGGTTTGGAGTCCATCTGCAAACCGCACGGTCTGACGGAGATGTTGACACCAGTAGCTAGGGGAAGTCACCTCTGCGTTCACAAAGCTGCCAGTCAAATTGGAGACAAGCGGAATTCGGGGCGGCGCATAGGGGATAGCTGCGGCCACCTGCTCAAAGTCGGCCAGCATCGGCTGCATCAACGGCGAGTGAAAAGCGTGCGAAACTGCCAGCGGCGTGACTCGAAATCCCTTGGCCTCTAGGCGAGCCGTTATGCGCTCAATGGCGGCAGCTTCACCTGAGATGACTGTATTCTCTAGAGAGTTTACGGCAGCGATTACGACCTGATCTGCTATTTGATTCTCTTTCTGCAAAAACGCTTTAACGCTCAGTTCGTCCGCCGCGACAGATGCCATTTGGCCAGTCGGTAACGCCTGCATTAACCGTCCTCTTGCCGCCACCAGCTTCAGCGCGTCTTCCAAGCTAAATACGCCCGCAATGCAGGCCGCGACATATTCGCCAATGCTGTGCCCCATCACAGCCGCAGGCTCGATCCCCCAGCTGATCCAAAGCTGCGCTAGCGCATATTCCAAGATAAATAAAGCGGGTTGGGCATAGGCTGTTTGCTCCAGCTTAGCGGCATCTTCCCAGATGATTTTGAGCACGGAGCGACCCAACTCTACCTGCAAAATCTGGTCGCATCGATCTAGCGTCTCTCGAAAACTGGGGCAGGTTTCAAATAGCTCTCGCCCCATGCCGACGCTCTGTGAGCCTTGTCCGGTGAACAAAAACGCAATCTGCGGCGCGGCTTCTGAGGCAATATCTGGTTTAATATCTAATTTAGTATCTGGTTTAGTATCTACCGCATTCACGCGCAGCGCCGCCTCAATTTGTGCAGCTGTTCCGACGACTGCAAGACGCTGCGACCACTGGCTGCGGCGAGTCGCGGCAGTAAAGCAGAGATTAGCCAGATTGAAATCAGGATTGGCCGTTAGGAAATCGGCATAGCGACTCGCTAGCTCCCGCAGCGCCGCCTGACTTTTGGCTGAGAGAATTAACAGCCGCGGATGGTCAACCTGTAGCGGCTGCGACTGAGGCTTGGACTGGTGCTTCGGCTGGCGCTTCGGCTTGGCTTCAGACAGCACCAGATGGGCGTTCGTGCCGCCAAACCCAAATGAGTTTACCCCGGCAATTCGGCCTGCTTTTTGGGAAGGCCAAGCGGCAAGCTGCCTCTGCACCTGCATCTGGCCAAACCTGATTTTGGGATTGGGGTTTTGAAAATGTAGGCTGGGCGGAATCTGCTGATGCTTCAGCGCCAGTGCCGTTTTGATCACGCCCGCAATGCCTGCGGCAGTTTCAGTATGGCCGATGTTGGTTTTGACCGAGCCAATCGCGCAGGGCTGGGTTCTGTCAGCCTCTAGCACTTCGCCCAGCGCCGCTAGCTCAACCGGATCGCCCAGCTTCGTACCTGTGCCGTGCGCCTCGACATACTGCACCTGAGCGGGGGACAGCCCAGCGCGCTGATAAGCTTGACGCAGCACCGCTGCCTGCGCGACTGGATTGGGAGCCGCCATGCCGCTGCTGAAGCCGTCTTGGTTTACCGCCGTACCGCGAATCACCGCATAGATCGCATCCCCTGCTGCCACCGCCTCAGACAGCGGCTTGAGGACGACTAGCCCTGCTCCTTCGCTGCGTACATAGCCATCGGCTGCTGCATCAAAGCTGCGGCAGCGTCCGGTCGGCGACATAAAGCCACCCTTGCTGAAGCCTGCGGTGACGTTGGGCAGCAGCAGCACGTTCACGCCGCCCGCCAGCGCCAGACTCGACTCGCCGCACCAGAGGCTCTGACAGGCCAGATGCAGCGCCACCAATGATGAGGAGCAGGCTGTATCCACCGCTAGACTCGGCCCTTTAAAGTCGAATAGATAGGAGATCCGATTGGCGGCGATGCAGTTGCCTGTGCCCGTGGTGGCGTAGGGGTCGCTGACTGGGTGCTGCCAGAGCCGAATTGAATAGTCATGCGTGCCAATGCCGATGAATACGCCCGTCTGGCTATTCCGCAGCTGCGCTGGAATCTGTCCGGCATCTTCTAGCGCTTCCCAAGCTACTTCTAGGAGCAAGCGCTGCTGCGGATCCATGCTAATCGCCTCACGCGGGGCAATCCCAAAAAACTGCGGGTCAAACTGATCAATATTGTCTAAGAAGCCGCCCCAGCGGGTGTTGGCCTTTCCGGGTTGATCTAGATCGGGGTGATAAAACTGCTCGACTGGCCAGCGTTCGGCAGGAACTTCAGTAATTGCGTCGGTGCCAGTTTTCAGCAGCTCCCAAAAAGCATCTGGGCTATGGGCTGCTCCCGGAAACCGACAGCCAATGCCGACAATCGCGATAGGATCTAGCTTCATCATACGAGGCAGCGAGCTGGTCAGGTGAACTGAGGTAATTTTAGACTAGGTATTGCCGCAATGGTCGCCTTTTGGTCGATTGGCCAGAGTCTAGATGTCTCCTACTCACGCCGCTGTCTAAAGCCTGCTCTCAAAATAATCGCTCTGTCAAAATAGAGCGGATACGAAACAAAGATAATAAAGCGGCTAAGTCTGAATACAATGAAAGTGTATTTTTTGCAAAACCAAAATACCTAATTCAGAGTAATTCGGATATTTTAGTTTATTCAGTTGCTAATATCACTTGGTGTTGCGCGGATCAAGAGCATCGCGGAGACCGTCACCCAGCAGGTTGAAGGCGAGAATCGTCAGCACAATCAAAATGGCGGGCGACCAGACAAGCCAGGGTTGCAGCACCAGAATCGAGGCGTTGGTGGCCAGCGACAGCATGTTGCCCCACGAGGGATCGGGCGGCTTGATGCCAAGACCAATCAGGCTAAGAACCGCTTCGGCAACGATGAAGCTGGGAATGGCGAGCGTGGCTGCGATCACAATATAGGAGGCGGTTTGGGGCAAAACATGCTTCAAAATCACGTAGAGCGGCTGAGCGCCCATGACTTTGGCTGCCTGGACAAACTCGCGCTCTTTAATGGAGAGGACTTGCCCTCGCACGACGCGGGCTAGCCCAGCCCAGCCGACAAAGGAGGTGACGAGCGTGATCAGCAGGAATTCTTCAAAGCTGGTGAGCTTGGGCGGAAAAATGGCTTTGAGCGAGACGAGCAGGTAGATGCTGGGGACGGTCATCAGTACTTCGACGATTCGCATTAGTACTGCATCAGTGAAGCCGCCAAAGTAGCCGGAGATGCCGCCGACGATCATGCCGATCGGGAAGGAGACTGCAACCCCGACGATGCCGATGAAGAGGCTGATGCGTCCGCCGTAGACGAGGCGGCTAAACTGGTCGCGGGCTTGTTCGTCGGTGCCGAGCAGGTTGAGGCGGGCGGGGTCGGCTGAATTGGCGCTAGCTGTATCAAGGCTGACGGTGTTAAGGCTGACGGTGCCAAATAGGCGTCGGTTGCCGGGGAAGCCGGGGAAAAACTGGATTTCGGTGATCTGGGGATTGGTGAGCGAGAAGTTGGTGGGCAGCGGGAAACGGAGGCTGAGGAAGCGGTAGGGTTCGCCTTTGACAAATAGGCGGATTGGGGCTGGCTGGCTGCGATCGACCTTGAGTTCGCGGTCGCCGGTTTCGAGGCTGACGGGGCCTTGGGTGGTGGGGTAGACGTGGGGGCCAATGAATTGGCCTTGGGGGGTGCGCCAGTAGATTGTGGTGGGCGGGAGGAGGGATCCGTCGGGTTGGGGGGTGAATGGGCTATAGGGAGCGATAAATTCGGCGAAGATGACGATGATGTAGAAGCAGAGCAGCAATGTGGCTCCGAAGCGGGCGAGGTTGTTTTGGGTTAGTTTTTGCCACCATTTCATAGTGCTGTCTGCTGCCTGCCTGTTGCGGTATGGCTTATTTTATCGCTGAAGTTTGTTGTTGGGGGTTTGGCGGAAGGGGATCTGGGGCGGGTTTGGAGATCTGGGGTTCCGAGCCAAATGCTTGGGGGCGTTTGCCCCCAAACCCCCAGCAGGGGACGCTGTCGTCCCCTACAACCCCTCACAAAGTGTCGTATTTGTAGAGTGCCAGAGATAGGGGATGGCATTGCAGGGTGGCATTCTCTGATCTGCGTACAGAAAAATCTAAGGCAGGCTTCCGGTCTCGCCCCACGGAGGGACAAGTTTAAAACCCCACGCGGCGAAGCGGAACTTAGGTACATACAGATACGCCCTTAGTCGGGGTTGTAGGGGCGGACTGCCGTCCCTGCCGGGGGTTTGGGGGCGAGCAGCCCCCAAGCATTTCGGCTCGAAACCCCAGATCTCTAACAACTCCCGATCGCCCCAAACCTATATCACCCTGCACTCACCTGCAAACTCTTGGGCTGTGCCAAATCCCCAATCAGCTTCACTCCCCGCTGATTAGCGCTCAAATGCCGCACAATCTTATAAATTGTCTCCACTTGATCTGAGGCTCCCGATTTGGTGGCCAAATCGCTCAGCGTCAGCGGTACAGCCGCCTCACCCAAAATCTGCATCACCTGCTGCTGCAAATCCAGCACCGCCGCCGCGGCCTTCTTGCCAGCCTCCACTCCCGGCTGATGGTAGGCGTTGATATGCACCAACGACCCATACAGCGTCACCGTCCGCTCATAGAGCGCAATCAGCGCCCCAACTGTTTTGGCATCCACTCTCGGCACCGTTACCGTAATCGAATCCCGCTGATTGTCGTAGAGCGCCTGCCTTGTCCCCAGCAGCAACCCAGAGAGAAAATCGCCCGAAGTCGCCCCCGGCTCCACCTCAATAGAAGCGCCCTGCCGATCTTCCAAAACTTCTACAAACGTCACGAAGAAATTGGCAATCCCCTCGCGCAGCTGCTGCACATAGGCATGTTGATCCGTCGAGCCTTTGTTGCCGTAGACCGCAATCCCCTGATGCACCACCTGGCCATCCAGGTCTTTTTCTTTGCCCAACGACTCCATCACCAGCTGCTGCAAATAGCGCGAAAACAGCAGCAGGCTGTCTTTGTAAGGCAGCACCACCATATCCTTCTCGCCCTTGCCGTTGCCCGAATAGTACCAGCTCAACGCCATCAGCGCCGCCGGGTTGCCCTTGATCTGGGGCTGACGGGTCGCAGCATCCATCTCTTTGGCTCCAGCCAGCATTGCGTCGATATCAATCCCCTGCAACGCTGCCGGCAGCAAGCCTACCGCCGACATTTCCGAGGTGCGTCCGCCCACCCAGTCCTGCATTGGGAAAATATCTAGCCAGCCCTCCTGCTTGGCAATCTGCTCAAATTTGCTGCCGATTCCGGTGACAGCGACGGCATGAGCAGCCAGACTCAAGCCCTGCTGCTCGTAGGCATGTTTCACCTCCAGCATCCCGTTGCGGGTTTCGGGTGTGCCGCCCGATTTAGTCATGATGATCACCAGCGTACTGGCCAGTCGGTCTTTCAGCTTGGCTATCACCTTGTCCATGCCAGCGGGGTCGGTGTTGTCTAGAAACGAGATCTGCATGGGTGCATCGACTGCGCCTAGCGCCTCAGCCACAAACTCTGGCCCCAGCGCCGAACCGCCAATCCCCACTGAGAGAATGTTGGTAAACTTGGGCGCGTTCGGCGGGTGGATTTCGCCGCTGTGGACTTTTTGGGCAAAGCTGTGAATTTTGCTGAGCGTGCTGTCGATATCTTCTTGCAGGTCAGGCGTGGGGGCAAGGCTGGAGTCGCGCAGCCAGTAGTGCCCAACCATCCGGTTCTCGTCGGGGTTGGCAATCGCACCGCCCTCTAGCGCCGCCAGATCTGCAAAGGCTTTATCAAACTTGGGTTGCAGCGTCGCCAGCAGATCGTCACCAAACCGCATCCGGCTGATGTCGAGGTACAGCCCTAGTCCCTCGTGGTAGTAAAGCCAATCCTGGTAACGTTGCCAGAGTGTCGCGGCATCCATAGTCTTGACCTACAGTATTCAATGGTTTACAGATTCAGAGGTTCACACAAAAAGCAGCGCGCAGTCCTGTCTAGCCCATTGTGGGAGGAACTGACCCAAATTGCAGTAGCGCCGTAAACATGACGGGATGAAGTTTGCAGCCGAGAGCAGCTTGCGGCTCAGACCTATTTCAAGCTGGCTAGCCCGTTCAGATCAAATTTGGCAATCCAGGCAGCTCGATCCGCTTTGGTAAATGCGGGATCACGAGTCTGAACTTTCACCTGATAGCGGTTGTTCACCAAAATGGCTGTGATATTTTGGCCTTGCTCCACGCTGGGATATCCAGCAATTTTACTGCTGCTGCCCTGATATTTCGCGGCAGCGCCGTCAATCCCAGCCGTGTCGTTGATAGAGAGCATGGCGACGTTTTTGCCGCCCTGATTGACCTTATATTCAGCAAACCCTTTCTTCTCCTGGGCAGGCACAATCTGATAGCCGCTGACTGACTTAGGAAAAAACTTGTTGAAGCTAGCGCCTTGGGTCGCGTCTTTGGCCACGGCACCGGGTGCGTTGCGCTGCGTGGTTTCCTGCTGGGTTTGCTCGTAGCGCGAAGGGGTGGAGGGGCCACAGGCGGTGAGGCAAAGCATCAGGCTGAGGCAAATCGGTGCAGCCGCCCTGCGCCAGTTTTGGGAAATCATCTCTCGTCTCCTGATATGGAACCTGATCGTGAAGTCGTGATTAGTTGTACCTGCATTCTGGCTTTTTTGGAAGCCTCCGCAGGAAGAATTAATGATATGAGCAGAAGCGGTGCTGTTGCGAGAGAACTAGAGCAATGATCAGCTGGTTGCTGACTCGTCGGATAGGGGTGAGACGGCAGGTGCTGTCGGCTCGCTCGCGGCTGGCTCTGGCTCAGCTTCTGGTTCTAGCTCGGCCTCAAGTTCAGCTTCGTCTAGTTCGGTCAGCTCTAGCTCTATGTCAGTATCTTCAGCATTTTCAGCCTCAGCCGCTAGCTCAGATATAGCTTCAACTTCTGGCTCTGTTTCTGGCTCGACTTCTGTCTCAGCTTCTGGCTCTGTTTCTGGCTCTGTCGTATCGTCTAGTTCAGCTACAGGGATTTCTGGCTCTGTTTCCGGCTCAACTTCTGGCTCTGGCACCACTACTGCGAGGGCTGCTGCGGGGGCTGCCGTAGGAACCGTCGTAGGAGCGGCGGTTGGAGCAGGCTTAGTTGCTGCCTGCGTCGCGGCAGTGGGGGCAGAGGGTGGCAGGGTGACGGGCATTTGCTTGTAGAGCGTCAGCTGGCGAATCACGCCTTGATCTAAATGCTGCTTGCCCGTCTGCTGCGACAGCGCCACCACTTTTTCGCCTAGCTCCTCGCCAATCTGCACGGCACTTGCCAGACTGCACTGTGCTGCCAGTCGTTTCGCCAAATGCTCTAGAGCTTTGCTGCCGCTGCGCGTTGAGAGACTTAAGCCCCCTGCGACCATTACCCGCTTAGCGCTTTTCACAATCGTCCGCTGAATCACATTTTGGTTGGGCGGATTGCTCATAGTCATAACTTGCAAAATGGCCATAACGGCTTAGTCCTAATCAGCCTACAGCACCCGTCCTGCGTTCCCTTGCTGTCTGAGATACAATGCCGCTAAACCAAATCAGCTAGCCTGCTATGATGGCGTACTGCCTGTGCTGCATCATCTCAATGACCTATGGTATTCACTGCTTCTTCCAGCTCAGCTCAATTCAGCTCAGCTCAATCTAGCTCAGCTCAGTCGCTTCGAGGCTTTCGCGGGGCTTTTTTAGATTTTTTAGAGGATCCTTTTTATCAGCCAGAATCTGAGGCAGTTCGCTACATTCCAGATGGGCTGCTGGTCGTAGAAGCGGGCAACGTCAAGGCGTTTGGAGCCTACGAGACGATTCGGCCTCAGTATGTTGATCTACCCATCACCACCTATGCTGACCGTCTCCTGATGCCGGGATTTATTGACCTGCACCTGCATTTCCCGCAAACTGAGATGATTGCAGCTTACGGCGAACAGCTGCTCGAATGGCTGAACAAATACACGTTCCCCACCGAGCGCCGCTTTCAGGATATGGCGCATGCCCAAAAGATCGCAGTCGCTTTCATTGACGAACTGCTGCGGAACGGCACCACAACCGCAGTTGTGCTGGCGGCTGTCTTCCCTGAATCCGCAGAAGCGCTGTTTGCAGAAGCCGAACGCCGCAATCTCTGTCTGATTGCTGGCAAGGTAATGATGGATCGCAACGCACCCGATTTCCTCACCGACACCGCCGCCTCTTCCTATGACCAGAGCAAGCAGCTGATTGAGAAATGGCACCGCCGAGGCCGTCTGCGCTATGCGGTCACGCCGCGCTTTGCTCCAACTTCCACCGCCGCTCAGCTTGAACTTGCGGGCTTGCTGCTGCAAGAATATCCTGATGTATATCTACATACACATCTCTCTGAGAACGTGAGTGAGGTCGCCTGGGTGCAAGAGCTATTCCCCAACAGCGACGGCTATCTGGATGCGTATGATCAGGCTGGACTAGTGACTGAACGCTCCATTTTCGCCCACTGCGTTCAGCTCACCGACCGCGAGTTTCAGCGACTTTCTGAAGCCAAATCCACCATTGCCTTCTGCCCCACCTCCAACCTGTTTTTGGGCAGCGGCCTGTTTAAGCTAGAGCAGGCAAAATCAGTACAGGCTCCAATTCACGTCGGGCTAGCCACCGATATCGGCGCAGGCACCAGCTTCTCAATGCTGCAAACCGCTAACGAAGCCTACAAGGTAGCGCAACTTCGACAGCAGCGACTCTCGCCGTTTCAAGCGCTGTTTCTGGCAACGCTAGGCGGGGCGCTGGCGCTAGGTCTGGAGGCTGAATTGGGCAACTTCAATGTCGGCAAAGCCGCCGACTTTGTTGTCTTAGACTTACAGGCTACCCCGATCATGGCGCTGCGTAACCCAACGCTCCCAGACTCACTCGCAGAACTGGCTGACAGCGCCTTCAGCTTGATTATGATGGGCGATGATCGGTCGATTCAGGCGACTTACATTCAGGGTGAAATTGCCTATGCGCGCAGCTCGCGTTGACCTTGCCGTCAAGCTTTGAGGCATCTCGCCAGCAATTCTCAGTATGGAAATTTAGCTGGTATTCGGCGGGATGTCTAGCTCTAGCCCCTGGAGCATGAAGGTGAGCAGATGATCCCAACTGTCGAAATACACGTAACGGGTTAATGCCCGCAAATC
>JAHHHV010000024.1 GCA_019359155.1 Pegethrix bostrychoides GSE-TBD4-15B
ACTGCCTGTGGGTTGCACAATTACCGCTTAGAGCACCGGCAGTTAGCAGCTAGTTGAGGGGATGAAGCGGGAGAGGAGGAGAGATACATCTCTTTTTTCTTCGCTCTTTTATTTCCGATTAAGTCTAATATTTTTGCAGGTAGACCCAGATGGTTCACCTGATTGCACGAGGAGCCGAAAAGGTTTTCCGAGTATCGATAGCGTACATCAGTAAATATACTTAATTCAACTGACTTGGTTGATGAGCAAGTCGTAAGAAGTTACGACATTTGACTGATCACACCGAGTCATCACGTTTGGCATAGTATATACAGGATTGATTGAAAGGAGATTAGAAGTCGTTTCAAGTCGCTATGCCCTGTAAGCATACAAGGCATAGCCCTAGTCACACCAGTCACCGCAATCCATCCAAAACACCGATCATGTCTCTGGTTAATCACCAGGGGCATTTTTTGCGGCTGTCGTCTAGAGTTCAGGGTAAGGGGCACTCTAGCGTCAGCCTTCTGCCAGGATGCGACCGTTGCCTCGACTGACCTAGCGAGCATCTGCCACTGCTGGTGCAACAGGTCATGCTCGCTTTGGGCCAATTGGATCAAGCTGATCAGGTAGCAGCTTCTGGCTCAGAAGTGAGCATCTCCTAAGCCCAGTGCTGCTGCCGTTGCCGCACCTTTTTAATTGAGGCCGCGAGCCGGGTTGCCGCCTGAGAAATGTAGTGCAGATATCGCTGCTGAGCTGGACTGAGCGGCTGTGCTCCTAGCTGGGCTGGAAACACAGAAGGGTAGGGCGATTGCACAGGTCTAACTCCTACGGCTGTTTGGCTCGCGAGGACAATTCGATTTCAGAACGCAGCAGCTTGCCAACGGGCTTGATGCAGTTCCAGGCTGTGGCCCGCTCAATAGACCCGCTCTCTGGCTTGCAGCCTAGCTGACTGAGCACGGCCTTGTTACCCAGGCCCGGAAAACGGGCCGCTGGGGTAGGCGTCTCTTGGCTAGCCGCGCATTGGCTTAGTTCAGCAGCATTGACCACATGGCCTATCGGTTTGTCGGACTTAGGGTTCTGCCAGGACATATAGTAGAGCGTCAGTTCGCCGCAGGCCGCTTCGAGCCGAGTGTCAGAAACCGGCAGGATCGTCCAGTCGTAGTAGCGATAGGTTTGAATGCCGCGATAAAGGTAGGTGCCGATGCTGCCTGTAATTGTGATGGCCGCCAGAGCAGGGCAGAGCACCCACCGGGTGAGGGGAGCAGAGAGGAAGGCTACTGGGCCAGAGGGTAGGGGGATAGTCGAGGGGAGCGGCGCTACCGCCTGCCCTCGACCGTCTAGTTCAGGTCGTTTGGGTATCGGCTGAGATGGAGTCGGGCACCGCCGCTTGGGCTTACATCCCAGTGGAGGCTGAGTAACACTAGCGGGGTTAGCCGCTTTGCGCGAACGAGAGGTCATAATGCTGAGTCCGGTCAGAGATCGGATACTGAAGTCCAAAACACTACTCCTAAAATGCCCTGCTGGAGCAGAAATATCTCGCTGGGTGATTCGAGACGGCAAAAAAGTTTTAGAGAGATTTGGTTTAGAACTTTTTTGAATCGCCTGAAACTGCTGCCCCGTAGATGAGTATGTCCCTGCCAGGATAAGAGCAGTTGGTAATCGGTCATGCGCCGAACCGCAATGTAACCGCCAATATCTCCATAGGCCAAGAGCGTACTATCAGGGTTGAATGCTAGGGCAAACAGTGCTCTAGTGGTCTGGTTAAATGATGCCAGGTGAAACTGACTGTCCTGAAAATTGACGCCTTGAAGGAACTGGCCCTGCAAATCCACATGGCGCAGGGTCAGGCCGGAGAAGTCATACCCGGTGAGTCCTATTTCGAGATGACAGCAAAGATTCAGCAAATTTCCGGCTGCATAGACTGACTGGTCAGAACTGCCGTGCAGCAGCAGCAGGATTTCCTGCAACTGAGCTTCAACCTGCTCTGAGCTGTTTAGCGCGGCCTGCAACTGAGTTGCCACTTCTTTGAGAATCAATCGCCGCTGAGCTTCTCTGATATATTCATTAACATTATTTTTAAGCAATGCGTATCTGCCAAACAAGCAAATCTTTTTGTTAATTATTTCATTTACAACTGTTTTTATCAAAGAGTTCGTCACGTATTCCATCAGCATTGGCTTTTGGGTGTAATGACTCTGCTGCCGCTCAATCAAACTGCGCCAGCTTAGCGACTCCAGGGCTTCTAAGAGCTGAGGCCGTGCAACTCCAGGCCCAATGTCTGCGGCCAGCTCTTCCACGCTTGTCCATTCCTGGTTGATCGCCAGCCAATACATAATGCTTTGCTCTAGAGGCGAGAGTCGCTTAAATTGCTGCTCCAGCAATCGCCGAACGCCGCCGAATAAAATTACCCCCTGCTTCAGAAATTCCTCAATGCTACCGTCAAACAGATCGTGAATCAAACCAGCGGCAATTTTCAAAGCCAAAGGATTGCAGCTATACCGCTTGGCCAACTGCTGTTTTTGGGCAGGAGAACCCAGCAGCCCCCTTGCAGTCAGCAGTGACTGAGCTGCGGTCAGGGAACCTGTGAGCGGCAACACCTGCACTGTGAAGGCATCTTCTAGCACCGCTACCTCAGCCAGCTTTTCGCGACTGGTGAGCAGAATGCAGCTCTGATGCTGTACTTCTCCCAATGCCTTAAAGAGTTCGCTGTAGTTCTCATAGCCAGCTCGGTATTGCCCTGCTGCTCCGCCTTCCTGCAAAATCGTTTCAATATTGTCAAGAATCACCAAACAGCGATGCGATTTCAGCCAGTGAAGCATTTGGCCGATGGTGGCGCGACTGTCCTGCTGATCGGATAGAAACGACACCAGATCTGCCAGCAGCGATTCGAGCACAGGCGCGTTCCGCAGCGATCGCCAGATCACCATGTCGAACTGATGGCTCATCGTCTGGGCAAGCTTGGTGGCCAGGGTTGTCTTGCCAATTCCCCCCATCCCCAGCAGCAGAACTAGCCGGGAGCGGTCTTGCCCGATACTCTGCTGTAGGGCGGCCGTCTCGATTTCTCGGCCATAGAAAACAGAAACATCAGCGGCTTCTCCCCAATCACACCGGGGAGTTGAAACGGGCGTTTCTAGACCAGGGGGTAAATCGGAACGCAAAGCGGCAGGTGCAGTCAGCAAAATAGCCTGTTTGCCGCTGCTGTTAGAACGTGCTGTGAGTCTATCTCTCTCTGCCGAGTCCCCCAGATTTTCTGAGCGAATCCGCTCATAGAGCGCAGTGGTGACGGTCATAGGCTCGGCGTTAAATTCGTCGGCCAACATCTGACGACAGGCTTCGTATTGAGCCAGGGCTGCTCGACGCTGTTTGGTATAGGCCAAAAAAATCATTTGCTGTTGGTGAGCCGTTTCGCGCCAGGGATCGAGCTGGAGCAGTTTACGGGTCACTGCCAAGCCAGCCGTATAGTTTTGCTGGCTCAGATATTGTTCAGCCAGGGCATGTAAGCCTTCAATCGCCAGCTCCCGAAATCGCTCTCGTTCTGTCAAAGCCCAGCTCTCAAAACCAGGAGCACCAGAGATGTAAAATCCTTCTAAAAAATCTCCCTTATACTGGGAAATCGCTTCAGATAGAAATTGAATGCTGCCGGTTTTGTGATCTTGAAGCGCTTGAATGGCTTGCACATCGAGGCAGTAGGCACAATCCTGGTTAAATTCAATCGTTTGGCGAGTGATGATCAAGTGAGACCCGACTAGCAGCCGCAGGTTAGGCAACACAGTTCGCAGGTTTTTGAGCGCCTGACTGGATGGCATATTTTGCCAGAACAGATCAGCCAGCACTTCTCGTCCATAGGGTTGACCGGTCACAGCAATGTAAATCAGCAAAGCTTGCGCTTTACGGCTAACAAATTGAGTTAGGAGCTGACCATCGAGACTGATTTGGGGAGTACCCAGGAGTTTCAAGGTTAACTTTTGCACAGCTGTTGGTATCCTTGAAGGCGCAGATTGGCAGAGCACTGCGGTCGTGCACAATGAGCGGCATGACAAGCTAGATCAGATTCAAAGCGTACTATTTGCGACGAATTACCCCACCACTAGCAGCAGGGTTATGGAACTCCCAGGTCTTTGTGATTACACTAACGATCTAAAGGGCGAGGACTATATCAGTGACTTGATTCCAGGAATAGCTGAAAATCTACCTGCTGTCTGTTGTAACCATCTCCCTTTACAGAAAAATATGGGGCTGTCAGGAGAGATTACGCAACTTTTAACAAAAGTTGCCGCAATGCTAAAGTTGCCACAGTGCTAATAGGTCTACCACATCAGGACTTGGCTTTCCTGCCCAGTACCGCACCTAAGTGATTGAAGATTTGCAGCCAGAAGCGCGACCCCATTGCGACGGCAAGACTGGAGAGCAGCCAGCCGCCAATCGTTCTGAGAATAACCACCCGACTCAGTTGGGCAAACTGTTTGCGGCGATTCGCCGGGTGCCAGCTAACCGGAATAAAGGTGCGCTCCATTAAAGCAGACAACCGTTCAGTGCATTGCGGGGAACCGAGCTGCCTCTGACAGCCCTGAATATTAATAGCCTGCTCCATTACAACTGCCCGAGTTGCCGTATTCTCGCTGATGCGACGAATGATGTATAGTGAATCCACATTTGCGGCAATTACGACCGCTAAACTAACCCCGAAAGAAACCATTTTGAGATGGAGCCTGTAGGTTTTGGATGGCTCTTGCAGCGCGCAGCTAAACCAGAAGGCAATCTCATCTTGCAGTTGCAAAACCTGTTTTTCGGGATCTGGCTCCTTTTGCGTAATCTGGTGAATCATCCGTTCCAGATTGACTCGTAGCTGAGGAGAAAGTTCTGGGCTAAATGCAATCGTGGAGGACAGGTGAGCAATCGGCTCCACGACAGCCGACCTAGCGAGCTGTTTAGAGGGCGGCAAGCTTTGTAAAACCTTTAGGAGCACCTGAGCAAAGAGCTGTGGCGAAACACCGCAGAGAACATACCACTTATCACTGAGCCGAAAAATACGAATTGCAGAAACAATTTCAGGGCTGCTGAGGATTCTGCCAGTGATCGTTTCCTTCAAGCAGTTTGGGTAATCGTTTTGAATGGATTCACCCAGCAAGTTGAGAATCGTTCGCTGCAATTGTTTGCTCCTCCAGTGAAGCATTCGGACAATCATTCGAGTTAGTTCTGAGGCTAGCAAACTCAGAAAGGTATAGATTAGGGACAGGCCAATGACAATGTCCAGTAGAGGGAACTTCTCCACGTATTGCTCCAAAGGTAAAACTTATCTTGGACAAAAACGCCGAAATGCCCCTGATTCTCACGGTTAGTTGATTTTGTAAAAATGTTAAATTTCGCGACCTGTTCGATCATTCGTTGCAGCAGGTTTTTCTCCGGTTTCTCGAATCTCAATAAACTGCTCGAGGATCTGAAACCAGAAATGTGCTCCCATTGAGATGGCGATGCCTGTCAGCAGCCAGCCAGCGACTGCTCTCAGTAGATAGGGCAGAGTTCGTTGGGGAAACTGCTGTCGGAAATTGACAGGATGCCAGCCGATTGGCACAGTTGTTTCATCAAGTAAGGCGTCTAACTGAGTCATACATTGAGCTGAGCTGAGATCAGCTTCGCAGCCCTGAATCTGCAAAGCATTCTCGATGATTACCGACCGAGTCGCTGTATTCTCGCTAATCCTCCTGAGCATAAACAGAGAATCTACATTGATCACCAAGGCCAGCATTGAACCAATCACGATAGACAGTACTTTAATGTTGCGTCGATACACCCCCGACAGGCGATCCATAGAGTGCTCATACCAAAGCACAATTTCATGCTTGAATCGCTGCATCTGTAAGGCAGTTTCTTGGGTGTCGGTTTCAGCAGATTTGGCAAACCGCTTCAGGTTGTCCTTCAAGCGAGGCGGAATCTGGTCTGATGACTCAATCTGAACCAGCAGCTGGGACAGTTCGCTAGCTGCTTGGTCAACATCTTGCAAAGCAGCGGGCTGATGTCCAGATTCAAGCGTTTGCAGAACTTCGAGCAAGGCATCTGCAAACAGACGCGAAGGAATGTAGGAAGGGCCAACAAACCGGCTGTACCTTCTTGACTGCTGCGTGATCGATGCAATTAAAGAGCTGGAATACAGCTTGCCAGTAATCGTGTTCTTAAACTCCTCAGGATACTGTTTGAAGTTAACCGCTTCACCGAGCAGCGTCATAACTCCCTGCTGCAACTGGGCTGCCCGCCACCGCCGCACTGTAGTCAGAAACTCGGTCAGCTCCGAAGCTAGCAGACTTAAAAAGGTATAAATCAGGGTTAAGCCAATGGCGATATCCAGCAGCGGAAAGTGCTCCATTATCCACCTGCACAGCTTGAGGAACAGATCCCACCCATATAGCCACCGCCAGAGCTGGCAGAATGGGCATCAATAATCTCTGCAAACTTACCTGCGGCAATTGCGCCTGCCAGCCTGATCAGCCGTTCGATATGCAGCTCAGATGAGGCTTTGACAATGTGTTTTTGGTTCCAGTCAATAAATTGCAGCACTCCTACGCCGCTATAGTCCCAGTTTTCCATGCCTTTGCAGAACTTACCCAGTTCGGGAAGATGAGCAACCGCATCAATAAATGCGGCATCAGGGACAACGTGGGGAACGATATCATTACCGTATTCGTAGCGGCTATGATAGGGGATCTCCAAGTCGTACTGTTTGGCAAAATCGCTGTCTCCGGGGTGGGGAGAGGCATAGGTGATTACAGATGCGGGAGCAATGTCCGTCTCCTGCTTGAGCCGCAGGGCCGCCAAACTGGCCAGAGCACCGCCTTTGCTGTGCCCTGTAATGTGCAGCGGTAGCCCTGTTGCAGCAGTTTGCTGCTTGATCTCTTTGAGCAGCGGCACCCAGAGAGCTGAAAGCCCCTGCCAGAAGCCCTGATGTACTTTCCCGGCGATGCCCGGTACGGCAATCGGTTCATCGGTCAGGTCGCTGATCCAGTCGAGCATACTTTCTTGGCTGTGAATGTTGGGTGGAATGGTGCCGCGAAACGCTACCAATATATCTTGCTCAGTCGTTCCGACCAGACAGGCATCAATGTCATCCTCTCCTGCGACAAAGACGGCGGGCGGGGCAAGAAATTCAACAGAGCTGTAGTAGGGATTTAGAGGAGTCAGTTGCCCAACAGAATTAATTCCGTAGGTAACAACACTGGCGCAGAGCGACCGACAGTCCATGCTAAGAGCTTCTAAGGTCATAGAGTCACCTGCTGCATCAACCACTGGACTTGGCCCTGATCGGCGTCTGCGTGGGTCAAGTTTTTGTCGATACCGACTCCGTGAACGGTTCCGCCATCCGATTGGGTCATTTGGTAGCCCCGTACCGCTACATTGGGGACAATGCTGAGCGAATGCCAGTAGTGCTGAAACTTGAGGCTGGCGTAGAGCTGCTGGCTGTCCAGGATTGAGTTAGCTCCTACGTAGAGGCCAGGAAGATAGCCCGTTTGAGCAACAGCATCATACCAATTGTTGCAGTAGGCAATCACGGCATCTGCTGTGGCACTGGGGTCAACGCCTTCTAGATCTAGCCAGATGTTGACGCCTGCCGGAAAGCCAACATGAATTGCATTATCAGCAGCGCTCTTGCCCGTTTGAGTTCCCGTTTCTGCGCTGGGTAGCCAACCGGCATAGCGGACATGCTGAACTGGCATTAAGCCTAAGCCAGCGCTCAAAATAGCCTCTGCTTCATCGCCGTCTAGATCGTAGCTATTTTCACCATCCAACGAAATGTATCGCAGACAAAACCGATAGCCAGACTGGCGAAAGAGTTTAGCAATTGTTAAGTTCAGCTTTGTATCAGTGTCAAAGCCAATCGAACCTGCTGGTGCGGCTTGCACTTGACCTAGTAAGGTAGACATAGAATTTCTCCAGAATCCAATTAGCGTTAATGCGTTAATCGCAAAGTCTCTGTAAAACTACATTTTTACGAATGAGGCTCTGTTGAGCTGGTCTATTGAGCTGAACAGCGGCCTAATTTGCACCGACTGAACGAATTCATTAGTACAGCATCTTTCAGACGATGAACTGATGTACCGCCTGTCTATTTCTATTTGATCTTTTATTTATTCTGCAAAGATCAAATCTATCAAAAATCCATTAATGCACCCTACAGCTCCCTCTTGAGGGTCAACTTTGCCTCTGTAGGAGTTAGAACAGTCGCAGCCGACTGCATTCCTGATCATTACACACAGATTATAGTCATACCATCAGGAAAAATTTGCCAAATCTAGAGGCTTTATTTACATTTCGTTAAATTAGAAGATAAAGACCGAGAAACATAAGTATGATTAATCTGGGAAACGACGATTTAGGATGTTGATTAGACGTTCTCTTGGCGTTTTCTTGGCGATCCGGCATTATAGTGATTGCAGAAGATTATGCTTGTTCGAGTAAGAGCAGTCTATCTTCTTCGCAGTCGTACTTAACTCCGCCACAAGGCTATAGGGTGCAGAGGCAGGATACGCGCAATCCACGATGGCTGTGGTACTGCGACTGATACAATCAACATTCATCAAGCTTTCTAAAATAGACTGCGCTTTTGCTGCATCTATAGACCGCTGATTTTAGGGCGCTTTCAAGCCAGACTTAGGCAAGATGCTGATGTATTGCGGTATCTTATCCCTTACTGCTCACACAAATTGAAGTAAGCATATTTTAGAGCAAATGTTCTCAGCCTACGCTGACAGAATTGTGCTCACTAAAAGATAGTTCCTGAGATTTAGTAATATCTTTTCTTGTACTGCTACACAGTTCGTCTCGAGTCAATTTCGTTCGAGATCTGTAATCCTAACGTTCTGACTCGACTTAAAATACATATCACTCCAGTGGCTGATTGGATTCAACGTTCTGGTGATTTATATGACCACTTCTCCGATTGTGTTTGCCAATTTAGATCCAATTTCAGCCGATCTGGGGCTGCTGATTGGATTGCTTCAGAAGGGAACAGAGGCTAATTCCTATTTACTCAACCTAGATTGGTTTGAAGACCCGATTGCTTCCCTCAAAAGCATTCCTAGCGCCACAGTTGGTCTACTAACGCTGCTGCGAGATCTCTTGGGGGCGGCATCTGCTAATCCACCTGACGAACGGGCCTGGTATCCGATTCAGCCCCAGGGCGAACTCTCTAATTTCTATGTGGTGCTGCCAAAAGACAGCGACAGCAACGCTGTGATTGGACTGGGCGTGACTCATACTTACGCAGATACAGATGGGGAAATTGTGATCACCCCTAAACTGTATTTTCCCCTGTTCTCTTTGCCGATTACGGGTAATCCGTTCGTGCTGGGACAAGCCAACAATCCAATCGAAGTCGTGCTCAACATCCAGGATACTAAGGAGAGGTTTACCGGTAAGGATCAGCAGGGTCAGGCTATCTCCTTTGACGGGTTTCAATTAGACGGCAATATCTGCTTTGCGGAAACGGGATCTTCCTTTAGCTTAAATTTTTTAGATATCCAGCCTCCTGAAGCGCAAAGTACCTATACGACTCTTGCTGACCTGCTCAATAGCTCTGCTCTGGATTGGCTGAATATTGTCCTGGGCAGACCAACGGTGACAACCTGGTTGAACCAGAAACTGGGCAGCTCCAACGAAACGCCCGGATCGCTATTGGTGGCGCTGGGTTTGCTGAAGCTCTCTGGAACGCAGTACGAAGTCGGTGATCTATCCAAATTCACGACCGAAAGCCCACTCTCGATTCTGGAAGGCTTTGTCTTTACGGTTTTAAACCAGCTCGCTAGCAATACCAATCCGCTGGTTCCGGTCGAAAATGGCGGCGTCTATATCGTCAGCGAAACTGGAACAGCCGGAACGGATTATGGCCTGCGCTTGCAAATTCCCGATCTGGCAGTGCCACTGGGTGCCGACAGCTCGACCAATTCGCCACAGTTGAAGCTACAGTTTGGCAAATGGCTGACGGGCGAAGCATCTGCCGATCAGTCCTGGCTGAAGCGGGCTGACGCTAGCCTGACGACGATTCCTAATCCAGGCGTATCAGTATATCTAGTCCAAGCAGACAGTCAAAACCATCCGTCTTTTCAGCCCAAGGTCGAGTTGGTTAGTTTGGGGCTTGATTATCAGGGCGGTAACCAAACTCTCCTGATTGATATCCAGGGCGTCACGCTGGGAGGGCTTGAGCCTCGCTGCTATGTATCGATTGCCCCCAACAGTTCGACGACCTGGGGTGTAGCGATACGATGCGATCAGTTAGGACTGCCGCTGGGCAAAGGCTTGAATGCCACGGACAGCAGCAATCCGATCGCCCAAAACCTGCTGGACTCTGGATCGGCAGATCAGACCAATGGCTCGCCGCAAGGAGACGACCAGAATGCCGATCCGCAGGCGGTCAACCCAGCTTTCTCAGCGGCGATTGCCTATTCTACCGCTCTCAATTTTCAGCTTTATGACTCGGATGGAGCGGCCACCGATACCGTCTGGATCCCGATGCAGCGCGCTTTTGGGCCGCTGCACTGTCAGAAAATTGGGGTGGGCTGGCAAAATGCCGCGAGGCTGCTATCGTTCCTCTATTACGGAGGCGTTTCCCTAGCGGGGTTAGACATCGAGCTGGAAGGATTATCGGTAGCGTTGCCGCTCAACACACCTGGCGATCTCAGCACTTACCAGTTTGCCCTGAACGGATTGGATATTACGCTGAATGCCGATCCGGTCGAGATTAGCGGTGGGTTGCAGGAAACCTACGATGCCAACAAAAATCTGGTCTACAACGGCGAGGCGTTAATCAAAGCGGGTGAATTTTCGCTCTCAGCCCTGGGTTCCTATACCACCCTGAACGGTGCGCCGTCCATGTTCCTGTTTGCCTTTCTCACCGATCCGCTGGGAGGTCCACCGCCCTGCTTTATTACTGGACTGTGCGGCGGATTCGGCTACAATCGCGGTCTGACTCTGCCTCCGGTCGATCAGGTTCAGACCTTTCCGTTTGTGGCAGGACTCACCGATCCGACCCAGGTCGGCGGCAGTAATGCCACCCCAGCCGATGCCCTGGCCAAGATTGCGGATGTGGTTCCTCCAGTGCAGGGTGAAGATTGGCTGGCGGTTGGGATCCAGTTCACCTCCTTTGAGTTGATTCAGTCGCACGCGCTGCTGACGGTGGAATTTGGCAAGGAGCTGGAAATTGCCCTGTTGGGTTTGTCCGCGATTAAGCTACCCGCCGAAGGCACAGAAACCTTCACCTACGTGGAGCTGGAGCTAGAGGTTGTGCTCAAGCCCGCAGAAGGAGAGTTTTCGGCAATCGCCGTTCTCACGCCCAACTCCTACGTGCTCGACCCGGCCTGCCGTCTTACGGGTGGATTTGCCTTCTGCCTGTGGTTTGGCGACAATCCCCACGCCAATGATTTTGTGCTCACGGTCGGCGGCTATCACCCGCAGTTTGACCAGACTAGCAAACCCTGGTATCCCACCGTGCCGCGACTGGGCTTCAACTGGGCTGTGGATAGCGCATTAACGATTTCTGGCGAGGCTTACTTTGCCCTGACTCCCTCCTGCGTGATGGGCGGTGGGCGGCTAGAGGCGCTGTATCAGGATGGAGGACTACAAGCCTGGTTTATTGCTCACGCCGACTTCCTGATCACCTGGAAGCCCTTTACCTACGATGTTTCGATCGGGATCAGCATTGGCGTGTCCTATACCTTCTGGTTCTTCGGCACCCAGACGATCCGAATTGAGCTAGGCGCATCGCTGGAGCTGTGGGGACCGCCGACCGGCGGCTTTGTGCAGGTCAGTCTGTGGTGTGTCAGCTTCACCGTTCCGTTTGGTCCGCCCAGAACTTCGCCTCCTGCGATCCAGTGGGCTGACTTCCAGGCGCTGTTGCCCCACAGCCAGTCTCCAAAGGTCACACTTGACGCTGCTCAAGATACGTCTGACCTGACGGTATGCCACATCCGGGCCTCCAATGGATTACACAAGACCGTTGCCGGGATCTGGTGCATTCGAGCCGATGAGTTTGAATTTGCCGTCCAAACGGCGATTCCGCTCACCGAAATGAATTTAACGGGTCCCAACAGCCAGAACACCCCGATTTCACCCTCTGGAGCAGATTATTTTGTTGGCATTCGCCCAATGGGAATTGACAGCCTCACCTCGACCGCCGATCTGCAAATCACCAGCTCCGCAGGCGAATATCAGGATCTGAATCAATTCTGGAATTGGACGCCTACCCAGCATGATGTTCCAGAGGCGATGTGGGGCAAATCTCAGGCGGGTCCGCCACCTCCGGCTGCTAATCTGCTCTCCGATCGTCTGGTGGGAGTCAATCAAGTCTCGCTGAAGCCTGGGACAGTTTCTACCCCGATTAATGTTGATGCGGCCAGTGCGTTTGAGTATGCGGTAATTGATGAAAATCCCTCGTCGGGCATTATTCCGGTTTATCTGCCGATCGCTGATGGCACTCCATCAATCAATCAACCGCCCCAATCCAACGCGCAGGTGCTCAGCCTGATTAGCCAGACTCTTGCCAGCGATGCAGTCAAAACCAAACGCACCAGTTTGTTTGAGGCGCTGGCAGCTTTAGGGGTGAATGCCGGAACAGACGGCGATCTGAGTGCCGACCAGCAAAACGTTGGTTTGAACTATCAGGGACTGCCGATGGTGGGTACCCCCGATGGCATCTCGACCTGATGCACCCTGTAGCTAAATCTGTACCCTAATCTATTCATTCTTCATTGAGACAGCCATGACTACTGCATCCAAAATTCAATACCAAAGTCTTGCTGATTCGGGAGCGATCGCCGATATCCAGTTTTGTGACAATTACCTGCCTGCGCTGGTAGCCGACACCTACACAATCACAATATCGCACCAAATTACGGCAGAGCAAAGCAGCGGACTGCCCACAAATCCCTTCACGCAGACGCAGCAGTTTGCCGTGGAGGGACCCCGGTTTAACCTGAATGCCACGGACATTCAAACCCAGTTTCCGGCAAACAAAAGTCAGGGACAGTTTGACCAGCAGTTTCCCTACATTGTGTTGACCAAGCGGGCACTGCCCTGGGAACGGCTGCTGCAAGCGGGCGGCGACAAAACCATTCCCTGGCTGGCGCTGCTGGTGTTTCAACCGAGTGAGATCATCCTGGAGAATACCAATGGTTCCAGTCTGGGCAATTTAACCATGACCCAGAGCTATCCGCTCAGCCAGATTGTCTCACCAGAAGCGGGCGTGGTCGGTCCCACCATTCAACTCAGTCAGTTTGATGATGCGACTGCCACCTGTCAGGCGATCGACATTTCACCCGTTACCTTTGCTGCCGTTGTCCCTCGATTGAACGAACTCAAGTATCTGGCGCATGTGCGGCAGCTTGAAGTAGACACCCTGCAATATAAAGCTGAATCGGAATTGCAGGGCACGGGTTGGTATTCCCTGGTGATGGCGAACCGTTTGCCGATCGCGCCTTCTGGTTCCACGTCTTCCGTACGTAATATTGTTCATCTGGTGTCGCTGGAAGGGTTTCAGTCCTATCTGGAAAATCCCACTTTCCCCAGCACGATTAGCAAAATTCGGCTGGTTTCCCTGGCAAGCTGGACATTTGACTGTCTTGCTGATGCAAAGGAAAACTTCAGCACCCTGATGTCGAATTTTGTTACCAAGGCTAAAAGTGCGGCTGATCTGGCTCTGAAAATGCCCGCCGCCCCTGCCAGCTCTGACCCGAATCAGCAGCTTGCCCAATCCATTCTGAATAACGGCTTTGTGCCCCTCAGCTATCGCACCCGATCGGGTGATCAAACCTATTCCTGGTATCGCAGTCCGCTGACGCCAGTCCGCGTGCAGGAATATACCGCGATTCCGCCCTACACTACCGCAGAATCTGCCCTGATTTATGACTCGAACACGGGACTGTTTGATCAGTCCTATGCGGTGATGTGGCAGACCGGACGGTTTCTGGCACTGGCAGATCGCAGCTTTGCGATCAGCGTGTTGAACTGGCGGCGGCAGACCAATCAGGCGTTGCAGTTGCTGGCGCATCGGTTGAATTCTCCCCATGTCAGCACGGCATTGAAGCAAACCGAGACGGTAGAGCAAATTCGGCAGCTTCTGCATCCGCGATTGATCAGTGAATCGTTTATGAATTTTCTAGGTCATGGGTTTGCCGAGGGCGTTGCCCTCAAGGCGGCAGAGTTGGGATACAAGCCACAACCCCAGCCCAAGTCGAGCGAACGAGCGCCCAAATCCTCGCTCTCGGTTCATGCTTTCCAGCAGTTCATGCAGCAACCAGAAACGCCAGCCCTGTTTAACCGCGTGCTGCTGGCAATGCAGCCGGAGCAAGCAGAAGCCACTGAAGTCACCCCTGCAAATACCATCCCACCTGACATTCTCACCTGGCTCTCCCGGCTAGCGCTGCTGTATGGGGTGCCCTTTGACAAGCTAGTGCCGAATCAGCAGATGCTGCCCACCGAGTCAATTCGCTTTTTCTACATCAATCCCAATGCAATCGACAGTTTGATTGACGGTGCCCTCAGTTTGGGGGTGCAGAGCAGTCAGGACAGTTTGTTTAATCAGTTGGCTAAACCCCTGATCCGGCAGGCAGTGCATCAGGCAATCCCAACGATTCGGACAAAGATGTTGGGAACGGTCGCTGATTCATCACCCGTGCCTCAGCCGATGGCCGGATTTTTGCTGCGATCGCAAGTCGTTTCTGGCTTTCCAGGACTGGAGATCAAAAGCTATCAAACAGTCACAGTCAATGAAACAACCAATGAACTAGAACCTAGTAATTTGTTGATGTCTCTGAGAATGGAGTGGTTAACACCAGATGTGATGCTGTGTTTATTGCCCAGTATCCCTGCCTGGATTGAACTGAATGAACCTAAAGAAAGCTTTGGGTTTGGAGTCGAAGCAGTCAAAACTAACACTGTGATTTATCTGCGGAATGTGGTGACTGACTCTCAACCGGGCAGCATCATTCAGCCCGAAATCTCCCAGCCCATCCCCTTCCGGAGTTCTAGCACGGTGGTAGACATCCAAACCCTGCAACAGAACATTCAGAAGCAGCTCCAGGGAAAACTCAACAATTCGGATGGAATCATCAGTCCAGCAGAATTTGCCATCCAGCTCATTCGGGAACCAGAAAAGATGGTGTTCCAAAACCACGCTTAGAATCCCTCCCGTTCTAATTCATCTTCAACCAATTCATCTCCAATTTCTCATCTCCAATTTCACAGTGAGGCTAATGCGATGACGACTTCTCAGACCTCTACTCCCACACTGCTGGTTCCGGTTGCGCTGGAAGCCCTGGTAATTAACACCCCAATGAAAGGGGCGGTGGGCTTTAGCCGCTGGCTGCCGAACTACGACAATCTCAACAAGTTTCAGTCGCCGATTCCTGCCCCGTTCAACATCGAGGGAGGCAATCCCAGCAATGGCGTTTACCTGCACTGGGTGTTACCCGACACCTTTGCCCACGGAAACAAACAAACCGCTTCCTCCCAGGCAGGCACCGCCGCCGCCGTTCGTGCTACCGCAGGCATGACCGAACAGCAGGAGGTGGTTTTTCCCAATGTTCCTAACCGCTGGCTGGTCGTGCGAATTGTACCGGGAACGGCTGCCACCGGAACCTGTCGAGCCTGGGTCGTGCAGAGCGATTATCTGGGATCTCAGAGCAGTCCGGGCACGAATCCCTTTGTTGACCCATTTCCGACGAATACCTCCGCCCCCAACTCGGTGACAACGGCGACCTTAGGCAAAACCGTGGATCTGGAGAGCTGGGTGGAACCAGCGGCAGCCCAGCTCTTTCTCAAAGCGGTGGGTCCTGCCACTGTCACCTTTTCTGCCTACACGCCGAACGTGCAGGATGTATTTTCGGTCTACGACGACCTGAGCGATTTGCCCAGCGATGTCTATAACGGCGGTACTAACCTGACCTATGTGGTGATGGGCTGGTATTCTGACCCGACGGAAGATTTGCTGTATGGCAGTCAGTATGGGGCGAACGGCTGGGCCACGGCGGATCAATGGATGGCGTTGATGCAGGAGTTAAACTGGGCAGTCCCGGCAGGGGCAGAGAATTTGCCCGCCGCCAGCCTGCCGAAACAGTCCCTCTGCCACGGCATGATTTACGCGGTGCAATGGCAGACCACGACGGTCCCCAAGCGCGTCAATTTAGATCCGACCCAGCTCCATGTTGCTGTGGGTGATAACGGCATTGATGCGTTTACGGTCCTCTTAGAATCGGTTGCCCAGAATTCTGGCACGACCGTTAACCCGGAACTGATGGAGGCGTTTCAGTACAGCCTGCTGCCGGAGATGAATCCACCGGACGGTGCGGCGCAGATAGCGCTCAAGGCAGAACAAGCCTGGTTTGCCTCAACGCCAGGAGGCACTCTGTGGCAAATTGCGGCAGCCCAACGGGCAGACCTGACCCAGACCAACCAGCCCCAGCCCCAGATTACCCCAGCCCAGGCCGCCGCTCTGGCCCAGCTCAACCAGGCCCAGGTGCAGCTTGATCAAAACCGGCGACAGCTAGGATCGCTCCAGTCACAGCTCCACGACATCTGGTGGAAACAGCAATTTGCCATCCAGAATGGATATCAGGACAGTCCGCCGCCTGCGGAAACACAGCTCGCTGCTCTGTGGGGTCAAATTTTCCAGGCAATGCAGACCGCACTGGATACCAACACTTCTGGCAGCCTGATCAGTCAGGTGATTCAATTGCAGAGCCAGATTGCTGGTCAGGTCGCTGCTCTGCCCGATCCCCATAATCCAGCCAGCATCGCCCACTATGCCACTACCGTCATGGAGCTGCCGCCGATGCTGCAACTTAACCCGGTGGCTCAGCCCCGCTTTTATCAGCCCAGCGACCCGGTGCTGATGATTGGCGGCATGGAGTGGCCCGATCGCTATATTTACGGAGGGGCCAGCGATCCGACTGCGGCCTTGCTGACTCGCCTGGGCGATCAAACCATTACCGGGTTAACGGTGGGCAGCCAGACGGTAACGGTGAGCCAGCTCAGTCAGTTCATTCCCATGCTTTCGTCTGCCCAACAGGGCAAGCTGCCATCCCAGTTTGTCAGTCTGATGATGACCCTGCTCCAGGAGGCATTCTTTCTGGATACAGACAGCGCTGCTGTGATTGTGGCTCAGATGGGTGGGTCAACTCCGACAGAAGTAGCAACGGCGATCGGTTCCTATGTCAGTGGCGGCACAGTGAATCAAACGCCCGCTGCCAATGTTCCGGCAACGCTGGGGATCGCGCCCTGGCAGCAGGCCTGGGCACCGCTGTTTCTGGAGTGGAAGGCAACCTATCTGCCGACACCAGGCACTACCTCGACAGCGGGCGTGATCAACTGGCAGTTCGACGGGTCTGACTATGATTGGCCACCCCCCAATATCGACAGCGACACCGATCCAGTCACTCAAACCTACAGTGGACGCATTTTTCTCAGCCCGCACATCACCTTTGGCTTTATTGCTCGCCTCAAACAATATCTGCAAGACAATCCCAGTGACCCAAACGCGCCCGGTCTGCAAGCAATTCAGAAGCTGATTGATCAGGTTGGGGAATGGAACTTCTTATCGCAGACCCTGAGCGGCTTTAATGACTTCCTGATCATGCAAGATCTGGATGTGACGATGCCGCCCGATGCATCAGTGGTGGCTCAAGTGGGCGATCAGTATGATTCATTTCCCTATCCGACTCCCGGATTTGCCGGGGGTGGCGCTTGGGACCCTCCGCCTCTGCCCGCCAGCTATTTCTTCCCGATTCGCGCCGGACACTTCTACTTCCAGGAGTTGCAGGTGGTCGATCGATTTGGTCAGGTGTTACCCCTGCTGCAAGCCAACAATAATCCTACTGGCAACTACGAGTCGTTTTACCCGATTCAGGGCAATGAACTAGTGCCCAATTCCAACTATAAACCGGCAGGATCGGTGAATCCGCCCAGCGCCAGTTCCTATTTGAAACAGTCGCCGCGTTTAGTGCAGCCCGCTCGATTAGAGTTCAATTTTCTGTCTGCCACCAATGACCAGCAGCGCTCGGATTTGTATGCCAACGCCAGCCCGGTCTGTGGTTGGGTGTTGCCAAACCACCTGGATCAAAGTCTGGCAATTTATGATGCCACCGGCGACCTGCTGGGTGAACTGCTGCGGGTGGAAAACAGTCAAGGTCAGTACACGCTGGTATGGCAGCCCAATCCAGGAGATGCTGCGCCGATCGCGCCTGCTCAAATTGCCAATCCTCATCTCCAGGGCTTTGTTCAACAGCTTTTAAGTTTGAATGATCAGGCAGCGGGGTTTGAGGCATTACTGCAAGTCATTGACGCCACGCTGTGGCAGGTTGACCCCTTGAGCGGCAGAGGTGATGAAAAGCTCTCGGTGCTGATTGGGCGACCGCTGGCGCTGGTGCGGGCTGAGCTTCAGTTGATGCTGGAGGGCGATCCGGTGCAGGATCAAGCCTGGGCCTGGACCTGTGGATCGAATTGGCTCAATGAAACCTCATTTGACTTTACTCAGGTGCAGTTTAATCTGCGGTTGGGCAGTTTAGACCTGTTTGATGATGGCTTGCTGGGTTATTTCAACAGCGATAACTACGGGCAGTTTAACTCGGTGCATACGCCCAGTAGCTCAACGCCTTACATCGCGCCGATCGGAGAAAACAACTACATCACACTGCCGCCCAACTACCTAAGACAGCCTGCCACCCAGCAAACCACAAAATTTGTCACACTGCTGCTCGACCCACGCGGCAATATTCACGCGACAACAGGAATTCTGCCAATTCAAAAGGTGACACTGCCCGAAGCATACATTGGAGATGCGATCAAGACGCTCAACGTCACCTTCCGGGTAAATGGACTGCTTACCGATCCAGATACGATCCGCATCCCGATTCCTGCCTTAAAGCACGCAGACTGGTCGTGGATTGAGCGCAGCGATCCCAATACCTGGAATACGAGTCTGCCGATCGTGAAAGCAAATCAAAAGCCGCGTTTAGTTAATACGCCTGCGGTAATTCACGAAGGTTGGTTGAAGCTGGTTGACAAACAAGATAGCTGATCGCGATTCCTTCCTGCTGCTGGCTGCTATCTCGGAGGGAGGAACGAAAATATTAACCTAATTAACCCAACGTACTCTATTTCATTTCCTGAAATTTAACCATGACGCTTAAACTCAACGCCATCGTTCTTGCCAATACTGACAATACCGTACTCAGCTATACCGTTACCACAAATCCTAATCCTCTGCAAATCAGCAGCAGCACTAGCAGCCTCACCGTCGTGGTTTACAAAAGTGCTCCTCCTGAGGTGACATGCAGCAGCCTCACCTTCACGGTCGTCCCAGGCAAAAATGACACTGACCTGACCACTGACCCCGGCACGATCACCACCTCTTGCCCAACCGGTTGGACAGAGAGTTCCTCCGCAGATGACCCTGGCGTCTTCACCTTCACCTCCACTCCGGGTAACGGCACAATCCGTGCAGATGGCTTGAGCTTTGTGTTCAACAATATTGCAGTCAACGACCAAGTGGGCGGTACGCCGTTGAACATCAAGGAGACAGTGACGCCGCCCAGTGGTGGGCAGCCGCAGATCAACACTATCAGCTTCACCCTCTCCAAGTTTCCCAAAAACTTTGAATTGCAGTATTTCAACATTAACCCTGCCACTGTGGCTCCGGGGGGGACTGCGAACCTGTCCTGGAGCGGTAGTGCTAGCAGTCAGAATGTCACCTACGACTACAGCTTGAGCTATGGCACGAACACGTTTGACAACTTACCGAACACGGACAGCTACCCGGTAGAGAACCTGCTGGAAACAACGACCTTCACGCTGAGTATCGTCGCAGGCGGCAGCGCCCAATACCAGCAGCAGAAGACTGTCACGGTCAATCAACCTGTGATTGGAGAATTTGGCGTGGTGGGTGATCCTGTCAGTGTTCTACCCGGTAGCAACATTCAGCTCTACTGGCAGACGGAGGATGTAGATCACTGCGCCCTCACCATGAATGGCAAGATGATTCAAGACGGATTAAAAAACAATCAATCTTCCAACGATCCTTATTCCACTACTGTTCCTCAAGCTCCAGGCAGCTATACCTATACGCTGAATGCTTTTCCTAATCAGGGTGATAATAACGGAGTGACCAGAAACGCAATTGTCAACGTCTTTCAGCCTCAAGTGCTGTCCGCTCCCATTGAAGGTGTTACTCCTAACCCTCTGCAAATGCTGATTAGTCCGGATGACTCTAAGCTTTTCGTTGCTTGTTGTAATTTTGGAGGAGAACTCTTCAGCCCATCTGTTGTTTCTATAGGTACCGCCAAGGCTCTAGATATTAGTTCTTTCTGGACATTTTGCTTCAACCTCAGCCCTATGGCTCTCAGCGCAGACGGCTCTCACCTTTACTGTACTTCTTATCAGGCAGGCAACATTTATTCCCTAGCTGTTGTGGACACCTCAAGCTATGCCGCGACGCTACATTGCAGCAGCGCATCAGCCTATTTGGGATTAGGGCTAATACGCAGTAATAATCCCCCTCTGCTTGTCGTAGCAGTTCAGAACGGCGTGAGCGTTTCTGCCACCGTCTATCGTGTAGATAATTACGATGCTGTTCAACACGCCGGATTTACTGTTCCAGATGAGAATGCAGTCATAAGCTGTATTGTGGGTAATCCTCAAGGCAATCAATTTCTGCTTATTGATTACATTCCTGATTACATCCCTGCCGGACATCTCTCTGGACAGCTCTGGAGCTATGACTATAATGCGAATACCGTAACACCTCTTGATTCATTGAAGAATCTGCTTGCTCTATTTAATGGGGATGGAAGCCAGTATTATCTTGCTAAAACCACACCAGCGATTGAGGTGGTCGATGCAGCAATCCATCAAGTGGTCAACACCATCTCCTTACCGGCTGCACCAAGATACATGACTCTTGACTCCAGTGGACAATACCTCCTCGCCAGTCTGAGTAACAACACGGTTGTTTGGATAAACCCAGCAGCACAACCAGCAGTGTTCTGCACTTTACAGGTAGGCCAGTCACCCACCGGAATAGCAGTGAGTTCAGATGGTAAGTGGTTATATGTAGCAGATGCCGGAGCTGGTGGCAACTCTCGATCTAAAATTTGGACAGTTCAGCTTCAAGCCAGGTAGACTCGCCTCAGCAGCCTCTTATTGTGCTTTTATTTATCAATATCGCTTTGATTCTGATTGGTATTAAGCATAGGAGTGCGTTGTCTTGAATTATATCTTCTCTGTTCTTGAGAAGATATAAAGTAACGAGTTTCGAAAAACAGCAAAGAACTCGATTGCCTCAATCACCTCACCATTCTCTCAATTGACTTCACTACATTTCCAGAGGTTTAACCATGACGCTTAAACTCGACAACATCGTTCTTGCCGATACTGAAAATACCCAGTTCAGTTATCTCGTCACCACCAATCCCAATCCGCTGCAAATTAACAGCACTGGCAGCATCACTGTAGTGATCTACCGGGCAGCTCCACCTGCTATTCAGTGTACTCAGCTTCAATTCTCAGTTGTGATCGGCACTTCTGATATTGATTTGACCAACTCAGCCAACATTTCCACCACCTGTCCAACGGGTTGGAGCCTCTCTTCTGGGGGGGCGGGTATCTTTATCTTTCAGCCCAGTGGGGGCAGCGCCATGATTGGGCCCGATGGCCTGACCTTTGAGTTCAGCAACATTGCTGTGAATGGCCAAGTTGGAGGCACTCTCCTCAAGATTATCGAAACCGTTACCCTCAACAATCACTCGCAAACCAACTCCACCAGCTTCACCCTCTCCAAGTTTCCTCAAGCCTTTAATCTTGAGTCTTTCACCGCACAGCCTACCAGTATAGCGCCAGGGGGCACAGTAACTCTCTCCTGGAGCGGGAGCAGCAGTGACAGCAATACCACCTATGTTTATAGCTTAAGCTATGGCTCAGCCAATGTTTCTAATTTGCAGCCTGTAGCCACCTATCCCTTGTACGGGTTACAGGCGTCAACGGAATTCACGCTCAATGTTGAGGCAGGCGGCAGTGCCCTGTGCCAAAAGCAGGTGTACGTTACTGTGGAGCAGCCTACGATTATTCAATTTGGGACTGTCAGCAGTTCTGATTTTATTACAGAAGGCAGTACAATCGAATTTTGTTGGCAAACTGAGAATGTAGACCACTGTGCCTTGAGTTTGAATGGCACCCCGATTTCAGGCGCGACTAGTTTACCGGCCAACTCAACCGCTTACTCCTTCACGCTTTCTGCTGTGACTGGAGAACTCCAATTTACGCTGACTGCCTTTCCGGGGAAGAGAAATAACGGCGGTATTGTCAGCTCAACTTTCATCAATGTTTTTAAGCTCAGCTCGTTGCTTCTTCCGGCTGGCGGTCTAAATATCAATATGAGTTCTGATGGCTCTTACCTCGCTACTTCAATGATGAGCGCATTTATCATCTCCACAGCAGAAAATCAGCTTATTAAAACTATTGATAGTGGTTCTGATCTAAATAGCCCAACACTCAATTCCGACGGGACCCAACTTTATTGTGTTGATTATGCCGATCCCGGTGAGGTTGACTCCTTCGCTTTATCAGGACAGCTGCTAAATCAATCATTAGGAAACTACGCTTCCATTGTAAAAGGGGCTGCACAAGGAAGCATGATTGTTGCAGCTGTGTGTCCGAAACAGTCACAAGGTTATACGCAGGTTTCTTCTCTCGCTGTTCTCGACCCGTCAAATTTGAGTCAGGTTAAATCAGTAGATTTTCAGCAGACTTTTGACTTTAAATTAATGACTGCAAATCCTCAAGGCGATTTAATTTTAATCTGTACTGGTTCTGGCATCTACAGCTACCAACTTGAAACCAATACCCTATCATCAACACCCGTGATACCAGGTCTTGTACCCCTCATTGCTGCCTTCAGCGCAGACGGAAAGCACTACTTTGTTGCAGACTTGGACCCAGAAATTTCTGTCGTAGATGCCGCAGACAATCAAGTCATTGGCAAAATTCCTCTTCCTGCTCCACTCAGATTTGCAGGTCCGTACTCTCCAGCCACATCAGCCACAATGGTTGCAGCCCCCGATGGAATTAATTTTTTTGCTGTCCTAAACAACTATACAATCGCCTGGATCAGGCTCGACAGTATGCAAGTCATCGAGTGTTTTCAGGTAGGCACTCATCCTCAAACATTAGCCATGCATCCAGCGGGTACAGCTCTCTACGTATTGGACACGCTTGGCGGCATACCGACCACATTGTGGACAGTCGAAATTTCATTGCCAACTTGAACAGCCATATTCCTGTCATACCCATTCTCATACCCATTCTTTTTGAAGCTGTACAGAATCAATGGGGGTCAAGGCCCCCCTATGGGAACTCCATCCCCACACCCCCTGCACCTTACGTGAGTGAAAAACGCTGTATTCGGACAATCAAAATTTTAGATGATGCATTTTGATTGTCACAGGGCTGATCTACAAAAAATCTTCGGAGTAGGACATGAAAAAACTAGTTATTCGTTTGAGTTTAGCTCTATCAACATTATTGGTCGTTATTCTGTGTTCCCTGACAATACCTATTGCAACTGCTGCAACAGATTCAACTCCTGACTATCAGCGCTACATCACCTTCCACAACGACTTTCCCTTTCCCGTCTATCCAGTAATTCAAGTCCCGACTGATCTTTGCGGTGGCGAAAATAACGTGCGTCGGATTCTCGTGAATGGGCCGGGGCCGGAGGACGGCGGTTTGCAGCCAGGCGAAACCGTAACGGTGATGATTCCCAACGAAGGAAAGCTCGTTGACGTGAAGGGTGTTCAGCAGGTGCGGCGCTGCTGGTATCAGTCGGGGCGGGTCTATATTTTCTCCGTCAACCTCTTCAACTTTGAAAAGGCAATGGTGGCGCTGGATAAAAACAACGCCGCTCAAACGACGCAGTATGACAACTCGACCTATCCCAGAACTCCGGTGCCCTGCTTTCAGGGCAAGCGAGATCAACCGGGCACCAGCGGCAACTGCTTCACGGGCTTCGCCAACAACTCCATTGCTGCCGATGCTCCAGCTCAGCTCGCGGAATACACCTTTGACTCGGATAATGCCGACGCAAACGGCGATCCGGATACGGGCACTCCAATGGCTGATATCGACGTGTCTCATGTAGACGATCTCTACCTACCAGTTGCGGCCTCAGTTTCCAACCACGGGGCAACGGGCTATATGGGTGGCGCAATGGATCTGCCGACCTTCAGGCAGCGGGTCAGCGATTTTGTCACCAAGCTGCCCTGGACGATGTACTCGGCTTACCTAAGCCAATACCAGGTGGACAACGCCTTCAGCAAGCTGTTGCCGTCTGAGCTAGGCGGGGGGACAAATACGGTCGCAGTCCATGTGCCAGGAGGCTATAACACAATTCAAAATACGCTGGCCAAGGCTGTGTCTTCGGTTTATAAGCCAACAGACGGCTCGAACTATCTGATTAGTGGGGTTGTCAATCAAGCAACGGAGGTGCAGCCCTATATCGATCGCTGGATGTCCTGGATTCAGGGCAATCCTTGCACTAATCTCGACCAGTTGGCCTGGCCAGATGGGGTGACTCAACAGTTCAATAAAGCCAATTTCTGTAGTCTGTTTCAGAGCAATGCTCAAGCAGTCTGGAATAATTTTTACACCGCATTTCAACAGAACTCCACGCCGTTCTACCAGGATTGCGGCCTACCTGATAACCCAGACCAAAACCTCCAGAACGCCTGTGTTATCCAACATATTGTTGGATATAACCCTCAGATCGGCGGAGTCGATCTGCCTGACATGACCGACCGCACCCAGCGAGTTCAGGCTTTGCTGCGGGGTGTAGCTTACGATCCGAACGATGGCAGCCAGCAGTATCAATTTGACCCCTTTCTAACCTTTACAGTCCCCTACAGCAGCCAGTTCAATCTAGATCCCTATACTCGTCTGATCCACAGCCCTACAGACGGGGTTGCTGCCGTAGCCTATTCGTTCTCGATCGATGACAAATATGGCAATTTCCGGGACGCTTCGTCGGGCTTTATCATTGACGCGGGGGGAACCACTGCCCTGGACAATCAGCGCCCCTACGACCCTTACCAGCAATACAAAATTAACTGGGGCTACAACGCTGCCGGAGCCGGAATCAGCAATAACTGGGTGAGCGCCAATCTATGCAGCGCTATTGACATCCCGATCGCCGGGCCAGGAGCACAAACGCTGCCATTGCCGTTTGCATCAGGTGCCTATAAACCCTGTAGAATCATCCTGACAGATGCCGGCAGTAACACAATGGCGTTTGACATCACTCCAGAGTCAAAGCAGGTCACAGACACTTACACAGGGGCGACCGCTCAGGTGTGGGGGCTGCCAACCGGTCAGGACAGCGGCTCGCCAGCCATCACCAGCAGTCTCAGCCCAACCGACCTGCAAGATTGCAAAAGTAACTCAGGTGCGTTGCTATATGGCCTGTGTGATAACGTTACTGTATCAGCCGTGTGGGCGGTAGATCCGCTACAACGTGATATCGTGTACATGGGGCTGAACTACCCAGATATGCCCAGGGTGAATATCAACCTGCCCGCTGCACCCAATCTGGATTCGGGTCAGGTCATTTGGCCCTACACCGCATCTATTACAGCCCAGCCGCCAGATAACGGCAATGTTCTCGTCACCTGGTCAACGCCCAGGGTTGCAGCCGCCTCGCAGCCGCCTCTAAAATACACGCTCTACCTATGGCAGAACGGAGGCTGGCAGCCCCAGACCTGTGCTGATTCATCCAAGCCAGAATGTGCGATCAGCAGCACCAGTTTTGGCACATCGGCCAATCTATACGTGATTGCCTTTAACTACACCGCATCGCCGCAGACCCAAAGCGTTCAGCTATACGGCTGTTATCCTGCCGCTAACCCCTGTCCGCCACCTGCCTCAGGAAATACCGCGAAGACTCGGGTTCTTGAGCGTTGAAGTGTATACAGCGTTCACAGATAGGTTAGGGGGTGGGGGCTGCGCCTCCAGGGGTAAAACCCCTGCCCCCTTTCAGACTCTAAATCAGGTTCTAAAAATGACCACTGTATTTTAAGGCCGAATTGCTGGATGGAATGTGATCATCGAGAAGAAATTCTCAGCTAAATTACATATCTTCGCCAGCAGCCAGAGGAGCCAGATCATGGCAAACAGCCCTGCCCATTACAAAGTCTATGTGATTCGCCACTGGGAGGAGCAAAACCTCTCAACCAACACAACTGTTTGTCGCTTCACGCTTGAGCTTCCCAGCACAGGGCAGCGCTTGGGTTTCACCAGCTCTGAAGCATTACTGAATGAGATCGAGCGCAGACTAGCTGAATCAGCCGAAGCGACTGACAAGCTATCCAGCGAAAATTAGAAAACTGATTTGCAAACCGTCCGCAGGCCAAAAAGTACGCCATCAAGAACCCTCCAGGAAAGGATTTCATCATGTCTTACACCATCAAAATCGTTCACGACACCTGGCTCAAGCTCAGCACCGCCCAAAGCACGACGCTGCCCAACAACCAGAAGCAGGCCATTTCCGCCGGAACAACCCTATCCATCTCTAGCTACGAAATCGTCGGCAGCCACTTCAAGGTTTCGCTGGGTGTAGATGCGCAGGGCAAACAGATCGCCTATGACGAATACAACACCTGGTATATCTTCCGTCCCCATGTCGAAATTTTGCAGGATGGCCAGCCTCTGAATCTGTCTCCCACCACGGTTGATTTACCGATTCCTCACTACGACTACTACGACCAGAATGATAATCAGGAGGCACCGGGCGGCTCCTGTAACGTCACAGCACTGGCAATGGATTTGGCCTATCTGGGCGTACATCAACTGCATCCCCAAATGCGCTATCCTGACGAACTCGATGCCTACTGCGACCAGCACGGGTTAGACCGCCACTCGCCGCTGGATCTGGCGAAAGTAGTGGAAGCCTATGGCTGCCAGGATGAATTCAGCTATACCAGCAGTTGGGCTTACATCAGAGCCTGGTTAGCCTGCGGTTTGCCTGTTGTGGTGCATACGAAGCTCACCCGCTCTGGGCACGTGATTCTGCTGCGGGGATACGATGCAACCGGCGTTTGGGTGAACGACCCCAATGGAGTTTGGACACCTGACGGCTACGATGAAACTAAGAGCGGCGAAAATCTGCACTACTCCTGGGATTTGATGTATCAAACGGTTTCATCGGATAATCAGCTTTGGGCGCATCATATTACCCGGTAGGCGTCATTGTACATCTTCAAAATCGATCACCATGATAGGTGTCATGGGCTAGTGTCATTCTCAGACTGTGACACTGAGTAGATGACTGCGATTTTGTTGATCCAACAGTATGTACTCAAATTTAAGATGGAAATACAAACTTGGGATTAATAAATTGGTCAGCGCAAATGTCCATAGTTTTATCTCAGTCTAAATCTATTGTGTTAAGGTCGAGAAAATGTTAGATTCATCGTACATATTCAAACTAATGAATCAGTAAAGATGTTTCAAACTAATCTATCTCAAGCTCGAGAGAAAGCTAGGATTGAATAGTTTGAATATCTCAGGTGGAATAACAGAGTCTTATCCCTGCATTGCTACCATCAACCGAAGAATTCTGAAACAATATCAACTCACAACAAAGGTATTAGACATGAGCCAAACACTTTTTCCAAATCTGAAGCCTGAAACAGTTCGCCAGGTTCGTGTGTGTAAGAGCCGTTCTGAATCGATCAATCCAGCCAATATTACCAATCACACCTACCAGGTCTGTGCTCAATCCGAAGGGATGCCTGGATTGAACATTGGGCATGGGATTAAAACGTTACGCTTCTTTTACGGTCATTTCTTTATTGACAATAGACTTAATCGGTAATAAAACAGTCAAAATGCCCTCAGAGCCTTATATAGCAAGCGCTTTAGGTGATTTTAGCCGTTTCCTGAAAGCCACACATAGCAAGGGTTTCAACTATTTCCAATTAAGTCTACTGAGTCATGCCGACTACCAAGATGCAGCTTGGTCGGAATTGGGCAAGACTAGATCTCGATCTGGAAACCGACTGCTGCATTGATCTGCATTGATCTACATTTTTGCATCAATCTTCAACCCAGCATTCTTCACACTGCTCTGAAAATTCATGACAACAGGAGACTCCTATGACTGTTCAACTCAAGCTGTTTACCAGTCCTAAAACCAAGGTTGCCAAGCTCAATCGTCTCTATTTCCTCTACTCTTACTCAAAAGAGGAATGCGCCTATATTCCTGAAGGATCTGTGCACCGCCTGCACTGTTCTGACGGACAGTTCCACCTTGATCAAATCCCGCTCGTGCAACCCCAGATTGACCGTGACTCAATTTCCTGGGTTCAGAGAACCGCCAGTCATTTCACCGCAGGCAATTTGCTCTTCAGCAGCGATGGGGTTACAGCCTACGGCACGATTACTCACGGCGATTGCCCTACAACGGCTACCTCTCACAGCGTAATGGCTACAGCAATTCCACCCGCCACTTACACCACTCAAATTACCAAACGGCGATACCCCGTTGGCACTGATCCAAATGCTCTTCCCGCCGAGGCGTGGCAGCCGGGTTTAGAACTGAAATTGGGCTGCCAGTATAATCTACACGAGGGAATAAGCCAACCCATGGTACAGCTCGCTCAACAAGATATGAGCGGACATTTTGCCTTGCAGACGGATGGCAATAATCAACTGAAAGTAACTCTAGATCTTAAAGATGAGGCATCTTTCCACTGTTCAGAAGACCCCGAGCTGTATGTGGCTGCCCAAATTATCCTGAGTCCTTTGGGAGAGCATTTTACGGGCATTGTCAGCCAACTGTGTAGCGATCGCGCAGGGGACGGGGTTTATCTCTGGAAAGGTCTCGTTCCCTCCCCATCAAAGCATTTTCAGGCACCCGTACTGAACCAACTCAGCGCAGAGGCTCTCGTACAAGACTTGCCCCTAGATGTCAATATCCTGGTGTCTTTAGTACCCAATGACACAGTCACCCAACTGTCTCAGACCCTGCTGGTCGAGAACATGAAATGGTCAATGGGTCGGAGAGATTACGAGAAGCAATGGTTAAGTGACTTTTTCGCTCAAAATCCTCCTGTTCTCGATCCTGTTCGCGAAGCGTCTCGCATTTCGGTGATTACGCAAGATCTATCCTGGTATCAAGATAAATTTGCAGTAGCCTATTTGGCAAAGGGTCTCAGTACCTCTCCCAACAGTACAACTCCACCGCCGATCCAGTTGAACGAGATCCAGAAAGCAAAGTTGGAGTATTACTTGACTCATGGCATGGGTGAAAGCGATGAGTATAATACTCAGTCCAGTGGTGTCTTTACTCAAGCCTATTTGTTGGGGCAGCGTAATTTAGGAGCATACATTCAAGATGGGGGTCAGAAGTGGGCTGCTCTCCTCCTGGATGAACTCACAACGCCTGCTAAACTTAACAGTGTGTTCACTGCCCTACTAACCGATGGGTACGAGGAAGTGGGAATCAAGCAGGCGAATAACTACACAGCCTTACTGGGTACGCTTGATCCCTCTGGGGAATACGCTAAGAAATACCAGGAGCGGTTATTTGGTCGACTGACCCTGCAAACAGGCATATATAACACCACAGTTTGGGACGAGGAAACCACCCTGAACTGGCTGCCGCAAACACTGGAAAATTTGGCAGCTACTGTCCCAGATACCCCGACATCGCTAAGAGCGACAGCAGTCTCCAGTGATTTTCAGGGAGCGGTTGATGATATCAAAAATGCGTTCAAGTACTTTGGTGATGCAACCAAAACCGCAAAAGCGATCTTCGGCATCTTTGCCCTCTATAAAGGCTACGGTCTGGTCAATCAACTCACTCAGGCAAAAGCGGCATTTGCAGCGGCATATCCGACTTTGGGTGGGTTAGGAAAATTGCTGAATTTTTTGTCTATGGTTGGAGGAGTGTTTAACACCGCAATTTCCTTTATGAACTGGGACTCTCAAAAAGATGGCAGCAAAAAGGTAGGGATTATCACTAAGACGATTGATTTAGTCAAGGGATTTGCCGAACTGGGAATTGATCTCTTAGATCCTTTTGTGAAGGGATCGCAGCAGGCTCTCAAGAATGCGATATCGGAAGCGGCCCGCCTGGACAGCGTCATGGATGATATTGTCACGGAAATGATCAATGACGCTATCGATATTGATGAGGCAATGTGGAGAACACAGGCAGTTCAGAGTGCCATTGGCTTAGTGGATCAGGAAACCAAACAGTTGGTACCAAAAGCCTCATGGGAGAACGTGTTTGGGAAAGCCAAGCTCGTGGCAAAAGTTGCTGGGATTTTGATTACCGCAACAACTCTAGCCTTAAACATCTATGACTTTGTGAAAGATATTCAAGACGGAAAGCCAATTCAGCAAATTGTTATGGATGGCATCACAATGGGAATGACTCTAGGGAGTTTGATCGTTCAGATTGTAGAGATCGCGATTACCTCGGTTGTCTGCACAGTCCTATCGGCGGTCTTCGCATTTTTGGGAATCGTCATTACGGTTATCAACCTGTTTCTACCCAAGCCCCAAACGCCACCTCCTGCTCAAACCTTCCAGGAGCAGCACGCTGTTCCTTTCACGGATGCTCTCCCCTCTCCACCTGCGGCAACTGCTCGTTCTAAAGCACCTGATAGAATTGTGGCACCCAAGGTGCAGTTGATCTACAACCTAGCTTAGATCTGGGTACTCATACCCCCATCCTTGTTGAAGCGGCACAGAATCAAGGGAGATCAAGGGGGCAAAGCCCCCTTGTGGGAACTCCGCCCTCACGCCTTCTATACAGGTTCATAGAAGATTAGTATTACAGCAATTGGTAGATGATAGTAATCTTGCTAGCTAGGTAGTATGAACACATCAGAAAACGATATTGCTAAATCTAAATTCAAGGAGGATGTACTCTGAAGCTAATAATTTAGCAAGTGTCTCCATCTACCATTTCTCCTAGTTCTAATTTATTGCATCAAGAGCGTAGAGATATTGCACTTCATATTCACGAATTTGAGTTGTCAAACTGAAGAAATGCTTCAAGTTATCTGATGAAGAGAACAAAAATATGGTATAAATGTAACTTGAGAACTCAAACTTCGACAATTTTTGGCTAATAGAGTAGGCATTTTAGGGATATTAGAACAGAGATTTATCCCTGTATTTCTATCATGAACTGAACAAAAAACTCTGTATGCAGTAAAAACTCACAGTCAACTCAAAAAGGTACTAAACATGAGCACAGCTATTCCGACAAAATTAAACAAGACTGTCCATAAGATTCGGATGTACAACCATGATTCTGAACTGATCAGGCCTGTGGAGATTGCCGATCGGATTTACAATGTTTGCGCCTCATCTAAAGATCAGCCTGGCTTAAATATTGGACATGGTGTGAAGTCGATCCGGTTCTATCAGGGTAATTTGCTAATTGATGACATTCATGTTGTTTTACCACGGTTTGGTAAAAACTTTGTATCTTGGCGGCAATTGACAAAATCCCACTACACCTCCGGTTATCTCTACTTCATGAGTGGCGGTGTCACATTGAGCGGCATGATCACCATCGGCACAACAAAAGCTGATGCAGTTACTTATTCCGTCATTGCGTCCTTTTTCCCTCTGGTCGATCTGCCATTGGATCACGAGCCGTCTGCTGCCTTGTTGACTGGTTCTCAGCCCAGGAAGTTCAATACTTGGGTTACTAAGCAACCCTATCCGGTTACTGTAGAACTCAGCAAACTTCCTGACAGTGCTTGGCAACCTGGATACACATTCAGTTTAGGCTATGATACAACCCAGCATCAACAGATTGTTTACAATGGCGATCCAGACAATGGTGGTACAGACCTCAGTACAGTTTCGTTTTACCAGCCCTCACCCCTGCCCAACACGGTTCAGCTCGTCATCAATGATTCAGACAATACTGAATTTGATTGCACGGACACATACACGGGTGCCGTAGGTGTGATTCAAGCTTCGATTACAATCACGATGCTCAGTACTTCTACCTTTACTGGCACCATAACAAGCTGCTGCCCTGCTGATCCCAACAATCCTACTCCACCTGAGGGTGAGGTGTACTTTTGGAAGGGCACAACGGCTTCTCAGCTTGCAGCTCCTGCCAAGCCAACTTTGCTCACAACCGCAGATATCTTAGAGGATACCAGCCTGAACGCAGATACATTAGCCACTCTGATGGTTATATCTCAGGACGACAAACAGAATGTCCAGAATATGGCACAGAATTTATTGGTTGAGAACATGAAGTGGGCAATTTCGCAGAACTCAGACGAAGTGGGCTGGCTGACTACCTTCTATGGCGAAAATCCACCCGTGCTATCTGACAATCGAAAGGCACTAATCAACCAGAGCTTGAGCTGGTATCAGACAAGCTACGCCAAAGCTCAACTGAGCTGGCAAGCTGCAAACTATTCAGGTGAGAGTAAACCTGCTACACAGTTTTCAGATGATCAAACGCTCAAACTCAAATACTACTTAATGACAGGAATTGCTAAAGAATCAGACTTCAATCTGCAACAGCAGGGAATTTATAACGAGGCGTACATTCTATCTGTGCCCAAAATTCAACCCTATCTCAATGATAATGTCCCGGATGAGAATGGTAAAACTGGCGGCGAGAAGTGGGCACAAGCACTTTACGATGATGTTTATACACCCAATTTACCGATCTGGATATCGGCTTATAGAAGCGCAGGAACGCCAGATGCGAATCAGCTCAATGCCGCATGCGAGCTTCTGATGGTGTTGCAGCCCACTGGGGTGATCGCACAGCAATTCTACAATGATGTTGTAGTGGCAGTGCTTGGCAGCCAAAGTGTAAAGACAGATATTCAAACGGTAGACAACACGGCACCGTGGCTGACCGACTGGCTCCAGGTTTTCCTCGCAACTGCGGCGAGTAACCCTGCAATCATTCCCGACGAGTGGAAGCTTGCGACAGAGCAAGCAAATGACCTTGTGCAGAACAGTGCTAACGGCGCTGCCGATGTTGCCCTATCAATGGCGAATATTCTCAGCAATGCACCGGGAAGTTCGGTCTGGACGGTTTGTCAGGCTGCTGAAGATTCATGGGCAAACCAGTATCCGAAATGGTCTATTGCAGGGAAGTTGATTTTTGTTGCGGCTTTTTCCTTCGGAATTCAGCAGATTGTTGGTGCTTATAGTAATTGGAAAAACTTGGGTTCCGCAGAAAAGGGGAAAACAGTCATAGCGACGGTAGGATTTGCGGCTCAGTTAATGCAAACATTTCCTGAGATCCTCACTATGCTCAAGGCAGGCGGGAGTCAGCTTAAGCAATTGGTGCAGAAACTAATTAACTGGGTGTCATCCAAACTTGGCGGGGACGTGATTTTTGAAATCGGTGAAAGTGTAGATGCAAATTGGGTGCAAACAGGAATCGATGAAACATCAGCACTGATTGATGTCGAAGCCAGAGTAATTAAGACGGAGGGCACCCTGTGGGAAAAGGTTCTCACGAGTTCGGCTTTGAAAATAGTCCTCAAGGTTGTAGCAGTTATCGTTGCTGCTGCTGCTGCGATATTGAGTGTCTTGCAACTGATGAGTGACCTCAATACCAATCAACCGTTCACAAAAACCGTCCTGGATGGTTTAATAGCGGCAGCAGATGCGGTAGCGGCTGTTTGTGTTGTGGTTGACGTGATCATCACAAGCGTAGTTGCCAACGTTTTAGGAGCTGTCTTGGCAATACTGGGTGCCATCATCGCTATTATCGAAGCTTTCGTTCTGAAGCCTGAAAATCCGCTGGAAACATTCATGACCCAAGTTGCGATTCCCTTCGTCAACGGTCTTCCTTCTCAAACGCCACCGCCGGGTGAAAGCAGTAGCACTACTGTGATTGAAGTCGTGTTTGCCTAGTGGTTTAGAGTGGTTTAAGAGCCTATCTCCAGCTTTCACAGGCTGTGAGCAGGGGGTGTGGGGGCGGTGTCCCCACGCATCCCGTTCAAATCCTACAGATGACACGAAAAACGTGATCACAGACCCAATCTACAAACTAGAAATTACCAAGGAGATACTCATGCCTACTGCTCAACTCAAACTGTTCAATGAATGTAAAGTCTCGCTGGCTGCACTGAATCGTTCTTATTTTATTTCCGTTTACTCTCACCAGGATGGCACCTACATTCCTGGCGATCAGATCCAGCAGCTAAAATTTTCCCAGGGGCAACTCCGCCTAGATAGATTACCAATCTTGCGGCCCAAATTCAGCCGTACCACAGTTTCCTGGAGGCAAAGGACGGCGAAGCAATTTACGGTTGGGCATGTGACATTCAACAAAGATGGACTGGTTGGCTATGGCACGATTGCTCACGGAAATTGCTCCAAAACAGCTACGCTTTATTCAGTTCTGGCAACGGCAGTTCCTCCGAATGTCTTTACTACTCAAATCACCAAGCAGCGTTATCCGACTGGCACCGATCCCGATACGCTTCCTGCAAATGTATGGCAACCTGGTCTGTCGGTGCAGTTAGGCTATCAGCATGTTCAAAGCTCAAAGGCGCTCGAGCCAGTTGTCACGCTCAATCAGATCCCGATAGCAGGAGAGTTTACCCTGTTGCCAAATCAGAAAAATCAGCTCAACGTGAGTTTTAACTCAGATGCAGAGGGCGGTGTTGATTCACAAAACGCCGATCGGTATATTGCAGGACAGCTCACTCTATCTCCCTCTAACCATACTTTTCAGGGCACGATTAGCCAAACCTGTCGCAATCGCTCAATTGGTAGCGAAGTTTACCTCTGGAAAGGAGCTTCTCCACAAGCCCAAAGCGCTCTTGCCGATGCCATTCAGCTTAGCTCAGCCGATTTACTTCAGGATACCGATCTGAATGTCAATACGTTGATTGCTTTGCTGCCAGATGATACAGTCACTTCGATGTCTCATACCCTGTTGGTCGAGAACATGAAGTGGAGCATGGGACAGGATGGCACTAAGAAACAGTGGCTGAGTGATTTTTTTGGCCAGAATCCTCCTGTTTTAGACTCTAATCGCATCAACCTGATCAACCCTGATTTGTCTTGGTATCAGACAGACTTTGCAATTCCGTATTTAGCCAAAGGAATGAGCACCTCGTCCGGCTCTAATCCGCCTCCGATTAATTTAGATGATACTCAAAAAGCCAAGCTGGACTATTACCTCAAAACTGGGTTGTCTCAAAGCAAATCATACAATGCTCAATCTGATGGGATCTATAACCTAGCCTATGTACTAGGACAACCTAGATTACAGGACTACATCAACAATGGGGGCGAAAAATGGGCTGCCCAAATGTTCGATGTAGTGAGTGGAAAAGCCATGCTAGATCAGGTGATGACGATCCTGCATACTGACTTTACAATGACGGTTGCCAATAACTACATAACGCTGTTATCGGTGCTTGATCCTTCAGGCAATTATGCCCAGCAATATCAAAAGCTGCTGTTTGGACGGTTAACTTTGCAGTCAGGCTTATTGGGTACAACCGTTCAGGACGAGGCAACTACCCTGAACTGGTTACCAGATGCATTGACCTATCTTGCCTCAACAGTCTCAGGTTCGCCCACATCCCTGACGGACACCGATACTCCTGCTGACTTCAACCAAGCTGCTAAAAATATCCAAGATGCATTTACCTATTTTGGCGATGCCACCAGTACAGCCAAAGCCATTTTTGATGCATTGGCGCTGTACAAAGGATACAGTTTGGCTCAGCAACTTACGAATGCAGAAGAGGCATTCACGAAAGAGTACCCAACATTATCAGGTGTCGGAAAGCTGTTTGGTCTCTTAGCATGGGCCGGAGGGGTGTTCAACACGGCAATCGGATTTATGAATTGGAACTCCGATAACGACCTACAAAGAGCGGCCGTGATCAACAAATGTGTAGATCTAGTGCTCGGTTTAGCTTCAGCCGGGATTGATTTGCTCAATCCTTATGAGGGAGCAAAGGTTGCACTTGACAATGCGTTGGCTGAAGCAGAGCGGCTAAACGGTGTTGTGGATGACATCATTTCAACCCTTGTTCCAGAAGATGCTTTTGAAGCAACCTGGCGCTTGCAGGCTGTTGATGCCGCTTTGGAATTAGTGGATGAGGAAGCCCAAAAGTTTATAGAACCAGCATTCTGGGACAATGTTTTTCAAAACGCAGCAACTGTGGTTAAGGCGTTTTCCGTAGCAGTAACGGCGACAACACTGGTGCTAAACACAATTCAATTTGTTCGAGATATCGAGTCTGGACAGCCAGTTCAGCAGACTGTTCTGGATGGAATCACAGCGGCCTTAACGCTAGGAACGCTTGTTATTCAAATTGTTGACTTAGCTATTGAAGCAGTCGTTTGCTCGGTGTTGTCATCCGTATTTGCTTTGCTAGGTGTCATCCTGACCATCATTGAACTCTTCTTACCACAACCCGCAGCACCGACCCCACCCCAGACGTTCCAAAACAACTATGCCAATCCTTACATCAATACTTTGCCTTCTCCTCCAAGTTCACCTGCGCCTGAACGGCCGCTGCCAAATGTGAAGTTGATCTACAACCTTGCTTGATAGCTGAACATTGCATGTCCGCCAGATAAATTGTTCTAGGCGGACGAATTCCATTTCTTAGAACCTATTTGAATAATAAAGAAAGAGAATGAAAAACTCGTGAATATGGGATAGCAATGCTCTAAAACCACTTTTAACGAAAAGACTTGTTGTGGAATAAGAAATGCACACCATTAGCGGCGTCTTAAAAGCAAAAACCTTAAGATTTCGACTCCATCAATAGCGTCGTTAGACTATTCCGCAACAAGTCTAAAGCTATGAGCAATTAAAGGAATTAAACAATGGAATCAATCGCGTTCAAAAAAACACAAACGGATACTGACATCCAAAAGCTTGTAGAGTTCTTAACGACCTGTGCCGTTTTCGATGGCAATGGTCAATTCTTCACAAATTCCGGTACATTACCGTTAAGCTACTATTCCACTCTTGATTACTGGGGTGATTATATCTGTAATACCTGGGCGAAGCAGAATGGGCAAGACTGTACGGTATCAATCCAGGACTTCGGAGACGGGACAGATCAGCACCCCTATTATCGCAATGGCGGAACTAGCCCTGGATCACAGTTGCAGATAGAGCGAGTCAATGCTTGTCTGGGTACTGATATTTACGACGCCGCCTGTTGGCAGATCGCCCTTGCTCTGATTGCAGATCGGGGGTTGCAAGGCTTTACCCCCAGCCAAATTTTCACCTTGGTCTCCTTCAGTACTCAGCGGCTTCTGTCTAGTGTTAAAGCTGTTCGCGCCAATACAGATAATTTTCAATATGGCTATCAACAAACCATTAACGATCCTAGAGAAGCTTATGCTCTGCGTCTAATTGGTAAAGATTATTGGGCGCAAGATCCCCTCTGGGACACGGACTATGAACACTATATCAGCCATTGGCCTCCCTGTGATCGAACGAAACCTGGAACCATTTCTTGGGCAGATTGGAAACCCATTACGGGTGAGAATGCCTGGGCTTTTTTGATTGGCCCTCTACAAGCAGATTATTTTCAATTTAAAGCTCAGGGATATATTCCTTTTCAATCTGATTCAATCCAGAATGCTCTTTATATCTTGTATGCTTTTCAATCAATGCAATGTGCGATCGGATCACTCTACTATGCACCAGGAGGTTCTGAAGGCAATGTCGGGCCGATTCCCCAAGGGGAAATTTCAGTAGAAAATAATGCTTCCTTTTTGGCAGGGTTAATCATCTTTAAGCACATCCTGGAAGCGATTCTCAGTAAAGATGGGTCACTCACGAGCGATGATCAGGCGAAAGTCAAAGCAGCGATCAACCTGATTTCAATCATGATCTGGGGGGGCAAGCTCCCATCGGGCCAAACGGCTGGATTATTAAAGTTCTTTCAGACCAATGCCTGGAACGCAGCAGCAGGTATTTTCTATCAGGGTGGCACTTACAATAATGGCGTGTGGACTCCCTCAACCAGCTCCAATGCAGTAGATGTGAATACTTGGGGATTAACAGTGCTGGGGCCTGATCTGCTCGATCGCTGGTTTGGCGCGGGAACCTCCTTTAACATTTGGCAGAGTGTAAAAAGCTGGGGTAGCTTTTCACAGAATGGGCAACTGTGGGGCATGGGCTACTCTAATTTAGATAATAATGCGATTATGTCGGCTGAGTGGACTGCGGGCGCGATCAATGCTGTGCGTTGTCTCATGATTTATTATCAAAGTGATGCTGCCAAGTTGAGTAGCTTGCAGGCTGATCATGATGCAATGATGGAAAATCTTCTGAATCTACGAACTGACAAGTACGTTGATGCAGGTTTTCCGGATGGATTAGAAGCTCACTTTTTTAATGATGTTAACCCTCCAACGGGGCTATTAGCATTTTTGTACGCGAGTAAACGCTATAGTATTCCCTTTGGCTGGTATGCCAACCCTATTCCCTCCACAACCTCCACCAGTTGGGCGATCTTTCTCCACTATGACTACAATCCCTTTCAATTAGGGGGTTCCTACGAGTCTCTTGCTTGGTCAACCCCTGCCTACGATACCAACGATGATACCGGCCCCTGGAATGCTCAAGGTACCGTAATCAACCTGACGGTGCAAAATAAAGTAGACGGTGCCGAAATTATGCCAAGCTATCAGGCTAGCTCCACATCTGGCTGGCAGAATCTGCTGCAATCCCCGATTCCCGTCAAAGGGACTGCGACCATCCAACTGCCCAGAGATGCCGCTGGTTTTATGGTGACTTATCACAAACCAGATATGTCTGACTGGTTGCGCGCTTGTTTGCTTGCTCCTAGCACCATTACAGACCTTCAATCAGGACAAACAATCACTGCCGTTTGGACGAACGATGCAGGTGATGGTACTTGCCGCATTAGCAGTTGAAACTGTGCATCTCCACCCCAATTTAGCTTGTAAGTAGGTGGGCTTAAATTAACAAAAATAGAGGATGGGGGTGCAGGAGGTTATGTCCTCTGCCTGGGGGCGAAGTCCCCACACCCCTGCTATCTGACAGATAATCCCTCCTACTTAAGTAACTTGCCTGAATTAAACCCAGGATCAATTAGGGGGTGCAGCCCCACACCCCGCTATTCCACGGATAATTCTGACCGTCTACTTATTCATCCCAAAACTAGTAATATCTAAAGCTCCTCTGGAGGTCAATCTATGGTCACTACAGCCACACGTTCAGATCAGCCATCAATTCGGCAAGTTCGCCTCTATAAGCAAGCCGATACCATTATTAAGCCTGCTCAGCTCAATCGCTCTTACCATGTTTGTATTAAATCTGAAAATACAAAGCGTTTGGGAGCAGAACAGAACGTTCACACCATCCAATTTCAGAATGGCAGCTTATTTATTGACCAGATTCACATCGCCCGACCCCGATTTGCGAATGATTTCGTTTCCTGGAGACAACTGACACAATCTCACTATAGCTGTGGTCATTTGCGTTTCCTATCGGGTGGTGTCATGCTTCAGGGCTTGGTTTCACTGGGCACAACAGGAGCAGATGCAGTTCCTTATTCCGTGGTCGCATCCTACTTTCCTCTGGTTAGTGACACTGTGGAAGGCGGTCGATCTACTTCCGCAGTTGGCACGCTCCGCACATTCACAACCCAGATCACGAAGCAACGCTATGCGATCGATCCGGTGACGAAGCAACCCATCCAAGACCCCAGCCTACTTCCCGACAATGCTTGGCAACCTGGCTTGTCTTTGAGATTAGGCTATGACGTTTCTAAAGGCACTTCCATCGTTCAGCTAGGCAACGAAGACATCAGCATTCACGCCTCTTATAAACCAGCAAGCCAGCCTGATCAAACAAAATTGGTGATCGCTCCAGACCTCGGTTGCGACAGCCTTTGCGCTCGATACTCAGATGTTTACGTCGGTGCTTCGATCACTTTAACCTTGGACAATCATGCTAGCTTTAGCGGCACAGTCGCGAACACCTGTGCTGAGAGCGATGATTCATCCAGTGGAGTGTATTTCTGGAGAGGAACCAGTCCTGCCCTGGCGATTGCGGCAGCAGTGAGACCAACCTTTCTGAGCAAAGCAAATTTGCTGCAAGACACCTCATTAACAGTCGATGAACTGGCAGGGTTGCTGCCGGGAACAGCAACCCCTCAAACCGATATCAACACGACAGCGAATAGTATGCTGATCGAGAATATGAAGTGGGCAATCTGCCAGCGAAGCGATGAGAAAGACTGGCTGAAACTCTTCTATGGGGATCAGGAAGCACCGCCAGTGCTTTCTCAAGAAAGAGTGACGTTAATCAACAAAAACCTGAGCTGGTATCAGGACACCTATGCTAAAGCCCAGTTTGGGTGGCAAGCTGCTAATTATGGCGGCACTAATCAACCAGCCACCCAGTTGACACACTACCAGGCTTTGCAACTGAGGTACTTTTTGCAAACGGGAATTGCCCAAGATTCTAACTTTGTTTCTCAACAGCAGGGGTTGTACCCAGAAGCCTATGCAGAATCTTTTCCCCGGATTCGTGCTTACCTTGCGGACGGAGGCGAAAAATGGGCAAACGAATTAATGAACCAAATTTATCTGCCAAATCTTGGACTTGAAGTTGCATCTGTCAAGCTTACAAATGATATGAGCAGCGTGAATGCATTTTGTACACTCCTGACCGTGCTCCAGCCCTCGGGAGAGTTGGCAAAGCAGTACTATACAAATTTCTTGACCGCTACCCTGCAATCAAATGTTGACGCTGTTTCATTTCAAGACTCAACTACCCTAATGCAATGGCTTCCCCTATGGCTAGAGCAATTTCTGATTCAAGCGGTCAATTTACCAGAGACAATTCCAGATGCAGCTAAACTTGCGATCGCTCAATTGAATGAGATGATGGGTCAAATGGGTGGAAATGCCACTAAAGTTGCTCAAGAAATCGTTCCTATTTTAGTTAATTCGCCTGGAAGCACAATTTGGGATGTCTGTAAAGGTGCAGAAGAGGCTTGGGCAACGAAATTTCCTAAGCTTTCTGCTATTGGCAGAGTCTTCTTTTTTGCTGCCTTTGGTTATGGGCTGTCTATGATTGTTCAGGCATTTGGTAACTGGAAGAATCTTTCCGACGAGGATCGAGCCAAACTGGTCGTGGCAACCGTGGGTTTTGGTGTTGACGGACTGTTAATTGTTCCTGAAATGCTAATATCCATCAAAGATATGGGTACTGATATTTTAAATAAAATTAACGTCTGGAGATATTCATCTAAAACTCAAGAAGGTATCGACCAGATCGGAAAAGCGATTGACGAGAATTACCTGGAGAATGGATTGGACGAAACCAGCAAGCTATTCAATGCTGAGACAAAAGCGATCGAGGCGGAAGGCTCTTTGTGGGAAAAGCTCTTCGGTGATGTGCTGAAGCCAGTGTTGAAAGTAGCGGGTGTTGTGGTTGCTGCTATAGTTGCGGCGTTTAGTGTGTACGACCTTATTCAAGACGTTAAAAGTGGACAGCCGATTACTAAAATCGCGCTAGATGCAGTGATTGCAGCAACGAATATTGCTGTAGTGATTTGTACGGTCGTTGAAATAGCTCTTGCATCTACCGTCGCAAGTGTTTTGGGTGTTGTTTTTGCCCTGATTGGGATTATTATTTCTATCATTGAACAGTGCGTGATTAAACCGGCTGATCCGCTTGATGATTTCATGAAGAATGTCGTAGTTCCCTTCGTAGATGCTTTACCACCTCAGATACCCCTTTCTTATGAAGAAGTATAGTCTTTAGTAACAACATATGGGCGGAAAGCTGCTTGACTGACAAAACTAAGAGGCAGGAATGGTGCTGAGGACGGTGAATTCACGCTTGAGAGCATCATCCTGTTGTCGCCTAGAAGCAACCGCAGGGTCAGGGTCAGAATCACTCGAAAGAA
>JAHHHV010000025.1 GCA_019359155.1 Pegethrix bostrychoides GSE-TBD4-15B
CGAGAGCAGGAAGCGTTTGACCAAAGTGGACGATTCTAATTGACTCACAGACACTTTCAGCGAGGACACCCGCCCTTGGGGCGGTCACATTCATCAAGCCACCAGCTTTGCTGGGGGTGTCTGACTTGTTAATCCTATGAGGTAAGTGATTGCACTAGCAAAACACAATGTGTGACCCTTTATGAAAATTCCTACTTTTTCAAACAACGAAGGAAAGCGTCCCAGTTTTTATATGTCTTTGTTACTTATGAATGTACCGGAAGTGGTGGTTACCCTAAACTTTCTCTAATTGGTCGGCTAACTACTATGTAGACGGACACAGTCTGCCTATCTACCCCTCATTAGCGATATAGACGGACTGCATCCAACTATATCGCCGTTAGAGCTACTTAGGCGGACAGCTATCCGCATATCTGCCCAAATCGGGTATTTAGACAGATAACTATCCGCATATTAGCCCTCATATCCATTTGGGCGGACAAGCTTCAGCAATTCTTTAGATGAGCTGTCTGCCTAGCCAAAGCTCACCAAACGTAAAAATTCTCCCTTCCCACTTGCGCTCAGCCAGAGTTTCGGTTTATGATTCTTCAACTGATTGCGTGAAGTGGTCAGGACACGCAAAAGCTTAAGGCGTCGCTGACTAGAAGTGTTGACGCACCGCTAGCCAGCTAACCCGGCCTCCTGATTAGTCCCAGAAGGCAAGGCTGAGTCGATTTTACATCGCGCTCGCTTCGTTTTACACGCATGTGGTTAGGTGACTCTGCGCCTTGAGCTTTCAAACCCATACCAAAAATACGAGGAAAATATCATGTCTACAGAGTTCAACGAACGTCTGAGAGAGCCGCTTGGCGAGCAGGCGCAGATTTGGATTGTCGGGACGCGAGAGCAAGTCAACCACATCATCAGCGAGATGTACGTGCGGCAGATGATTGCCGACCGCAGCCAGTTCTCGCCAATGGTTCCCGCGCCTTTCGCGCAGGGCAAATTTATGAGCGTACTGATCCGATAAGCTCAGGCTAGCAGCACTGCCGCTATTAGCAGTACAAAACCGAGTCGGCCTACTCAACGACGGTGCTGCTGGCTAGCTGAGCAGTGGTGACGATGGTGGCAAAGGCGCTGCTAGAAGCCAAAACGGGGTGAGTAAATCTGACCTCCCTCACACTTCCCATGCTTCACCCCGATCGCTAATGAGTAACCCTTACGGGCTGAACGGTTTCAGCACATCGAGCGCCAGATTCAGCTTCAGCACATTCACTCCCGGTTCACCAAAAATACCCAAGAAACGGCCATCCGTGTTTTGGGTAATCAGTGCTTCCAGCTGATCGGGCTGTAGTCTCCTTGCCTGTGCGACTCTTGTGATCTGCGCTCTTGCACTGGCAGGCGTAATATGAGGGTCAAGGCTAGAGCCAGAGCTGTAGATCAGGTCAGCTGATGGTTCCACGCTAGCTTTTCGGAGTCTGGGAATATCGCCTTCAATTGCTTTCTCAGGATCAAGATCAGACTTTCCCTGGATCCGCTCCAGTAAGGCTGGGTTACTCGGTGCCAAGTTGCTCGCCCCCGAAACCCCTGTTTTGAGGACTCCGGCTGCATCTGCTTGCGGATCAGCAGTGCTGTAGCTGGTTGTACTCGGACGACTGTTAAAGTAACGATCTGAAGTAAACGGTTGCCCAATCAGGGCTGAGCCAACTGGCTGACCTTGGGCATTGGTGATTAGGCTACCATTTGCCTGAAAGGGAAAAACAAGTTGCCCAACTGCCACCATCACCAAGGGATAGAGGATTGCAGTCAGAACCCAAAGCACTAAGGTAGATCGAACGGCTCTACCGGCCTCACGTGCAAAACTCATGAGAATTTCTCCGGTGCAAACATCACACAGAACAAGTAGACAGAAAGCGCAATAACCGATAATCCCAACACTCCTAGCGCCCAAGATTGGGTTTGGGAAAGCTCACCATCGGCGGCGGCGTAAACGATTGGAGCCAGTACCAGATTAAAGCAGAGTGCTAGAAACAGATAGAGTGGCAGTTTTTGTCTGCGCCCTTCAGACCAAAGTTCGGCCACGGTTTCAAGCGTTTGAGCAGTGCTTTCAGGCAGAGAGGGTAAACGCCGTTTGCGGGTATGTGCTCTCACAGGTTTCATTTTCACAGGTTTCATTTCCACAGGTTTCATCTTCACAGGTTTCATAGTGTGTTTTTTGGGAGTGAATCGCGATTGCGCTTAAAACGAGATTGGTAAAACCAGGTCAATCAATTTGATCGCGACAAAGGGAGCAATAATACCGCCAACGCCGTAAATCAAAATATTGCGTTGAAGCAGTTGATCAGCAGTCAGCGGACGAAACTTTACGCCTTGTAAGGCCAGTGGAATCAAGGCTGGAATGATCAAGGCGTTGTAGATCAAAGCAGAGACGATCGCGGATTGAGCGCTCTTTAGCCCCATGATGTTCAATGCGCCAATTCCGGCAGCAGCAAAAATGGTGGGAATAATCGCAAAATATTTAGCGATGTCGTTGGCAATGGAGAAGGTGGTCAGTGCGCCGCGCGTGATCAACAGCTGTTTGCCAATCGTCACCAGATCAATCAGCTTCGTGGGGTCAGAGTCCAAATCCACCATGTTTGCCGCTTCTTTAGCGGCTTGCGTCCCTGAGTTCATCGCCACCCCAACGTTGGCTTGGGCCAGGGCGGGGGCATCATTGGTGCCGTCTCCGGTCATGGCGACCAGGTTGCCCTCAGCCTGTTCCCGGCGAATCACATCGATCTTGTCTTCGGGAGTGGCTTCGGCAATAAAATCATCGACTCCAGCCTCCTCTGCAATCACAGAGGCCGTGATGCTGTTGTCCCCCGTCAGCATAATCGTCTTGACCCCCATCCGCCGCAGTTGATCGAAGCGTTCGCGCAAGCCTGATTTCACAATATCCTTGAGATAAATCACGCCGTAGATCTCATTGCCTTTGCAGACAGCCAAAGGCGTGCCACCTAAGCGAGATACACGCTCATAGGCTTGATCGACCGTTTCAGAAACCTGTCCCCCCCGCGATCGCACAAAGCTCTTAATGGCATCTACCGCCCCCTTCCGAAACTCCTGTTCTGCCACATTGGTGCCGCTCATCCGAGTTCGGGCAGAGAATTCTACGCCTTCCGCTGTTTTGCTATCAAAACTCACTTTGGCACCCAAGCCCTCTGCCAACTGAACGATCGATCGGCCTTCAGGCGTTTCATCAAAGATACTGGCAGCCAAACAGATGTTAGCGACTTCCTGAATCGAGTTACCATTGGTGGAAATGAATTCATCGGCCAAACGATTTCCCAGGGTAATTGTCCCAGTTTTGTCTAGCACCAGCGTGTTGACATCACCGCAGGCTTCAACAGCCCGTCCAGACGTGGCAATCACGTTAAACTGAGCAACCCGATCCATGCCAGCGATCCCAATAGCACTGAGCAACCCACCGATTGTTGTGGGAATCAGTGCCACCAGCAATGAAATTAAAATTGCAATACTCGATCCGGTGCGTAGGCTGTTTCCTGCTTCCGATCCAAGAATTTCAGTCACGAAACTGGCAATGTACCCGGCAATGGGAGGCACGGTTGCTACCACGATCAAAAACACCTGGGTCAGGACTGCTAGCAACACCGTCAGAGCAATTTCGTTAGGAGTTTTTGTGCGCTTGGCACCTTCGACCAGGGCAATCATCCGATCGATAAAGCCCTGCCCCGGATCTTGGGTAATGCGAAGCAGTAGTTCATCGGACAGGAGGCGAGTTCCACCTGTCACCGAACTGGAAATATCTGTACCGGGCTGCTTTAGCACCGGAGCAGACTCCCCGGTAATGGCAGATTCATCCACCGAGGCCACCCCCTGAACAACCTCTCCATCTGCCGGAATCATATCGCCTGCCACTACTTTGACCTGATCGCCGCGCCGCAGTTCGGTCGAGATCACCTCTTGCGTCGAGCCGTTGGGCAAGACCTTGCGGGCGATTGTATCTGATCGCGTCGCCCGTAACGAATCTGCCTGGGCTTTACCCCGCCCTTCTGCTACCGCTTCTGCAAAGTTGGCAAACAAAACGGTGAAAAATAGAATCAGCGTAATGATGCCGTTCAGCAATCGTTGCTGGTTAGTATCTGCTTGAAGGGTGCCAAACAGGTTGGGATTGATGGTGACCAGCAACGTAACTAGAGTGCCTAACCAGACGACGAACATCACCGGATTGCTCACCACCAACCGAGGGTCAAGTTTGACAAACGCCTCCTTAACGGCTCTCTGATATAGACCACTCAGATTGACTTTTGGCGGCTGCCTACGGCTGTCACGAGAACCTTGAGGCTCTCTGAGCGAAGCATCTGATGCTGGATGGGATTGCATAAATTTCTGTATGTTGTGTTGAGACGAAGGATGTTGAAAAGCAGGATGTTGAAAAGCAGGATAGAGTTACCCAATCCCTTTGGCAATCTGGAAGGCTTCGGCGATTGGACCGAGTGCCAACACGGGAAAGAAGGTGAGCGCACCCAGAATTAAAATTACGCCTGCCGTTACGCCTGTAAACAACCGAGTATCCGTTCGCAGGGTTCCAGAAGTCATGGGCACCACCTGCTTGCGCGACAGGCTATCTGCCAGCAACAGCAACCCAATGATGGGGACATAGCGCCCAACTAGCAGGCTAAAGGAAGCCGTCAGGTTCCACCAGGGAGTGGCATCGCCCAGTCCTTCAAACCCAGAGCCGTTGTTTGCCGCAGCGGATGCATACTCATAAACCACTTGAGATAACCCGTGGAAACCAGGGTTACTAATACCTGAAACATCAGGAACCGCTAAAGTAATGGCGCTGGGAATCAAGATGGCAATCGGGTGTACGAGCAATAGTAAAAAGCTGGCCAGCACAACTTCTCGTTTTTCGATTTTGCGACCCAGAAATTCTGGGGTACGCCCAACCATCAAGCCCGTCACGAAGACCGCCAAAATCAGATAAGTAAATAGGTAAGCCGTGCCAGTGCCCTGCCCCCCCCAAACAATTTGCAAGAACAGATTTGAGAGCGTCACAAAGCCACCATTGGGCATGAAGGAGTCATGCAGCGCATTGACTGCACCGCACATTGTTCCGGTTGTTGCCACTGCAAATAATGCCGATTGCGCCCAGCCAAACCTGATTTCCTTCCCTTCTAGATTAGGTTGCTGACCGCCGAGTAGCGTATTAACAGCGGGATTTCCTTGATATTCCCCAATCGCAGTGATGATAATGAAGCCAACGAAAATTGCCATCACCATGCCATAGACCAACCAGGCTTGCTTGAGACTGTTGGCAAAGATCCCATAGGTGTAGATCAGGGCTGTCGGCACAGAGAGGAGTGCCACGATCTCAATTAGATTGGTGAAGCCATTCGGATTTTCAAACGGATGCGCCGAGTTAATCGCAAAAAAGCCGCCGCCATTTTCGCCCAATTCTTTAATGATTTCATAGTGCGCTACCGGCCCGCGAGCGATCGCCTGACGAATCGCTGGATCTTCCAGGGTTGGCACGACTGCGGGCCCCGCCAACGTTTCTGGAATCCCAGCGGCCATTAAGATCACCGCGCCAGCGATGCTAATTGGCAGCAAGACGCGGGTAATCGAGCGGGTCAGATCACTATAAAAGTTGCCGAGCGGTCTACCCGTCAGCCCTCGAATAAACGCCATGGATACCGCAATTCCAGTAGCCGCCGACGTGAACATCATGAAGCCTAGCGCCGCAAACTGACTGAAATAGCTGAACGCAGTTTCACCCGAATAGTGTTGCTGATTTGTGTTGGTCACGAAAGAGATAGCCGTATGCAGCGCTAAATCCCAAGTTGGTGCCCCGATCCCAGTTGGGTTGAAGGGCAATAGTCCCTGCAACATGAAAACAGTGAAAATGAAGACCGCCATGACCAGGTTGCTGTATAGAATGGCGCGGGCATACTGCCAGCCGGTCATATCCTCCCTGGCTCGAACCCCTGATAAGGCATAGAGAAACCGCTCAACGGGGTTCAAAACTGGGTCGAGCAGCGTGCTGTGATCCTGGAAAACACGAGCCATGTAGTTTCCGAACCAGGGAGTAATCGCTACCACAATCAGTAGCGTTAATGCAATTTGCATCCATCCTTGAAGCATGGGTTGATTCAACTCCAATAGGTGAGACTTAGGTGAGACTAAAGCTTTGTTGAAGTGGATGCTTGCCGACTCAACTAAAAGCTAGTTCAGGTCCTTGTTTAAGAACAACAATCTTGATGATCGGAGATCTTGCAGCAGTTCACAAGGTATAGAGAGGTATACTTTTGCGTTTAGTGAGTGGTATACATCAGGGTTGTCTAAAGCTCTCTCGAAAGGCGTAGAAGCGTTTAGGCTTGTTTAGATCTTGTTTGTCATTTAGCTAAACGCAAACTAAACGTTTTTTAGTTGTTTTTAGTTAAAATATACGACTATAGTCCAGCATACTGAGAGATTTTCGACATAGACTCAGAGTATTGCGCTTCTGACAAACAATGCCGCTCAAATTGATGACATCCATGCAAGAATTATGGGTTGGTAAATTCTGGTTGATTGTCGGATTGTTTGTGATCGTTGCATCGTTGGAGTTTGCAACACCTCCTGACTACGTGTTTGGCTACCTATACATTGGGCCTATCCTGCTCGTCAACGATCGCTTCAGTCGCACTGCCACCTTGCTAGCCACGGCGATTGCCTGTCTGCTGACCATGACGAATGTCTGGCTTCCGGGTCGGGCTGTGGTTCAAGCCCCGACCATTGCCAGTCGGCTGATTGCGGTTCTGGCTTTGGTGGTGACTGGCCTTTTGAGCGATCGCAACCGCTCCTATCAGCAAACCTTGCTGCAACAACAGGCAAAGCTCCAAGCCCAAGAAAAACTGGCTGGTGTTCGAGAAGATTTTGCTTCCACCCTCACTCATGATCTAAAAACTCCCCTCCTGGGAGCCATTGAAACCCTGGAAGCGATTCGACGAGAGAATTTTGGGCCCATTTTGCCTGCACAGAAAACTGTGATGACAACGATAATTCGGAGTCATCAAACTAGCTTGCAGCTCGTAGAAACCCTGCTGGATGTTTATCGCAATGATACGGAAGGTCTCAAGCTGCAATCTGCTCCGGTGGATCTCGTGGAGATGGCTGAAGAGGTGGCAGCTACCTTAATGGGATTAGCTGCTAGTCGACGGATTCACATTTCATTTAACTATGGCAATTCAGATTTTCGCCAGTTTCTCTGGGTGAAGGGCGATGCCTTTCAGTTGCGCCGAGTCTTCGTCAATTTATTAATCAATGCGATTAATCATTCGCCGCGTGGCAGCAAAGTGGAAGTGATTTTAGAACCAGGTGCTGCCTATCAAGTCGCGAAGGTGATTGATGCGGGGGCTGGAATTACACCTGAAGAGTTGCCCCACTTGTTTAAACGGTTTTACCAGGGGCATAGCGATCGTCAGGCGAAAGGCTCAGGCTTAGGGCTATATCTAACTCGCCAAATTGTAGAAGCGCATGGCGGTAAAATTTGGGCAGAGAATCATCAGCCGCATGGTGCCATCTTTGCCTTTCGGTTGCCTGTACTCCCTTGCCAACTGTCCTTATCCACTTGACATGTCAGCAAATCCTTTACGAATTCTCCTGGCAGAAGATGATGAACTCTTCCGCCTTGGCTTACGAATGCGACTACAGCAAGAATCGGGTTTTGATGTCGTCGCAGAGGCAGAAGATGGTGAAATGGCGGTAGAAATGGCCAACCGGCTTCCCGTTGATATCGTTGTCTTAGATATTGGGCTACCGGGAATTGGAGGGATTGAAGCCTGCCGTCAGCTGAAGCAACAGCATGCTGATCTCCCGATTCTGGTGCTCACATCGCGTACTCAGGCATCTTTGGTCTCTCGTTTAATTGAAGCTGGAGCGCAGGGCTATTGTCTGAAGGGAATTGTTGCTGAAACACTGATCCTGGCAATTCGCTCTGTGGCTACTGGCGCTTCTTGGTGGGATGCGGCGGCCACCACTGAGATTCGGGCCGCCTTTGAAAGTCAGCCCGCCGCGATTGCCGCAAGTACATATTTAGAAGGAAATCCAAGACTGCCAGCCAATCCCTTAACCCGCCGTGAACAAGAAATTCTGGCTTTGATTGTGGTGGGCAAAAGTAATCAGGAAATTGCTGGGATGCTTTATATCACGGCTGGCACGGTTCGAGTTCATGTCCATGCGATTTTGAATAAATTAAATGTTGGCGATCGCGCTCAAGCAGCAGCCTTGGCGATTCAGAAGCAGCTGATTGCTAAAGAGTTACTATCAGAGCCATAAGCCAGCACGATTTGGCGATAAGGCAATATTCTTAAATGGAGAATTTCCAACCCTGCTACTCAAAGCTGGATTGTTCGATTGCCACAGTTCAACTTATTTTTACAAGCTGATTTTGATCAGGGCAGCTCTTTTCTCCTGGCCATCCTTCAGTCCACAACAAATCTAGTGCAAAAGCAGGATGCAGAATAGAGCTAGATCCTACTAGCATCTATTCTGCAATAACCTAGAGGAGACTCAACTATGCAAACCAAACAGCTTGGCAATTCAGACTTGCAGATCACGCCGATCGGCTATGGAGCTTGGGCCATTGGCGGCGGCGACTGGGCGTTTGGCTGGGGTTCGCAGGCGGATCAAGATTCGATTGCTGCTATCCAGCGCGCGTTGGATCTGGGGATTAACTGGATCGACACCGCCGCAATTTACGGGCTGGGGCATTCAGAAGAAGTGGTGGCCAAGGCACTTAAAACCAGCCCGCATCACCCCTATATTTTCACCAAATGCTCGATGATCTGGGATGACCAGGGTCAGATTGGGCGCAGCCTCAAGACTGACTCGCTGCGGCAAGAGCTAGAGGCCAGTCTGCGGCGGCTTCAGGTTGAGACCATTGATCTCTATCAAATCCACTGGCCCAACCCCGACGCGGATATCGAAGAAGGTTGGGAAACCCTAGCCAAATTTCAGCAGGAGGGTAAAGTCCGCTACATTGGCGTCTCCAACTTCAGCATCGCCCAGATGCAGCGTATCGCCCCAATCGCGCCCATCACCTCGCTCCAGCCCCCCTATTCGCTGGTTAAGCCAGGGGTTGAGCAGGAAATTCTGCCCTACTGTCAGCAGCAAAATATTGGTGTCATTGTCTACTCGCCGATGCAGTCAGGGCTGTTGACCGGCAGCATGACCGCCGAGCGGATCGCTAAGCTGCCTGACAACGACTGGCGCAAACACAGCGATGAGTTTCAGCCGCCTCGCCTGTCGCGCAACCTAGAACTCGTTGAGCTGCTGCGCCAGTTTGGGCAGCAGCACGACCGCTCTCCCGGTGAGGTGGCAATCGCCTGGACGCTGCGGCATCCAGCTGTGACGGCTGCCATCGTGGGCGGGCGTAGCGCCAAGCAAGTTGAAGGCACAATTGGCGCAGCAGAGTTTCGGCTAGACGAGGCCGAGCGGGCGCAGATCCAGCAGTTTTTGCAGCAGCCGGTTGCGGTCTAGCGGCAAGCACTCAGCGCCTGCTGAACTTATCTGGCAAAACAGCTGAAGATATGCATGAAATTCAGGTAACAAACTGAAGTTGCCCACTCTTATCCTGTGGGGCAGATGAACAAATGATTCTGCCCCAAGTTTGAAGGAGCAATTACGATGGGTGTGGCCTGGAAATATTGGACGCATGTTCGGCTGGAGATGTCAGGCAAGCTGAAAAGACAAGAGATAGCGACGCTCAAGTCTTTTTTTCAGCAGCAGTTTCAGATTGAAGATACAGATGATGTCGTAGATAGCACGATCCAGATGCGCCTGAATGCCCTAAAAGCCTCTGGGCAGGATTCTGAGCAAGATTCTGGGCAAGATTTTGGGCAAAATTCTGGGCAAAGCGACCTAGCGGCAGCCTGTCTGCGTTGCTTTGTCTCGCACTGTATCGTGGTGGTCTGCGCTGACTTGAGCCGCAAGTTTCAGCTCCAGCGTCACTTTACGCAGGCTGAGCTGCTGGCCTATGTGCTGAACGATGTCAATCCGCTGCAAAAATTTCAGCCTGCTGCGGTCTATCTGCCGCTGGCGGTTAAGGTGGTGCAAAGCTTTCAGCCTGAGCAAAGCAGTCTTGCCTACTGGACAAAGCGGCTGGTCTTGCAGCAAAAAGATCTCTATCGCGCCTTGGCCAACTGCGGCGTATATATTGCCAGCGACTGGGCAATTCTCAACCATACGACTGCCCTACAAGTCCAGCGGCAGCTCGCAGAGCGTTTGCATCCCGCCGAGCTTGCGGAAATTGTGGCAGTTTTAGCAAGCTTTCATGCTGTCTATCGGCAAGATCGGCTGCGGGCGGGAGCGGGACAACGCTGCGCTGAGCCAACTTTAGATCAGCTCGCCCGCATGGTGCAGCAGTTGACGACTCTGCCAGATGCTCATCCTCAGCGGGTGCTGAGAATGCTGCGGTTTTTGGCCAACGAACTGCGTCAGCCCAGACGTACCGCAATTTTGCTGAATGAGAGTTTATCGCCTCCCAACCCTCAGCCTGATGAGCAGGATGAATTTTTGGTAGATTACCAAATCCAGGTGCGACGCTGCTTGAAGCAGGCAATTCGGCTGGCCTTTGAAGCGAGATTGGCGGAGCTACAGCAGCAGCCCCAGCGGGTCGGAGCTTTTATGCAGGCGATGACGCTGTTTTTTCTAAACCGCATGTCAATGTCGCAGATTGCGCCGCTCGTTGGACTACAAAAGCAGTTTCAGGTGACTCGGCTCCTCAACTTAAAAACGCTGCGGGCTGAGGTCAGACAGCACTGGCTCTCTCTGATTCGGCAGGAGCTACCGCAGATTTTGCAGCACTACCAAGCCTCAGACCAGCCTATAGAAACCGAGCAGCTTGATCAAATCTTGGCAGAGGCCATCGACCGGATTATGGCTGAGGATCAAGCCGACTGCTACAGCGCCAAACGACGCTCAGAAAGTTTGTTTAACGCCTGCCTCTGCCGCTACTTAAACGAATGGCAGCAGGACTCAGCTTGAAGCTTGCCTGAGACTCAGCTCTGGTATAGACCCAAACCACGAAGGTCAGAATACTCGGAGATATAGCATCTGACCTTCGCAATATCAACGCAATATCAACTGAGTTCGGCGAGGACGATAGCCAGTCGCTCAGTTAGTTAAGAACTAGTTGAACACTAGTTGAACGCATCCTTGATGTTATCGACAGCGCGCTCAATTACGTTCTTAGTTTCGTCAACTGCACGCTCTGTCCGGTCTGCATCTTCTTCTGCCCGCTTCTCAATAAAGTCGCGGTCGCTTTTGGCTTTACGCTCAATTGGGCTATTGTAGTCGGTGGCTCGGTCAACCTTGCCAGCGTTTTTGTTGGCAGTACGCTCTACCCGATCAGCGGTGTTTCGGATCAAGTCTTTCGCCTGGCCAGCAGTTTCGCGGGTCTGCTGCTGCACCTGATTGCCCAAATCAGCCGCTAGAGCAGGCGTGCTGAAAAATGCACCTTGCGAAACAAAGGCCAGCGCGCAAAGTAGCCCTACAGTCAGCCAGCGTTTCAGCAAAGAAATAGAATTCTCAAAATAATTCAGCTGCATTGGATACAAACCCCGTAAGTTCTAGCATTCTATTTTTACGTGATCTACCCCGTAGCCTAAATCTTTCTACAGACAGAGCTTGCTCTCTCTAGCTATAAATCATACCGACGCGGCGTATAGAGCCAGACTCCGTTGGGATGAGCAATCGTGCGGGTTTTGCTAGAGCCAATCAACACCAGCGTGCGCATATCGACTTCGGCAGGAGCAAATGTCGCCAATGTCCGTAGCGTTACCGATTCCGCAGGTCGTCCGACGTCGCGCGCCAGCAAAACGGGCGTATCGGGCTGGCGGTAGCGCCGCAGGATCGCAATGGCTTGTTCAAGCTGCCAGCTTCTCTGCTTGGAGAGCGGATTATAGAAGGCGATCACAAAGTCCGCCTCAGCCGCCGCCGCAATCCGACGTTCGATCACCTCCCAGGGCTTGAGAATATCCGACAGCGAAATCGCGCAGAAGTCGTGACCAATCGGCGCACCCACCCGCGCCGCCGCTGCCTGCAACGCCGAGATGCCAGGAGCGACCTGAATCTGGATCTGTTCCCAGGCTGGCTCCGGCGTTTCCAGCACCTCAAAGACTGCCGCCGCCATCGCGTAAATGCCCGGATCGCCCGACGAAATGAGCGCTACTGAACGGCCTGCGGCGGCTAGATTCAGCGCCAATTTAGCCCGCTCTAGCTCAACCCGGTTGTCTGAATCATGCCGCTGCTGCCCCTGACGCAGTGGCTCCACCAAGTCAAGATAGGTGCTGTAGCCCACCCAGTCGGTGGCGGCCTGCAAAAGCTGCTGCACCTGCGGCGACATCCATTCGGCGCTGCCGGGGCCAGTCCCCACAATCGCCAGCTGGCCTTGAGGCTGACCAATGCTGGCCGGATCGAGCGGCAAATCTGCGACCGCAATTGCGTAGTCAGGCTCAGAAACTAGCAGGCGACCTGACGCTCCCACCGCAGCGCGCGCCAGCAGTTCGGGAGATGCAGCAGGTAGGAATCGCGCCGGAACTTGCAGGTTGGCAGCGGCGGCATGAACGCCTGGATCGGCAGCTTGATTGAGCGGGGCGACAAGAACGGCAGCGGATGCGGGAGATAGATTGGCAGCGGATAGAGCTTGAGCAATTAGCGCAGATGGGTGATCTGTGGCTCTGGGGTTCATACTAATCGCCAGAGTTTTGGGATGATAGGTGAGACAGTCTGGAGAATGATTCGGAATATATTCAGTGACTCGAACGGTGAGCGCGGCGTTTTCAGCAAACGGCAGCTGACTTTCGCTGAGCCAGCTCGCGGCACCCTCCAGCTTGAGAGTTGCACCCGACAGCAGATTAGAGATAAAGGCTTTTGCATCGTCAGGATTAGCCAGCGTATAGCCCGCAGGTGGTGAGAGCAAAGCGGTCTGAAACCTCAAATCTCCGGCTGTGGTAATGGCTGGGGATACGTTAAGCGCAGCGGCAATCTGGCGGGCTAGCTCGTTCACGCCCTGCAAGCCGCCCAGCAGCGGCACAACGGTGCTGCCATCTTCAGCGACAGCCAGAACGGGTGGCTCTTGACGCTTATCAGAGATTTGGCTCGCCAGCGTCCGGATCAAAATTCCGGCAGCGCAGATGCCGACAATTGGCTGACCCTCTGCAAATAGCTGGCGCAGGCTATCTCCAAAATTGGCAAAGCTAGCCTCTACTTCAGCTGCTGGAATCCGGCTCTCTAGGCCATAGATCAGCGTGTCAGGCAAAGCAGCTTGAATCTGACGGGCAACCATCAAGCTCTGCTGATTCAGGATCACAATCGTCAGCGCCATGATCTATTCGGGCTGCCACTGACTGGGAACAGAGATCAGGGCAAAGTAGGGAACGACCGCAGGGTCAACCTCGCGAATCGGCAGAATCCGCTGATTGGGCATTGTGGCGCGTTCGATGTAGTGCGCCCGGTCAAGCAGTCCCAGCGTTTCCAGGACGGCATAAACTTTGGCAAAATTACGCCCCAGCTTCAGGATAATTGCCGCATCCGCAGCGGCTAGCTTTTCCTGCAAAACTTCTGCTGGCAGCGTCCCTGGCAGCACCATAAATACATCATTGCGATAGGTCAAAGGCGTACCCAGCATGGCCGCATTCGCCATCACTGAAGATACTCCCGGAACCACTTCAGTGACAAATCGCTCGCTCAGGCGCGTGAACAGATACATGAACGTACCGTAGAAGAACGGATCACCCTCGCAGAGTACGACTACATCACGACCTGCCTCTAGATGCTCAGCCAGCGTTTCGGCAGCCTGATCGTAATAGGGCTGGGAAGATTGCTCTAACTTAAACGGATACCAGAGCGGCACTTCGATCTGCTTGGGTCGCAGATAGCCCGCCACAATCGAGCGCGACAGGCTCTTGCCGCCATCGGATACTGGATAGGCCACGACTGGAGCTGCCTGCAACCGCCGCAGCGCTTTTATGGTTAAAAGTTCTGGGTCGCCGGGGCCAACGCCAATGCCGTAGAGTTTGCCTTTTGACTGGCTAGCTTCTCCCACTTGTCCGATCAGATTGCTCATATCTCCTCCTCTTTTGCTAATGCGTTGACTGCTGCTGCCGCCATTGCGCTGCCGCCGCGCCGCCCTTGCAGCGTTATAAACGGCACGCCTCGACTGGCTGCGGCGAGCGCGGCTTTTGACTCGGCTGCGCCCACAAACCCGACCGGAAACCCCAGAATCAGCGCCGGCTTGGGACAGCCTTCATCTAGCATTTCCAATAGCCGAAACAGCGCGGTGGGGGCATTGCCGATAGCGACGACCGCACCCGCCAAATCAGCCTGCCACAGATCCATTGCTGCCGCCGAGCGCGTATTGCCAATCTGCTCAGCTAAGGCCGGAACCTGGGGCGCGTTGAGCGTGCAGATGATGGCGTTATTGGCGGGCAGGCGTTTGCGGGTGATGCCCTCGGCCACCATTTGAGCATCGCAGAGAATTGGACAGCCAGAGGCTAAGGCCGCGCGACCCAGGGTGGCTGCTGCCGGAGAAGCTGCCAAATCGCTGACAATATCGGTCATGCCGCAGGTGTGGATCAGCCGCACAGCGACTGACACCAGATCTGCTGGCAGTCGCTCTAAGTCGACCTCAGCGCGGATCATGCTGAAGGAGCGGCGGTAGATTTCGTTGCCGTCTCGGATGTAGTCCAGCATTAGCAGATTCCTCCGCTGCTCCAAGCTTGGAGCTGAACCACAGGCTGCTGGCTGACAAAATCGCGGAAGGATTGCTCTGAATCTGAATCTGCGGCGCGAGATTGCCGGTAGGCAACCAGCAAATTTGTGAGCTTCTGGGGCAGTTCTGCGGGTGATAGATCAGCCGCAATCAGCCGCCCAAACGTCTCGCCCAGTCCTGCGTAGAGGCTGTAGCGAGGCGTTGACTGCTCCGGATCGCCCACCAGCGCCAGATCGCTGCTCGTCCGATGCGCGCAAGATTTTGGGCAACCGCTGAAGTGAATCGTCAGCGGCTCTGGCTGCCCTAGCTGGGCGAGCGCTGCCGCTAAAGCTGCCGCATCTGCCTGAGTATCTGTGGCAGCAGAGAGGCAGCCCGTCAGGCCAGAGCAGGCCACTAATCCGCCCCAGATCGGATCGTCGCTGAGTCCCAAATCTGCAAGCTGCTGCTGTACGGTCGGTAAATCAGCCTCAGCAATGTCGGGCAGCAGCAGATTTCGCCAGGGCGTGAGTCGGATGCCGCTGCCGTAGGTTTCCGACAGGTTCGCCAATTGACGGAGCTGCTCCAGGGTCAACCGTCCCAGCGGTAGGGCGACGCCAATGTAAAACCGCCCGGACTGCCGCTGAGGATGAATGCCTAAATGCCTGTAGGTGGGCAGGATGGCAGGTAAATCAATCCGCGCTGCCTGATAGGGGCGCAGCTGTTGCAGCAGAGGGCGCTGAGCCTGCAAGACCTGACGCAGTCGAGGTTTCCGCACCAGAGCCGGATCGACGCAGCCGAGATAGAGTTCAGCAATGGCGGCAACCGCCTCAATGCAGGCCGAAGGCGGTATCAAATAGCAACCGAGCGCCATCTCACTCAGATCAAGCTGTAGATAGATCTGCTCATTGATTTCTACCCCTCTGAAGAGCAAATCATTCGGCTGCTGAGCCATCGAAACCTGCTCGCCGCCGTCCCAGCCGACGCTAAACTTGGGCGAAAGTCCGACCAGTCGCGGCTCGGTTGAAATATAGGCATCCAGCGCCTGCACCAGCGGACGGGTATCTAACAGCTGAGTTGGGTCAATTCCCGCCGTCGGGCTAGCCATAATATTTCGCAGATGGTCAACGCCCATCAGCGGAGCCGCCAGCTGATCTGCCGCTAGCTGCGCTGAGCTAGCCACAAGGCGGCGCGGCAAATCTGTCGCCACTAAGCCGCGAATCTGGACATTCGCCCGATTGGTCACATCCACCGCAGCAGCGCCTAAGCGTTCGCTGAAGCTAGCTAAACTGCGGCACTGCCGCGCATTTAGCAGACCGCCCGGAAACCGCAGCCTTAGCAGCGCGCCATCTGGAGCGGCGGTTGGATAAAACAGGCCGGGGCAAGGAATTGAGCCGGGAGCCGGAGCCGTCTGAAGGCCAAACTGATCGCCAGCTTCCCCTGACGGCTGAACTTGAACAGAGATCATCACAGTTTCCCTGTGCAACGCAGGGATGCGAGTAGAGTTGCGACTGGTGTTCTGACTTGAGGCGGACGCGAGGCGCGCCTTCACAGTTGCGGCACAGTCCTGGAGTTACACCAGAGTTTCCCAGTGAGCTTAGCAAGCCTACCACATCGGCTCGGCCAATCTGGCGCAAGGCCAATCTTTCTTAAAGAATGGCCTTAAAGAACGGGCTGAAAGAACGGGTTAGAGCAGAGCGAAATCTGCGGCGGCGGCAGGCAGTGGGGCAGGCAGTGAGGCGGGCAGTGGAGCGGGCAGTGGGTTGACGGCAGATTGCAACCCCACAATCTACCTCTAGCGAAAAGTCCCCTCCCGGCAGAGGCCAGAGGCCTTGTCAGAAGGGAACAGAGATTGCGGATATGACGGCAGGCTTAGCTTCCCGCGACCCTATGGCAGCGTCTCTCGGCCAGCTCCCGCACCTTCTGACAAGCGATCCGAGGCAAAGCTAGAAGCGGTCTCAGGGACATCTGCGGAGGTGATTTTGGAAACATCTTCAGAGACGTTCTCAGAACCGCCCGCTGCGCGTTCGCTGAGCCGCTCTCGATAGCCCGTCGTCCAGTCCTGAATTGGCGGCGGCTGCAATAGCTCAACGACACGCTGAAGCGGAATTTCTACCCAGTCAGGGCGATTGCTCAGCTCATAGCCCAGCTCATAGACCGCCTTTTCAAGCAAGAAAGCATCCAGCAGCACCTGCATTTCCTGATACGACTTGGGTAAGAACGGCGCATCCGCAGCAGTCACGACATACTGCTTTAAGAAAGCAACGCTAACCCAGGCATCAAAGAATCTAGCCCAGAGGTGCATCGTTGCCCGATTTTCAGGTCGTACCAAACCCGTCTCGATCTGATTTCGCAGCGCCACCTGCGACACATAGTAGAACGACTGAATCATCCCGGCAATGTCGCGTAGCGGCGAGCGCTTCATCCGCCGTTCGCTCAAGAGCCGGTATGGTTCCCCCTCAAAATCAAGGATGACAAAATCTTTGCCGGTATAGAGCACTTCCTCTAGGTGGTAGTTGCCGTGGCAGCGAATCCGGATCGTCGTAATTTGTAGATCAATCACGGTTTTGAACCGCCCCAGCAGCGCTTCCCAGTGGCTTAAGACCGTCCGAGCCGCAGGCTGAGCTGCCTCCGGCAGATGCTTGGCCTGTTTGCGAAGCTGGAGCAGCACCCGTCCGGCATGATTCCGCATCGACTGATAGATCGAACGCTGATAAAACAGCGAGAACTCTTCTGGCGCAAAGTTGGGATCATCTGAGTCTGAAGCTAGCGCTAGGTGCAGCTCGGCAGTCCGCTGTCCCAATAGCTCCGCCGCCTGAATCTGTAGCCCAATTAGTTCGCAGGCCATCGGCGGAATCTCGCTGGTCAAGGCCTTTGAGAGCAGCGTCGAGGGCATTTGCGCCTCACCAATTTCAGCCTGCGTCACCAGCACCCGCTCAAAGCTGTCGCGCAGGCTGTCTAGCGCCTGTGACCAAGCATCTCTGGCATCCGGGACATATTGCTGCAACATACCCACTGTCATCGACTCAGCGCCGCGCCGCCGATATTCCAACGCGCCCAGCACCGGGCTAAACAACGCCTCAGATCCTCTGGCGGGATGCGGCAATTTCCGGGTGAGAAACTGGCCGATTTCCAGATCTGAGTTGATGCATTCATCAACATAGCGATAGAGCTTCAGCAGCGAGCGGCTCTGCATCGCGCCGCCTTCAGTCGGGGCGCTGTAGGTAATTAGCGCATTGGCGTGATTGCCGCGCAGCAGGTGCGGCTCGGTCGCTTGAGCTGGCGCTTCGGTATTTAGCTCTGCGTTGAGTTCTGAGCTGATGGCCACCAGCTCACCTGCCATTCCAGCATAGCGAGCGCGCTGCAAAATGGCTTGGAGCGGAATTTCCAGGAAAGCTCGCTCACCCAGCGCATCAAACAGCAGCCCCTGATCGACTGTGCCAACAATTCGGGCAATCGCCTCGCCCTCTGGCGTCGTGCCTGAGAGAGCAGGAACATAGGCCAAGGGCAGCACGAAAGTTTCGGCGATGCCTTCGGTATAGTCAACATGCACCAGCAGAATATCGTAGCTGTGCGCCTGAGCAGATGCCTGAGCAGATGCCTGAGCACCTGATTTAGCCTGAGGCAAGCTAAGCGGAATTGCATCGACAATTTGGACGCTCTGCAAAATCTTGGTTTTTTTGAACCAAGAGGAGCGATGCAGATAGGCAGGCAGCAGGGCTTCAAAGGCTTTGCGGGCATCAGGACGGCTGTAGATATCGCGCCAGCTGCCGTTGACCTGCAAGCTAGGTAGCTCAGCCTGAGGCCGTATCTGCACTGCATCCGGCTGTAGTTGCAGCGTGAACCAGAAGAACGCATGAGGTCCCATGCTGAGGAAATAAGACGAGTCGCTAACCGGGGGAAATTCAGAGCGGCCAAAAATCTCCACCGGAGTCATGCCCTGAAACGCCGTCAAATCCAGCTCAACCGCCTGCGTAAACCGCGACAGATTGGCTACTACCAAAATATGCTCGCCCTGATAGGTGCGGGTGAAGGCCAGCACCTTCCGGTTGTCAGGCGAGAGTAGCTCAAACGAGCCGCGCCCGAAGGCCTGATAGCGGCTGCGAATCGCAATTAGCCGCTTCATCCACCACCAGAGCGAGTTGGGGTTGGAGCGCTGCGCCTCGACGTTGACGGTTTCGTAGTTATATTCCGGATCGACGATGGCGGGCAGAAACAGCTTTTGCGGATTGGCGCGGCTAAATCCGGCATTGCGGTCAGAACTCCACTGCATCGGCGTACGCACCCCGTTGCGATCGCCCAGGTATATATTGTCACCCATGCCGATCTCGTCCCCGTAGTAGAGGACGGGCGTACCGGGGAGCGACAGCAGCAGACTGTTGAGCAGCTCGATTTTGCGGCGGTTGTTGTTGAGCAATGGCGCGAGCCGTCGCCGGATGCCCAGATTAATCCGCGCCTGCGGGTCTTGGGCATAGACGCGATACATATAGTCGCGATCTTCGTCAGTCATCATTTCCAGCGTCAGCTCATCGTGGTTGCGGAGAAACAGCGCCCACTGGCAGTTGTCGGGGATGCGGGGCGTCTGCTGCAAAATATCGATGATCGGGAAGCTGTCTTCCATCCGCAGCGACATAAACAGGCGCGGCATCAACGGGAAATGGAAGTTCATGTGGCATTCGTCGCCCTCGCCGTAGTAGGCGGCAGCATCTTCTGGCCACTGGTTGGCCTCTGCCAGCAGCATCCGGTTGGGAAAATTCTCGTCAACATGGCTCCGCAGCGCCTTCAAAAATTCGTGGGTGCGGGGCAGGTTTTCGCAGTTGGTGCCTTCCTCTTCGTAGAGATAGGGCACAGCATCCATCCGCAGACCGTCCACGCCCATGCCCAGCCAGAAATCGACGACATCAAAAATCGCCTTTTGCAGATCGGGATGCTCGTAGTTGAGGTCGGGCTGATGCGAGTAAAAGCGGTGCCAGTAATAGGCTTGCGCCAGCGGATCCCAAGTCCAGTTTGAGGTTTCAAAATCTTTGAAGATAATCCGCACGCCTCGATACTGTTCCGACGAATCGCTCCAGACGTAGAAATCACGCTCGCTGCTGCCCGGAGCGGCTCGACGCGCCCGCTGAAACCAGGGATGCTGGTCGGAGGTATGGTTGACAATCAGCTCGACAATCACCCGAATCCCGCGCTGGTGAGCCGCATCCAGGAAGGTTTGGAAATCCTGACTGTCGCCGTAGATGGAGTTAACGGTATTGAAATCAGACACGTCATAGCCATCATCCCGCAGCGGCGACGGAAAAAACGGCAGCAGCCAGATTGCTGTCACGCCCAGATCCTGGATATAGTCGAGTCGCTCCGTTAAGCCGCGAAAGTCGCCAATCCCGTCGCCATCGCTGTCTGCAAAGGCTTTGACAGGCACTTCATAGATGATGGCATCTTTAAACCAAAGGGGGTCGTCGTTTAGGTTCGAGCGCTGTATGGTCTCCAAAGTCCAGTTCCTCAATGAGTCAAGAGTGGGTGTGAGCGGAAGTTACGGGCAGGCGAAGCCAAAGGGCAGGCAGCAGTTTATATACCGCACAATACTCAGTCAGCGATTTGCCATCTAGAAACCCTTACCAGAGTAGATCACTGGAGTAGATCAAAGCTATGTTCAGATGCATCATGTAGATCTTGAGCAGATCTTGAGCAGATCTTGCATTGCTCAAGATCTACATGATGGTGAGCCTGCTAGCAGCTCTAGAAGATACCAGAGACAGGCCCAGAGACCGACTCTGAGTTAGTTTCTAAATTGTTGACAGATGATTGCACTAGGCGGGAACTAATCCAGTGACTCGCAAGGCAAAATCAAGCTGAAATTCCCTTAACAAGCTGCAACGGCTCTGTCGATTTGATTGCTGGCTGGTTACTGGCTGGTTGCTGACTGGTTGCTGGCTAATGGCTGTAAAACAACTGTAAAACTGTAAAGAAGTGTTACATACCCTTCAGCTTCACGATCACCATTCTAAGAAAAGAATTTGCGGAATATATGCAGAAGATGTGCGACTTTACTCGATCTTTGTAAAGTTTAGGCCAGCTAGCTTTTCCTCGGTCGGGCTGAGAATCCGTTGTAGGATAAAGTTCGTAGAATAAGATTCGTAAGAACCAGACCAGAGCCTCAGACCAGAACCTCAGCTCAGAGCCTCAGATCGCTCCCCGTCAAACTCACCCCCTGTTAACGCATGGCTTTTCAACGCGCAAGCGGTATTCTTCTCCATCCCACCTGTCTACCTGGACGATTTGGCATTGGCGATTTGGGGCAGGCAGCCTACGGGTTCATCGATTTTCTAGAGCGCAGCGGCCAAAAGCTCTGGCAGGTGCTGCCGCTGGGCCCCACGGGTCTAGAGCATTCGCCCTACATTATGAATTTCAGCAGCTTCGCTGGCAATCCACTGCTGATTGATCTAGACCAGCTGGCTGATGAGGGCTTGCTGGCCGCAGAGCTTACCGCCCTGCCCGACGGCGATGCCGCCTATGCCAAAGTTGAGTTTGCTCAGGTTATCCCGCACAAGTTTGGCTATCTGCATCAGGCGTTTGAGCGGTTTAGTCCCAACGATGCCTACCAACAGTTCTGCGAGGATCAAGCCTGGTGGCTGGATGACTACGTGCTGTTTATGGCGCTGTTTGAGGCGAACGGCGAGCTGCCTTGGAATCAATGGCCAGCCGATCTGGTGCGGCGTGACCCGCAGGCTTTGGCTGAGGCGGCGGCGAAGCTCTCGGTGGAGATTAAGTTTCAGCGGTTTTTGCAGTTCAAGTTTTTTGAGCAGTGGGGCAAGCTCCGAGCCTACGCCAACGGCAAGGGCATCCAAATTGTTGGCGATATTTCAATCTATGTTTGCCACAACAGCGCGGATGTTTGGGCAGCGCCGGATATGTTCAAGCTCGACCCGCAGACCTACGAGCCAGCTTTTATGGCAGGTGTGCCGCCGGACTACTTCAGCGCCACAGGCCAGCTCTGGGGCAATCCGGTCTATGACTGGCAGAACATGGAACAGGCCAACTTTGCCTGGTGGGTGAATCGGTTTAAGGCAACGCTGCTCTATGTGGATATCGTCCGCATCGATCACTTCCGAGGGTTTGAAGCCTATTGGCAGGTTCCCGGCGGCGAGACCACTGCCTTAAACGGCGAGTGGGTGAAAGGCCCAGATGCCAAATTTTTTGAGGTGCTGAAAGCGGCGTTGGGCAGTCTGCCTGTGATGGCTGAAGATTTGGGCGTGATTACGCCGGAAGTAGAGCTGCTGCGCGATAGCTTTGAGTTTCCGGGGATGAAAATCTTGCAGTTTGCCTTTGGCGGCGGCGCAGAAAATCCCTACCTGCCGCATCACTATATCCAAAACTCGGTGGTCTATCCCGGCACCCATGATAACGATACGGCCATTGGCTGGTGGGATTCGACGGGCGATGCTGAAAGGTGTCATCTGGCTGAATACTTTGGCTACAGCAGTCCAGATCAAGTCCAGCAGATCAACTGGGAATTTATCCGAGCGGCGCTGGCTGCGGTGTCGGATCTGGCGATTCTGCCGATGCAGGATTTGCTGGGGCTAGACGGACGCGCCCGGATGAACGACCCGCGCTTCAACGACGGGCAGTGGCGCTGGCGGTTCACCGATTTAGCTCTGCTCAGCCCAGAGTTGAGCGACCGACTGCGGCGGCTGACGCAGCTTTACAGTCGCTAGTGGCGCATCGTTTGGGACTCTAGCTCAATTGGGTACAGGTTTGGCACAGGATGATAGCGGCAGCGTGATGGTGAAACTGGTGCCGACATTCAGCTTGCTGCTGACTTTGATCTGCCCGTTTTGCAAGTCCACAAATCGTTTGACGATATTTAGTCCTAAGCCAGTACCGGGAATATTGCTGACATTTTTACCGCGATGGAAAGGCTCAAACAGATCAGCTAAATCTTCATGCGGAATGCCAATGCCTTGATCGCTGATCCGAAAAATTACTTGATTGCTGCGCTTTGATAATTGCAGATTGATCAGGCCACCATCGTGGGAGTAGCGGATTGAGTTGGAGAGAATATTGGTTAAAATCGAGCGCAGCAGCTTTTCGTCGAGTTCGGCCATCAAACGGCGGTGACGACTACTGAGCGTGATTTGCTGGGCAGAGGCCAGCTGAAGTTCGGCAACTAGCGCCTGACAAAACTGCACTAGCTCGATTGGCTTGGGCTGAATCATCAGTCTGTGCGCTTCAGTCTTGCCAATTACTAAGATATCGTCGATCATTTGCGTCATCCGCTCCACATCCGTCTTGATGCCGTTTAGATATTCTCGACGATGATCGGGGAGGAGCTGTGCGTCATAGCGATCGAGCGAAGAGGAGGAGAGCAAAATGTTGTTGAGGGGATTGCGAAATTCATGACAGACCATGGAGACAAAGCGGGATTTGAGGTTGTTCAGCTCTTGTAGCTGTTCATTTACCTGCTGGAGTTCTACCGTTCGCTCTTTAACCTTCAGCTCCAGTTCTTCATTGGTTTGTTGTAGTAGGGTTTCTGCCCATTTACGCTGGGTAATATCTTGGAATGCTACAACAGTTCCCACCAAGTTACCCTGCTGATCTTGCATGGGAGTACTGATATATTCTACGGGAAAGCTAGAGCCATCTCTACGCCAAAACACTTCAGTATTAGCACGATGAATTTTCCCGTCTCTAAAAGCTTTATAGATCAGACAGTCCTGCACCGGATAGCTCGTGCCATCTGGCTTGGAGTGGTGCAGCACGGCATGCATCGACTGACCAATCAGCGCCTCGATCTCCCAGCCGATCATTTTGGCCGCTGCCGGATTTACAAACGTCACTTTACCTGCCAAATCGACACCATACACGCCTTCTCCGACTGAATTCAGGATTAGCTCATGCTGGCGGCGCAGCGTTTCTAGATCGGTTTCTAGATGAGTTTCTAGATTGGTTTCTAGATTAGGCTCAGGATCAGTTTCAGGGGGGTGAGCTGGTGCAGATTGTAACCAGTAGTATTGCCGCATGAAGTCTTAGGGTTTGATCACAAATAGAGCAGCCAAGCGAGATCTGTATTCTATTACACGACTGAGTTATCCGGGTAGCGCTAACAATTAAAGTCTGCCGAAAGGTTTCCTGACTTCGCTACACCACTCAGATCTCTTCAGATCTCTTTTGAGATAGCTAGCTATGACCAAGGTTTTAGTCATCGAAGACGAATTGCAGACCCGCAGCATCTTTATGAGATGTCTGGCATTTGAGGGATTTTGTGCGCTGGAAGCTGAGAATGGCGCAATCGGTGTCAAGCTGGCGCAGATGCATTTACCTGACTTGATTATTTGCGACATCATGATGCCCGACATGAACGGATATAGCGTGCTCTCAGCCATGCGTCGTCAGCGCACCACGGTTGCCATTCCGTTTATTTTTTTGACGGCCAAAGTGACCATGCCAGATCTGCGTCAGGGGATGGAAATGGGAGCAGATGACTATTTGACCAAGCCCTGTAGCGTCGAGCAGTTTTTGAGTGCTGTGACGACCCGGCTGACGCGGCAAGCCCAACTGCGAGGCAGTGCGTCCAAGCCTCATCCGCCAGAAGCTAGCTCAGCGGAGGGGGGCATTTTTCCGCCTAGCCCGCGACTGGCTTCCGTGTTTACCTTTATTGAAGCAAACTATCACCAGCCGATTAGCCTGGGCGATGTCGCGCAAGCGGCAGGTTATTCCCCGGCCTATTTGACCAACCTGACGCAAGAGCTAACCGGATACAGCATCAAGCGCTGGATTACAGAACGGCGGATGTCGGAGGCTCGACTGTTGCTGCGCCAGACTGACCAACCCATCCGGCAAATTGCAGCCGCGATTGGCTATGCCGATGTAGCTTACTTCACTCGACAATTCCGGCAGCAGCACGGCCATCCGCCTCAGTCCTGGCGCAATTCTCTGCGTCTGCACTCGGCTTAAGAGACAGCGAAAGAAACTCCTACTGTTGCAAAATTGAGTCCAATGCGCTCGCTGGTGATGTTCTGATATTGTGCAAAGCAATCGAGACAAGCTGTAATCTCAGCGGGAGCGGCTCATGGTATCAGCAAATCTGCAATCCCAGCGTCAGGTCGAGCTAAGTCGCTGTCCCTGTGGCGGCACTCATTTTCCCCAGGATCACTGGCAGGCTGCTGAGGGAATGCCGCAGGAACCCGCAGCGTTAATCAACGACCTGATCCGGATGGGTTTGTATCAGCCTGAAACGCTGGAAATGGCTCAAAGGCTGACAGAGCTGGAGATGAAGGAAGCATTGCTGCTGCGTCAGGTGGGCGGCGGCAACCCTGAACGAGAGAACTTTTGCCAAGCGCTGATTCAAGAAGCGGGCGGACTCGATCAGGTATTTGCCGCTGCATTTGGCGTGAATGCAACCGAGTTTTTTAGTAATACGATCCGCAACAGCGAGTTTAGCCGCCGAGAATTCTTAAGGCGCGTCGTGGTCGCGGCAGCGCTGGTGGCGGCAGCAAGCTGTGGTCAGCAGTCTAACCAATCTGTGGCCGAATCGCCTGCTGCGGCCCCGGCCAACTTGGAGAAAACAGATCTGACGATTGGCTTTATTCCGATTACCTGCGCCACGCCGATTGTGATGTCTGAGCCATTGGGCTTTTACAGCAAGTATGGCTTAAACGTCAGCGTTAAAAAGATGCCCAACTGGGCAGCCGTTAGGGATTCGGCAATTGCCGGAGAGCTAGATGCCTATCACATGCTCTCGCCAATGCCGATTGCAATTACCCTGGGACTCGGCTCTGCGGCATTCCCCATCAAGCTAGCCAGCATTGAAAACATCAACGGGCAGGCGATTGCCGTGGCGATGAAGCACAAAGATACGGTGAAAACAGCCAAGGACTTTAAGGGCTTCAAGATCGGCGTGCCATTTCCCTACTCAATGCACAATATGCTGCTGCGCTACTATCTGGCGGCAGATGGGCTGGATCCCGATAAAGACGTGCAGATTTCCTCTGTCCCGCCGCCCGACAGCGTCGCCAAAATGGCAGCAGGCGATATTGACGCGATGCTGATGCCCGATCCGTTTAACCAGCGCGCTGTGTTTGAAGAGGTCGGTTTCATTCACCTGCTGACAAAAGATCTCTGGGACGGGCATCCCTGCTGTGCCTTTGCTGCCAGCCAGACCTGGATTGATGCCAACCCCAACACCTTCCGCGCCGTCAACAAGGCGATTGTGGATGCTGCCGCCTATGCCAATCTGCCAGCCAATCGACCGGAAGTTGCCAAAGCTTTGATTGAGCGCAAGTATCTGAACCAGCCTTTACCTGTGGTCGAAGCGGTCTTGACGGGCAAGTTTGAGGATGGCCTGGGCAATACCCAAAATGTGCCGGATCGAATTGGCTTTGACCCTTATCCCTGGAAGAGCTACGCCAAGTGGATTTCTTCACAGCTCGTGCGCTGGGATTTGATGCCTAAAGACAAAGCCAACTACGACAAAATTGCTCAGGAAATTTTTCTCACCGACGTTTCAGCAGAACTCCAGAAAGAGCTAGGCCAAACGCCAGCTGCCGAAACGGAAAAAACTGAGACGCTCAAGTACGACAGCTTTGATCCCAAAAATCCAGCGGCCTACGTCGATCAGCAGATCCAAAAGTTTCAGGTTTAAGCCATGACAAACCAGGCGCTACGGGCTACGACAGCTCAGCCAAAGCCAATTCTCAATCCAGACCAGCAGGCATTTCTGCTATTTATCGCCATTCTGCTAGTATTTCTAGGGCTGTGGGAGCTAGGGGCAACCCTGAAGATCTTCTTGCCGATTATGCCTTCGGCCAGTCAGACTATCCAGGATTTCTGGTTCTGGATGTCCGATCCCTTTTTTGATAATGGCCCAAACGATCAGGGGATTGGCCTGCTGCTGTTAACTAGCTTACGGCGTGTATTAACCGGCTTTTTAATTGGCTCTGCGATCGCCATCCCGCTAGGCATTCTGATCGGCTTATCTGAGGTCGTCTCTAAAGCAGTCGATCCCTTTATCCAGATTCTGCGTCCGGTTTCTCCGTTAGCATGGCTGCCCTTGGGGCTAGCGCTGATGCGAGACTCTGAGAAAACAGCGCTGTTTGTGATTGCCATTACCAGCATTTGGCCGACCTTAATCAATACTAAATTTGGAGTGAGCAACGTTGACGTCACCTATCTGAATGTGGCTCGAACGCTGGGCGCTTCGCGTTGGCGCACTATTACAAAAGTGATTCTGCCTGCCGCTGCTCCCAACATTGTGGCGGGTCTGCGGATCAGTCTTGGCATTGCTTGGCTGGTGATTGTTGCTGCTGAAATCTTGCTGAGCGGCGGCATTGGCTACTTCGTCTGGAATGAGTGGAATAATCTGAAAATCACCAGCATTATTACCGCTATCCTCGTGGTAGGTTTGGTGGGACTGATCATGGATCGCTTATTTGGTCTACTGCAAAATTGGGTCTCATTTGGACAGAGGTCTTAGCGATGCAATCCTCTAAAACTATGCTTTCTCCTGAAACATCCGCGCCAGCAGCAGCTCATTTATCTCTGAATAACATCTCAAAGCTATTTCCCGGTCGAAATAGCTGGACTGATCGACTGTTGCGGCGCACCTCGAAAGAGTTCATGGCGATCTCCAATATCAATCTAGAGGTTGCTCCCAACAGATTTGTTTCAATTATTGGGCCATCCGGCTGTGGCAAGTCAACGCTGCTCAATATCATTGCGGGTTTGTCTCAGCCCACGACGGGCAGCGTCAGCATCAATGGTCAATCGGTTACGGCTCCTGGCCCAGATCGCGGCGTTGTATTTCAGAACTATGCCTTGATGCCCTGGATGACGGTAGCTGAAAACATTCGGTTTGCGGTTGAGACGGTTTATCCGACGATGCCGATTGCTGAGCAAAAGTCGATCATGCAGGACTATATTGGCTTAGTGGGTTTAAGAGGTGCTGAAACCAAACATCCGCACGAACTCTCTGGCGGCATGAAACAGCGAGTTGGGATTGCGCGAGCGCTGGCGATTAACCCTCAGATTTTGCTAATGGATGAGCCGTTTGGGGCGTTGGATGCCCTGACCCGGGGCTTCCTGCAAGACGAAGTTGAACGCATCTGGGAGCAAGAACGCAAAACTGTGATTTTGATTACCCACAGCATTGAGGAGGCGCTGCTGCTCTCTGACCAAATTGTGATGATGACACGCGGCCCTGCTGCCCAAATTGCTCAAGTGCTGGACGTGCCGTTTCCCCGTCCGCGCCGACGTGAGACGCTCGACCAATACCCCGACTACCACAGGCTAAAAACGGCGATGGAACAGCACCTTTCCTATGAAACACGCGCGGTGGAAGAATCCCGGATTCGCCCCTGACCCCTGTGTGATCAAGTCACGCAAACTGATAGTAATCAAGTCTATTAATCAAGTCTGGAGAACATGATGTCAAACGCTGAAATTTCCGCAATCACGACAAAACTTCTGGAAGCCAAAAAAGCAAAAGGTGTGTCCTTTACAGACCTGGAAGCCGCGCTTGATCGAGACGAAGTTTGGATTGCCGCTGTGATTTATCGTCAGGCAAGTGCTTCAGAAGATGAGGCCAGCAAACTGCTCCATGCTTTAGGATTGAGCGAAGACCTGCTGCCTGAATTAACCTCCTATCCTGTCAAAGGACTAGGCCCGATTGTGCCCACCGATCCGCTGATCTACCGCTTCTATGAAATTATGCAGGTCTACGGGATGCCGATGAAGGAGGTAATTCATGAAAAATTTGGGGATGGAATCATGAGCGCGATTGACTTCACATTAGAGATTGAAAAAGAAGCTGATCCGAAGGGCGATCGGGTCAAGGTGATCATGAACGGCAAGTTTTTACCCTACAAAAAATGGTAGCCTGGAGCATCACAGATGAAATGCCGCAATTCATTGACTAAACCTGAAGTGAGAACAGCCTGGATACCTTTTATTACCAAAGTTTTGGCCTTCATCGGACTTTGGCAAGTGATTTCAAATAGCGCAGCGGTGCTGACTCGCTGGCTTTAGGGTCTCACTCATCTAAAACGTGAACTTTATTCAGAGCTAACCTATGGCTAATAGCATCAGCGTTGAGCAAACAAGCAACTCGAAACCACCTCTGCCGCCATTTACGCTAGAGACTGCCAAAGCCAAAGTGCAGGCGGCTGAAGATGCTTGGAATACGCGCGACCCGGAGCGGGTTGCTTTAGCCTATACCGAAGATTCTGAATGGCGAAATCGCACTGAGTTTTTTAGCGGGCGAGATGCCATTAGAGAGTTTTTGAAGCGCAAGTGGGCTAAAGAGCTGGACTACCGCCTCAAGAAGGAGCTTTGGTGCTTTATGGATCATCGAATTGCGGTGCGCTTTGAATATGAATGGCATGACGAGGCTGGATGCTGGTCTCGTGCTTACGGCAACGAGAACTGGGAGTTTGCCGAGAACGGCCTGATGATGCGGCGGTTTGCCAGCATTAACGATCTGCCGATTCAAGAGTCTGAGCGCAAGTTTCGCTGGGAGCGCGTCTGATTTTCAGGAAATAGTCGTTTTCAATACAATTTTTCAAGACACTTTTTTAATACACTTTAGTATTCAAGACAACCGATTTATTAAGGCGACTTTGGCAAACAGCTGTTTGATCCGGCTATTTGATCAAAGTGAGCGACTGAATATTTTACTGCCCATGACGACTGCACCTGACCTGAACCACTTTCTGCATGACAAACAGCCACTGTGGAACAGTCTGGCGATTGGCTATGCTGTCGGCGGATATGCGCTGGGAATCTGGCTAATTCTGGATGCGAACGTTTGGCTGAACGGTTTAGGTGTTCTGCTGCTCACCCACAGCCTGGTGATTTCAGCCTATCTATCCCATGAGTTCATGCACGGCACCATTTTTGACAGTCTCTCAGCAAATGCCAGAGGTGGAAACCTGATGCTGTTTCTGAACGGGGGCTGCTATGGACGCTTTCAGGAACTGATGAAGATGCATATTGCCCATCATGTGAATCGAGTAGACTACTACCGATTCGATCTGGCGGCATTTTTGCAGGCTTTGCCGCCGCCGCTTCGCTGGATCCTGCTGGGGCTAGAATGGCTCTACTTTCCGGCGCTGGCTTTTCTGCTGCGGCTGCGGGCAATTCTGGCTCCCTTTTTCAGTCCCGAACGGCGAGATGAGCGACTGCGGGTTGTGCTGCTGCTGAGCGGGCGGGGGCTATTGTTCGGACTGCTGACCTATCTGACTCCCAAGGCGCTGCTGCTCTACTTCTTGTCCTATATCGGCATGATTCACCTGCTGCGATTTCTGGATGCCTTCCAGCATACCTACGAAGTATTTCCAGTCGGCGCGACCTTGCCCAAACGCGATCACGCTCACGAGCAGGCCAACACGTTTTCAAATTTGCTCTCCAAGCGCCACCAATGGCTGAACTTGCTGTTCCTTAACTTTGGCTATCACAATGCCCATCACGAGCTGATGAAATGTCCCTGGTATAGCCTGCCAGAGCTGGATCAAGCGCTGTATCAGGGTGGAGAAGTGCAGTACGTGACGCTGCCGCAGCTGTTAGGCAACTATCATCGCTTTCGGCTGGCTCGCATTTTTAACGGGCAGGGACAGGCGGTAGATCCGCAGGGAAATCTTCAGCTGGAGACATTTTACGGTGGTATAGAAGTTTCGTTTCTGGTTGTGCCTGCCTGAATTTAGCTCGCCGATGTCAGCGGCTGACTGAGCTGGATCAGCTGGTCAAAGCGATAGTTGTCCACCAGCTGACTCAAAGCAGCGCTCAGCGTTGGCTGCTCGGTGGCAATCTGGTCAATCAGTTTGCGGCTTGCCCGCTCATCGCACTGCTCAACGGCGCTATGGAACTGCTCTAGCCAGCCAGCAGGCAGCATTTGCAGCAGCTCTGGCTGGACGGACAGATCGACTAGGGGCGGCAAATATCTGGGCGAAGCAGGCGAGATAGTCGGCGAGAGAGTGGACAAGACAGCGGGCGGTAGCTCGATATCGAGCTGCTGGAACACCAGCTCTAGCAGCTTTTCTTGGCGAAACGGCTTCGTCAGAAAGCCGTCGCATCCAGCTTTGACGCTGTCTTGCTGGTCTTCAGAAAAGGCGTTTGCCGTCAGCGCAATCACTTTGGTGGCCGTTCTCCGTGGCGGGCAGAGTGACTGCTCCCTAGCGCGAATGCTGCGGGTGGCCTCGTAGCCATTCAGCACAGGCATCCGCACATCCATCAAAATCAGGTCAGGCTGCCACTGCTGCCAGAGGGCTAGCGCCTCCTGCCCATTCTCGACGGCTTGAACCGCAAACCCCCGTTTTTGCAGCAGCCGACTCAAGAGCATCTGGTTTTCAGCGTTATCTTCAGCAATCAGAATGCGGTGATCGGGAGCATTGGGAATCAGCGCAGCTAGATTGGAATCGGCAGCTCTGGCGCTGGTAGGTTCAGCATCTTGAGTCAGCCCAACGGGAATCTGAAAGCTAAAGCAGCTGCCTTGATTCACCTGACTCGCAACGCTGATCTCACCGCCCATCAGCTCGACAAAGCGACGGCTAATTCGCAGCCCTAGCCCTGTGCCTTCCTGCGCCTGTCTGCCTGTTTCGGTCTGCTGAAACGCCTCAAATAGCTTGTCTAGCTCCTCTGGGGCAATGCCGCTGCCTGTATCGGCCACCTCAAAACTGAGCAGCGCGGAGGCTCTGTGGCTTGAGGTGCTGAAGGCAGCGCAAGCAGCGGGAGCAGAAACACGCAGATTAATCTGGCCGCAGTCGGTAAACTTGACGGCGTTGCTCAAGAGATTGAGCAATATCTGCCGCAGCTTACTTTCGTCTGCTCTAATGTACTCAGGTAAATCCGAGCAATATTCAATCACTAGATCTAGACTTTTGGCAGCAGCTCTCAGTCCCAGCATGGCCTGGATGCTGTTGAGCAGGTTATGCAGGCTGAAAACCGTTTCAAACAGCGTGGCTTTTCCCGCCTCGATTTTGGATATTTCCAAAACATCATTGACGAGCTTCAGCAATTGGTCGCTGCTCTGGGCAATAATTTCGACATACTGCTGATGGTCATCGCTGAGCTGATCGAGCTGAAGCAGCTGCGTAAATCCAGAGATGGCGTTGAGCGGCGTGCGAAACTCATGGCTCATATTGGCTAAAAATTCGCTCTTGGCCTGATTGGCGGCATCGGCAGCTTCCTTGGCTCTCGTCAGCTCATCGGTATGGCGCAAGGTCTGAATCTGCCGCTCCAAATCCTGATTGATCCGCTCCAGCACTGCGGGGGAGCGCAGCGCCAAAAACTGCGGCAATAGCTCGATGAGCTGCCAAGCCGTATAGAGCGAAACCCCGGCGGTCATTGCCTTTTCAAGACCCGCCAGCCAGTAGGCGGGATACCAAAGCGTCCAAATATCCAGCAGGTGCCCCACTCCACAGAAAACAATAAAGGCGCTGAAGAGCAGGAATACTTTCGAGAGATGTAGATCCTGACGCTGTTGGGCGAAGTAGAGCAGCAGCATCGGAATCGAGAAGTAGGCGATGGCAATCAGGGCATCGCTGGCTAAATGCAGACCGACTAGGGGCGTTTGCCAAAGGTAACAGTGCCCATGCGGAATATACGGATTCAACGGCATCAACAGCTCCCACAATCCAACGGCTAATCAACAGCTTTAGCGGCGATTTGTCAGGTTTGGGCAAGTTTCGGCAGGTTTGGTAGCAAATCTGCTTTTAGCCAAGCTCTAGCTCTACCCACAGACAGAAGTCCCTAGACATTTACAGATGATATATAGATATATTACACAGATGTTGACGAGCTGTCAGAGTGATCAATTGCACTTGATCGCCTGCCCAAGCTGCTGCTGCTACCGCTGCTCACAGCGCCCACCCCTTTAACGTTACGATTGCGGAAGCGTTTTGGATGAAGCGGCATGAGAAGCACAGCGCCAGTAATCGCATCTGAGCAAAAGTCGGGGCAGCAGATTTCGACACTGAGGCGGTTTTTGCAGTATCTGCGTCCCTACCGGGCTGAGCTGCCAGCGGCGCTGATGCTGGTAGCCATTGGCGGCACAACTCAGGCGATCGGGCCGTTTTTGATTGGCTGGTCGATTGATCACCTGATTGTGCCGGGTAATCTGCGTGGCTTGATTGGGATGCTCAGCGGTTTGGCGGGGATCTATCTGCTGGGCGTGACGGCGATTCGGGGGCAGATTTTGCGGGTCGGCTGGATTATGCAGCGGCTGCTGGCCAATCTGCGACAGGATATTTTCACCAAAATTCAAAGCCTGCCGATTAGCTTTTTTGACCGCAGCGAGACGGGGGATTTGATGAGCCGGCTGCTGAATGACGTGAACACCGTCAATCAAGCCTTTGGGCAGACGGTGGCGCAGATGTTGGGCAACCTGTTTAGCCTAGTCGGTATCGTGATTGCCATGCTCTCGATTGACCTGCGGCTGGGGCTGCTCAGCAATCTGGTGGTGCCGCTAATGATTTTTACAACCGGGCTGTTTGCGCGCTGGGCGAGGTCGCGGTTTCGGGTGACGCGCCAGACAATTGGCGAACTCTCTAGCCGCCTTGAAGAAGATATTAGCAGCGTCCGGGAAGCGCAGGCGTTTAATCGGGTGCAGCTGAATATTGCCGAGTTTGATTCGCTGAATGCTGCCAATCGGGATGCCAACGTGCAGGCGGTGGCGATTACCGCAGCCTTCCTGCCCTCGATTGATTTTCTGAACACGCTGGCCACGGCGGCGGTGTTGGCTTATGGTGGCTATCTAGCGGTCACCGGACAGATTACGGTGGGAGTCGTCACGGCGTTCTTGCTCTATGTGCAGCTGTTCTTCCGCCCGATTCAAATCCTTAGCCAGTTTTATACGCAGGCGCAGTCGGCTTTGGCAGGGCTGGAGCGGATTTTTCTGCTGCTGGATGAACCCGTGACGCTCCAGGATGCTGCCGCCGCGACCGAGATGCCGCCGATTCGCGGCGAGGTGGCATTCCGGCAGGTGGAGTTTGGCTATTCTGCCAATCAGCGTGTCCTCAACGGCATAGATTTGCTGGCTCAGCCCGGTCAGATGGTCGCGCTGGTGGGGCCAACGGGAGCCGGGAAAAGCACGATTATTAACCTAATTTTGCGTTTTTATGACGTGACGGCGGGGGCGGTTTTGATTGACGGAATTGATATCCGCAGCGTCACGCAGGCGAGTCTACGCCGTCAGATTGGGATTGTGCTGCAAGATAATCTGCTGTTCAGCGGCACGGTGGCTGAAAATATTGCCTTTGGCTTGCCGGGTACGCCGCAGGCTGAGATTGAGGCCGCCGCGCAGCTTGCTAACGTGCATGAATTTATTACCTCGCTGCCGCAGGGCTACAGCACGCAGCTGGGCGAACGGGGTGCGCCGCTGAGTCAGGGGCAGCGCCAGCTGATTAGCATTGCGCGGGCGGTGCTGATCAATCCGCGTATTTTGATTTTGGATGAGGCGACGAGCAGTATTGACACGCGAACGGAAGGCTTGGTGCAGGCGGCGATTGCCAAGCTGCTGAAAAACCGCACGAGCTTTGTGATCGCGCATCGGCTCAGCACCGTGACTCAGGCGGATCAGGTGCTGGTGATTCAGCAAGGCCAAATTGCCGAGTGCGGTACGCATCAGCAGCTCATGGCGCTCCAGGGGCTTTATGCCAATCTCTATGCGCTTCAGTTGGGCAGTAGCGTTCAGTAGCATGGCAAAAGGCGATGGTCAGATCGACTAGACCAGATCGAGTAGAATAGCTGTACTGTCCTGAATTGGTTTGTCGCATGATTGCCAAAGAAATTGCTAATCAACAGGAGCCAGTCGCGCCGTTGGCTGAGGCTCAGCCAGAATTAGCTCAGCCGGAATTAGCTCAGCCAGAGATTACTTTCCCACCCGGCGACCTTTACAGCAACGAACCTCCCTTGGAAACCTATCTGCACCTGCGTCAGTTGATCTTGCTGCTCACCTGCCTAGAGTGGCACTGGCGCGAGCGAACTGACTATTTTGCGGCAGGCAATCTCACCGTCTACTACAGCCCCAACCAACGCAAGTCAGAAGACTTTAGAGGCCCCGATCTGTTTGTGGTGCTGAATACTGAATGGAAGCCGCGCAAAAGCTGGGTGGTTTGGGAAGAAGACGGCAAATATCCCAATGTGATTGTGGAAGTCCTCTCAGATACGACTGCCAAAACAGATCGAGGACTCAAAAAGCAGATCTATCAGGATACGTTCCGCACGCCCGATTACTTCTGGTTTGACCCCGATAGTTTGGAGTTCGCTGGCTTTCATTTGGTAGACGGCGAATATCAACCGCTGGTTGCCAACGAGCAGGGCTGGCTGTGGAGCCACCAGCTTCAGCTATTTCTGGGAGTGCAAGGCCAGCAGCTCCGCTTTTTTACAGCCACAGGTGAACTGGTGCTCAGCCCTACTGAATCAGCTCACCAGGCAGAGCAGCAGCGGCAGCAGGCAGAGCAACAGCAGCAACAGGCAGAGCAACAGCGGCAGCAGGCAGAGGATTTGCTGGCACAATATCGCGCTCGGTTTGGGGAACTGCCGGAAGACTAACGCGGCGGGCTGAAGATTTTCTGAGTTTGGGCTTGTGCAAATCCTGCTCTGTGCCGTATGCTTTTCAAACTGGTCAATTCCATTCCCAGTAAAATCTGGGCTTGAGGCGAGGTCGCTGACTAGAAGTGTACCACCACAACTAGCCAGCTAACCTAAGGCTCCGTTCGTCGCGGGGCGCTAGGCTGTGCTGATTTTCGCACACCTTGTTCATACGTGGTTGGGTTATACCGCTGCCTTAAGCCCTTCAAACCCAATAGAGGAATCTATCATGTCATCAGAGTTCAACGAACTGTTGCAGTCTCCGCGTGGCGATTTGCCACAAATCTGGGTGGTGGGCAGCCGCGAGCAGGTGATTCACATCATCAACGAGTTCTACGTCAAAAAAGTAATCACCGACCGCAGCCAGTTTAGCCCGCTGATTCCAGCTCCGCTCGCTCCCGGCCAATACATGACGCTGCTGATGCGGTAGGCGTTGATGGCGGGGCTGGGGATTGACCTTTGCCCCCTCAAAACTTCACTGCATGAGCAATCATTGCAATTGTGACCTGCCGCATTGCCGTTGTCTGAGTGAACAATGCGACTGTGGCGGGTCAATTTACCATTGCATAGCCGATTAATGTGATTGTGGTCGGTCAACTTGCCATTGTGAGCACCGACACTTTGATTAAGTTGATGGCTGTTAGATAATCTTGGTCGTCTGTGGGATATATCAAGTCAATGTATTGTTGCGAGATATATCGCCCTCTTCCCCGGCCTTACCCCTACGGTGTACAGACAAGTCAGATTCGCTATCGTTCAAAGCTTTTCAGCCCTCCCTTTCTTGAATGCCGCAGGCTATATTCTGGGGGACTTTCCGAACCATTTCCGGCTCAAAGTCCCCCAGAATTGGGGGATTGAGGGGGCTGACAATACTTGTGTGTACACCGTAGGAGTAGGGGGGAGGGGCTAGGGGAAGGGGACGATGCGCCTCGCTACTGTTGCATACCCCCTGCCAATCTATCGCCCATATTCTCTGGCTCACTCTTTTGGCTCACTCTTTGCCGCCCTCGTCATTTGAGGCTTTCCGCAGGCTGTTTGATCTGCGACTCTAAAATGGATTCGTAGAGCGGGCTAGTTTGCATCAGATGCTCATGCGTCCCCTGTGCCACTAGGCGACCTTGCTCAATCAGCAAAATTCGGTCGGCATTTTTAACTGTGCTGATTCGCTGAGCGATCACAAACGACGTGCAAGTTTTCTGTTGCATCAGCAGATCCAGCGCATTCTGGATCTGAGCCGCAGTCTGGGCATCAATCGCCGAGGTACTGTCATCTAGGATCAAAATGCTGGCGTTAGTGAGCAAGGTACGAGCAATAGCAATTCGCTGCTTTTGACCGCCCGACAGCCCGATCCCCCGTTCACCAACCTCAGTATCGTAACCCTCTGGCAGCCCCATGATAAAATCGTGGATCTGCGCTGTTTGGGCAACCTGAATAATCTCGTCGAGCTGAGCCGTAGGGTTTGCATAGGCAATATTATCGCGCAGGCTGCCTGAAAACAGCGTCGTTTCCTGAAAAACAATGCCAATTTTGGTTCGCAGACTGGCCAGCGTAAAGTCACGCACATCGCGCCCGTCGATTCTAACCGCGCCTGCTGTAACGTCATAAAACCGGGGCAGCAGGTTCACGATCGTGCTCTTGCCCGAACCCGTCATCCCCAGAATTGCAATCAGCTCGTTTGGCTTCGTCTCAAATGAAATATTTTGCAGTGCTGCCTCAGTAGCGCCGGGATAGCGAAACGAAACGTTTTCAAAGGTGATTCTGCCGCCGCAGGTCTCAAAAGGGACGGCAGTGGGGCTGTCGCAGATTTCGATTGTCGCATCCACCACTTCGTAGATCCGCTCGGCTGAGGCGGCAGCTTGAGCAATGGCGGGAGCGGCAAAGCCAATCAGCAGAATGGGCTGGAGAATTAGCAGCAGATAGGAGTTGAAGGCTAGCAGTTCGCCGACTGAAAACTCACCGCCAATCACTTCTGCACCGCCATAGCCCACGACCACAACCGTTACCAGATTGCTGAGCAGGAATATAAACGGGAACGTATTACGAATGGCGCGAATCGTCTGCATACTGCTTTGCCTCAACTGTTCGTTAAGGTTGGCATAGCGGCTCGTCTGGTTAGACTCCTGCACAAAGGCTTTGACAACCCGCACGCCAATGAGATTCTCTTGCAGGACGGCGTTTAGGTTGCCTAGCTCCTCCTGCACCCGCCGAAAAATGGCGTTGTTGCGCTGCAAAAAGCGAGCCATCAGCCAGCCAGCCATGGGCACAACGGTGAGCGTGATCAGGGCAAGCCGCCAGTTCATGAGCAGCAGCACAACTGCGATGCTGACAAGCGTGACGCTGGCGCTGATCACCTGAACCAGACTGGTGCTGAGGAAGCTGCGAATTTGCTCAATGTCGTTGGTCATGCGGGTGAGCAACTGCGAAGTCTGCGCCTGGTCATGGTAGCTAAAGCTGAGGTTCTGAATCTTGCGAAAGATCCGATTCCGCAGATCGTAGGCCACGCCCTGCGAAGCTGCCTCCGCCCAAAAGCTCTGGCCAAAGTTAAACAGCCCCCGCCCAACCGCCGCCAGCACCATCGCCCCAGCGCTCTGCCAGACGACGCGCAGATTTTGGCGGGCAATCCCCTCGTCGATTCCCCAGCGAAACAGCTGCGGCGTGACGGCATAGGCCGCCGTGAGCAGCAGCGAGCTGACCAGTGCTCCAGTTGCTAGCCCTGGATAAGCCCGCAAGCTGGCCAGAACGCGCCGGAGTGGGGGGGCTGCGGGATGAGGTGGCTGCATAGTTTACTCCAATAGTTCACGCCAATAGTTCACGCTGAGATTATCGCAACTTTTATGACTCCATCTGCTGAGCATTCTACCTTTAGACGTAGCTGAGCGGCGGCTCTTGTCATGCTTCAGGTAGGTGCCCTGATCCTGAATGTACTGATAATCTATGTGCAGATTCGTAAAAACATTCAGCGGGGAACGGACATGAATATTTTAGCTTGGCTTATCCTGGGTTTAATTGCAGGTGCGATTGCTAAGGCGATCTATCCCGGCCATCAGAGCGGCGGCATCTTGGGAACATTGGTCTTGGGTGTTATTGGTGCATTTGTGGGCGGTAGCCTGTATAATCTTCTGACAACAGGTACTATTGCGCTAACCTCAGCAGGTGCTGGCTTGAGCATTGGCGGGATCGTGGTTGCCGTGTTGGGCGCAATCGTCGCGCTGTTTATCTACTATGCGCTCTCTCGCCGCAGCGCGATTTAAGGTTAGCTTTTGTTGATCAGATAGCTTGAAGATTGAACAGCTTGAAGATAGAAGCCTGTGGTTTAGCTACCACGGGCTTTTTAGGGAGCATTTTGTTTGGGATTGTTTGTTTGGGATTGTTTGTTTGGGATTGTCTACTTGTGATTGTTTGGGATTCGTTAATATTGCTCTTGAAGGCAGAGGAGTTGGGTTGCATGTCTCTGAGCGTCTCTTCAGAAATTTTATCAGGTGTATTTTCAATTTTCCTATCGGTTGATTGGTTAACCACACAGGTCTCTCTTGCAGCCTTCCCTATTTTGAGTCAGCAGCCAATTACCGATCCGGTCACGATGTTTTTGGTGCTGGTTGGCGTGATGCTCATTGCGCCCTTGCTGTTTGAACGGCTGGGCTTACCCGGAATTGTTGGGCTGATTTTGGCCGGGGTGGCGATTGGCCCGCATGGGCTGGGGCTGCTGGAGCGCGATCAGACCATCGTGCTGCTGGGGACAGTGGGGTTACTGTTCCTGATGTTTTTGGGAGGGCTAGAAACTAGCCTGGATGATCTCAAAAAAAATGCGGGGGCGGCGCTGAGCTTCGGGATGCTTACCTTTCTCGTGCCGATGGCGCTGGGTGTTGCGGCAATGCTGCTGGTTGGCTATGGCTGGCTAGCTGCTGTACTGGTCGCCTCCTGTTTAGCATCGCATACGCTGCTCGCCCTGCCTGTGCTGAATCGACTGGGCATTATGAAAGCCGCTCCGATTACGGCGACGCTGGGCGGGACGCTCATTACCAATGTGCTGGCGCTGCTGGTGCTGGCAGTGGTGGTCAAGGCGCAGGCAGGCGCACTGACGCTTAGCTTTTGGCTATTTTTGATCCCGTCGCTGATTGTTTTCACCGTCATGACGCTTTGGGGACTCCCCCGACTAGGCCGCTGGTTTTTCTTGAAATTTGGTCATGATGAAAACGCTGAATTCGTATTTGTGCTGGTAGCACTCTTTGTTGTCTCTTATATTGCAGGCTTGATTGAAATTGAGCCCATTGTGGGAGCATTCTTAGTGGGCGTAGCGATTACCCAGCAAATTCCAGCGCTAAGTCCGCTGATGAACCGGATTCAGTTCATTGGCAATACTTTGTTTGTACCCTTCTTCTTGATTTCAGTGGGGATGCTGATCGATCCGCTGATTATCTTCAAAGAGCCAAAAACTTTGCTGGTCGCGGCGGTGATTATTCTGGCTGAGCTGCTGAGCAAATTTCTGGCAGCTTGGGGTACAGGCCAAATCTTCCGCTGGCCGTTTGCCAGCTCTATGACTGTTTTTGGCCTCTCGATGGCGCAGGCTGCTTCCACGTTGGCTGCGATCACGGTGGCCTTCAACCTCAAAATTGTCGATGAGGCGACTGTCAACGGCATTATTGCAATGATTTTGGTGAGCTGTATTTTGTCACCCTGGGTTACCGAGCGCTGGGGAAGCCGCATAGAACCCGGTGAAGCTGCCCCCAGCGATTTGAGCCTAGACTGGGGCAAGCGGATTCTGGTGCCGGTTTCCAACCCTGATACCGAAACCAGCCTGCTCAATCTGGCAATTTTGCTCTCCAAGCGGCTAGAGGGAACGTTGCTGCCGCTGCATGTGCTCACCGATCGCCAAGGCAAGATCTCGGAGCAGCAGCAAACCCATCAGCAGCGGTTGCTCTCTATCGCTGAAAATTTGGCTCATGCTGCGGTGGTGGATGTCTCGACTGTGGCGCGTGTTGATCACAGCATTGAAAAGGGCGTATTGCGCGCTGCAACCGAGCATCAGGCTAGCCTGATTATCTGCGGTTGGAAAGGACAAACCTCCAACAGGAGCGGCTTGTTCGGCAACGTGATCGACAGCATTTTGCAGCAAGCGACAGTGCCAGTCTTGGTTGCTCGCTTTCCCAAGCCAGCCAGTATGATGGATCGGATCGTGCTGGCGATTCCGGCAACGCGGCAGCTGCTGGATGCAGATGAGCTAGCTCTAATGCTGGCGCAGCGGCTGGCTGAAGAACTCAAAGCGCCTCTAGAACTGCTGCTGATCTACAGCGGTGCTCGCACCCGAATGGCAACCCCTTGGGTCGATGAACTCTCTGATGAAATCGTCATCACCCGCACTAACGGCAGTCTCATCCAGCAGATTTCTAGAGTTTTGAAGCCGACTGATCTGCTAGTTCTGCCAGCGCGTCGGGGGCGATACCAGGGCAAGATTTCAGTTCGCCGTACGCCGGATGCGGTGGCTTACCGTAATTCAGATAGCTCAATGATTGTGGTGCATACACCGCCTCGATCGGCTCAGGCGCTGACCTTTACAAAGATCACTCGCTCTGCTCCGGCTCCGGTTTAAGCGAGCGGCTGGTGACTCCACCCCGACCTGCCCCGAAACAGGACAGGTCATCATTGATCGATTTTGAAAAACACAATAGAATTTCCGTCCACAATTTTTTCTCCTGTTTTCCTCATGCCGAGTCTTTCTGCTACTTTCTACGACTCAAGGTTTGGCTGGTCACAGCTTGCTACAAGATACTCATAGCCGAGTTCATCAAAACAATACTTGAGAATTTCGGCTGCGGTTCGGTGGCATAGCCTTGCTTGAGGGGAGCATCTCATTAAGGCAATGAGTATAAATACTCAGGAAATGGCTAGATTGAGATAAGCGCATCGTTGCTTGAGCACTTGAGCCACATTCTCTTGCTTCCACTGCGCTCCCGATAGCTTCAAGC
>JAHHHV010000026.1 GCA_019359155.1 Pegethrix bostrychoides GSE-TBD4-15B
GTTATTGTGCGGAGTGGCATATTTAGGGTCAAGTTCGATTGCTTTGTGGTATGCAGCAATCGCCTCTTCTTGCTTGCCTTGGTCTGAGTACAGATTGCCTAGAGCATTGTGCGGAGCGGCAGATTTAGGGTCAAGTTCGATTGCTTTGTGGTATGCAGCAATCGCCTCTTCTTGCTTGCCTTGGTCTGAGTACAGATTGCCTAAGTTATTGTGCGGGGTAGCAAATTTAGGGTCAAGTTCGATTGCTTTGTGGTATGCAGCAATCGCCTCTTCTTGCTTGCCTTGAGCTTTGTACAGAATGCCTAAGTTATTGTGCGGAGTGGCAGATTTAGGGTCAAGTTCGATTGCTTTGTGGTATGCAGCAATCGCCTCTTCTTGCTTGCCTTGGTCTGAGTACAGATTGCCTAGAGCATTGTGCGGAGTGGCAGATTTAGGGTCAAGTTCGATTACTTTGTGGTATGCAGCAATCGCCTCTTCTTGCTTGCCTTGAGCTTTGTATAGATTGCCTAAACCGTTGTGCGGGGTAGCAAATTTAGGGTCAAGTTCGATTGCTTTGTGGTATGCAGCAATCGCCTCTTCTTTTCTATCTGTTTTACTCAAAACTGCGCCCAAGGAGTAATAGTGAATACTTCGGGTGTCATTTAATCGAACAGCACTCTGAATGGCTAGTTCCCCTTCGGTAGAATATCCGGCATCTAAAGCACCGTCAGCCCAGATAAATTTGCTGCTGAGGTTATAGAAGGCAGCAGCCAAGCTTTTTCGCAGCCTCAACGCTTGTTCAGGCAACTGCCGTTCAATCTCCAGATAGATTTGCAATGCCTGCTGATAGTTCTCCTGCCGAGACAGCAGCTTTCCCTCCTGCAATCGCAAAATTAGCCACCGGGCTTCGGCTCCAGCTCCATCCATCCACTTGCGCTGCGCCAGTTTTTTCAGCTCAACAAGCAGCGCTTTCACTTCTTCCAAATCCGGCGATTCGGCCAGCGCATTCTTCATCCAGCCAAATCGCTGCTGTCCTTCACGATCAAAGCAGGGCTGAAACAGCTCAGCCATTTCCAGCAGATTGCGCGTCCAGCTGCGGCTATATTGCCAGCCTTCCAAAAACAAAGGCACTAGCTCTCGCCAGCCTGCCTCTGGGCTTTGCCAAAAGGCATGATTGACAATATGCAGCAGCGTTTCAGAAATCGCCTCTTCGCCATACCAATCTCCCCGATCCGCAATATCCTGCGTGCGTTCCTCCAGCTTTAACCGCAGCCAGATCAGCGCCCGCTCATTCACCTGCTGCACTCGCGGATCATTTCGCCGCAGCGGATTCAACAAATATTCGCGCAGAAACCTTGTAAATTTGCTGTCCAGGCTCAGTTGCTCCGCCCAAATAAACGAGTAGCGCTGCCGCAACCCCTGCAACGCCTGATCCAAATTTGGCTCATCCAGCATCTGCTGCAACAGTTCCGCATCCGGTCGCCGCAAAATCGCCAGCGCATAGACCGCCCGCAAATCGCCCTCGCTGTCTTTCGCCTCAATGCAATGCATCAAAAATCGTTCGCAGGTCTGCTTAATCACCCGCTCTCGCGCCGTGCCGCTCTGCTGGCTAGTGGGTGGCATTACAATTTCAGCAATCGGCTTCCCCTCGCGCCACATTGCCGCCGCCTCAGCAATCACAAAGGGAATCCCAAAGCTAAACTCCGTCAGCTGCTCCACCTGCTCCGGTGTCAGGGGCTGCTCCGGCACAGCTCCAGCAAAATACTCCTGAATTTGATCAGCGCTAAACTCGGCCAGTTTCTTGGTATAGAGCCGATCTTCCGTAAACTTCTGCCGATAGCCGCGAAAATACGCCTTGCCGCGCAACTCACTATCCGCCAAATTTGCCCGCCCTGCAATTACCCAAATTGTGTTGCCGCTCCGTCCCATCACCTCACGCAGCGTATAGTCACACTCCGGGCGATCCACCGTCTCATAGGTATCCAGCAAAATCAGCAGCGGTTTCTGTCTTGCCAAGGCTGCAATCCCGCCGCCCAAAGCCTCTGCCAGCTTTTGATTTGGCTGAGCATAAACCTCATACTCTTTCGGCGTGAGCGCCCGCTGCACAAACTGCCGCGCCTGCGACAGCCCTTCTGCTCCCAGGTTTAGCCCCAGCTCAATTGCATCCGCCGGAACCAACTCAACCCCTGCCGTATGCTGTCGAATAATCCAGCCAATTCCCTGCGCCCCAAACTTACTCACCTGCTTCACTAGCGGATTTTCCGGCTGCGCCTGAATCTGCTTTTCCAGCTTTGCCTCTGCTGCCTTCAGCAATTCAACCTGCCTGCGATATTCCTCAAAATAACCACCCCAATTCGCATTCACCAATCCCTTATGCAGCACTTCCAGCACCGTTTGCGGCTGAATAAAATCATGCCCCACCTTCAAATCTGGATGCAGTCCTTTCTGCTCTTCCCAGTCCAAAAATAGCCGCTGCACCTGCCTCGCCAAAGCTGGCTCATCTGCAATCGCTCGCAGCCTGCGAATCAAGCGCGACTTACCCATGCCGCCCTCGCCATAGAGCAACATTACAGAGGTCTGCTCATCCTGCGCTTTCACAAACGGTCTTGAAAAAGTTGGTAAATGTTTCCGCCACCCAGACGGTTGATACGAGGCCAACATCCGCCGAAATTGATTCTGTTCCTCAGTCCGACCCAAAAACAGTGTTTCTGTCATCCGGTGCATCAACTTGGGAGTTTTCTATACTCTAACCGGAGTCTCCAATAACTCCCCCTCACAGCCCTGCCCGCCGCCGCAGTACCTCCAGCAGCGTCAAAATATGCGCGGGAATAGGGGCAGTCACTTCAATTGGTAGATCTGTGACCGGATGCTGGAGCCTTAGCTTCCAGGCATGGAGCGCCTGACCCGGCAAATTCACGCCCACCGAACGCCCCGCCCCATAGACCGGATCGCCTACCACCGGATGGTTAATGTGAGCGCTATGCACCCGGATCTGATGCGTGCGTCCAGTTTCCAGCTCAAACCGGATCAGGCTGTAGTTACCCAGGCGTTCTGCCACTTGCCAATGCGTCACGGCACGTCTGCCGCCTTTGGCTTCCGGCACAACCGCCATTTTCTTGCGGTCAATCAGGTGACGACCCACGGGGGCATCGACCGTGCCGATGGCGGTAGCAGGTGCGCCGTAGACCACGGCCAAATAGACGCGGCGAGCAGTTTTAGTTTTGAACTGCGCCTGCAAATTCTGGTGCGCCCGGTCGGTTTTGGCAATCGCGAGTGCGCCGCTGGTGTCTTTGTCGAGCCGATGCACAATTCCCGGACGCTCCACGCCGCCAATCCCGGCCAGATCCTCACAGTGAGCCAGCAGCGCATTCACCAGCGTATCGTGCTGATGTCCAGGAGCCGGATGCACCACCAGCCCCACGGGTTTATTGACAATCAACAGCTGATCGTCTTCGTAGAGAATGTCGAGCGGCATAGCGACCGGAACCAAATCAAGCGATTCGACAGGCGGAATTGTCACCTGCACCTGATCACCCGCCTGCATGATCTGCTTGCGCGAGGTGCAGACCTGCTGGTTGATTTGGATTTGCCCTTGCTCAATGAGCTTCTGGATACGCGAACGAGACAGATCGCTGATTTGGTCGGCTAGCCAGCGGTCGAGCCGTTCGCCACTATTGAGCACCGCGAGCTGAGCGGCAGAGCTGAGATGAGCATCGGGGGTTAGGTTCACAAACTTCAGGATGATTGACCGGATGAGGAAAAATTTGGCTATTCTATTGGATATTCTAGTTGACGCCCTGATTTTCGACCTGATGTTGCTCAACTGCCCCCTCTAACCGCTGGCGATGGCTGATCCTGTGAACTTCATCCTGATCATTCAGCCCATGAGCCGCCAAGGCACAATCTGGCAGTCAATTTTGCGCTCTCAGGGCATCTCGGTGATTTGGGAGCATCCCGATGTGAATCTAGCCGAGAGTTTTAAGCATTTGAAGTCCGCGCGCGTGCCGCTGCCTGATCTGCTGCTAATTGATACGAGAGTGCAGACGCTCAACGCCTACTCACTCTGCCGCTGGTGCCGCGACCACTACCCAGAAGTCCAGATTGTGCTGGTGAACGGGGCGCAGAAGACAATTAGCCCGTCTGAGCGGGAATGGGCGCTCTGTCAGGGTGCAGCCGATCTGCTGCCGCGACTCCAGCGCGACCGGCTAGTAAGCGGAGCCGTCGTGCGGATTCGGCGGATTTTGGAGCTGCTCGATCGCCATACGCTAGACAGCGGGGCGCTGGTCAATGCCTTAATGGGAGCCAGCCGCGAGGATCGCAGGAAAATGATGGATCTGTGAGCGCTACAGAATCGGACGGGTTAGCCACTGCCAGATCTGGTCGAGCCGTCGCTCCACCCAAAGCATGCCGTGGTCGAGCCATTCCAAGACCTGCTCTAGCGGATGCTTGACGTATTCCACAAGCTGAACCTCGGTTTCGATCCAGCTCTGAGGCACCATCGCGGCTTCCTCGGAGTTGGCGGTATCGAGTGAGGTAAGCGGCACTCCGGCAGGCTGACGGCGCTGAAGCGGACGTGCCATGCCGTAGTCTGCATCCCATTCGCTGATCGCGCCCGCCTGGAAGCCATCACTTTTGGCCTGGGTCTGGCCTTTCAGCGAGAGTTCCATTGCGGCGGTGTCGGTAACTTCCCAGGCGGCAGCTTCAGCGAGATCAGGCAGCAGGCTATGCAGCGACCGCTTCAGCCAGCTCACGTAGAGGGCAGTGTTGCTGCGAACGGAAGAAAGCTCAGCCGCATTCAGGCTCTCGGTTGCAGCAGGCGCGGCTCTGAGTCCTGGAACTTGGCTCACCCAGCGATCCAGCGCTAGCAGCCAGTCGGCGGGGGCTGAGGCTTGAGGCTGAAGCTCCGGCAGTCTAGCCGCAGGCAGCAGCTGCAACTGTCGCTGAAACTGCTGGACGCCGGCTGGCCAGGAGCGTTGGGTCAAGGCCGTTTTGCTCGCTTGCCAGCCGGCCAAAACCAGATGATTCGCGCTGCGGCCAGTCTCTCTGAGCCAGCCGTAAAACTGCGCCTCTGCCGCTTCCCAAGTGGGCTGAGCAGAGCGGAGTGAGGCCGACGATGCAGCCTGCGGCAAACTGAGCCGGGATTCCTGAAATAGATTGGCTGCCCCAGCCACAGCACTGCGCTGCATCCAGGCCATCAGGCCTCGCCAAGCGCGGATCGGCGGCAGAGCGTTCTGCTGAGGTTTGGGGGGTGGCAAGTAGGTAGAAAGCGACTGAGCGTGAAACTGAGCGTGAGACTGAGCATGAGTCCGAGCGACCTGCCCAAAGCGCCGCTGCTGTCGCCAATAGCCCGCTAGCTCCCAGGCCATCCGCTGCGTCAGATGCGTTTGCTGAACGGGCGTGAGAATATCGAGAATCTGGTTGCCTGCCGTCACCAGCACCAAGCTGCCCGTGCCCAGCATTGAGGCCAGTCCGCGCACCTGCAAACTGGCGGTGAGCTGAGCGGTGGCGACCAGTAGCTCTGCGGCGTGAGTGCGGTGCGGCTGCTTGGCCGAATCCCGCAGCGCCAGCGCCAGCTCTGGCGGAGCCTCACCCGGCAGATGTACCGCGAGCTGCGAGAGATCTTGCAGCAGATTTTGGATGGGCGCATCGGCAGGCAGCAGCGGGGTAGCGCTCAGGACGCGAGCCGCTGAGCGTAGGCGAGGTACAGCTTGGCGAACGGCTTGCTGGAGCTGGCGGTTGAGCAGACGCGCCGACTGAAACGTGACGTAGACCGGATAGAGCAGAATCTGCACGCCCCAAACCGCCGCCACTTTGGCCTGCCGCCAGGTTTTGGCCGACTGGTGGCGCAGTTGCAGCGACTGCCGCGACAGAAAGTTAAACAGCTTGCTGTGATAGCGTCCAGACATGGTGAGGCCAGACAGGGTGAGAGAGGGGAATCAGGTTGCGACAAAGCCAGCCGCAGCGAATAATAAGACTCAGTTTCTCGATCTTAAGCCCTCCGAGTCTTAAGCCCCGATCTTAACCGGAATCCCCCGCACAAATATGACCTACTCCGCGATTCCCTCTGCCATCCAGAATGCGACCGTCCAGAATTCGGCGGTAAATAGCCAAATCTCTGGCGATATTCGCCGCCTGCGTCAGCTCAACCAGCAGGATATCCAGGCCAACTGGCGCGGCTACCAGGGCAATTTGAGCGCCGCACAGGCCGCCACGGGCTGGCAGCTCTGGGGCAAGCTTACGCCAGATGGCAACAACCAAATCGTCTGGCCGAAAGGTCGCAAGGTGCTGTGGCTGGGGCAGCGGCTGCTGGTGCCGCACAACTTGCAGGGCTACTACCTTCAGGGCTTGCTGCTGCGGCTGGGGCTGAACTGGTGGGCGAATGCGGCTCAGGTCTACGTCAACGGTAGGCTGGTGCAGGAAGGCGATCTGTTTGATAACAACGTGCGTCTGCTGCTCAGTCCTGCGGTCAAAATTGGCAATGCGATAGATATTTTGCTGCGGTTGGAAAGTCCGGGGCATGCCAACGGCGCGTTGGTGAGGGCAGTCTGCCTGTATGAGCTGGCCTCGCAGGCGGTGAATCCGACCGCTGAGCCAGCTTTTGTGGCAGATGAGGTGAATGTTTTACAGGAGTTTCTCAACGCCCATGCGCCCGATCAGCTCAAGTCTGTGGCGGCAGCACTGGCTAAACTGCCCTGGTCGGTGCTGAGCGTCACCGATCGCGCCAGCTTTGACCGAGGCTTGGTGAAGCTGCGCGACGAGTTGAAGCCGCTGGGCGCAATCCCGAAAGCACGTCAGATGCAGCTGGTGGGACATGCGCATCTGGATATGGCTTGGCTCTGGCCAGTGCGCGAAACCTGGCAGGTGGCTGAACGCACCTTTCGCTCGGTGCTCAGCCTGCAACAAGATTTTCCAGAGCTGACCTTTGCCCATACCTCGCCCGCCCTCTACGCCTGGATTGAGCAGAATCGCCCCGATTTATTTGCCCAGATTCAGGCCAAAGTTAAAGCGGGCAGTTGGGATGTCTCGATTGGCCCCACCTGGATTGAGCCAGAGATGAATTTGGGCAACGGCGAGACGATTGCGCGGCATCTGCTCTACGGCCAGCGCTACCTTCAGCAGAAATTTGGCAAAACGGGCACGGCGGCTTGGCTGCCCGACACCTTCGGCTTCAACTGGCAGCTGCCGCAGCTGCTCCAGCAGGGCGGCGTTGAGTTTTTTGTCACCCAAAAGCTGCGCTGGAACGATACAACCAAATTCCCTTACGCGCTGCACCAGTGGCAAGCCCCAGACGGCACGGCGCTCACTAGCGTTCATTCAGCCCCAATTGGCGAAGGCATCGATCCCGTCAAAATGGCGCGCTACAGCTGCGACTGGGAGCAGAACACAGGGCTACCAACCGCGCTCTGGCTGCCTGGCGTGGGCGATCACGGCGGTGGCCCGACCCGCGACATGCTGGAGCTGGCGCGGCGCTGGCAGCAGTCGCCGTTTTTCCCAAGGTTGCAGTTCAGCTCGGCGGAAGCCTACCTGAAGTCGCTGCCGCAGACCGCCAGCCTGCCTGTTTGGGACTCGGAGCTGTATCTGGAGTTCCATCGCGGCTGCTACATCAACCGTGGCGACCAAAAGCAGTTCAACCGCCGCTGTGAAGATACGCTCTTCGAGGCCGAGCTGTTTGCCTCGCTGCGGACATTGTTCACGGGCACGGCTTACCCCAAGGCCGAGCTAGAAGCGGCCTGGAAGAAAGTACTGTTCAACCAGTTTCACGATATTTTGCCGGGAACCTCGATTCCAGAAGCCTTTGTGGATGCCAACCGCGACTGGCAGGCGGCGCTCGATACGGCCTGGAATACGCGCCAGCAGGCGATGCAGGGGCTGATTGCTCAGGTCAATCTGCCGCCCGCGCCGCATCCCCAGGCGCGTCTGGTAGCGGTGTTTAATCCGCTGAGCTGGCCGCGCTCAGAGCTAGTGACGGTTTCGGCGCAGCAGACTCAGGACGAACGCGCTTGCTTCTGGCAGATTCGCGACTTGAACGGCCAGGAAATTGCCTCGCAGCCGCACTGCTGGCGCGAAGGCGGCAAAACCTACTGCCAGATTTTCTTCCGCGCCGAAAATATTCCAGCCATTGGCTATCGCTGCTTTTGGCTGCTGCCAAGGAGCAGCGGCAATCCAGTGCCGCCTGTGCCGAGTTCTGGCTTTGCGCTGGAAAATACGCGGCTGCGCGTCACGGTCGATCCGGCGACGGGGAATTTATCAGGGCTATTTGACAAGCTCTACCGGCGCGATTTGCTCAGCGCCAGCAGCAATCAGCTTCAGGCATTCCGCGACCAGGGGCAATATTGGGATGCCTGGAATATCGACCCCAAGTACGCTCAGTTTCCGCTGCCTGCCTCGCAGCTAACCCAGATTTTCTACGAAGACAAAGGCAGTCTGACAACGCGGATTCGGGTGATTCGCAAGATTGGCCAGTCTACGTTCAATCAGCTTTACGTGCTCGATCAAGGCAGCGAGATCCTTAAAATCGAAACTCAGGTGGACTGGCGCGAACGGCATGTGCTGGTCAAAGCCGCCTTTAACTTCAACATCAACGCCAATTTCGCCAGCTACGAAATTCCCTGCGGCGTGATCCAGCGCCCGACTCGCCCCCAAACCGAAGCCGAAAAAGCCAAGTGGGAAGTCTCGGCGCTGCGCTGGGCTGACCTGAGCGACACCGCCAGCAATGACTCCTACGGCATCAGCATTCTCAGCGACTACAAGCAGGGCTACGACGCTAAACCCGCTCAGATTCGGCTGTCGCTGCTGCGCGGCTCTGAATGGCCTGACCCTAACTCTGATCTGGGGCAGCATCAGTTCACCTATGCCCTCTATCCGCATGACCGCAACTGGAAGGCGGCGCAGACTCCCCGGCGCGGCTATGAGGTCAATCAGCCTCTGCGCGTCCTAACGCTCGATCCGGCCACGCTGAGGCGGGTTGGATCTGCGAGCCTGCCGCCTGTGGGCAATTTCCTGTCGCTGCCCTCCAACTTCATGCTCTCGGCCTTTAAGCCTGCTGAAGACGGGACAAACCAGTGGATTTTGCGCGGCTACGAATCTCAGGGCATGGGCACAACGCTCAACTGGCAAAACGGGCTGGGCACAACGCTGAAGCCAATGTTGAGCCCCAGCGCGACCCGACTGAATTTGCTGGAGCAGGCCAGCACTGAGCAGTCAGGGGCAATCCAGCCCTGGCAAATCGCCACCTATCGGTTCACGCAGCTCTCGTAGGCTGTTTGGAATCGGGCTGCGATATCAGCTCAAATTCAGGCATAATCTATAGGCTGTAAGCCCCTAGCCGACGGAAATCCTCTATGGCAACCATTAACGACAACTACCTGAAACTCAAAGCGGGCTATCTGTTTCCCGAAATTGGCCGCCGCGTTAGCGCCTTTGCGGCTGAACATCCTGAAGCCAAGCTGATTCGGCTGGGGATTGGTGATGTGACTGAGCCGCTGCCCGCAGCCTGCCGCAGCGCCATGATCAAGGCGGTTAACGAAATGGGCGACCGCGAGACGTTTCAGGGCTATGGCCCTGAGCAGGGGTTTGGCTGGCTGCGCGAAAAGATTGCGGCGCACGACTTTCAGGCTCGCGGCTGCGAGATTGATGCCTCCGAGATTTTCATTTCAGACGGCTCCAAGTGCGACTGCGGCAATATTCTCGATATTTTTGGCGACAATAACTCGATTGCGGTGACGGATCCGGTCTATCCCGTCTATGTGGATACGAACGTCATGGCCGGACATACGGGAGAGGTCAACGAAAAAGGCGAGTATGCAGGGCTAGTCTACCTGCCGATTAGCGCTGAGAATGATTTCACCGCCGAAATTCCCAGCCAAAAAGTAGACTTAATTTACCTGTGCTTCCCCAACAATCCAACGGGTGCAACTGCCACGAAGGAACATCTAAAAGCATGGGTAGACTATGCCAAAGCAAACGGCTCGGTGATTTTCTTTGATGCGGCCTACGAAGCTTATATTCAAGATCCAGCTCTGCCGCATTCGATCTACGAAATTGAGGGTGCGAGAGATTGTGCGATTGAGTTCCGCTCGTTTTCCAAAAATGCTGGCTTTACGGGCACGCGCTGCGCGTTCACGGTGGTTCCCAAGTCGCTAACCGCCAAAGCCAAAGACGGCTCTGATATCCAAATTTGGCAGCTCTGGAATCGTAGACAGGCCACCAAGTTCAACGGTGTGTCTTATATTGTGCAGCGCGGCGCAGAGGCCGTTTACTCGGAGGCGGGCAAGTCGCAGATCCGGGCGCTGATTGACTTCTACATGGAGAACGCTCGGATTATCCGCGAGCAGCTCACCACAGCCGGGATTGCAGTCTATGGCGGTATCAACGCCCCCTATGTCTGGGTGAAAACGCCTCAGGGACTCTCAAGCTGGGATTTCTTCGATAAGCTGCTGCATAGCGTCCACGTTGTCGGCACGCCCGGAGCCGGATTTGGCGCAGCGGGCGAAGGCTATTTCCGGATCTCGGCCTTCAACAGCCGCGAAAACGTGAATGAAGCAATGCGGCGGATCGTCCAAAAGCTGATGGCGTGAGCTGAACCAGATGCGGAGAGACTGCCCCGGCTCGCAAAAAACAGGAGTCTCTGCTGGGACTCCTGTTTTTGCGAGCAGTCATGCTAATACCGCTGTGGCAGTGCCCAATTCTGGCTGATTATGTTAGCCTATGAGATGTACTTTGAGTTGAGCTTCTCGAAGCGCGGGTGTAGTTTAGTGGTAAAACTACTGCCTTCCAAGCAGTTAATAGGGGTTCGATTCCCCTCACCCGCTTTCTGAATCTACTTCTGGAACAGCCGCCCCCAGCCCGACTGCTCGCTCTCTGGCAGCCAGCGGCGGTTGAGGACGGCTCGCGTATAGACTACGCCATTGCCGTTGTTGACGCTGCCCGTATAGCCGCCACCTGCATCCAAAAGGCTGCCAAACGGATCGTGGCAGATGTAGTCTTTGGCGCCAGCTTTGCCAATTACCACAATCATATGGCCGCCTGTAGGCGAAGCCAAACTGCCGCGATGCAGAATCCCAATCACAATCGGCAAGCCCGCCGCTAAAGAGCGATCGAGATCTTCAAATCCTAAGCTTGTGCTCCAGGTTGATTTGATTTTCAGCTCAGCCAGCGCTTTGGTTTGAGCCATATGGTCGGTCGTGTCGCCATATTTGCGGACAATTTTGTAATACTCATCGTCACCCGAAATCTTCGCGCCCAGGAATCGCGCCACCATCGCGCAGCTAGAGGTATTGCAAGTACGCATCGGCTCAAATCTATTATCTACCTGCTGGTAGTAGGGCACTTTCAGGCGCAGCGTTGTTGGCTTGGGGTCAGCCTTGCTCCAGGCTTGCCAGAGTTTAAAGAAGCCTTCCAGCGTTTTCGGCTGGCTAGAACGCTCCAGCCAGCTGAGGGCAGCGTTTTGGTGCGGCAACGCTTTATAGGAGCGGAAGACATTCACGAAATCAATGGCGCTCTGGTCGGTGCTGTCTCGCCACATCATCGCAAATTCGGCCTGTTTTTGAGTGCCCGTTGAGTTTTGTAGCCACTGCACCAGCTTGTTTTGCTGCGGATCGTTGCGGTAGCTGTTGGCGACTGAGATTAAGCTGAGCTGCTGCGTCGAGACTGGAGCAATTGGAGTTGCGACCACGGCGAGTTTCCCCTAGATTTGAGATTGGCTCTAGGATTCCCGCTGCTCAAGAGCGCCCAACAAATCGTTACAATGGCGAGTTTGCTGAATAGCGGTATGAATTTGCCCCCTAATGCTTCTAGCTGTCGCTTCATCGGTTTCGTTGGCATAGCCGCTCTGTAAGAGCATCGCCCGTTCTACTCCTGTTTTAGCAACTTCTAGCAGTTCGCTGATCATTCTAATAAGCTGATCAGATCATCCTTGGTGAGGCCTGCATCTTTAAGAATTTTCAGGAGTAGTCCTTTGCCAATAGTCTTACGAGCGTGGACTGGAATTGTGACAACGCGATCGTCTTCGTGCTTTAAACGAACATGGCTCCCTTTCTGTCTCACAATCTCGAAGCCAATCTTTTCAAGCGCGGCGATTAGTTCTTTTCCCGTTGGGCTTGGAAGTTTTGCCATCACATCACCACTTTCTGAATGCCAATAAATTCAGTGGTTGATTCTTCTTCGAGTTCTTCAAGACACATTTCGATGACCTCGCGGATATTCTTCATGAGTTCATCAATAGTTTCTCCTTGGCTGTAGCACGCTTTGAGTTGTGGAACTTCACCGACATAGATTCCGTCTTCATCACGCTCGATCACAACATAAAACTCTTTGTTTCTCATGACTCTATCCTCGCTTTTGTTAAATTGATGTTCAAACGTTCAAGCTGCTGATCAATCCAAGCTGTTGCTGCCGCTTCGTCGCTTTCGTTGGCATAGCCGCTCCGTCCGAGCATCGCCCGCTCTACTCCTGTTTTAGCAATTTCTAGCAGTTGTTTGGATTGCTCTCGCTTTTGATGAGAGGCTTCGACTTTGCTTCTGATTTTTTGTTGTTAAAATGACCTCGCCTTCTCGGACGTGTTTGGAATTGACAACAGGTAATACCAATTCTCTATGAAGCTGTACAGAATGATCTCCCCGTCTGGCATGGGCTTCAGCCATATGTTTTCTATGCAGCTTTACATAAAATTGGTGTAGACCTAATTCATACTCGTCTTCATCGTCAAGGTGAGAGGGCGCGAGGCTAATTTTAGCACCCGTGGCATTACAGTAAGAGCGAATGCGATCGAGGGGATAGCGCAAGCGATCGGTCAATATCTGTAGGTATAGCTGCCGAATCGTCTCCTCTGGCGTGAGCTTAATTGCCTTCTGCCGCACCAGACAAACCGTATAGGGAACGTCACCGTTTTTGGTCGGCTTCAGGGTAATTGCCTGCTCTAATTGCTCAATTTCAGCACTCGTAAACTGTGACAGCTTGTAATCTGAGTCTTTGAGGATATCGGCTAGGTTCATCAGGCTTCTACAGGCTCTATAGCAAGGCACAGTTAGTTATAGAGTGTAGCGTTATTGTGGAAACCGACTGATAGGTTTTCTTAATGTTTTGATGGAAATTCCTCAGAGGAGAGGCCGCATCAACCCTTACGAAGAGAGTTTGAGCATCATTTCCTTGCCGACACCTGCAAAGCGACTTAATTCCCAGTATTTGGAAGATGGCTGTCAAATACTGCCCCACTAAGGACTAGCGGCATAATTAAGCCAGCCACTCGCGACTGTATCTCGCAATCAGCCAGAGAACTCGGTAAAATCTCGATAGGCGCTTCCAGACTGATTTTGCTGCTGGACGCTTGAAGAACCCATGAACGCGACGCTCGCTCAGCTCAAAGCCTGTTTTGACCAAGCCCTGACCGCTGCATTTGGCCACGAGCTGGCTGGAACCGATCCGCTGCTGGTGCCTGCGAGCAACCCGAAGTTTGGGGACTATCAATCGAACCTGGCAATGGCTTTAACCAAGCAATTGGGGCAGCCGCCACGCCAGATTGCCGAGGCGATTGTGCAGGCGCTGCGGGTCGAAGACTTTTGCGAACCGCCGACAATTGCGGGGCCAGGATTCATTAACCTCCGGCTCAAAACGGCCTATCTAGAGCAGCAGCTTCAGCAGATGCAACCTAGCGAACGGCTGGGCGTGCCCTTGAGCAAGCGGCAGCGGGTTATCGTCGATTTTTCCAGTCCCAATATCGCCAAAGAAATGCATGTCGGGCATCTGCGCTCAACGATTATTGGTGACTCAATTGCTAGAGTGCTGGAATTTTTGGGGCATGACGTGCTGCGGCTCAACCATTTGGGCGATTGGGGCACGCAGTTTGGCATGTTGATTACGCACTTAAAGACGGCTTACCCAGAAGCATTGACCACCGCCAATGCCCTAGTGCTGGGCGATCTGACGAGCTTTTATAAGCAGGCTAAGCAGCGATTTGACGAAGACGAGACGTTTCGGGAGCAGGCGCGGCTGGAAGTGGTGGCCTTGCAGGCAGGGCAGGAAGATACCCTGAAAGCCTGGAATCTGCTGTGCGAACAGTCGTTTATTGCCTTTGCAGAAATCTACCGCCTGCTGGATATTCAAATTACCAACCGGGGCGAATCGTTTTATAATCCGCTGCTGGCTGGCGTGGTGGAAGACTTGGCAAAGCTGGGGCTACTGGTCGAAGATCAGGGCGCGCAGTGCGTGTTTTTGGAAGGTTTCACCAATAAAGAAGGCAATCCGCTACCGCTGATTATCAAAAAAACGGACGGTGGCTATAACTACGCTACAACTGATTTGGCTGCACTGCGGTATCGGATTGAGCAAGATCAGGTGGAGCGAATTATTTACGTGACTGATATCGGTCAAGGAAATCACTTTACTCAAGTTTGGCAGGTAGCAAGGAGAGCCGGATGGATACCGGAGAATATTGAGCTGGTGCATGTGCCATTTGGGTTAGTGCAGGGCGAGGACGGCAAGAAGTTTAAGACGCGCTCTGGTGATGTAGTGCGGCTGAGGGAACTGCTAGATGAAGCCGTGAACCGCGCCCGTGCTGATTTGGAAGCGCGTCTGCAAGCCGAAGATCGGCAAGAGTCGGAAGAGTTTATCGCCCATGCCTCGCAGGTCGTGGGCATTAGCGCGGTTAAATATGCAGACTTGAGCCAGAATCGCACCAGCAACTATATTTTCAACTACGACAAAATGCTAGCGCTGCAAGGCAACACGGCACCCTATTTGCTCTATGCCTATGTGCGGGTGCAGGGCATCATCCGCAAGGGCGGCATCGATCTTCAGCAGCTCGATGGCAAAGTGAGCCTGCAAGACGAGGCAGAATTGACATTGGCAAAACATCTGCTGCAATTTGACGAAACGCTGAGCGCTCTCGAAGCAGACTTAATGCCCAATCGGCTCTGTCAGTATCTGTTTGAACTCAGCCAGAAGTTCAATCAGTTTTACGACCGCTGCTCAATTTTGCAAGCCGCCGAACCAGAGCGAAATTCCCGACTGGCGCTGGCTGATCTGACGGCTCGCACGATCAAGCAGGGTTTAAATCTGCTGGGAATCCAGGTTTTGGAGCGGATGTAGCGCTGGCTTGAAGACTACTTAAAATAGCGGGAGAGAAACCTGGGTGCAGTTGGCTTGAGAAACAGCCAGCTCACGAAAAAGAACGTAGCCGTGAAGAGCTGAGTAATATCGAGAGCTGACAGATAACCATCTGCCAGCGTTGCAATACTGCGGTCGATAATCCCAAATAGCCAAGAAGACACACCAAACAGCCAGATTCCGCCTCGCAGTCTAGATAAGAGCGCGACTCGATCAGAAGACGGATAGTGATACATGTTGTGACTCCTTGAAGTTTACGAATGGCGAGCTGAGGATGAGCAGCCCTGACACCTCTCGAAACTGATTCTAAGAAATATAAATTCTGCTTGACTTTGTCCCAAAGTAGTAGATTTGTCTCAATCGGGCTGTAGTCTACCTCACTTTTTGAGTTTGCCAATCCTGCCAGAAACTTCGCAAAGCTCACTGATCCTGCAAAGATAGAGAAATAAAATAGAGAAATATCTAAAAATTAAGCGCGACAGTTAGTGAGATAAGTAGTTAGATACGGCTATGGTTTACGCAATTGATTTTGGGACAAGCAATACGGTGGTGGTGCGCTGGAACGTGGCAACAGAGCAGGCTGAGACGCTAGCACTCCCCGGCCTCTCGCAGCAGATCAGCCAGAATCCGCCGCTGATTCCCAGCCTGGTTTACGTCGAAGATGCGCTGCGGGGCGAGATTGTTGCAGGGCAGGCCGTGCGCGACCGGGGGCTAGATTTGGGCGGTTCTCGGCTGTTTCGCAACTTCAAGCGCGGCATTGGCGCCGATATTCAGGGTTTTTTGCCGGAGTTGGACGGGCAGACGGTCAGCTTTGAGCAAGCGGGGCAGTGGTTTCTGGAGGCGCTCTTGCAGCAGCTCCAATTCTCAGAATCTTTGGCTAAGCTAGATTCGCTGGTGTTTACCGTGCCCGTCGATAGCTTTGAAGCCTACCGACTCTGGCTGACCCAGGTTTGCCACAAGCTAAACGTGAACGAAGTGCGGCTGCTGGATGAGCCAACGGCGGCGGCTTTGGGCTACGGTCTAGCGCATCAGGGCAGTCTGCTGGTGATTGACTTTGGCGGCGGCACGCTCGACCTGTCGCTGGTGCGGCTGGAGGGGGGCGCAACTGCCGCCAAGCCCGTGGGTTTTCTGCTGAAGTGGGGGCAGCGCGTTCTAGAAGATTCTGCCCAGCGACCTAAGCTGGCTCGCGTTTTGGCGAAGGCAGGCCAGAATCTTGGCGGCTCCGATATTGACAGTTGGCTGGTCGAGCATTTTGCAGCCTCGCAGGGGCTGAGCGCCAGTCCGCTGACGCTAAGGCTGGCCGAGCGGCTGAAAATTCAGCTTTCGCAGCAGGAGCAGGCCACCGAAGTTTACTTCGATGACGAAACTTTTGAAAGCTACGAATTGCAGCTCAGCCGCACTCAGCTTGACGAAATCTTGCAGCATCATCAGTTTTTTGAGCGGTTAGAGACCAGCCTGAATCAGGTCTTGCAGCAGGCGCAGCGTCAGGGCGTAACGTCAGAGGACATTGAAGCTGTGTTGCTGGTGGGTGGCACAGCCCAGATCCCGGCAGTCCGAGCCTGGGTAGAGCGCCATTTTCCGGCTGAAAAAATTCGTGCCGATCGGCCTTTTGAGGCAATTGCTCAGGGGGCGCTTCAGCTAAATCGCGGCCTGCAAATCAAAGATTTTCTCTATCATAGCTACGGCATCCGCTACTGGAATCGGCGCGAAAACTGCCACAGCTGGCATCCGTTGATCAAGCAGGGACAGCCTTACCCCATGCCGGAGCCTGTGTCACTGGTGTTGGGAGCTTCTAGCGAAAATCAGCCCAGCATTGAGCTAATCATTGGCGAACTGGGGGATGAAGCGAGCAGCACTGAAGTGTATTTTGAAGGCGACAGACTAGTGACGCGGATGCTAACAAACGGTCAATCGGCGGTAAAGCCACTCAACGACCGAGGCGAGGCCAAAACGATTGCTCAGCTCACGCCTCCGGGCTATCCCGGCAGCGATCGGGTCAAGCTGCTGTTTCGCGTTGATGAATCGCGCTTTCTGCGGCTGACCGTTGAGGATCTGCTGACGATGCGGACGCTCATTGATGACCGCCCGGTGGTGCAGTTGAGCTAGCGCCGTCAAATCTGCTCTGGTTGATGCGCAAGGCTCACAAAATCTTTTAGAGGCGATAGTCAATCCCTAGCTTCTGGTAGAGCCAACTTAGTAGCTACAGCCGCTATTTTTGAAACAAAGCGGTTGAAAATTGGAGGCCAGGGATATGACAAGCAAGAACACCTCTAGCAGGGCTCAGCGACAGGCTCAGCAGCATGATGGCTTACAGAACAGCCTCGAAAACAACAGCCTCGAAAACAGCCTCGAATATGCTGCTGCCAAGGATACTGCTAATGACGCTGCCAACCTCACTCCAGAAGCAAGGGAGGCTATGGCTTATGAGAAGGGCTATGCCGCAGCTCAAGAGCGCTTGGCCGACCCCGCTCCTACTCAATCCACCGAGCCCGTGCGCGACTCGGGTTCGGGAGGCTGGATTGGCATATTGATGGTGGCGCTCTCTGTGCTAATTTTGACGATGCTTTACTTGACTCCCAGAAGACCTGCCGTAGCGCCCACAGAGCCGCAAAATGCTGAGCCACAGGTACAGCCGCAGATTCAGCCCACCACCCAGCCCCCTACTCAACCACAGGTACAGCCGCAGATTCAGCCCACCACCCAGCCCTCTACTCAACCACAGGTACAGCCGCAGATTCAGCCAACGACTCAGCCTGTAGTGCCATCTGTGCCGCAGCCGCAGATTCAGCCGACGGTACAGCCAGAAGTCTCGCAGCCTCAGGTTATTCAGCCTCAAACGCAACCTGTGCAGCCCTCTGCACCCGTTGATCCGAATCTAGTCCAGCCTGCTCCCTATCCCAGCCAAACCGGCATGCCCATTCCGAGTAGTCCTGTGTCGCCGTAGCTCAGCCTGCCCAATCTGCCTGCCCGATTTGAAAGATGCTGTAAGCTCAGTCTGGGCGAAATAGCCGACGATGCGTCGAGTCATACAGCCGTGACCTAGCTTGGCTATCAGCTTGCAACGCCGGACTGACGATGTATAGCGTGGTGCGGACGAGCTGCTCTTGCTGAGTCAGCGCTGCCATGTTGCTCAGCGGCACGACCCAAAACCGCTGATCTGGCCAGCCAACCCGGAAGCAAACTGCAACTGGCGTGTCGGCGGGATAATGCAGCAGCAATTTGTCTTGGGCGGATTCAACGTGACGAGCGCTGAGATAGAGGCATAGGCTAGCCTGGTGAGCGGCGAGTCCAGCAAGCTCTTCGGCCTCCGGTACAGCAGTGCGTCCGCTGATCCGGGTGAGAATCACAGTTTGCACTAGCTCCGGCACTGTTAGCTCTAGCTTCAGCTCAGCCGCAGCAGCTTGAAAGGCACTGATGCCAGGAATCACCTCAAACGGAATTTCAGCCGCCGCCAGCGCTTGCATCTGTTCATGGATGGCGCTGTAGAGGCTCGGATCGCCCGACTGAAGCCGCACCACAGAACGGCCTGCCCGGACTCGCACAATCAGATAGTCTAGGATTTCCTCTAGGCTTTTGTCGGCGGAGCGCAGAATTTCGGCATCGGGTCGCGCCCACTCTAGAATCACAGGCGGAATTAGCGAGTCGGCAAACAGCACCACGTCCGCCTGCTGAAGTAGCTTTTGCGCCTTAATTGTCAGCAGCTCTGGATCGCCTGAACCTGCTCCGACAAAGTAGACCATTGCAGGCAGCGCGGGTAAACTTGCGGACTCAGGGCAATTCTGAGAGCCTAGAATATCCGTATTTTCAGGAAACACCATTCTGCGAACAAACTGCCGAAACAAGGATATTTGCGTGAAAACTTTGGGAAAACTGCCCGTACTTTAAAGCATTTATGAAATGGCTCGGTCAATCCGGACACATCGGCAATCTTGAGTAAAAGTGGATGGTAGATGCACCCTGATTCATGCCCCAGAGCCAAAACTCTGGGGTTTTTTTGCTTCAGGCGGTACCACATCCGGCAGCGGACGCTTCCAGATATAGAGCCAGCCCAACCCGATCAGGCCGATGATCACACCGCCCAGGCTCACCAGCTGTGCCACTCGCAGCAGCCCTAGCATTAGGCTATCCATCCGCAGTCCCTCAATCCAGACGCGCCCTAAACTGTAGGTGGCAATATATACAAAAAACAGCGTCCCGGTCTTGAGCCGATTCGTTCTCAGCCCCCAGTTAAATAGCACCATCAGCAGCGAAAACACGCCCAAATTCCAAAGCGACTCATAGAGAAAAGTCGGGTGGAAGTAGCTGAAAGCTTCGTAGCCGCCAGGTCGCTGCGCGGGCGGAATATAGAGCTTCCAGGGCAAATCAGTCGGACGGCCAAACGCTTCAGAATTGAAGAAGTTGCCCCAGCGGCCAATCGCCTGCCCCAAAATTGCCGCAGGCGCGACCAAATCAGCCAGCTGCCAAAACGAAACCCGCTTGAGCTTGGCAAAAATCCAGGCGGCAGTTAACCCGCCAATCATCGCGCCGTGGATCGCAATCCCGCCGTGCCAGATAGCCAAAATCTCGCGCGGGTTGTTGGCATACTGCGGCCACTCAAACGCCACGTAGTACAGCCGAGCGCAGGGAATTGCGCCTACCACCAGCCAAATTGATAAATCGGCTAGCAGATCCGGGTTCACGCCGCGCCGTCTAGCCAAGTAGCTCGATAGATTCACGCCAATCAGCACCGCTGAGGCAATCAGCAGGCCATACCAGCGTAGGGGCGTAGAGCCAACTGTTGCCCCAGGAGAGGTAAATTCGGCTAGCAGTCCAGCGAGTGGGAGATCCAGCAGCATTGGCTTTTTCTGAGCGGCAATACTGATTGTAGCGATTTGGCGTGACCCGATGCCCCCACCCGCGCAGCGTCGAGAATATCCAGAATCTAAAGCAAATCTAGAGCAGCCGGAAGATGAACGGATAGTGCACGGAGGCTTCTGGCGTGGTCAGGCATTTGTAAATCGCCCAAATGGTGAGTCCCCAATGCAGCGCGAACCAGATGGGGCCTAAGATCAAGCCCGCTAATCCCAGCGTCAGAAAAGCTAGCACGCCAATGATGCCGCCATAGAGCCAGACGTTGAAGTGAAAGTTGATCGCCTCTTTAGCGTTGGCCTTCACCACCGGATCTTCAGAGACAAACAGAATGGCGATGGGCACGGCTACCGAAACGACCAGCGCGTTAAAGAAAATGGAGCCGTGGCAGAGCGCCGACAGCAGCTTGCGTTTGTCGTTATCAAAGGTTTGTTGCATGGAATCTGCTCCTAAATTGCTTTTGGATTACTTTTGGATTACAAGGTTAGCGATGAAGCTATCGGCTCTGCGGCTATAGCCTGATTGTACCGGAGCCAGCCTGAGTCGATGGGTAGAGGCCACGCCCAAAAAATTGGCGGTTTCCGTACCTATAAGGCCACCTACAAGCGGCTGAAAACAGCCGCTGCACAGTTTCTGAACCGCCAGCCGCTAGACCGGCAGCAGCATCGCGCGCTTGACATCAGCTACCAGCTCGTCAATCCGTGCCCTTGTCGAAGCCCAGGAGCACATAAACCGCACGCCGCCCGTACCAATAAAGCTATAGAATAGCCAGCCTTGGGCGCGCAGGCTGACAATCACCGCCTCCGGCAGCTTTACGAATACGGCGTTGGCTTCGCGGGGGCAGAGCAGCTCTATGCCCGGAATCTGCCGGAGCTGCTGTTCGAGATAGGCAGCGCAAGCGTTGGCATGCTCCGCGTTTCGCAGCCAAGCCCCAGTTTCTAGCAGCCCCAGCCAGGGAGCCGAAATAAACCGCATCTTGGAGGCGAGCTGTCCGGCCTGCTTGCAGCGATAGGCAAAGTCTTCGGCCAGGTCGCGGTTGAAAAACAGGATGGCCTCGCCCACCGCCGTGCCGTTTTTGGTGCCGCAGAAGCAGACGACATCAACGCCCGCCTTCCAAGTGATTTCAGCAGGCGCAACCTTCAGAGCGGCCACCGCATTGGCAAATCGTGCCCCGTCCATGTGAATCCGCAGGTTGTGCCGCTGCGCCACCGCCTGAATCGCCCGCAGCTCCTCAATTTGGTAAAGCGTGCCCAGCTCAGTGGCCTGCGTTAAGCTGACAACTTTGGGCTTGGGATAGTGGATATCGCTGCGCTTTTGGACAATGGCCTCGATGGCGCTGGGGGTGAGCCTGCCGTTTTCGCCTGGCCCCAGCAGCAGTTTTGAGCCGTTGGAGGCAAATTCAGGCGCGCCGCATTCGTCGGTTTCGATATGGGCAGTTTCGTGGCAGATGACGCTGTGGTACGACTGGCAGAGTGCCGCCAGCGCCAGTGAATTGGCCGCCGTGCCGTTAAAGACAAAAAACACCTCGCAGTCAATTTCAAACAGCTCTCGGAAATAGTCGGCGGCTTTCTGCGTCCAGATGTCGTCGCCATAAGCTGGAGCGCTGCCCTGGTTGGCCTGCAAGCTGTAGTCGAGTGCTTCCGGGCAGATGCCGGAGTAGTTGTCGCTGGCGAACTGTTCAGGGCTGGGGGCAGGATGGGGCATAGGGCTGGAGAGATAAATCAGCTACCCTCTGACTCTAGCTGTAAAAATGGTGATAGCTCTCGACTCAGCTGCCCCGACCGAACTAGCTCTGCGTAGGCAGTGGCCTCAACCGTCAGCAGCTCCTCGCGCAGCTGCTCAGCCACATAGTCGCGCAGGTTGGGGTATTCGTCTTGAAGCTGATCGATTTCGGTTTCCAGGTTCTCAATTTCGCCCTTGATCAGCGTGGTTTGATAGCGGCAAAACTCTGGGTCTAGCCCCGGACGCTGATCAACGCTGTCCAAATGTTCTAAAACTTGTTTGAGTGCCGTCAGTCGCGCTAATACCTCTGTATAGCGCTGGCGCGAGGGCTGATCACCCAGCAGTTTTAGCTTTTTCAGCAGCGGCCCAATTGTCAGACCCTGCACCAGCAGCGTAAACAGCACGACACCAAAGATTGTAGAAATCACCAGCTGACGTTCGGGCAGAGCTGTCGAAACGCTCAACGCCAGCGCAATCCCTACTGAGCCGCGCAGCCCGCCCCACCAGAGCACAATCTGTTCGGGAAACGGCACATTGACTTCAGTCACCCGGTTGCTCAACCCGCTCAGCACCAGAATGCCTAAAGCCCGTGCCAGCACCATCGAGCCAATCGTCACTCCAATCAGCCCCAGGTTATCGAGCAGTGAGTCAAACTGCACCTGGTCGCCAATTAGCAGAAACACAATCGAGTTGACAAAGAAGGCTAGAAACTCCCAGAACTCAGTCACGATGATCCGGGTGCGCGGGTTCATGCCAATCCGCGAGCCGAAGTTGCCCAGCACCAAACCCGTTGTGACTACGCCAATCACGCCAGACCCGCCAAAGTCTTCTGTAATGAGATAGGCCGCATAGGCCGCTACCAGCGTTAAAGACTGCTCGACGAGCGGCAGGTCAAAGCGCTGGGTCAAATAGGAGATGCCAAACCCAAACAGCCCGCCCACGCCAATTCCCACGCCGACCACCTGAGCCAAATTGAACAGCAATGCCTGCACGGTTGGCTCCACGGTGCCCGCATTCAGCGCCACCAAAAAGCCGAAGGCCACGACCGCCATACCGTCGTTGAACAGGCTCTCGCCTTCCATAATCACAGAGAGCCGCTTCTCAACGCCCAGCTCCCGAAACAGAGCAATCACCGAAACAGGATCGGTGGCCGAAAGGCTGGCACCAATGAGCAGGGCGGTGGCGAGCGAGACACTGGTGAACTGATTTAAGCCCAGCGTCACCCCAGCAATTGAAATCACCACGCCAAACACGGCGTAGAGACAGATCGGCGCTAGATGCTCTTTCAGCTCCTGCCATTTGAGATTCCAGGCCGCTTCAAACAGCAGCGGCGGCAGAAAAATGGAGAGAATGAGGCTGGGCGACAGGTTGACTAACCGCACGTCTAGCACGGCCAGCCCTAGCCCTGCAATAACCAGCAGTAGCGTATAGGGAATGTTGCGAAACCAGCCGAATACTTTGGGCAGAGTGGCTACCCCCAACGAGACGGACAGCACTAGCAAGAACTGCTTCAAATTAGCTTCAATGACTTCTTCGTTCAGTACCGACTCAAGTTCCATAGCTTTCGGGATATCGGGGTATCTTTACTCCTGTCATGGTTATCATAGTTGGGCAAATGCGAGCCGTCTATACCGTTCTACTCATTCCTATATCGCGCCCAAGCTGTATGAAAGAGCAGCCTCACTCAAGTTCTACTGAGTCAAGCTCTTGAGTTCAAAATTGCTTCAGTCGAGCAGATCTACTCATACATCTGCTCACAAATCTGCTCATATATTGATTGCGTGTAGACGATTGATTACGCACAGATACGCAGAGATAAATAGTTTAAAACCATAAAAATCACCCTAAAGCAAATTTTTATAGAAACACTCCTGGCTTGGCGGCAATAGTTGATGCGTATAAAGTGCATCTACGGGTATGCACACTTATCCATTCTTGGGTTCTGACTCTGCTCAACCTGACTATAAGAACTGTCCTAAAGATGGAGCTTTGCAGCGTGGTTAATCCCTCCTGAGAGGAACCAAGAACAGGATTGCCTGCTGCACAATGACAGAGTGACATTCGCCAAAGCCGATCTGGCGAACAGATTATCAAAGGAGACCTTCGATGTTTTTCCATAAGAAAGAGACGATTCATTCTGTCAAGGTCGATGAAGCCAACCCCCGCTTTGCCCAGCTTTTGCTAGAGCAATTTGGTGGTGCGACTGGAGAACTCTCGGCGGCTCTGCAATACTGGGTGCAGTCTTTTCATGTCGAGAATGCTGGCATCCGCGATATGCTTCAGGACATTGCGATTGAAGAGTTTGGTCATCTAGAAATGGTGGGCAAGCTGATTGAATCGCATACCAAAAACGTTGACCAAACTGAAGCCTTCAAGAGCAGCCTGTTTGCAGTACGTGGCATGGGTCCACATTTTCTAGACAGCCAGGGCAACGCTTGGACAGCGACCTATTTGAATGAAGGTGGCGATGTGGTGCGCGACCTGCGAGCCAATATTGCCGCAGAAGCTGGCGCACGCCAAACCTATGAGTCGCTCATCAAGCTAGCTACTGACGAGGGCACGAAAAAAACGCTGACCCACCTGCTCACTCGCGAGATCTCGCATACTCAGATGTTTATGAAGGCGCTAGATTCTCTGGGCAAGTTGACGGATCCGATGTTCGGCAGCATTCAGCCCGATGAGACTGTAGATATCTACTACAACTTATCGTCTAACGGTGAAAAGGACGAGCGCGGCCCTTGGAACTCAGAACCCACGTTCCGGTACGTTGCTGATCCGGCCAAGCAGAAGTAACTTTGTTTTGCCAATTTAGGGCCAATTTAGGGCCAATTTAGGGGATATCCCATTTCCTGCATTCACTAGCCTGGATGCAGGTTTTTTCGTGTGGAGGGCCTGGTTCTCTTGTTAACAGTCGCAACCAACATCAATCCGATTTCTGGCATCTAGTTTCTAGCGATAGAGCCAAACCTGATGCTATGGGGAGAAGCGTATCATGGGAGGGGGGAACACCGAATCTCGTCCAGTGGCCAAACTGCATACAATTGAAGTCATTCAATCAAGAAAGTCATTCAATCAAGGCATGGGACGTTGGGCGGTGTAGCTTGACTCCCAAGCGATTCGCAATCCATCTACCCCCCTGGAGTTCAAGCCTATGCAACCTACAGATCCCAACAAGTTTACTGAAAAAGCCTGGGAAGCCGTCGTGCGGACTACCGACATCGCCAAGCAGGCACAGCACCAGCAAATTGAATCCGACCACTTGATGCTGGCGCTTCTAGAGCAGCCCGAAGGTCTGACCAGCAGCATTTTCAACAAGCTAGGGCTAAACCTCCAGCAGCTACGCGACTATACTGAGCAGGCAATTGCGCGGCAGCCGAAAATGTCGGGCGCAGGTAGCTCAGTCTACTTAGGACGATCGCTGGATCTGCTGCTTGATCGCGCTGAAGCTGCTCGCAAAGCAATGGGCGACGATTTTATTTCGGTTGAGCATCTGCTGTTGGGATTTGCTCAAGACGACCGAATTGGCAAAGCCCTCTTGAGAGACTTCAAGCTCAGTGAAAAGCAGCTCAAGGCCACCGTTGAACAAGTGAGAGGAAATCAAAAAGTGACTGACCAAAATCCAGAAGGCAAATATGAAGCGCTGGAAAAATATGGCCGAGATTTAACCGAATCAGCACGCCAAGGCAAGCTTGATCCGGTGATTGGCCGCGACGATGAAATTCGCCGCACGATTCAAATTCTGTCGCGCCGCACTAAAAATAATCCGGTCTTAATTGGCGAGCCGGGTGTGGGCAAAACTGCAATTGCCGAAGGTTTGGCACAGCGAATTCTCAGCGGTGACGTGCCACAGTCGCTGCAAGACCGCAAGCTAATTGCGCTGGATATGGGGGCGCTGATTGCGGGTGCCAAATATCGCGGTGAATTTGAAGAGCGGCTCAAGGCAGTCCTCAAAGAAGTTACCGATTCTCAGGGTCAGATTATTCTGTTTATTGATGAAATTCATACGGTCGTGGGAGCGGGCGCAACCCAAGGCGCAATGGATGCCGGAAACCTGCTCAAGCCAATGCTGGCGCGGGGCGAACTTCGCTGCATTGGCGCGACAACCTTGGACGAGTATCGTAAATATATTGAAAAAGATGCGGCTTTAGAACGACGCTTTCAGCAGATCTATATCGACCAGCCCAGCGTTGAGGATACGATCTCGATCCTGCGCGGACTTAAAGAACGCTACGAGCTGCACCACGGCGTAAATATCTCTGATAGCTCGCTAGTGGCGGCGGCAACGCTCTCCAATCGCTACATCAGCGACCGCTTTTTGCCGGACAAGGCGATTGATCTCGTTGACGAGGCGGCAGCAAAACTGAAGATGGAAATTACCTCTAAGCCAGAAGAGCTAGACGAAGTAGACCGCAAGATCTTGCAGTTTGAAATGGAGCGGCTGTCTTTGCAAAAAGAGGTCGATCTGGCCTCCCGCGAGCGTCGTGAGCGCCTTGAAAAAGAGCTGGCTGACCTGAAGGAAACGCAGAGCAGCCTCAACGCGCAGTGGCAGGCCGAAAAAGACGTGATCAGCGACGTGCAAAAGCTGAAAGAGGAGATCGATCGGGTCAATCTAGAAATTCAGCAGGCTGAGCGCGACTATGACCTGAACAAAGCTGCCGAGCTGAAGTATGGCAAGCTCACCGACCTGCAAAGGCGGCTTCAGGAGGCCGAAACCAAGCTGGCTCAGACTCAGACGGGCGGCAAGTCGCTGCTGCGCGAAGAGGTGATCGAAGCTGACATTGCCGAGATTATCTCGAAGTGGACGGGGATTCCGGTTAGCAAGCTCGTCGAGTCTGAGATGCAGAAACTCTTGCAGCTAGAAGACGAGCTGCACCAGCGGGTCATTGGTCAAGATGAAGCCGTGACTGCCGTAGCGGACGCAATTCAGCGCTCGCGGGCTGGACTGGCTGACCCCAATCGCCCCATCGCCAGCTTCATTTTCCTGGGGCCAACGGGCGTGGGTAAAACCGAGCTAGCCAAAGCCTTAGCCGCCTATTTGTTCGACACCGAAGAGGCGATGGTGCGGATCGATATGTCGGAATATATGGAGAAGCATGCGGTTTCGCGCTTGATTGGTGCGCCTCCAGGCTATGTCGGCTACGAGGAAGGCGGTCAGCTCACCGAAACCGTGCGTCGTCGCCCTTACTCGGTGATCCTATTTGACGAAATTGAGAAGGCGCATCCAGACGTATTCAACGTTATGCTGCAAATCCTAGATGATGGTCGGGTGACCGATTCTCAGGGTCGCGTCGTGGACTTTAAGAATACAGTAATCATTATGACCAGCAATATCGGCTCACAGTATATTTTAGATATTGCGGGTGACGATAGCCAGTATGACGAGATGCAGTCGCGGGTGATGGAGGCGATGCGCTCTAGCTTCCGACCAGAGTTTCTGAATCGGATCGACGAGATTATTATCTTCCATGGCTTGAAGAAAACCGAGCTGCGTCACATCGTCCAGCTGCAAACCAATCGTTTGGCGCAGCGGCTTGCAGATCGCAAGATGGCGCTGCGGCTCTCGGATACGGCGCTCGACTTCTTGGCTGAGGTGGGCTACGACCCGGTTTATGGCGCACGTCCGCTGAAGCGAGCCATCCAGCGCGAACTCGAAACTCAGATCGCCAAGTCCATTTTGCGAGGCGAGTTCCACGATGGCGACACCATTTTTGTCGATGTCGAGAACGAGCGTCTGGCCTTCAAGCGCCTGCCTGCCGAGTTGGCGACTGTGTAGCCAATGTGGCCGTCTTCTCTAGCTGCGACTAGAAGCGCTATTTCCGAATGCGCCAGAGCTTTGCTGATGCCGAAATCGGATCAATCGGTTCTAGTCGCCAGCCTTGAGCCATCATGCTCGCCTTCAAAGGCTCAGAAGGCCGGAAGGCGAGCAGATTTGGCTCAGTCGTTAGCGGCGCAAAATCAGGCTGATCGCTGACTAAAAACAGCCGCAGGTCAGGTCTTAAGCCGTAGCTGAGCGAAATCAGATCGCCCGTGTTGGTGTAGTCGTTGCCCATATTCGAGAGCAAAATGCTATTGGCTGGCTCGGCGTTCAGGCGCTGGATTACCTCGCCGTTCAGGTAGCTCAAGTCCTTGCTCCACCAGCTATTAGCCTGAGCGCTCACCCCAGCTGAGAGAATGCTGCCCGCAAACGTCAGCGCCAGCACCACCCGCCAAAACGCCCGATTCAGCTTGAACTGACCGGGCGTAAACTGCCCCAGACTCAGCCGGGTCGTGAACAGATAGGCTACCGCCAGCTGCACCGCCGGAAAGCAAGAGATCAAATAGCGACTCACCGCCGACCGCTTGCCGCCCAGCACCAGATCCGGCAGCGCCAAGATTAAAAACGGAACCAGCGCCGAGCTAACCAAAAACAGCCAAACCCGCAGCGGCGAATGGCGGTAGAGATGCTGAAACGCCATGCCAATCAGCAGCAGCACGGGCAATCGCAGCAGGTAGGTGAGCGGATTGTTAAAGCCGAAGTCTAGATCAAACCAAAGCGCTGTAAAGCTCAGCACCCAGAGCTTCAGCAAATACAGTAAGCCCACCGCCTCATTTGTCCAGTTTGTCGTGGCTGTCGCTCGCCCATGACGTTCTAGCAGTACGCTGAGCCAAGGGCCATAGACCAAAAGCGCTCCCAGAATGGCCAGCGCAAAATGTAGCAGGCGGCGACCAGGCGGTTTTGTCCCGGTTTTGACGGCAGGCTTCATGAAGGTCATCAGTCCTAGATAAACGCCTTGAGCGATCACCGTCAGTCCAAAAAACGGATGCGCGTAAAGGCCAACCGCGACGCTCATGCCATAGTCCACCCAGCGACTGCCCGTTCGGGTTCGCATTGCCCGCAGCAGCAGCCAGCTACTGCCGATTACCGTCATCGTCAGCAGGCTATATTGCCGCGCCGTCTGGGCAAATAGCAGATCAAAGGGCGACAGCGCCAGAAATACTGTAGCCAGCAGCGCCGTTGGACGCGAGGAAAACAGCTCCATCGCCAGCCCGTACATTAAAGGCAGACTAATCAGGCTGATCAGCGCAGGCAGCAGCCGCGAGGTAGAAATCGAGCTGCCCAGCGCCTGCATCCAGAAGCGCGCCATCAAAAAATAGAGCGGCGGATGCTGCGGATCTTCTACTGCCAGCGAGCGCAGGCTGTCTAAAGCGCTGCTGTCTGGCTTGATCTGCTGAAAGCTTTGCAGTTCAGGTACGCTGACAAAGCGATTTTGAAACAGCTGGCGATCAATCTCGTCGCGCGTGAAGCCTGCCGCCCGGAAAACTGTGTAAACCTCATCGTGCCAGAAAATTTTGCGGTCGAGTGCGGTGAACCGAAAACAAACTCCCAGCACTAGCAAAGCGATTAGCACTAGCTTCAGCCAGTTGAGGGAGACAGGCCGCACCTGCTCAGTCGCCAAAAGTTGGGTCATTGCGCTGCGTTCTCTCTAGGTGAATCGGCATCAAACGGGACTATCAGCGTTTATGGTAAGCGAGGTGAGTGCAAAAGTTAAGGCGAAATTATCTTTTGAGATGATTAAGTCAAAATTTGGCAGGATAGAATCAATAGAGCGAATGTACTAATCTTTATGAGAGCCAAAATCGAAAATGATGTTGTGTTCCTGCATGGCCAGGACATTCCGCAGTTTAAGAAGCAGGGATCAATTGTGCGGAACAACTACTTTTGGGCGTTGAAAGCAATTGCCGGGAACACGCCCTACGGCGGCGACTGGGAATATGAATCCGAGGTTTGGCTGGCGTTACGGCGCGTTTTGCTAGCTTTTGCCGAGTCTGGTTATCTAGGACTCTCAGAAACCACGCTAGAGTTCCCGCCTGACTTTGGCGAAATTCCTGAACCGTTTCGCGGCATTGCCACCTGGCAGGAGGAAGCGCTAGAAGCAGAAGCCCAGTAGCAGCCCAGTAGCAGCTCAGTAGCAGCTCAGCAGCAGCAGCAGCCAGCTAGCAGCTTACACCCGCTGGCCCAGTCGCCACAGCTCCCGTTGGAGCACCTGCAAAATCAGCAGCACTAGCCCCACGCTCAGCGCTGCACCCACCCAAAAGCCATCCGCTACGCCGCGTGACTCGCCCATTGCCCAGCCGCCAGCCGTCGGGCCGATGAAATAGCCCACTGCCCAGCAGAGCGAGTTAATCGACAGATAAATCCCCCGGCGCGATTCGGGAGCTAGATCGATGACCAGCGCCGAAGCGGAAGGCGTATAGGCTACGGTCGCCAAAGCCGCTACCGTCAAAGCCAGCCCCGCCCAAAGCAGATGGGCATTGCTGGCGCTGCCTGTCAGCCAAATCAGCCCGAATCCCAGCGCCCAGCTCAAGGCCGACAGCATCAGTGCCTGGGTATGGCGTAGTCGCCTCAGCGCTCGCACCATCGGGATCTGCGTCAAAATGCACAGGCCGATATACCAGGCAAACAGCAGGCTGAGACGCGCGGGTGGAAAGGTCAGCTCAGGCTCGGCAGAGACAAAGCGGGTGAGATAGAGCGGCAGCGCCGTGTTCAGCAAGGATAGGTAGGTCGTAAATAAAATATTAGCAACCGCAAAAATCAGCAGCGCCCGGTCACGCAGGGCAAGTCCCCAGCCTTTCAGCAGGTTGCCTTGCTGCTGGGCAGGGTTGAGCGTTTCGGGAATGGCGCGGTAGATCACGCCGAAAAACACCAGAAACGAAATGCCGTCAATTGCGTACATGGCGCGGTAGGAGCCAGTCACCGCCACCAGCAGCCCGCCCAACACAATCCCTAGCCCTAGCCCCACGTTGTCGCAGAGCCGATTCAGGGCAAAGGCTTCGTTGCGGTTGTCAGCCTGAGTCAAATCGGCGACGACGGCTTCTGTGGCAGGCCAGTAGAGGCCAATGCCCAGCCCCATCAGCAGATTACCCAGCAAAAACGTCGGGAAGCTATTGCTAAACAGCAGCACTAGATCGGCCAAAACCGAAACTGCCGCCGCGATTAGCAAAATCTTGCGTCGTCCCCAGCGCGGATCGTCCGCCAGCGAACCGCCCAAAACCCGTCCCACCACGCCCGAAATCGACTCGCTGCCAATCCCAAAGCCTACCTGAGCCGGAGATAGCCCCACCTCGTTGACAAAAAATACTGCCGCATAGAACAGCACAAAGCCCGTGCCGATTTGCAGCAGCAGCCGACCGAACATCAAAATCCAGAGTCGCCCCTCGATTTGGGGTAGCCAAGCGACGAGTCTATTGGTCAGCTTCATGAGGGATCAGCCAGAGAGTCTCTCGTCAGTTTAGAAGAGTTCTGACTAGAAAGATGCTGATGCTAGTCGCCCTGGCGTTTTAATACTGCTTCGCCCTAGCGAAGTCCCCAACCGCACAGCAGACCGCCCGCAGATGCTCAATCGTCTCTTGCTCAAGCTGCGCGTCTTCTAAACGCCGGACAGCGACGAGCCGCTGCTCGTAATAGTCAATCGCCTGCGGGTAGCGGCCTAGTCCGTCATAGGTGATGGCCAGGTTTTCGAGCACCTGCTCCTCGGTGCGGTAGTCTTGCAGCTGACGCGCTAGCTTCAGCCGCTCCTCCTGGTAGCCAATTGCCTTGGGCGTATCGCCGAGCGTATAGCAAACGCTGGCCAGGTTTTTGAGCACCTGCATCTCGGTTTCACGGCTGGGCAGCTGCCGCACAATCCCCAAGAGTTGCTCGTAGCAGAACACAGTCTGGGGATAGTTGGCGACGGCATGGTAGGCATTGCCCAAGTTCCGCAGCACCTGCCCTTCGGTGGCGATATCGTGCAGGCTGCGGGCAATCATCAGCGCTCGCTGGTAGCAGTGGATGGCATGTAGGCTGTCCTGCATGGCTTTGTAGGTCATGCCCAGGTTGTTAAGCGCCGCCATTGCACCCCGGTGATCGCCAATTTCGGTAGCGATCACGAGGCTCTGCTGGTTATATTCCACCGAGCGGCCATAGTCTTCGAGGTGACGGTAGGCGTTGCCCAGGTTGGCCAGGGTTTGGCGTTCGGTGAGGCGGTCGCAGACCTGACGCGAAATTGCCAGACTTTGGTGCGAGCAGGCAATCGCTTCAGAATAGTTGCCCAGCGCGTAGTAGATCACGCCTAGCCCCCCCAACGCCCGCCCTTCTCCGGGCAGATCTTTGCTGCTGCGGTATAGCTCTAGGGCGCGCTGAATCGACTGAGTGGCGGTTTGGAAGCTGCGGATCTGGTATAGCTCGATGCCTTTCTCCAGCAGACAGTCGGCCTCTTGGCGACGCGGGTCAGCAGACTCACCGGCTCTGGACTGATCCCAGCCCCGCTCGGCAGCAGGAACGAAGGTTCCCTGTTTCTCATCAAATGGTTTCACCATAATTATCTTCTGACCCTGAAAAGGACGATATTTTGGACAGGTAACTCGCTTAAATTCTGGAAGAGACGTGCTGCACTGGCTCTGGTTTTAATCTAATTCAAGGCGTTGAAACTGAACTGGAAGTTTTGAGCTAGAAGTTTTGAGCTAGAAGTTTTAGGTAGATGCCGGCACAGGCAGAGCAGCACGGGACGCAATGTAAAGTATGCTGATTGCGGTTGACGGCACAGCCAGTCGATTCACGGCGCGATCATCAGTTCTTCACAGTACTGTTAAATTCTGACGAAGATTGTTGACTTGCTCCACAGTAAAAGCTCTGAACTTCTGTGAATTGGAGCTAGGTAGATTTCGGGCTGGGATTCCGCAGAAACTCGCAGGCTGGGTCAGAGCTAGGCGACGGCAAATCGCTAAGATGAAGGAGGCTCGCCATCCTTGCTAATCCCCACCTTGCCAACCCCACCTTGCCAACCTGCCACCGAATTTTTTGACCCCCAACCCTGTGACCTCCGCCTTCGCCGCCGAACATCTGTTGTTTACGCCTGCCCAACCCGATGCGGCAGCAGTGCCCACGATCTTTGCCTTCCCCAACACCTATACGGTCGGCATCACGAGTCTCGGCTTTCAGCTCGTCTGGGCAACGCTGGCGCTGCGGCCTGACTTGCAGGTGAGTCGCCTGTTTACTGATTTGCATGAGCCGCTGCCCGCCCATCCAGAGCTGCTGGGCTTTTCGATTTCCTGGGAGCTGGACTACGTTAATCTGCTGGGCTTGCTGGAACAGCTGGATATTCCGCTGCGCAGCGCCGAACGCAGTGAGTCAGATCCGCTGGTGTTTGGCGGCGGGCCAGTCTTGACGGCCAACCCAGAGCCATTTGCCGACTTTTTTGATCTGGTGCTGCTGGGCGATGGCGAGCTGCTGCTGGATGCCTTCATCGATGCCTATCAGCAGGTGCGCGGAGCTAAGCGTTCGGTGGTGCTGGCGCATTTGGCGCAGGTGCCGGGGGTCTATGTGCCGAGTCTGTACCAGGTCAGCTATGCGGCGGCGGCGGGAGCGATCACGGCAATCACGCCTGTTGGTGCTGCCCCGGCTCAGCTGCAAAAGCAAACCTATCGGGGCAATCGGCTTTCGGCTTCTACCGTCGTCACGGCCAAAGCCGCCTGGGAGAGCATCTATATGGTGGAGGTGGTGCGGAGCTGCCCGGAGATGTGCCGCTTCTGTCTGGCCAGCTATCTCACCCTGCCGTTTCGCACCGCTAGCTTGGCAGAGGGACTGATTCCGGCGATTGAGCGGGGGCTGCAAGTGACGCAGCGGATTGGGTTGCTGGGGGCTTCGGTGACGCAGCATCCGGAGTTTGAGGCGCTGCTGGATCACTTTGAGCGACCGGAATATGATGGCGTGCGGCTGAGCTTGGCCTCGGTACGCACCAATACGGTGACTGAGAAACTCGCCCGCAGCCTGGTGAAGCACGACAGCCGCTCCATTACGATTGCGGTGGAAAGCGGCAGCGAGCGGCTGCGGCGGGTGATTAACAAAAAGCTGGAAACTGCCGAAATCCTCCAGGCGGCAGCGCATGCCAAAGCGGGCGGACTCAGCGGCCTGAAGCTCTACGGCATGGCGGGGTTGCCCAGCGAGCAGCCGACCGACCTCGACCAGACGGTGGCGATGCTGAAGGCGGTCAAAAAAGCGGCTCCGGGGCTGCGGCTCACCTTTGGTTGCAGCACCTTTGTCCCGAAAGCGCAGACCCCGTTTCAGTGGTTTGGTGTGGAGCCGGAGGCCGAGAAGCGACTGAAGAGCCTGCAAAAGCAGCTTGGCGCAGCGGGGATTGAGTTTCGCCCAGAAAGCTATAGCTGGTCGGTGATTCAGGCGCTGATTTCGCGGGGCGATCGGCGGCTCTCCGGGCTGCTGGAGCGAGTGCGGCACTATGGCGATTCGCTGGGCAGCTACCGCCGCGCCTTTAAGGAGATGCGCGGCGAACTGCCGCCGCTCAGCTTTTACGTGCATGAGGTTTGGCCGACCGACCAGGTTTTGCCTTGGCAGCATCTTCAGGGCGGTTTGCCGCAGGCGACGCTGGTGAAACATCTAGAAGCGGCGATGCAGCAGGCGGCTTGATCTGGCAGCCGGCTTTGTGATCAGCTCTATCCTATGGCAGAGGGTAAATGACCCCCGTCTGGTCGGATAATAGGCAAAATGGTGGGTTGTAATCTCTGCCGTTAGCTGCTTTTGCTGCTAGCATTTGCTACCCGTTGCTTCTCTTTAGGCTACTTATGCAGCTTTCGCCCCTTCATGCGGCTACTGTCAACGTCCTGTTGGTTGATGATCATCCTGAGAACCTGGTTGCGCTAGAGGCAATCTTAGAGGGCTTGGGGCAAAATCTGGTCAAGGCGCATTCGGGAGAAGAGGCGCTGCGCTGCTTGCTGCATCAGGATTTTGCGGTGATTCTGCTGGATGTGCAGATGCCGGGAATGGATGGCTTTGAGGCTGCAACGCTGATCCGGCAGCGGCAGCGCTCGCGCAACACGCCAATTATTTTTCTGACGGCCTTTAACACCAGCGATGAGCTGATGGTGAAAGGCTATGGACTGGGCGCAGTGGACTATCTATTTAAGCCGCTGAATCCGGCAGTCTTAACGTCTAAAGTGACGGCCTTTATCGAGCTGTTTCAGACGCGATTTGAAGTTGAGCAGCAGGCGGCGCAGCTCGCGCAGATCAACGCCGAACTGAAGCGCAGCGAGGAACGGTTTCGGCTGCTAAGCCGCTTTTCGCCCGTCGGAATTTTTCTGATGGATACGCAGGGTCACTACAGCTACGCTAACCCAAGCTGTCAGGAGATTTGCGGCTTTACGGTGCAGCAAAATTGGCAGGCCAACTGGACGCAGGTGATTCACCCAGATGATCGGGAGCGGGTGCTGTCGGATTGGTCAGTTTGCATTCAGCAGGGCGAGCCTTATTCCAGCGAGTTTCGGATTGAGCGGCCAGAGCTGCGCTGGGTGAATGTTCGCAGTTCGCCCATGCTCTCGGACGGGGCGGAGCTGTTGGGGCATGTCGGCACGATTGAAGATATTACCGATCGGCAGCAGGCCGAAGCCACGCGCACCCAGATGATTCAGGAGCAAACTGCTCGGCAGCAGGCCGAAACCGCCAACCGGATGAAGGACGAGTTTCTGGCCATTGTTTCGCATGAGCTACGCACGCCCCTCAACTCAATTCTGGGCTGGTCGCAGCTGTTGCTGAACCGCAAGCTAGACGAGAGCACCACCCAGCGCGCCCTGGAAACCATCGATCGCAACGCCCGCTCACAGGCGCAGCTGATTGAGGATATTTTGGATGTCTCGCAGATTATTCGGGGCAAGCTGCGGCTGACGCTCCAGCCGATTAATATTCTGTCGGTGATTGAGTCGGTGATTGAGTCGGTGCGCCCCATGGCCGAGAGCAAATCGATTCAGATTCACACCGAATTTACCCCGCCCCTGGGCAAGCTCTATGCCGATGCAGAGCGGCTGCGGCAAATTATTTGGAATCTGCTCTCGAACGCGATTAAGTTCACGCCAGAGCAAGGCAATATCACGGTGCGGCTAACCCAAACGGATTGCGACCCATCTGCCCAAATCTATGCCCAAGTCCAGGTGATTGATTCTGGCATCGGCATCAACCCTGATTTTCTGCCCTACATTTTCGATCGATTCCGGCAGGCAGACAGCACCACCACTCGCCCCTACAGCGGTCTGGGCTTGGGGCTAGCGATTGTCGATCATTTGGTGAAGCAGCATGGCGGCAGCATTTGGGCAGCGAGCGAGGGCGAAAATAAGGGCGCTCAGTTTACGCTGAATCTGCCGCTAGTCGAGGTGGCTGAGCCAGTTTCTGACCAGCCACCGCCGCCTAACCCAGCGACCAACGGCTCGCCGCTGTCGCAGCTCAAGGTCTTGGTGGTAGAAGACAATCACGACACGCGCGACTTTTTGACCATGGTGCTGGAACAGTCAGGTGCTATCGTTACGGCGGTCGCCTCTGTCTCTGAAGCGATCTGCCATTTAGAGCAAGCGCCTCCGGATCTGCTGCTCAGCGATATTGGTATGCCGGTTGCCAACGGCTACGATTTGATTCGGCATCTGCGCCAGCGGGAGAAGCAGCAGTCTACGCATATTCCCGCGATTGCTCTGACTGCCTACGCCAGAGCCGAAGACCAGATGCAGGCCATCGAAGCCGGATTTGAGATGCACCTGACGAAACCCATCGGGCCAGAGGAGCTGCTGAGCGCCGTCGCCAGAGCAGTTGGGCGTTAGAGGCTGAAAGCGCAATAGATTCTCTACCGCAGCAGGACGCTCATAAATTTGCCGGGGGCAAAGGGCGAGGGCACGAGCGGCGAGAACTGGCTGCGGTCGGCCATCTGCCGGACATGCATCTCATTGACAATGTGGTTCACCTGCTCTCGCGTCCCAACAATCCAAACCTGCGCTCTTTGCTCAAGCGGCTCCGGCAGACGTTCGTTGAACTCTGTAGACATCATATTGATCCTTTTTCTTGCGTTTTTCTTGCGTTGCGCTGAAGAAAAAGAACTCAAGACGACGGTTTCTCAAACCGCTTACGTTGCGAGGCTGGCCAATCTAGTAAAATCGACACAGCTTGCCTCTCTGTGGTAAGCAGACAGGTAGGTTAGCTGGCTAGTTGTGCTGGTAACACTTCTAGTCAGCGCCCTCGCCTCAAGCCCTAATACTGGCGGTAGCACCAAACCAGTTGAAAAATCATAAACCGAAACTCTGGCTGAGCGCAAGTAGGGATGGGCGATTTTTAATATTGGGTGGTGTTGGATGAGGCAACTGTTCTGGAGTCGCTAGGTACGGGAGATAGTCTTCCACGGTAATGCCGCGAACACAGATGCGTAAAGGATTCGTATTAGATTATCGCGCGTCCTTAGTTCGGTTTTCACTCAGCAAACGGTAGAAGGCAACATTAACCTACAAAAAACGGACAGGTTTATCGTCTGCTTAAAAACAACTTAAACACAACTGTAATACTAATAATTGAGAATGCTCTTGGGATGATTGATAGACTTAGGCTGCTGTGTTTTGTGATGATGAATACTCATAAAGTCAACTCAGTGAGAAGTAAGTAAAGTCACCCTATAGATGGATTAAGAAACAGCACCTGTAGCGAAAGATAGGAGTAACCTAAATCTTAGCTTGAGCTTGAATGGTTTGTTAAGCAGTTTATTGACCAGCTATAGGAGGCATAATGAAACTATCTAAACTCGCAATTTCACTTTGTAACGTTGCTCTGGGTGTAAGCGTACTAACTTCAGTACCGGCTCTAGCTCAAACTAGTCCATCGTCGCCCGGTGTTCCTGACACAACGATCCCTGATAGTGTTACTCCAGATACGACTATAGATGACGAAGATGACGATTTTAACTGGGGTTGGTTGGGACTAGTGGGGCTGCTGGGATTAGCAGGGTTAACCCGCAAGCCTGAAACTCGCACAGAGTACCGTGATCCCAGGACTACATCTGTTGATCCATCTAATCGGCCTGATTACCGTCCGTAGATTTAGTTAATTTACCAAAATAAAAGCCAGAAGGAGAGATTATGCATCCTTTTGGCTTTTTTGTTTTTGGCCTTTTTGTATAGCTATCGATCTTTATTTTGAAACACCTTTCGCAGCATCCATTGCGTTGGGCAATAAACTATTAGCAGCAGCCTGTAGACATAAATTTGCCCTAGATGAAACCACAAAAAGGGCACTTGATGTGCCCTCAGAATTTTGTCCACTCAAATTGCTAAAGATTAAACAGCGCCTTAAAGGAGCCAAGGTTCGTAATCAAGACGTAGGCAATGGCTGCACCTGCAACTCCACCAATCAAAAACCCTTTTGCATATTCGTTCCAGCCTTTGGGGCTGTTGAATGCTTCAGGTGGGTTTGCTGTGATGGTCGCCACAGGCCGGGGTGGATTGCTAGCCGCATAGAGCAAGATCGCTAGCGTTGAAATGATGATCATGCCAATCGCTGAAGCTAGACCAATTACATCTGTAAATTCTGTATGTCGCAGGGGATTGAGGTAGGCGAAAGGGCCAACCAGCCAATAGCCATGCGCCAGACCCACCTCCAGACCTCGACGCTGAGCAGATATCCCAGAGCGGTAAGCAGACAGATTATTAATCAAGCTGCGCGCTAAGGGTGAAGAATTAATTGGCGTTGCCAGATTGCCAATCTGCGGATCAATCGGTGGATGGACGACTTCGCGGTTCCTAGGATCGCTAGGATTATCGTTTGACTGTTCGATGCGCTCTACAAATACCATACTGCTGCTCGGAAAAAGACCACCTTTATTGTCAAGGAAATATCCTATGTCATGCCTCTCTCTCAAGCAACAGAACAGGATTTAGCAGGCAGATAGCAGTCAGTAGAATTTCCAGTATATTTCAAACATTTCTGCTTGATCATTTCTGCTTGATCATAGATCCTGCTAATGGCGGATAGAGCATAGAGCCATTCTTCCTAGTCTAGATGCAGAAGTCTCTGTATCGGAATTCTACCGAGATTCACAGGAGGATTACTGTATCAATCAACGAGACTATTGATACAACGGCCAGCGAAACGTCAACTCCGCTAGCTGAACAGCCAAACGTCGTGCCATTGAAGTTTCGATTGAAGCATCCTAGAGCAGACTTGCGCTGGGGGTACCTTGCTAAATCTCGCGGGTGTGGCATTTGCCCTTCACTCTCTTAACGTAAACTCAGGCCGTGGCTCACCCGCCACCAGCAGCTTCAGGTCTGCCACCAGCATTGCCAGTAGATTCGCCGCATCGACCTCTAGCGCTACCCAAGCATTCGCGGCTGTCTTGATGCCGCTGCGCCGATCGAACACCGTTTTGCCGCGCGTCCAGTCACCCTGGGTTTCAATTTCGACCTGCATGCGTCGAAACAACAGCGTTTCGGGGTAGAACAGATAGGCCAGCGTCGCGGCATCATGCACCAAAAAGCCTTGCCGTCCGCTCATTTCGCGAAAGGCCAGAGCCGTACCCACCATAAAGTCGCAGAGCGCCACGATAAACTGCGAGATGGGGCTGTCGGGTTGGACGCGGCTAATCTGCTGCGCCAGCTCCGGCGTGAATACCAGCTGATGCGTCACGTCAATTGGCAGCACAACCAGATTTTGGCAGCAGCCAAACACCAGCTTTGCGGCCTCTGCGTCATAGGCAATATTAAACTCGGCCTCTGGCGTAACGTTGCCGGGACAGAAAAAGGCACCGCCCATGATCACAATCTGCTTAGCCAGATTCAGCACCCCCGCAGCCCTGCGCTCAGCCGCCGCCAGATTGGTCAATGGCCCAATTGCCACCAGCGTAATTTCGCCCGGTGCAGCCTTCAGCTTTTCGATTAGCAAGTCGTCTGCGTAGCGAGCCGTTTCGTAGTTCTGCGTCGGTTCGCTGAGCGTATGCGACAAGTTCCCCATACCATCTGCGCCATGAATGCCGCCAGCATTTTTCATATCCTGCCGCGCCGAACCGCCAATCACGCCGCGTCCTACTTCTACTTGCCCAAAACCGCCGAGCTGTAGCAGCTTGCAGGATGCAGCAAAGGTGTGGTGCGCCTGTACGTTACCATCGACTGAAGTGACCGCCACAATTTCGGCATAGCCTTGTTTCGCTAAACTTTGTAGCCAGAGAAAGGCAAATGAGTCATCGCCGCCTGGATCGGTGTCTAGCAGAATTTTTATCGGTTGAATCATCAGAGTTGCGATGGACTGGACGAGCAGAATAATGGATTACGTAATCGATCAAGAAATAATCGATAAGCTGAAGTGAATATTCAGCGCAACTACCTACAGCAGCCTTTCTGCCGCTAGCTTGACTGCTGCCTCAAACGTGCTGAGCGCTCTGTAATAGTCTGTCTCGGTCTGTCGAATCAAGCTGCCTTGGCTGACGAAGATTGCGCCCTCCAGCATCAAATTATCGGCCATCTCGAAAGCCTCAATCGACAGGCCGTTGGCATCGAGTCCAGCCTCGCCTGCCACGCGCTCTGCGTAGAGTCGTCCGTCGTTGCTATAGCCAAATACGGGCTTGCCCTGCGCTGCCATGTAGCCCATTTCAAACGCTGTGCCCACATCCATACTGGGGCCACGAAACGGAGTCATGTTGGCAACAATTAGCTGGCTCTGATTCATCAGCTCTAGGTTGCTGCGATAGATGGCAATCCCCTGCTCAAAGGGCGATAAATTAGCCAGATCCAAACTGACATCAAACGGAAACAGACCCACGAACCCGTGCTGCTGGCAAATATGCTGCTTCAGGCGAGCCACCTCTAGCGGATCGGGTAAAAATACATCTGGGCCAGCGAGATAGAGCTGCATCAGCGTTCTCCAGTGCAAACTTACTCAGCCTAGCCTAGCAGCCACTGTTGAGCAACAGTTCAGCAACAGTTCGCCCCGAATAGCGTTGAAGTCTGCGTCAGTTTTGGCTAGCTCGCAGGTTTCATTACGAAGCTCGGTAGATGATCGGTCGATATGTGGGGTCGGGGATGATACTGTTTCATTCGCCTGTTCTGGCTTCTTGCCAGGGTTATTTCATTCTAAATAATAACTTGAGTGTGCTCAGACCAAAGCCAGCGAGCCGTTGAGCTTGAGCCATATTCTCAAAACCATTGTGGCGATACAAATTCAGGGCAAAATTGCGCGCTAT
>JAHHHV010000027.1 GCA_019359155.1 Pegethrix bostrychoides GSE-TBD4-15B
AAGCATGGGACGAGTATAGGTAGCTTGGATTTGATACTTTTAGCCTACCGGCTCGTCCTTTCCTTATCCCGAACTCACGTTATCCAAGAAGTGGACGATGCCAATTCGAGACTGGAATCCCGCATTGAACCGGTTTGCCATAGAGTTTGAGGGCAGGATGCCCAGAGAGATTTGCCCCTGACACAAATGATTTGACAGACCCGGCCAGCAGCTTAAATCTTTGAAAAGATTTGCCTTATGGCAAGCAATTTTTAGTACTTTTCTAGAGATCTAATAAAAAATCTGCATTTGTCAGGAGTTTTGAGTCTCAAACTGCCGAAATCGCCTAGAATCTTTATTTAGTAAATGAAGAATTTCTTTGTTCTGGCATAGACTCGTCGTCTGAATCGGTTTTAGATCTGAATCGGCTCTAGTTTTAGTCAACTAGGCCGAACGTTTGCAAAAAGGGTTCAAGCGCTAATTTGGGAGCTTGAATCTAGTACGGCTTGTTTGGCTGCTCGTTGAATGTAGGTTCTGGTCTAGTTTTATCGATGGCTAGCTTCTCAAGTTCACCTGTTCTGGCCTTTTGGCTCTGGTAACTGCTTGGCTCTGCTAGCTGCGATTATGCCCCCTTGAGAGACTTAAAGCAGCCCGAACTTCGGCCTCACTTTGCCTGACTCTAACGCGAGTTTTTCGTTTGACCTAAATCTTTTAATTGATGGCAATGACTATGACTCTCCTTAACCCCCTGTCCCTGGTGTTAATTGATGCTGCGGTCAAAGACCATCAGCATTTGACCCGTCATCTTCGCTCCGACTGCCAAGTGGTGCTGCTCAAGGCTGGGCAGAATGGCATCGAGCAGATCACAGAGCTGCTGGCCGACTATCGCGATCTTGAAAGCCTACATATTGTCTCGCACGGTCAGCCCGGTGAACTGCTGCTGGGGGCTGCGGCTGTCAATCTCAGCAGTTTAGAATCTCAGGCTACGGCAGTGCGGAGCTGGGCTAAGGCGCTCAAGCATCAGGCATCGATTTTGCTCTATGGCTGTCAGGTAGCAGCCACAGAGGCAGGGCGAGGATTTGTCCAGAAGCTACGAGATTTGACCGGCAGCGAGGTTGCGGCTTCGACAACGCTGACGGGCGCGGCTCAGGGCGGTGGTAACTGGCAACTTGAGTTTGCAACTGGCCTAACGGCGCTAGCAGCCGAACTGCCTTTTTCGCCCCAGACTCTAGCAGCCTATCCGCATACGCTGACCGTCTTGCTCAACGAAACCTTTACAGGCAATACCGTAACGGGCAGCTGGCTGTTTGGGACAGATGGCAGCTCAGCTGATCCCTATCTGACAGCCAGCAGCAACGCGACCGCGCCTCCAGGTGGGCTGCCAGGCAGTGCCGCGCCACTTGACACGGCTGGAACAGGCACATTGCGCCTGACCAACAACAGCAAAAATCAGGCTGCTTTCGTGATCTACGACAGTGCATTCAATTCCAACGCGGGAGTCAGCGTTGAATTTGACTTCTTTTCCTATGGCGGCAGCAGCAATACTGCACAGGCGGTGACGCAGGGTGGAGACGGTATCAGCTTTTTCTTGGTCGATGGCACAACTCCTAGCATCACATCAGCAGGTGCTTTTGGGGGATCTCTGGGCTATGCCCAAAAAATCAGCAATCCGGCTAATACTCCGGGGATTGCAGGCGGCTATGTCGGGATCGGCCTAGATGAGTTTGGCAACTTCTCAAACCAGACAGACGGTGCCCCTGGTGATCCGCAACAGCGGGTTGGCCCTCTGCCCAGCAATGGTCCGGTTCCCGATTCTGTGAGCCTGCGAGGTCGCATCGGCACCACCCTAGCCAATAGCTATCCGTTTTTGGGCGGCTCAGGAACCCTGCCGAGCAGCATCGATAATTTCACAGCGACTTCTCGCACCGATGCCAGCCGTCGGGCGCGCCTAGATATTACGCCAACCGGACTGCTCAGCGTCAAGGTTGATTTAAACGCTGACGGGGACTATTTGGATGTTGGAGAAGCGCCAGCTAGCCTGACGAATATTGACATTGTGGCAGCTAATGGCGGTGCAGTTCCAAGCACCTTTAAGTTCGGCTTCGCTAGCTCAACTGGCAGTGCCACCAACATTCACGAAGTCCGCAACCTGACGATCACGACGTTTTCGACTCCGCCGACCGTCATTAATACCACCGTCGCGATCACGCCCGGTGCAATCGTCAACCTGGCCGGGGGGCTGTCCGGAACCGATGCTGAAACCACCGTTGCTTCCTACACCATTGCCACGCTGCCGCCAGCCGATCAGGGCTTGCTCTATCTCGGCAATCCGCTCGTAGGGGGAACGCTCGTCACCGCAGGCCAAGTCCTCACCCCAGATCAGCTGCCGCAGCTCTTTTTCCAGTCAGTTCCCGGCTTTACGGGCGGCAGCTTCACCTATACCGGAACCGATACCGATACCGATGTTTCAGCGCCGGGGGTGGTGACGTTGGGTTTAAGCACCAACCAGCCTCCTAGCGCTGGCGACACAACGGTTAACGTCACGCCCGGTAGCGCCGTCAACATTCCGGGTCTACCAGCTACCGACCTAGACGGCACAATTGCCTCCTACACGATTGTGACGCTGCCGCCCGCCCCACAAGGCACGCTATTTCTGGGCAACCCAGCCGCAGGCGGCACGCCGATTGTAGCTGGACAGGTGCTCACACCGACTCAGATTGGTCAGCTCTTCTTCCAGCCCACAGCTGCCTTTACGGGCGGCAGCTTCACCTATACCGCCACGGACAATCTCGGCGCGGTAGATTCGACCCCAGCCACCGTGACCTTCAATCGCATCACCAACCTGCCGCCCAGTTTGCCGGGTGATTCGACCACACCCGTTACCCCAGATGGCCCCTCCAATATCCCTGGACTGGGCGGAACTGACCCAGACGGCGGCATCAGCGGCTATATTATCGCAGCTATACCGTCAGCCGATCAGGGCATACTGTATGTGGGCGATCCAACTAGGGGCGGTACACCTGCTACAGTTGGCCAACGCTTGACTCCAGACCAGATCACTCAGCTGTTCTTCTCGCCGGCTTCCGGCTTCACTACCACTAGCTTCACCTATGCCGCGATTGACAATCAGGGCGCAGTCTCTAATCCGCGCACGGTAACGCTCTCGCGCTTCCTGGATCCCAGCCAGCAGGTTTGTGCACCGGGTCAAAATCGGCGGCTCTCGTCCAACAGCAGCGGTACGCTGGTTGGCGGCCCCAACTCTGATCGGCTCCGGGGGCGTAACGGCAACGACCAGCTGGAGGGCAAAGGCTGCCAAGATCGACTGTTTGGCGGCAGAGGCAACGACGTGCTGCGAGGCAATGCGGATAACGACGTGCTGCAAGGCCAGCAAGGCAATGACCGCCTCTTTGGTGCAGGTGGCGACGACCGCGCGAACGGCGGACTAGGCCGAGATCGGATCAATCTGGGCAAGGGCAATGATGTCGCCAGAGGGGGTCGGGGCAACGACCGCCTCAATGGACGCAGGGGCGACGATCAGCTCAATGGCAACGTCGGCAAGGATCAGCTCAGAGGCAATGAGGGCGATGACGTTCTCAACGGCAACCAAGGCAACGACAGGCTTGATGGCGGCGACGGCAACGATCAGATGAACGGTGGCCTAAAGCGCGATAACCTCTTGGGGCGTTCTGGTGAAGATACGGCGTTTGGCCGCAGAGGCAACGACAAGCTGAAGGGTGGCAGTCAGTCTGATCTGCTAGTCGGTGGCCTCAACCGAGATCGACTGATTGGCGGCGGCGGTGCCGACACGCTCTCAGGTGGTGGCGGACGCGACTGGTTTATCTACAACAACATTCGCCACGGCAATGACACCATCACCGATTTTGAGCAGATTGACCAGATCGATATCAGTCGAATCTTCGCCAAGGGTGACTATAACCGCACACCTCGATTTGATAACTATGTGCGGCTGGCGGAAGTCGGCAGTGATACGGTGGTGCGGGTTGACGGCAACGGCAATCGGGCCGGTGGCTTTGTGGCGCTGGCGACGCTGACCAACGTTACGGCCTCTAGCCTCAGCAGCAGCAATTTTCTAGTCTAGGGCTGAACAGCTAGAGCGGAGTCATTTGAGAGTGGCGAGAATTCAGTGAATTCTCGCCGCTTTTTGTCTGGGTGCTGGGCGACAGCGCCGCTATGAGGCTACAGCACGCCTTTGGAGCTAGGAATCTGCTGGGCACGGCGCGGGTCGATTTCGGTGGCCATCCTCAGGGCACGGGCAAAGGCTTTGAAGGTGGCTTCGATAATATGGTGCGAGTTGATGCCGTCTAGCTGCCGGATATGCAGCGTCAGCTGAGCGTGATTCACGACCGCCACAAAAAACTCGCGCACCAGCTGCGTGTCATAGGTGCCCACCCGCTCGGTCGGGATTTGCAGCCCATAGCTGAGGTGAGGCCGACCTGAGAAATCGAGCGCCACCTGCACCAGTGCCTCATCCAGCGGCGCGACAAACTGCCCAAACCGCACAATGCCCTTGCGGTTGCCTAAAGCCTGTCCTAGCGCCTGCCCCAGCGTGATGCCCACATCTTCGTTGGTGTGGTGATCGTCAATTTCAATATCGCCAGTCGCCCGCACCTCCAGGTCAATCAGCCCATGCGAGGCAATTTGATGCAGCATATGATCAAGAAATGGAATCCCCGTAGCGGCGCTACACAACCCCTGACCGTCTAGGTCGAGGCTCACCTGAACGTCGGTTTCGCCTGTGGTGCGCTGGACGGTGGCGCTGCGGCTAGGGGCTGACAGGGCGGTTTCTCGAAGCTGAGTTGAAAGGTTCTGCGTCTGCATAGTTTCAATTGGCATTTGGCTCAAATTTGGCTCAAAGATTAGCTCTATTATCGGGCTCTGCTATCGCTAAGCAAGCCACTCAATTTAGGAACATCCAATTTAGCCTGATAATCTGGTCAAAAAATAACGCCGCAAACAGCGGCGCTACAGACTGAGGTAAAACAATTGAGGTGAGCTAAGGAGGTGAGCTAAGCCAAAGCTACGAAATCTGAGTTTCAAATTTGGGCTGAGATTTAGAGAGCTTCTTCCGCAAGATCGAAGGCAACACCAGCGGCCAGAACAGCGTTGCGCAGATTACCACCAGCCAAGAGGACAGATCTGTTTTCGAGGTCGAGCTGTCTTTGAAGAAAGAGCGCAGAGAGAGACTGAAGACCAAGAAAGCGCCAGATGTATAAAAAATCATGGGGATGTCCTCGCGGCAGGTGTGACGATGATTGGGGTGTAAGCGTTTGATATTCCAATCAAATCATGCCCAGCTTTCAACCATCAGGCCAGAATCACCGAACTTACTCTTTGAATTTGTCGAGTCTGATCGGAGAATACCGAGAAAACTGAAAGCAGTCTTCCGTATGTTTACGAATTGTCATACTTAGACCCAGAAAATTCCAGGGATTCAGCGAAACTTAGCTGCCTCTAGGCTCCAAACATCCCCATAATTTCGTAGCCCGCATCGACGTAGATCACCTGTCCGGTAATGCCGCTGGCCAAATCGCTGCTCAAAAACGCAGCTGTGTTGCCCACCTCGGTCTGGGTTACCGTCCGGCGTAGCGGCGCAACTTTTTCGACGTGATGGATCATCTCCAGAATGCCACCAATTGCCGAAGAGGCCAGGGTGCGAATTGGTCCTGCGGAAATGGCGTTGACCCGGACATTTTGCGCGCCCATTTCCGCAGCCAAATAGCGGACGTTCATCTCTAGCGCCGCTTTCGCGATCCCCATTGTGTTGTAGTTGGGGATCACTCGCACGCCGCCCAGGTACGTGAGGGTGACGATGCTGCCACCCGCGCTCATCAGGGGTTTGGCAGCACGGCTGAGGCTCAAGAGCGAATAGGCGCTCACCTCCAATGACTGCGTGAAGTCAGCCCTTGTGACGCTGCTGAACTCGCCGCTGAGCGACTCTTTGCTGGCGTAGGCCAAGCAGTGAATCAGGCCGTCTAGCTGCCCCCATTTGGCGGCAATGCTGTCGAAGGTTTCCTGCACCTGGGCTTCGTTTTGTACATCACAGGGCAAATAAAGGCTGGGCTGGAGCGGCTCGACGAGTTCGGCAACTTTCTTCTCAAATCGTCCTTTCTCGTCTGGCAAATAGGTAATACCCAAATTTGCGCCTGCCGTATGGAGCTGCTGGGCAATGCCCCAGGCAATCGAGCGATTGTTCGCAATTCCGGTGACGAGGATGTTTTTCCCAGATAAATTCAACATGCTGCTTTCAATGCCGTTTTAGGAAATTCTAGGCAACCTTTAGGCTACTGAAAAAGGGGGACAGAATCATAGAGAAAATAGGAATGTATTTTTGAATACAAAAAACAATTGCAATCTTAAGTTTATTGTTCTAAAGTCAACGTTTGCTCACAGTATCACCCAGAATGAAGTTCACAGTATGATTGTGTTACGCAACACAGAGTTTCAAGCTAAGAGTTTTAGGCAAGTTGAGCTGAAACTCTGGCTGCGCTCTTTGGATTTTGCTGTTTAATCAAGAATTCAGTTTAATCAAGAATCAGGCTTAATTCAGGTTTTCTTTCGGTTTTATAACCACGGGTTAAGGATAAGAGAGGCATGGTAGCGCTGCAAGATCGACCACTGGGAAATGTATTTCGGCAGCTCAGCGGCGGCGCGTTTCCGCCCGTCGTGGAGACTTATGATCGCGGTAAGACGATCTTTTTTCCAGGCGATCCCGCTGAGCGCGTCTATTTTCTGCTCAGAGGAGCCGTCAAGCTGTCGCGGGTCTACGAAGCGGGCGAAGAAATTACGGTGGCGCTGCTGCGCGAAAACAGCGTGTTTGGCGTGCTGTCGCTGATTACGGGGCAGCGGGCAGACCGGTTCTATCATGCGGTGGCCTTTACGCCTGCCGATCTGCTGTCGCTGCCGATTGAGCAGGTCGAGAAAGCGCTGCGGGAAAACCCAGAGCTGTCGATGATTATGCTACAAGGACTGTCGTCGCGGATTCTGCAAACCGAGATGATGATTGAAACCCTGGCGCACCGCGATATGGGTTCGCGCCTAGTCAGCTTCCTGCTCATTCTCTGCCGCGACTTTGGCGTTCCGGCGCAGGACGGCATCACGATTGATCTGAAGCTGTCGCATCAGGCGATTGCCGAAGCGATTGGCTCGACCCGCGTGACGGTGACTCGGCTGCTGGGCGATCTGCGGCAGGATAAAATGATCTCAATTCACAAAAAGAAGATTACGGTTCATAATCCGGTAACGCTCAGTCAGCAGTTTACCTAAAGCGCCGAGAGAATTGTCAAAAGCGCGCTGAAAGCTTGTTGAAAGCGTGTTAGGAGAATCTCTCGATGCTATTGCGGACGATAAGTTAAGACGATAGTAAAAAGATGGCAAAAGCCGCGAAACGAAGCCGCAAGACAGTTTGGCAGAACGGCGAATTGGCGTAAACTAGGTCACGTTCGTTTAACGCAGACAGGAGCAACCTATGACCCGCGCCATCATGGAAACCGACAAAGGCACCATTACCTTAGAGCTGTTTGACAAAGACGCACCTAACACCGTCAAAAATTTCGTGGAACTCTCCGAAAAAGGATTTTATGACGGGCTGAACTTTCACCGCGTCATCCCAGACTTTATGATTCAAGGAGGCTGTCCCCAAGGCACAGGCACAGGCGGCCCCGGCTACAAAATCAAATGCGAGATCAACTCCAACAAACACCAGGCTGGCAGCCTCTCCATGGCCCATGCCGGACGTGACACAGGCGGCAGTCAGTTCTTTATCTGTCACTCGCCCCAGCCGCACCTCGATGGCGTGCATACCGTGTTTGGCAAGAGCGACGACATGGACGTGATCAACGCCATCCAAAAAGGCGACAAGATTCAGTCCGTGAAAATCGAGGCGTAGCCGAACCGATCCCCCTTAATCCTCCTTAAAAAGGGGGACTTTGAATTCTCATCAAGGCTCTGGTTCCCCTTTTTTATAGAGTCAGCCTTCCCAAAGGGTCAGGGGGCTAGGAAAATCTCTTTCTACTCAACCCGCAAGGAGAATTAGATGGCAGACTGGCAGGAAATTACAGGCGGCGTGACGGCTCCCAAAGGCTTCAAGGCTAGCGGCATTGCGGCCAAGCTGAAGTCGTCCGGCGCACCGGATCTGGCGCTGATTTTCTCAGAAGTGGACGCAATTGCGGCAGGCGTCTTTACCACCAGTCAGGTCAAGGCCGCCTGCGTAGACTACTGCCGCCAACGGCTCCAGGCCAAGCCCAGCGCCCGTGCCATTCTCTGCAATGCGGGTCAGGCCAACGCCGCCACCGGAGAGCAGGGCTGGATTGATGCCACCGAAAGCGCTGCCGTCCTCGCCCAAGCCCTCGGCATCTCCGCTGACTCCGTGCTGATTGCCTCCACGGGTGTGATCGGCCAGCGGATCAAGATGGATGCCCTGAAAGCTGGGATTCCGCAGCTCGTGGCTGAAGCCGCTGCCGACGGCTCTGACAAGGCCGCCAAAGCGATTACCACCACTGATCTGGTCACCAAATCCTTCGCACTCGAAACCCTGATCGATGGTCGTCCGGTGCGGGTGGGCGGCATCTGCAAAGGCTCCGGTATGATCCATCCCAACATGGCCACCATGCTGGCCTTCGTCACCTGCGATGCCGCGATTTCGCCGCAGCTCTGGCAGCAGATGGTCAGCCGTGCCGCCGACAAAAGCTTCAACCAGATTACGGTGGACGGCGACACCAGCACCAACGATTCGCTAATTGCCTTGGCCAATGGCGAGTCGCGTACGCCCGCGATCATTGAGCCGGGAGCCGAAGCCGACCGCCTTGAAGCCATGCTCACCGAGGTCTGTATGGGCATGGCTAAGGCAATTGCCCGCGACGGCGAAGGCGCAACCTGCCTGCTAGAAATCCGCGTTTCGGGAGCTAGCGACGATGCGGCGGCACGTGCTATTGCCCGCACGATTGCCGGATCGGCCTTGTTTAAGGCCGCAGTCTTTGGCCGTGACCCCAACTGGGGCAGAATTGCGGCAGCAGCCGGACGTGCAGGCGTGGCGTTTGAGCAGGCGAATCTGCGGGTGCAGCTGGGCGAGTTTGTGCTGATGGAAAACGGTCAGCCATTGCCTTTTGACAAAGCTGCCGCCAGCGACTACATGAAGCAGGCTGCCGCTGGCGAATACCTCAAGTCAGATACGGTGCTAGTGGCAGTGAGCGTGGGCAACGGCTCCGGTACAGGCTTGGCTTGGGGCTGCGACCTCAGCTACGACTACGTGAAAATCAACGCTGAATACACGACCTGATGCCAGAGCTAATGCCAGAGCTAATGCCAGAACTAGCACCCTGGCGCACGCCGTTGGCTCGCGCTCTGCACCGCAATCGTGCTTTGGTTTACGCTCGCTATTTCCAGCTCGCCACCCTGCGGCCTAACGGACATCCGGCCAATCGGACGGTAGTATTTCGCGGCTTTCAGGAGCCAAACCAGCTCAAGCTGATTGCCGACCGCCGCAGTGAAAAGATTGGGCAAATTCAGCATCAGCCCTGGACAGAAGCCTGCTGGTATTTTCCCAAAACCCGCGAGCAGTTTCGGCTGCTGGGGACGCTGAAGCTGGTGTTGAGTTGTGACCCAGATGCTCAGCTTGCCGCAGCCCGCCAGCAGCAGTGGCAAGATCTCTCGGATGCGGCAAGGCTCCAGTTTGCATGGCCTCACCCCAAGCAGACCCGCGCTGGCTCTAACTCCGACTCTAAGGCTAAATCTGACTTTGAGCCGCCCTTACCCGATCCGCTAGAGCCACCCGATACCTTTTGTCTACTGCTACTCAGTCCCGTTGAAGTTGATCATCTGGAGTTGCGCGGCGAACCGCAGAATCGCTGCCTGTATCGCGCCATGGATCAAACCTGGGTAACTGAGGCTGTTAATCCTTGAGTCTAATTAGAAGAGACACAAGAAGATATTTCGGCTGCAAGCGCAGCAGCCAGAGCGAGCCTATCTCAGAGCAGCTCCTGATACAGCCTCTGCACGTAGTTCTCTAGCTTCTCTTCAGAGCAAGATTCAATCAGGCCGTCCATCACCTCAATCAGCCGAACTGCGGTTTCGCCCAGCGTTGGACTCATATCCCAAACGTCTTGCGCCCAGTCAACGCCGCGCTCATCTAGAAAAATAATGCGTTCGAGCAGCAGCTTAGCTTCTTGTTTAGAGAGCGTCATGGCTAACTTATCTGAGTGAACTCTGAGTGAACTATCTGGGTGAATTATCTGGGTGAATTATCTGGCTCTGGCAATATTTCTGTTGGCGTTCGCGAATGAGCAGGAGCAGTCTGCGGCTCAGCAGCCAGCCCATTATAGGCTTGTGTCTCAACTGTGAGCACCTGCGGTGGCGTTGCGTCAGGTGGATAGATCAGCTGCACCTCAACCTGCCGCTCCGTCCCTTTGGGCATTGTCAGACGAATCAGCGGCTCTCCCTGCTGGCCGCGCCGCTGCACCAGATGCATATAGCGGGTCTGGCGAATTCCCAGATCGTCTTTGTAGCGGATCTGGACAGTGCCCCGAAAGAAAATCTGGTCGTAGGGCGGGTTGCGAAACAGCAGGGCCTCTCCCTTAAGGCGCTCATCTTGCAGCGGCGTTTGCAGCATAATCGCTACCCGCTGCGTTGAGTCGGTGTTGTTTTTCAACGGCAGCTCAATGCTGTAGAGCACACCGTAGTTGCCGTGAGCGCGATAGGCCGTATCTGGGTAACGCACCAGCATCGGCGCACTTTGAATTTGCCCAGTGCCAAATGTATTGCGATCAACGCTGCTGATCACGTAAGAGAGCGCATCGCCGGGATTGGGGATGCTGAGCCAGTCGCTGTCTTGATCGGTCGCCCTGCCGCTCCACTGCGAGCCTTTGGCCACCCCGGCCACGCGACCATAGAAAAATCGCGGCACATTCCGGCTGTCAGGCGGGGTCGGCTGTCGGTCACGCGGGCCAGCCACGCCGCTGCTGCGTAAGAGCGTAATCCATTCAGATAGGCTGGGGACGCGCTCATCGCCCGATGCCGTCTGGGGTGCATACATCGACATGCTGGCCAGATAGACTGGGCCACTGCTGGAGAGCCGCATCAAAATAGAGCGCCCGTTCAGTGGCAGCGGTCGGCTATCGCCGGGGGCTGGTGTAGCTGCCACAATCGGAGCCAGCGCTGCGTTGCGGGTAGAGGCCAGCCCCAGTTCCGGCGTAAGCAGGCTCCCCGGACTCTGTACCTGAGCCGTAAACGCGGTTCTAGACAGCCCTGGAATGATGGAGCCAGGAGTCAGCGTTCCGTCTGTGGCCACCGTCAGCCGCCGCAGCGGGATGGGTAGATTGGTGAGCATTTGAGCGCTGCGGGCTGGAATAGTGATCTGGCTTGGCCACTGCGGCTGACGTTCGCCTCGGAGCACATCATTGGTGACGCGGCTACCTGGCCCTGCAAAGACAGTACCCAACGGATTGGCGACATAGGACGGCAGGTTGTTGAAGGGCGCATCCTGGCTGAGATAGGTAACACCTTGCAGCACGTCGATCTTGACTGGCCGCTCGGCTGGGTTGTACATCAAAACCCCTAGATAGAGCGTCCGCAGGTCGTCGGCAGTCAGTCCCTTGGCAATATGATGGGCAAAAACATCAAAGCGCCCTTGCAGCGGATAGTCCAGATGGGCTTCCTGCTCCTGCATCCCCTCTTTGGGAAAGGTGGAGAGCAAAATTCCAGCTTTTTGAACGACCTCCGGGCTGTTGCTGTTGAACATTGGCACATTGTCAAGCTGTCCGGGCAAAGCGCGCACAGACTGAGGCCGCGTCAGGTCAAGGCGGGGCAAGACGCGAATCAAAGAATTGTGATCAGGCAGGGCAAGGGTCGGTGCAGATGGGGCATTCGCTAGCGCATCAGCAGGTGCATGATCCAGGCTTGAAGAGCGTTCTAGTGCAGTTTCAGTCAGCAGACTAGGGGAGGCTCCAACTGGCACGGGTCGAGGCGGCAGTTGGGAGATGGTAACTGGAGAGGGCACAGATGTTGGAGCAGGTGGATTGGGTGCGGCTACGGCGGCTATCGGCGCAAGCACCTGAGCCAGGGTCATTAAGCACAAAACTTTGAGCATGAGCGAACCTAACCAACCTTAACTATCAACAGACAACGAACTTAGCACCCAGCATTCAACCATACTTAGACAGAGCGCAGGCTTCAGAAGCACTCTAGAGTACTCAGAGCGTAATCATACGGGATCTAGCCGCAGTTTGATCAGCTAAATAGTCCGCCCTTCACCTTATCACTGGAAATCTCGATTCATAGCGGGCGTGCTTAAAGATTGCGTAAAACTGACTTGCTCAGACGGTTTACTTTTGAACTGTTCATTGAACAGTTCATTCAGCCCAGCAGCCAGAAAAACTAAAGCGAAAACAGCAGAGAGACGGTTATGAACAGCATGATAGCCGCCATGCCAATCGCCATGCGGCGAGCCAGACGCTGAGGCGCAAACCCGGCTAGCGGCAGCAGATTCCAGGCGATGACCTCCACCAGCGAGATCGCCAAGACGGCGATCTGAATCGGATGGCTGATGCGCTGTATGGCATCCCGTAGGCTAGAAGGTGAAACTGCGCTCAGCAGCAAAATCAGCAGCCCCAGGCCGGCCACGACCGCCCCAAAAAATACCGCAGTCAGCGTCAAGCCCTGCAAAAAGTACAGACCATCCTGCCGCCAGTTCTCCATCTGTCTGTTGCTCATGGTTTGGAATTGCCCTAAAAATCCCTAAAAACCTCTAAAAACCCCAAGTGCGCTTCGGCCCAATATCCAGATGCACAATGTCCGGTATTGTACTGTAAATGCCAATCCCGCCTGTCCAAGACAGCATCAGAATGTTTGCCACGCGCCTGCCGCTGTAGCCAGAAATTTGCACATCCACCGCCTTGCCCGTTAAGTGCTGACTGTTCGACACGCCGCCCACCGCTTCATTAATTGCTGGCGGACGATACCAGGAATTAATCACAAAAGAACGGCCAATCTGGGTTCTGGCCTTTTGCAGCTCGCGAGCCAGGGCAATGATGTTGTTGACAATTGTGACCGAAGTCGGAATTCGGGTCGCGTTTTTGGTGGCCTCGCCCCAGGTAAAGCTGCCGCCCGGTACAATCGGCTGATCGGTATAGAAGGTGCTGCTGCTGCCGGGGAGCTTGAAGGCCGTGCCTTGATAAATTGGGCTGGGCTGCGGCTTAGATAGGACGGGCGGATAGACTCTCACCCCATCGCGCTCAACCTGGACATGCGGCGCGTAAACATACCAGGTGCTCAGCTTTTGGATATAGTCCTGTTCATACTTCAGCGTGAATTTGAGGTGGCCGTTAAAGCTAGGGCTATTGGCATCGCTCAGCGCATAGGCCACCAGCTTCCAGACCGTGCCTTGAGCTGCCGGAAACTTTTCGCTCTCGGCAAGCTGGTCAGACTGCACAGGACGACGCTTAAACAGGGTAGCCTGTAAAACCTCCAGCAGCGGCGTGTTGGGGTTTTCGGGCGGATAGACAATCTGATCGTCATATTCGACAAAGGCATGCCGATCATAGACAAACCAAGTGCTCAGCCCCCGCACAAAATCAGCCCGCGAGCGGATCGCAAACTTGATGTGGCTGCTGAAATCACCCTGCGCGTCGGCGTAGGCGTAGGATTGCAGCTCAATGCTCTGGCCAGCCGCAATGGTGCTGGACTCGGCTCCGCTCAGCGTGGAAGACGGTACCGGACGGCGCTTTAAGACCGTGTTGCGGGTGATGCGTAAAATCGGCAGCGAGATTTGCTCTTCTTGCGGATAGACCAGCTTGCCATCCTGCTCAATCTGCACATGCAGGCCATAGACAAACCAGGTGTTGAGGCCGCGAATGGCGGTATCTTTGAGCGCAACTTTCACATGCCCTTGAAACGAGCCGTTGATGTCGGCATAGGCGTAAGACTGGATCTGGTAGAGCGTTCCGGCTGAGACGCTGTATAGCTCCTGGGGCGCGAGGCTGCTGGCTTGCTCCGGGCGCAGCTTCAAAATTGTGTCTTGATTAATCCGCAAGGTTTGCTCAGCCATATCGCGCTTGCCGCTAATGCCGCTAATACTGTAGACCTGAGTATGCCAGATCTTGGCTGATTCAGCGCTGATCTGATGCACTCTCTGTTCAGATCAACTCAGCTCAGATCAACGCTGAACTGACTTACGATAGACAGGTTGCACAACCAGTTCAAGATCTAGAACGCTCATGCGATTTGAAACCGGAGAGCCGATTCAGCTACCGCCGCTGCCGCCTTATGAAAGCAGCCTGCTGGCCTCGCTGGCCTTTTTCCGCAAGCAGCCGCGCGAAACTCAGGCGCTTAACTGTCTGGCCATGTATTTGCGACAGAGCGAAGCGCGGGTGCTGGGTGAAATTCGCTTCTATGCCCGACTGCTCGACCTTGAGCCCGAAGTTCTGCTGCGGCTGATTGAGCAGGAGCCAGAACGAGTCGAAGCGCTGCTGAAACAGCACCTATCCCCAGGTTGACCGCCAGAGGATTAGGCGATTTTTCGGAGTTCTGCTGTTTGGAATGCTGTTTTCTGGAGTTCTTCCGCCTGACTGCTCTGCTCCATCAGCCGATAGTAGCTCGGCGAGCGCAGATCGACCCAAACCACATGGCGCGATTTCGAAGCCGTGAGCAGAAAAGCAGTCTGCTGATTAATCAGCGTCAGCAGCAGGCTGTAGGTCGGCAGCTCATGCTCTGCCCCAAATTCCAGCACCTTGCCATATAGATCATCCGCATGGCGCAGTCCTTCATGCATGTTGCCGCGCAGCATAAAGTGAAACCGGGAGGCCTCATCTTCTGGCACAATTGACAGCGACATGGCAGGCAGCAGCGCCAAGAACCGTAGATCGAGCAGCCAGAGAATCTTTTGCTCAATGTCTGAAGAGCCGCCGTAAGGGTTTGCGCCTTCGGTTCCGCTGAGCTGATGGTGCTGCACCAGCATATCTAGTTCATGCAGCTTAGCGTTGAGCTGGGATTGTGGATAGATCTCGGCCAGCAGCTCGTTTAAGTCCTGCTGCAAGTAAGCACAAATCCCAACTCCAGTAGGGGGGTAGTTGAGCGACCCAACATACTGGCGGAGCAACCGACGAATGTAGTACTGCGTGTAAGGGGAAAGCGAAGAGAAAGCCATGGGATTCGGTAGATGTAGCTGGGATCACTGGACGACTGATGAGGATTAGCGCAATGCTGATAGCAGATGACCTAGACCAAGAAATCACAGACCCTGAAATCACAGACCCTGAAATCACAGACCGAGCAATCACAGACCCTGATTTACCTACCCCCCAGAAAAAGAGCTACTGAGCAGACTGCTTTTCTGAAAATAGGTCAAAGTTGATAACAAATACTTACAGTAGTTTGACGGCTAATGCAACCGCACAGCCGTGAGTTTCTGTAAAACAGAATGCATAAAAAGCATTGCATAGAAAGCATTGCTACCGCCTGATTGGATGCTGTCTAGGCCTTGAGGCTGCTCATCGTAGGCTAATAAGCTGAAGCCAATCTCACCCCCCAATTTAGCCAAATCCGTCATCATAGAGAAGGCGTAATTGAGCGGCAACAATGGCGGCATTTGACATTCAGGCACCGTTTGAGCCAATGGGAGATCAACCCAAGGCGATCAAACAGCTGACTCAGTTTTTGCAGGCGGGGCACAAGCATCAGACTCTGCTGGGCGCGACGGGCACAGGCAAAACGCATTCGGTGGCGCGGGTGATCCAAAACGTTGGTAAACCAACGCTGGTGCTGGCGCATAACAAAACGTTGGCCGCTCAGCTTTGCAACGAGCTGCGCGAATTTTTCCCCGATAACGCTGTCGAGTACTTTATTAGCTATTACGACTACTATCAGCCCGAAGCTTACATCCCCGTCACCGATACCTATATTGCCAAGACCGCCTCGATCAACGAAGAGATCGACATGCTGCGCCATTCGGCCACCCGCTCGCTGTTTGAGCGCCAAGACGTGATCGTGGTGGCCTCGATTAGCTGCATTTACGGACTAGGGATTCCCTCTGAATATCTGAAGGCGGCGATCCCGTTTAAGGTGGGGGCAGAAACCGACCAGCGGCAGGTGCTGCGCGACTTGGCCTCGGTGCAGTATGAGCGCAATGACCTCGACGTGGGGCGCGGCAAGTTTCGGGTCAAGGGCGACGTGTTGGAAATTGGCCCCGCCTATGAAGATCGGCTGATTCGCATCGAGTTTTTTGGCGACGAAATCGAGGCAATTCGCTACATCGACCCGATCACGGGTGAAACGCTACAGAGCCTAGAGGCATTAAATCTCTATCCGGCTCGCCACTTTGTTACCCCAGAAGATCGCTTAGAGGAAGCCTGCAACGAGATTGAGCAAGAGCTGAAGATCCGGCTGGTCGAGCTAGAAAGCGACAACAAGCTCCTAGAAGCACAGCGGCTTGAGCAACGCACCCGTTACGACCTAGAAATGCTGCGCGAGGTGGGTTACTGCAACGGCGTGGAAAACTACGCGCGTCACCTGGCCGGTCGCATTGCGGGTACACCACCCGAATGTCTGCTTGACTATTTTCCAGAAGACTGGCTGCTGGTCATTGACGAGTCGCATGTCAGCATTCCGCAGATTCGCGGCATGTACAACGGCGACCGGGCGCGCAAGATGACGCTGATTGACCACGGGTTTCGCCTGCCCAGCGCGGCTGACAACCGCCCGCTGAAGTCGGAAGAATTCTGGCAGAAGGTGAACCAGTGCATTTATGTCTCGGCCACGCCGGGAGCCTGGGAGCTAGAGCAGTCGGGCGGTAAGTTTCAAATCGAAGGCGAGGGCAAGGCGGAGCGCAGGCTGTATATTCCGGGCACGGGGCATGTGACAGAGCAGGTGATCCGGCCAACCGGGGTGGTTGATCCGCAGATTGCAGTGCGGCCTACCGAAGGGCAAATTGATGATCTGCTGCATGAGATTCAGGAGCGGGCGCTGATCAACGAACGAACGCTGGTGACGACCCTGACCAAGCGCATGGCCGAAGACCTGACCGAATATTTTCAGGAGCGAGCGGTGCGGGTGCGCTATCTGCATTCGGAAATTAGCTCGATTGAGCGGATCGAAATCCTGCAAAATCTGCGGGAGGGCGATTTTGACGTGCTGATTGGCGTGAACCTGTTGCGGGAGGGCTTAGACCTGCCGGAAGTCTCGCTGGTGGCAATTCTCGATGCTGACAAAGAGGGCTTTTTGCGGGCAGAGCGCTCGCTGATTCAAACGATTGGGCGGGCGGCGCGGCATGTGCGCGGGCAGGCGATTTTGTATGCCGACAACATGACCGACAGCATGGAGCGGGCAATTTCAGAAACCGATCGCCGCCGCAAGATCCAGCTCGACTACAACGAAAAGCACAACATTACGCCTAAGCCGATTATCAAGCGCTCTAGCAACTCGATTTTGCAGTTTTTGGAAATCTCGCGCCGCATCACTAGCCAAGAGCTAGATCAGGCGTTTGAACAGGCGGATGACCTGCCGCTCGACAGCATTCCAGAGCTGATTGTGCGGCTCGAAGCCGAGATGAAAGAGGCTTCCAAAAAGCTGGAATTTGAGGAAGCCGCCAAGCTGCGCGACCGGATCAAGCATCTGCGCGACCGGATGCTGGGCAAACGCGCGTCAGAGGCGTGAGGTTCTAGATAGAGGCTCTAGGCAATCGCCCAGTCCATCTCCCGCTGCATCAGGGTTTCCACATCAGCGCAGTCCAGCGGCTTGGCAAACAGAAAGCCTTGGCCATATTCAGCACCCAGCGTCCGCAGCAGTTGCAGCTGTTCGGTCAGCTCGATGCCTTCGGCAATTACGTTCATCCCTAGGTTATGCGCCAGCGAGACAATCGCCCGCACAATCTCGGCGCTCTCGCTGTCGCTGCTCATCTGGCTAATGAACGACTGGTCGATTTTGACTGTATCAATCGGCAATCGATGCAGGTAGCTCAGCGACGAATAGCCCGTGCCAAAGTCGTCAATCAACAGCTGTATGCCCATCTGCTTCAGCTGCTCCAGCATCGCCTTTGCCGCCTCTGAGTTTTCCATAATCACGCTTTCGGTGATTTCCAGCTTTAGGTTGACGCGGCTGCCCTCTAGCTCTGGATGGCTGAGCAGCGCTTGCACTTGCTCAATCAGCGCTGGCTGCGAAAACTGCTTGGTGGAGAGGTTGACGCTAATCGACAGCGCCAGATCAGGTGAGAGGCTTTGCCAATGGCGCAGTTGCCGACAGGCTTCAGCCAAAATCCACTGCCCCAAGGGCACAATCAGCCCCGTATCTTCGGCCAGCGGAATAAACTCAGTCGGCGGAATCAGGCCGCGCTCCGGATGCTGCCAGCGCACCAGCGCCTCGAAGCCGCTAATCTTGCCCGTTTGCAGCGCCACAATCGGCTGATACTGAATCCGAAACTCCTGCGGCTGAAGCGGCGAACCGCTCAGTGCCACCGCCCGTCGCAGGTCGGTTTCTAGCTGCAATAAAGCGACCGCCCGCTGATGCATGGCTGCATCAAACAGGGCATGACGCGAGCGTCCCAGCGTCTTGGCGCGATACATCGCCGTATCGGCGTTCCGCAGCAGATCTTCAGGGCGGTCATATGCCGTTTCGCTCATGGCAATTCCAATGCTAGCCGAGGTAAAAACTTCCTGGCCGCCGAGGTCAAAGGGTTCCTGCAAGGCCAGATGAATTCGATCGGCCAGATGGCAAGCTTCGGCCTCGGCATGGATGCCCTCCAGCAAAATCGTAAACTCATCGCCGCCCAGCCGCGCAATCGTGTCTACCGAGCGCAGGCAAGTTTCCAGCCGCCGCGCAATTGCAATCAGCAGCTGGTCGCCGACCGTATGACCGAGGCTGTCGTTGAGCACCTTAAACCGATCGAGATCGATAAACAGCACAGCAAACAGATAGCTGCCCAGCCGCCTGCTGCGGCCAATTGCCTGCTGGAGCCTGTCCATAAACAGCGCCCGGTTAGCCAGCCCAGTGAGACTATCGTGCAGCGCGTGATGCACCAGCTGCTGCTCGGCCTGCTTGCGCTCGGTGATGTCGGTCTGGGAGCCAGCCATCCGATAGGCGCGACCATCCTGATCGCGCACGGCAAAGCCACGACTCAGCATCCAGCGATAGGTGCCGTTGCGGTGGCGCATCCGATGCTCAATTTCAAAGTGCCTGGTCTGGCCTTCCAGATGCGCCGCAATCTGCACCTCAATCCACTTGGCCTCATCGGGGTGCATCCGCCGCAGCCATTCGTCGGGATGACTGCTGATCTCTGGCTCGCCGTAGCCCAGCATGGCTTTCCAGCGGGGCGAAAAATAGATCTGATCGCAGCGCAGATCCCAGTCCCAGAGACCATCATTCGCGCCCTGGGCCGCCAGCGCATAGCGCTCCTGACTCTCCCGCAGCGCCTCCTCAAACGCCTTGCGGTCGGTGATATCTAGCCCGACGAATACGGCAGCCTGATTCTGCGAATACTTTTGAGCCGCCAGCAGATAGCTGCGCTGATCGCCCTCCACCTGAGCCGCAATCTCCACGGTGCTGGCCGTGACGGGGCTGGCCAAAAACTGTCGCACAAAAGCCGCAAAGCTGGGACTCGACTCCATAAAACCCAGCTCTTTGCCCACAAAGTCTTCGGGGCAAAGCTGAAACGTCTCGGCCAGGTAGCGGTTGATCCCCAGATATTTATAGTCAGCGCTAAACCAGGAGACGCAGCCCGGTACAGCATCCAGCACCGCCTGAAGCTGATCTTTGGCCTGCTGCAACTCCTCGCGAGCTCGCTTGCGGTCGCTGATGTCCCGTCCAAACATGGCGACCCCCGTGATCCGCTGGCGGCTGCGGATCGGGTTAAACAACACTTCGGTATGAGTGGGCAGGCTGGGCACGTTGAGATGCAGCTCGATGGCCAGCTCTTCGCCCGCTAGCGCCCGGTCATAGCAGGTTTTCCAAAGAGCCTGCTGCGCCACGGGTAAACAGGCCACCAGATCCAGCCCCGGACGTAGGGTGATGCCGTAGGCTTTGGCAAACTGGCGCTGGCAGGCGGTGTTGCAGGTGATCAGGCGGTAGCGGCGATCAACTGACCAGACGGCATCCGGCGTATGTTCAATCAGAGCGGTCAAGTTTGCGGCCTGGGTCTGGACGGGCGGCGGATTATTTAAGGCGGCACGCACCAGCGTCGTCAGTTCTGGCGCCGCAATCCGCTGGCTGGGCAGCACCAAAACTGGCAGGTTGAGCTGCCGCTGCTCTAACAGCTCTGCCAGATCGCTCACCTGCTCAGGCGAACGCGAGTCAAAGGTAATCAGCAGATCCCAGGTTTGATCAGCCAGCGCTAGGGCAACGGCTTCCAGCGAATCGACCCACTGCCAGCCAAATGCACAGCCTGCTTCAGACAGAGCGCTACTGAGCTGAGTGGCTTCCCACTCTGAGTTAACCAACACCAAACTCTGCCTCAGCAAACTGGGAACGGCGCTGGCATCTGGAACTCTGATTGCTACCATGATTTAACCCGTAGATGAACTAGGATGAACTGAGATTGAAGTCCCTGAGATGCAATCGGGATGAGGTAAAGAAGAAAGAGAGAGAACAGCCTGCCTCAAATATTGAGAAACGTAATGAAGCCTATCTAGATGTTCTGACGGAACAGGGGACTTAACAAAAGGGCAGGATTACGGAATCTGTTCTGTAGTAGTCGAAAGCTGCAAGAGCGAATCCCGTAGATCTACGGTGGCGAAAAGATCTTTCGGTAAAGCCTTGAATGATTGACCGGACGGCTCTGAGCAAATTATTCAAATTTTGAGCTGAAAATCCGGAGATTTCTGCTCTCTGGTTATGGCTGGGCACTCGCTGGGCAGGCCAGTTTGGAAATCGTTAAATCCTTGTTACAATCAGCATGTTTGGCCTCAAGCTTTTTGGTTTGCGGCTTCTGGCCAGATCCCGCTCACCTTCACAGGTCAATCTATGCTACGCCTTGAACATATTGGCAAAATCTATCCGACTGGTGAAGTCCTCAAGGACGTGAGCTGGGAGGTGAAAGCGGGCGATCGGATTGGCTTGGTCGGCGTGAACGGCGCGGGCAAATCCACGCAGCTGAAGATTATTGCGGGCGAGGTGGAGCCAACCTCTGGCGAAGTCATCCGCCCCAACAGCCTGCATATTGCCTATTTGACCCAGGAATTTGAGGTCGAGCCAGATCGAATTGTGAGAGACGAGTTTTGGTGCGCCTTTGCAGAAGCGAATCAGGTGCATCAAGGGCTGAGTCGGGTGCAGCACGAGATGCAGTCCGCCACGCCTGAGCAGCTGGATCGACTGATTGACGAACTAGATCGGCTCCAGCGACGGTTTGAAGGGCTAGATGGCTACGGCCTAGAAGCGCGGATTGAGAAGATTTTGCCAGAGCTGGGCTTTACGCCAGAGGACGGGGATCGGCTGGTAGATGCTTTTAGCGGCGGCTGGCAGATGCGGATGAGCTTGGGCAAGATTTTGTTGCAGTCCCCCGACCTGCTGCTGCTGGATGAGCCGACCAACCACTTGGATCTGATGACCATTGAGTGGCTAGAGAACTATCTGAAAGGTCTCTCCACGCCAATGGTGATCGTCTCGCACGACCGCGAGTTTTTGGACAGGCTCTGTACGCAGATCGTGGAAACCGAGCGCGGCGTTTCGACCACCTATTTGGGCAACTACAGCGCCTACCTGGAGCAAAAAGCCGAAAGCCAGATGGCTCAGCTCAGCGCCTTCGAGCGGCAGCAGAAAGAGCTGGAAAAGCAGCAGATGTTTGTGGACAGATTCCGGGCGAGCGCTACCCGCAGCACGCAGGCCAAAAGCCGCGAAAAGCAGCTTGAAAAAGTGGAGCTCCTCGATGCACCCGTGGCAGGCATGCGGTCGCTGCGCTTCAAGTTTCCGCCTGCTCCTCGCAGTGGACGCGAAGTCGTGATCATTAAAGATCTGACGCATGTTTACAACGAGAACATTCTGTTTCTGGGCACTAACCTGCTGATTGAGCGCGGCGACCGCATCGCCATTGTCGGGCCCAACGGAGCCGGAAAATCGACCCTGCTGAAGCTAATTGTCGGCATGGAAAAACCCTCCGAAGGTTCGATTAGTCTGGGCGATCACAACGTACTGCCGGGATATTTTGAGCAGAATCAGGCTGAGGCGCTGGACTTGGAAAAAACCGTAATGGCGACGATTCACGACGAAGTGCCCGACTGGAAAAACGAAGAGGTGCGAACGCTCTTGGGGCGGTTTCTGTTCAGCGAAGCCACTGTCTTCAAAAAGGTTGCCACCCTGAGCGGCGGCGAAAAAGCAAGGCTAGCGCTGGCTAAAATGCTCCTAGCTCCGGCCAACCTGCTGATCCTAGACGAGCCGACCAACCACCTAGATATTCCGGCCAAAGAAATGCTGGAGCAGGCACTGCAAGACTACGACGGCACGGCAATCATCGTGTCGCACGACCGCTACTTTATTTCACAGGTGGCAAACAAAGTCGTCGAGATCCGCGAGGGCGAGCTGCGGCTCTATCGAGGCGACTATCATTACTATTTAGACAAGATTGCAGAAGAAAAAGACCGCGCCAAGCTAGAGGCAATTGAGGCCGAAAAAGCTCTGAAGGTGGTGGAAAAACGCGAGAAGCAGCGCGAGAAGCAGAAACAAAAGCAGGAGACGCGCAAAGCAAAAGTTTAAGCTGAGCTGAAGGATGGAAAAGATTTAGGGCTATAGATACAAAACTGCCGTTGCAAGACAGGCAGACCGAAAGCCGGAATGATATTATTGCTGAGAAATTGCTGAATCGAAGGGCGACTTAAGATATGGCACAGGCACCAGTTTCTCCGGTTGTACTGATCATTTTGGACGGCTGGGGATATCGCGAGGAGACCGATGGGAATGCGATTGCGGTTGCCAGCACCCCGGTGATGGATAGCCTCTGGGCAGCATACCCCAGCACGTTGATTCGAGCTTCGGCGAAGAGTGTCGGCTTGCCCGAAGGCCAGATGGGTAATTCAGAAGTCGGCCATCTGAATCTGGGCGCAGGCCGAGTCGTGCCGCAAGAGCTAGTCCGAATCAGCGATGCGGTCGAGGATGGGACGCTGCTCAGCAATGCGGCGCTGCTCAAGGTTTGTGAGGCCGTGCGTCAGCAGCAAGGCAAGCTGCACCTGATTGGCCTCTGCTCGGAAGGCGGTGTACATTCGCACCTCAGCCACCTGTCTGGGCTGCTGGAGCTAGCCAAAGAGCAGGGCATCAGCGAGGTTTGCATTCACGCCATCACGGACGGACGTGACACCAAGCCGACCGACGGCATGGCCGCAATTCAGCAAATTGAGCGTGAAATCGAGAAGTTTGGCCTGGGTAAGATTGTCACACTCAGCGGGCGCTACTATGCGATGGATCGCGATCATCGCTGGGAGCGCGTCCAGAAAGCTTACGACGTGATCACGCAAGACGGCGAGGGCAATGGGTGCTCGGTTACCGAACTCTTGCAGGCTGCTTATGACGCAGGGATCACTGACGAATTTGTCGAGCCAGTCCGCGTTGCTCCCGGCACAATTGTCCCGGGCGATGGCGTGATTTTCTTCAACTTCCGCCCCGATCGCGCCCGTCAGCTCACCCAGGCATTGGTCGATCCGACCTTTGACGGCTTTAGCCGCAGTCAGATTACGCCGCTGGCCTTTGTCACCTTCACCCAGTACGACAGCAGCTTCCCAGTGCTGGTTGCCTTCGAGCCGCAAAACCTGAACAACATTTTGGGGCAGGTGATTGCCCAGCATGGCCTGCGCCAGTTCCGCACCGCCGAAACCGAGAAATATGCCCACGTCACCTACTTCTTTAATGGCGGCATTGAAGAACCTATGGAAGGCGAAGATCGGCATCTCGTGCCCAGCCCGTCAGTGGCAACCTATGACCGCGCCCCGGCCATGTCAGCCGCGCAGGTGACAGAAGGCGCAATTGCTGCCGTCGAAAAAGGCATCTACGCGCTGATGGTGCTCAACTATGCCAACCCAGATATGGTGGGGCATACGGGCAATATGGAAGCCGCTGTGCAGGCCGTCGAAACCGTAGATGCCTGCTTAGGTCGACTGCTGGAGAGCATTGGCAAGGCGGGCGGCACGGCGCTGATCCTGGCCGATCACGGCAACGCTGAGATGATGTGGGACGAGCAGGGCAACCCTTGGACAGCCCACACTACCAACCCCGTGCCGTTTATTGTGGTCGAGGGCGAGAAGCGCCAAATTCCGGGTTCAGGAGCGGAAGTGGCGCTGCGCGACAATGGCGTTTTGGCCGACGTAGCGCCCACGATTCTCCAGATTCTCGGCCTGCCTCAGCCAGCGGAAATGACCGGACAGACGATGATTCAATTCAGCGAGCTAGATGTTCGTCCGAATCGCACCCCGGTTCGCGTCTCGCTGTAGCTGTTGAGCAGTTCAATCAATCTGGCAGTTCAATAAGGTATAAAAGGAGAGGTGTTGTCGAATATCTCTCCTGTATCCGGTGGAGAATTAGGCAGCATTTAAGCGTGAATGGGACAAAAGACGATGACTTTGACTGGGATTGTGACAATTCTTTGGGCAGCTTCGGGTGTTGGGCTAGTGATTTTGGTGCTGCTGCATAGCCCCAAAGGCGACGGCTTGGGCGGCTTGGGCGGACAGGCACAGCTCTTTACCAGCACCAAAAGCGCTGAGCTGACCCTCAACCGGATCACCTGGACGCTGACAGCGCTGTTTATGGGACTGACCGTCGTCCTGAGCGCTGGCTGGTTGAATGCGCCTCCTGCCAGCTAGCTGGCTCGCGGTTTGGATGCAGGTTTGCCTGGGGTTGTTGCTAAGTCTCCAGCTAGCTGCGGTTAGCCAACCGCAGCTCCCAGAGCCGCAGATACATCCGCTGCCTGCAACGCTTGCTCAGTGGACAGCACCAGATGGCTCAGCCTTGGGCGACTATTTTGATGCCGTGCAGCCGACCGAGCTAGGCTATTTAGTCTGGTCGAAGCTGCCTGTGCAAGTCTATATCCAGGCTGCCGAAGCGGATGCTCAAAGTCAAGCTTGGTATGCTGCCGTGACGCAAGCGTTGCAGGACTGGACGGTCTATCTACCACTGGCTCTAGCCACCGATCCTGAGACAGCCGATATCCAGGTTTTGCAGACTGCTCCTCCGATCCAGCTCCCAGCTCCCAGCTCTGTCCCTGGCGCTGACCCGATTGCTCAACTGCCGCGCATCCGGTCAGCGGAGACCCGCTATGAGTTTTTCCAGCGACGGCAGGCAGACTCAGTTGAGCTATTTCAGCGGTTTACCATTCAGCTTAGCCCCAGCCAAACTGCCAACTATATGCTAGCCACCGCTCGGCACGAGCTGGGTCATGCGCTGGGCATTTGGGGGCACAGTCCGCAGCCGACCGACGCCCTCTATTTTTCGCAGGTCAGCCAGCCTGCCGCAATTTCAGCCCGCGATATTCGCACCCTGAAGCGGATCTATCAGCAGCCCACTCGCCTCGGCTGGAGGATGCCAACTCAGGCCGTTGTTAAGACTGTGCCCAAGAGCGCTACGATGAATATCGCAACTACTTAACTGCACTAGAGATTGCCGCTCATGACGATGGCCTCGCCTCAGCTTCGCTTAAACCTATCAGAAGGCTCAGTCAGCTTTGGCTTTAGTCCTGAAGCCGCTCAAGCGCTCAAGCAGGCCATTCTGGGGCTGATGGACAGCATCAAGCAGGCTGCAACTCAGACGGGCGGCAAAGCAAGTCCCCAGCAGTCGATGGAATATCGACATACCGGGGACGTATTTTTAGAAATTTTTTGTAACCCGAATATCTGGCCGAGTCCGTTTGCAGCAAAAGTGCTGATTACTCTTAGAGACGATCGAATTCGGCTCAACACTGAAGCGGAGCTAACGCGAGTGGTTGAGGATATCAACCAGTTCCTAGACCAGTACGGCTGATCCAACCGTCAATATATTCTCCAGTATATTTAGCCGAAAGCCATGAGCCGAATCGCCCATAGCTCCATAGTAGATGCTAGGGCTACTAGAGCTAATCGTTGTCCCACTCTTCGCGACCGATTAGATCACCGACGCGATCTCTGAGCAAGAAGCCGTTGGTTTCTAGAACGCATTCAACGCCAGCCCATTCGCGAGCCGGAATATATTGGCAGAGCACGTAGATCGGCTGGCTGCGGCTGACTGCGCCTTTGTAAACCAGCTGTCTGGCCTCATCTTCCAACAAAGCCATTGAATACTGTACGGATTGAATCATGGGTCACCCCCGGTTATTTAACAAATTACAATTACTGAGCTGACTGCTGGCTTAGCCGATTTCCGGATTTTTGTAGCTCATGCCGATCGCGAATCGGAAAAGCAGAACAATAGAACTGAATCTAGTAACGCTGACTCATAACGTCTAGCCGCTCTCTACAAAATGCCCTATATTGAGATATTTGTAGCTGCATATACTAAACGATCTGTATTTTCGCGCTATCTCCCTAGTGCCTATATTAATAAATATTGCAGAAGTCAGCAAACCCTGACAACTGGTTCGACGCATGTGGCTTGCAGAGATTTAATTCACTCCTGCCGGTCAAACTGTGTCAGGAAACGCTGAGATTCAGAGCTGAGATTCAGAGTTTTTCTGAGAGCTGAGTTGACAAACAGAGTCGCTCTCGAGAAGTTTTCAATAAGTTTTCAATCAGGGAACAGTAGACAAAGCGGTTTATAGCTTTATCCTCTGGCTAACAGATAGCTAGCAGATAACTTGAGACTGCCAGTCGCGGATCAGGACATCTCTAAGCACTAGGTTATCCTACAGTATCCGCAGCGCTCAATCATCTTTTGGATTAGTCTGAAGTTTTGAATTAGTCTGAAGTGCCGCAGCTGACTCAGATTACTCAATTCTGTCCTTTCATATTCTTCAGAATTTCTCAAGATTTCTCAAGATTTCTCAGCGCTCTACCCGCGTCGATTGAGGTTCGGCTGTCTCACTGGAACGCTCTGACGAGGTTGATTCTGCTGAGATTGAACGCCGCTGATGCACCAGATCGATCGCGGTCTCAATAGCTGCCCGACAGCTCGTTGCATCAGCAATGCCCAATGCTGCAATGTCAAAAGCCGTGCCGTGATCGGGCGAGCAGCGGACAAAGGGCAGACCAATCGTTGTGTTTACTGCCCGGTCAAAAGCCATCAGCTTGACGGGAATCAAGCCCTGGTCGTGATAGAGCGCTAGATAGGCATCGTGAGCATGATTGACCGCGCAGCGCGTAAACCAAGCCTGTCCCGGACGCACCCAGAGCGTGTCGGGCGGCACAGGACCCTCTAGACCCACTGCCGGAAATCGCTGCCGCATTGCCTCTAGCCAGGGAATCAGCCAGTCCTGCTCTTCTTGCCCCAGCTGTCCCTGTTCACCACTGTGCGGATTAAGACCCGCTACTGCAATTCGGGGTGCAGCGAGGCCAAAATCCTGTCGTAGGCAGTCCAGCAGCAGCTCCAGCTTCAGCGTCAGCAGCTCAGGCGTCAGCAGCTCTGCCACCTGTCGCAGCGGAATATGCGTGGTGGCCAACAGCGCTCGCAGCCGCCAGCCGCTCTGCGGAGAGCGCGCCACAAACAGCATCCCAAATCGTTTTGCCCCAGCCCGCGCTGCCAACAGCTCAGTCTGTCCCGGATAATCGTGACCAGCCGCTTTCCAGGCTGATTTGGCAATGGGGGCGGTGACAATGCCTTCAAACCTGCCAGCTAGAGTTTGCGCAATTGCAGTCTCTAAGAAGCGAAAGCTAGCCTCACCGCTGGCTGCATTGCCCTGCCCGACCACAATCTCGGCGCTCAGAGTATCTTCCAGCGGCACCTCCAGCAACGGCAGCTCATCTGGATGCAGCAGACTAGCTGGATCAATTTGCGCGAGCCGACTGTAAGTCTGAAGCAGCAGATCGCGGTTGCCAACCAGCGTAAACTCGCCGACCTCTCGAAGACTCGGATCAGCGAGCGCTTTCAAAATCACTTCAGCACCAATTCCCGCCGGATCGCCAAGAGGCAGCACAATGCGGGGCCGATGAATTTGCGTTGCAGCTTCAGCAGGAACCATAAAAATCTCAGACTAACCTTAGACTTACTGCCCCTAGACTTAATCTCCACCAAACTGCTTTAAGATCTGTAATGCAGTTGTTTCGATTTTAGAGAAGGAGACGGTGGATGGGCGGCGAAATGTTGAATGCAGCGATCTTGTCCTTTAGCCTAATTTTAGTGGGGCTAGGGCTGGGCTTTTTGATGCTGAAGCTTCAGGGCGGCGAAGAGTAGAGCCAGATGTGGCCAAAATAATCGCGGAGCAAGCCTCTGGATTGGGATATTTCAGTAGTGAAAGTTCAATCTAGAGGCTTTTGATAGGCGTTTGATGGGTGTTTGATATACGTTGGCGAAAGAAATCCATTTTGGTATATCTTATAAGGAAATTAATAAATCGTTACGGAATCCCTCATGAATCTATTGATTGTTGGCGCCACTGGCACTTTAGGAAGACAGGTTGTCCGCCGTGCGCTGGATGAGGGGCATTCGGTGCGGTGCTTCGTGCGTAGTTTAAGAAAAGCTGCTTTTTTGAAAGAGTGGGGCGCTGAGCTGATTCAGGGCGACCTGCTCGACCCGCAAAGCCTCACATCAGCCCTGGCGGACGTAACTGCCGTGATTGATGCGGCCACCACCCGCGCCACTGACTCACTCAGCATGAGGCAAGTGGACTGGGACGGCAAAGTTGCTTTGATTCAGGCGGCAAAAGCGGCAGGCGTTGAGCGGTTTATCTTTTTCTCGATTCTGGATGCCGAGCAGTATCCGCATGTGCCGCTGATGGATATCAAGCGCTGCACCGAGCAGTTTTTGGCCGAATCCGGACTCAACTACACAATTCTACGACCCTGTGGCTTCATGCAGGGCTTGATTGGCCAGTATGCGATTCCAACTTTGGAGAAGCAGTCGATTTGGGTAATGGGCGACAGCTCCCCGACTGCCTACATGGACACGCAAGATATTGCCCGGTTTGCCGTGGCGGCACTGCAACGCTCAGAAACTGAGAATCGTAGCTTTCCGGTTGTGGGGCCAAGAGCCTGGGGCAGCTATGAGATTATCCGTCTCTGCGAGCGACTTTCAGGGCGCGAAGCCAAAACCTCTCGGATGCCAATTGGCTTGCTGCGGACGATCCAAAAAACGGCTCGCTTGTTTAAGTGGGGGCAAAATACCGCCGATCGTCTCGCCTTTACCGAAGTAATTGCCTCCGGCAAGCCGCTGAATGCACCAATGGAAGAAACCTATGCCGCTTTCGGCATTGATCCGGGCGAAATCACAACGCTGGAAAACTACATGCAGGAATACTTCAGCCGGATTATGAAAAAGCTGAAGGAGCTGGAGTATGAGCGGGAGCGCGCTAAAGAAAAGGCGCGGATTAAGCGCAGTCCGTTTAAGTCAGCGGCGGCAGAGCGGGCAGCGACCACGAAGGCCAGCTCCAAAAAAGAGTAGGCTCGCATGGTCTGAGATCACTGAGGCGGCTCTATGCTGGCTGCACCCTGCAATCAGAAATTCAGAAGCTTCAATCTCTACCCGCGCTGATCAATCAGCGTTTGGTAGGCAGCTGTGAAGTCAGCCATCGTGATTTGAATGGCGCTAGGGTCGCTAATGGAATTGCTGATGGAATCACTGGCCTCTGCCGCTCGGTAGCGACGAATTGCCTCCAGCGCCGCCTGATTGGTCAGCAAGGCTAGCTCTGCCCCGTTCCAGCCCACCGTTTGGCTTGCCCAAACTGCCAAGTCCACCTGGTCTAAAGGCTGCCGCTGGCTATGCACCCGCAAAATCGCTAGGCGGCTCTCTTCGTCCGGCAAGTCAATCTTGAGCTGGAGATCTAACCGTCCGGCTCGCAGCAGCGCTGGGTCAAGCGCTTCAGGGCGATTGGTGGCACCAATCAGCAGCACGTCAGGGCAGTCCTGCAAGCCGTCTAGCTCTGTTAAAAGCTGACCTACCAAGCGGTCACTCACGCCACCACCATCGCTAGAAAAGCCGCCTCTGGCTGGAGCCAGCGTGTCAATCTCATCGACAAACACGACGCAGGGAGCCGCCTGCCTCGCCTTACCAAACAGCTCGCGGACAGCCTGCTCTGAAGCGCCCACCCACTTACTCAGCAGCTCTGCCCCGTTCACGGCAATAAAGTTAGCTCGCGCCTGCGAGGCCACCGCCTTAGCCAGCATGGTTTTTCCGGTTCCGGGCACGCCCCAGAGCAGCACCCCACGCGGCGCTTTGGCTCCCGTATGCCGGTAGAGTTCTGGATAGAGCAACGCCCCTTCGACTGCCTCTTGCAGCGACTGCTTCACTGACTCTAGACCGCCAATTGCCTCCCAGCTCACCTGTGGCGACTCAACCTGCACTGAACGCAGCACAGCAGGCTTGATGGCCTTGAGCGCCGCCAAAAAGTCAGCCTGAGTCACGCTCATGGGTTGGGCGATCGGCTGCTCAATCGCAGGTGCAATCCGACGCAGGGCGCTATAGGCCGCTTTTTGACAGACGGCTTTCAGATCAGCCCCCACCATCCCCACCGATAGATCGGCAACCCTGCCTAAATCAACTGGATCGGATCGGCGCTCCAGCGGCATGGCCTGCGTCAAAATTTTGAGGATTTCCAGACGGCCATTGCGGTCAGGGACGCGAAACTGCACCTCGCGGTCAAAGCGTCCGGGACGACGCAGCGCGGGATCGAGCTGGTCGGGGCGGTTGGTGGCGGCCAAGACAATCACGCCCTCGGCTCTGGAAAAGCCGTCCATCAGGCTGAGCAGCTGCGCGACCACGCGCTTTTCGACTTCGCCTTCGACGCTAGAGCGACTAGGAGCCAGCGCGTCAATTTCGTCGATAAAAATCAGGCAGGGGGCTGAACGAGCCGCTTTTTCAAACAGGCTGCGCAGGCGGGCTTCCGCTTCACCGTAGTATTTGCCCATAACTTCTGGCCCGACAATCGCAATGCAGTTGATGCCCAGCTCTGCGGCGAGCGCTCTGGCCGTCAGGGTTTTGCCCGTTCCCGGTGGCCCAACCAGCAGGACGCCTCGCGTCGCCTCTAGACCCAGCATCTTCAGCCAGTCTGGACGCTTGATTGGGATTTCGACGAGTTCGCGCAGCTCGCGCAGGGTTTCGCTGATGCCGCCAACTTGCGCCAATGACAGGTCACTAGGCGGGCTGAGCGGATTAGTGAGCAGGCTGGTGACCGATTCGCGCAGGCTGTCGATGGGGTTGGGCGGCAGGTCGAAGGGAGATGAGCTGCCAGATTGCCCGAATTGCCCGGATTGTCCAGACTGCCCAGATTGTCCAGACTGTCCGTCTAGCTGCCTGACAAAGCTGAGCAATTCTTCCACCCGCTGGTCAAAAATCTCTTCTAAATCTTGAAATAGATCGCTCATGAATTCTCTCCCGCCTGTGATCTCAGTATAGACAGCAGGCTAAATTCCAGCAGACTAGATTCCAGCAGGCCAAACTTGGATGAAATCAAAACGACGGCTGCTATAATCCTCCCTAGCTTTTGCAGCGATATCTGTGAGGAACGTGAGCGTGAAATCCAAGGTCCTAAATGCTGTCCTGCTGCTGTCAATCTGTTTGGGGCTGCTGGTTGCAGTGGCTCAGTCCGGAAGCGGTCAGTCTCTGCCAGATGCCGCCAATCGGGTCGCTAGTCAGGGCATTCCGTTTGGCTGCGCCGTACAGCCCGAACCGCATCAGGGGCCAGCTCAGTCACTGCCTCGACCACAGGTGCCGATTTCTCGCTTCAGGCAGGTTGTCGCTTCGACCCCTAAACCAAATGCCTACAGCCCCAAAGAAGTGGTGGCCTTGGCCGACTCTACAAATTACGGCCAGCGGTTTATCAAAGATGCGCTGGGCAAGCTCGCCGAGCACGCGCCGATTGTGGTGCTGCACGAAACGGTGGGAAGCGTTAGCAGCGCCGTCAATTTCTTTCAAACGCCCCATCCCTACGATGATGATCAGGTCAGCTATCACACGCTGGTCGGTCTAGATGGCACGGTTTACTACCTGGTCCCCCCTGACAAGCGAGCGTTTGGCGCAGGCAATTCGGCCTTTGTGGGCAGCGCTGGCGAAGAGAGCGTCAAAACGAACCCTGATTTGCCCGCCTCGGTGAACAACTTTGCCTATCACATCTCGCTGGAGACTCCGGCGGATGGCGATAATAACAACAGCAGCCACAGCGGCTACACCAGCCCCCAATACCAATCTTTGGCCTGGATCGTGGCTAAAACCAGCGTCCCGCCAGAGCGCATCACTTACCACAAAATTGTCGATCGCTCCGGCAGTCGCCAAGATCCGCGCAGCTTCAACGCTCAGACTTTCCTCCAGCTGCTAGAGAACTATCCCAAAACTTCAGAAATTGTGATTGGCTGCTCCATGCCGCTAGCTGCACCTGCTGCGACTGAGCCAGCCGAACCCGCTCCGCTGTCCCCTGTTGATCGGCTGCTGCGTCGGTTGCCGCCCCCGCGCTCGCGACAGTAGAGGGCAGTTGCATCATTGTCAGATACATTGTCAGATACATTTCTGGTTTTGGCTTTTCTACTTATTGCTCAGCGGCTTCCTAGCTCGCAGGGTGCGTCGAGCCGTAATCAGCAGCGTCAAGGCTGTAATCGGAATCACGAACCAGAGCATTACCGCGCCATAGATCGGCAAGCTAGGATCTTGGTTGGCATGGAGCAGCAGGTAGAGCGCATAGGCAATGTAATAGATCACAAACAGAATGCCTTCCCAACGGGCAATCAGGTTGTCGGAGATAAAAATCGGCAGGCAGGCAAAGGCCACGGCAATCATCACCGGGATATCAAACTGAATCGCCTCAGTCGCCACATTCACGCCATTGGGGGCGACAATTCCGGCCAACCCCAGTACAGCCAGAATGTTGAAAATATTGCTGCCAACCACATTGCCTACCGCAATATCGCGCTCGCCCCGGATGCTGGCCACCACCGAAGTTGCCAGCTCTGGCAGAGAAGTGCCTGCTGCCACAATCGTCAGGCCGATCACCAGCTCGTTGACCCCCAGGGAACGCGCAATCGCCGTAGCGCCATCCACCAGCCAGCGCGAGCCAATCACCAGCATCACCAGCCCACCGAGAATATAGCCAACATTCACTAGCAGCCCAACCGGCGAGCGGCGAGCGTCTTGCCCAAACTGTTCGTATTCAGCCTGCACCTGCGCGTTGGTTTCTTTACGGCTCTGGTAGATCAAAAATAGCGTGTAGAGCACCGCCAGCCCAAACAAGATAATGCCATCTACGCGGCTAATGGTGCCGTCTAGGCCAAACACGAAAGCCAAAACCGATGTGCCGATCATGATCGGCACATCGAGCCGGATCAGCTGCTGCGCCACAATCAAAGGTGTCACCCAAGCTGAAATTCCCAAAATAAACAGCACGTTAAAAATATTGCTGCCAACGACGTTGCCGACTGCAATATCCGCATCCCCCGACAGACTCGTCATGGTGCTAACCGCCATTTCGGGGGCGCTCGTGCCATAGGCCACAATTGTCAGGCCAATGACCAGCGGCGAGATGCCCACCACCGTCGCCAGGTTAGAAGCTCCCCGCACCAGTGCTTCCGCGCCAATCACCAGCAGCACTAGCCCCAAAATCAACAAGAAAATTACCATGAAGCTCATATGTCTTTGTCCTAACTGCAACGAGTACTGTATCTTCTGCCGCCACGATTACCAGCTCTCATCATCTCGTCTTAACTCCTGCCTCGTCAAAGTATTTTTGTCTGGTTTTTATTTAGGCGCTGTTTGGAGGAGGAAAGGGCGATGTAGACTTGTAGATCGAAATAGAGCGATGCTATAGCCATCGAGAGAATTAGAGAAGAAGGGAAGCGAATCATGCGTCTGTCTCAAATGCTGTTTGTCACGCTGCGCGAAGATCCAGCAGAGGCAGAGATCCCCAGCCACAAGCTGCTGCTGCGGGCGGGCTATATGCGGCGGATTGGCAGCGGTGTTTATGCCTATTTACCGCTGCTCTGGCGGGTGTTGCAAAAAATCTCGCAGATTGTGCGCGAGGAGATGAACGCTGCCGGGGCGCAAGAATGCCTGCTCAATCAGCTCCAGCCTTCAGAACTCTGGAAGGAGTCGGGACGCTGGGAGACCTATACCCAAGCCGAAGGCATCATGTTTGCCCTCACCGATCGCCAGGGACGCGAGCTAGGGCTGGGGCCGACTCACGAGGAGGTGATTACGGCAGTCGCTCGCGATATGATCCGCTCCTATCGGCAGCTGCCGCTGAACCTGTACCAGATCCAGACCAAGTTCCGCGACGAGATTCGGCCTCGGTTTGGGCTGATGCGAGGTCGGGAGTTCATTATGAAAGATGCCTACTCGTTTGATGTGGACGAGGCCGGGATGAAACGGTCGTATGGCAAAATGCACGATGCCTACCACAACATTTTGCGCCGCTGTGGGCTGGCCTTTCGGGCAGTAGATGCTGATTCGGGGGCGATTGGCGGCTCTGGCTCGCAGGAGTTTATGGTGCTGGCTGAGGCGGGTGAAGACGAGGTGCTCTACACCGAGGATGGTCAGTATGCCGCCAATGTAGAAAAGGCCGTTTCGCGTCCGGCAGAGGCGGTGCCCTCTAGCTTCAAAACCTACGAAAAGCGGGAAACCCCCAACACGCCTACCATCGCCAGTCTCGCCAAGTTCCTCGACTGCTCGCCCACGCAGATCCTCAAAAACGTGCTCTACCAAGTCACCTACAACAGCGGCATGGAGCTGCTCGTGCTGGTCAGCATCCGGGGCGATCAGGATGTGAATGAGGTGAAGCTGCAAAACGAGCTAACCAAGCTGGCGGGCGACTACAAAGCAACTGCCGTGATTGGACTGAAGGTTCCGGATGCCGAAGCCCAGCAGCAGTGGGCGACTCAGCCTTTGCCCTTGGGCTATATCGCGCCAGATCTGCCCGACAGCTACATCCAGCCGTCCAAAACGCTGGTGGCTCAGTTTCTGCGGCTGGTTGACCAAACCGCCGTCGAGCTAAAAAATTTCGTGACGGGTTCCAACGAATCGGGCTTTCACGTCGTTGGGGCCAACTGGGGCAGTCAATATCCGCTGCCCAGACTAGCGCTCGATCTGCGGAAGGCCAGCGTCGGCGACCGGGCACTGCACGACCCTAGCCAGCTTTTGCAGAGCGCGCGCGGCATCGAGATTGGCCATATTTTTCAGCTGGGCAACAAATATTCCAAGGCGCTGAATGCGACCTACACGAACGAACAGGGCGAAGAAGTACCGCTAATGATGGGCTGCTATGGGGTAGGCGTGTCGCGGCTGGCGCAGGCGGCGGTTGAGCAATCCTACGACAAAGACGGCATCATCTGGCCGGTAGCGATTGCGCCCTATCAGGTGATTGTGGTTGCGCCCAACGCTGCGGATCAAGATCAAATGGCGGCGGCTGAGCAGATTTATAACGCGCTGAACCAAGCGGGCGTGGAGGCGCTGCTGGATGACCGGGAGGAGCGGGCGGGCGTTAAGTTCAAGGACGCTGAGCTGGTGGGCATTCCCTACCGAATTGTCACCGGACGTTCGTTGCAGCAGGGCAAGGTTGAGGTCGTGACGCGGGCGACGAAAGCATCGCAGGAGATTCAGCTGGATCAGGTGGTTGCGACAATTCGGCAGTGGATTGATGCGGAATTAGCTCAATGAGCAGATTGAATATCTAATCTAGATCGAGGGCATTGACCCAGTCGCCAAACGGCAGATTCCGGCGTACTGTTTTGCTGGACTAACTTTATTGTAATTTGAGCCGTTGCAGAGTCGAGAGGCATAAATATGGCAGATCATCTGACCCCAACCATCGCTGAACCTGAGACTACGGGGCGCTATCTGGTGCTGCTACGCGAAGATGCCGTGGAGACGGCTGTGCAGGCTTTAAGTGAATCAGTGAGCCTAAACCTATGCAGCAGTGAAATTGCTCAAAGCCACAATGCGGTAATTTTGAATCAGCTAGGCGTGGCGGTCGTTGAAGCCGCACCTGAGCAGCTTGCAACCATGCGGATTTCAGCCGAGGGCAACAGCGCCATTCTGGCCATCGAACCCGAACAGATCGTCTACGCCCTACCGCAGCTAAACCTGTCGGCAGATTACCTGATTGGCTACCGAGATGCGATTAATCACCTAGTCGAGAAGCTGCTGCCAACCCAGCAGACGGCGCTCTTGCAGGCCATTGACGAAGCCGAATCGACCTGGGGCTTGCAGGCTACCAAGGTGCTCAACTCCTGCGCCAGCGGCAAAGGCATTAAAGTTGCGGTTCTAGATACAGGCTTTGACCTGACGCATCCAGATTTTATTGGCCGCACGGTGACGAGCAAATCGTTTATTAGCGGCGAAGAAGTCCAGGATGGCAATGGTCACGGCACGCACTGCATTGGCACTGCCTGTGGCTCGCGTCGCCCCACGCGCCTGCCGCGATATGGCGTGGCCTACAATGCCGAGATCTACGCTGGCAAAGTCTTGAGCAATCAGGGCAGCGGCAGCGACAGCGGTATTCTGCAGGGCATCGAATGGGCGATTGCTAGCGGCTGCGAGATTATTTCCATGTCGCTCGGCTCGCGCACGCAGGTGGGCAGCACCTATTCGCAAGTCTACGAAACCGTGGCGCAGCGAGCCTTAAGTCGCGGGACGCTGATTGTGGCCGCCGCAGGCAACGATAGCCGCCGCGATACGGGCATCCCCAGTCCAGTTAGCCGCCCTGCCAACTGCCCTTCGATTTTAGCGGTAGGGGCGCTGGATTCAGACTCAAACATTGCCTATTTTTCAAATCGCGGCATCAACCCAGATGGCGGACAGGTAGATATTGCGGGGCCAGGTGTCAACGTCTATTCCAGCTGGCCGATGCCGACTCAGTACCAAACGATTAGCGGCACCAGCATGGCCACGCCGCATGTCGCCGGGATTGCCGCCCTGCATGCTGAAGAATCGGGCCTGCGCGGCCAAGAGCTGTGGAATCTGCTGGTCAAAACGGCTCGCCGTCTGGCGCTGGCCTCAGAAGATGTGGGCGCAGGCATTGTGCAGGCTCCTTGAAATCCGACGCTTAGGGAGAAATAGGAGGAAATTAGCCATGTCTAGAGTGAATGTCTCGGTGACGGTGGACGACGCACATCAGGAGCAGATGATGGAAGTGGCGGCGGGCTTGCAGGCTGCCGGAATGCAGGTGGAACAAACCCTGGAAACCATCGGCGTAATTACGGGAAGCTGCGAATCCAGCCAGATCTCCAGCCTATCTGGTGTGGCGGGTGTTGCCACTGTTGAGCGAGGTCAGGAGGTGCAGCTGCCCCCCTCTGATTCGCCGTTGCAGTAGTTGAAGCCGCAAGAGTTAGAGCAGAGTTAGAGCAGCTTTTCTAACCCATAAACCAACGACTTCAGCTCCAGCACCTTGCGGATCACTAGCAGCACGCCCGGCATATAGCAGGCGCGGTCGCTGGTATCATGACGCAGGCTGTAGAGTTCGCCCGGAGCGCCAAAGATCACTTCCTGATGGGCAATCAGGCCGGGAAGCCGAATGCTGTGAATCCGAATTCCCTCAGCGGTGCGGCTGCCTCTGGCTCCGGCCAGCTTTTCGGTTTCGCTGACAGCAGGCGGGTTAAAGGGCTTGCCCAGCTCTTCGAGTAGCTGCGCGGTCTGGATAGCCGTGCCGCTTGGCGCATCGGCCTTTTGGTTGTGGTGCAGCTCCAGAATCTCAACATGCTCAAAATACTGCGAGGCGCGAACTGCTGCCTGCTGAAGCAGCACCATGCCAATCGAAAAGTTGGGGATAATCGCTGCGCCTGTGCTGGCCTTATCAGCAAAGTCGGCCAGATCCTGGATTTGGCTAACGCTGAGTCCGGTTGTGCCCACCACTGGCCGCACGCCGTAGGCAATCGCGGCACGAACGTTTTCATAGATCGAGTCAGGGTGCGTGAAATCTACCATCACGGGCGGCTGACGCTCCTGCGTTGCCAGCACCAGCGAAGCCTGCAAGTCATTGACAATCGGCACTTCTAGCGCCTCAATCCCGGCCAGTTCGCCCACGTCCTGCCCCTGCAAGTCGGGGTTGCGATCCACCGCTCCCACCAGGTTCATATCCGGCGCGGCGGCTAAGGCTTTGATTACCTCGCGCCCCATTTTTCCGGCGGCTCCGTTCACGACAACTGGAATAGGTGGAGATGGCATCGGGTTTGGCCTGCATTGCAACACAAAAATTGTAGCGTCGCTGGTCACTGCGTGAGCAGGTCGTTTGGCTCTTTTGGCTCTGAGGAACTGCGAGGAGATTGCAAGCTATCTGGAAGCTATCTGTAGCCTATCTGGTGAACTGCTTTATCTGCTATCTCTTCGCTCTATTATGAGCGATATATTACGATTGACAGCGATTCACCAAAATCCTGATGCCCTCTCGTCCTCTTCAACATTCTTTAATCTGTCCCTGCTGCAATCCTGAACTTGTACTATCAGCATGAAACTATCAGCATGAAACTTCACGAAATCGTTCCTTGGGGCAGAACGTTGGCAGAATATAAGCTGATGTTTGGTTTGTCAGAGGCGGATTTGAACCTCCAGATTCTGGGATGTGGCGATGGCCCAGCTAGTTTTAATGCTGAAATGACAGAGCTGGGACATGCTGTTGTCTCTGTCGATCCGATCTACGAATTCTCTGCGACTCAAATTAAGCAGCGCGTTCAGCAAACTTATGATCTGGTCATTTCTCAAGTTAGGCAAAATTCAGATCGCTACATCTGGGCAAATTTTCGGGATGCCGATGCGCTAGGTCAGGCGCGTCTGGCTGCGATGGAAAGATTCGCCCTAGATTATGAAGCTGGCAAAGTTGAAGGGCGCTATCTCTGCCAGTCTTTGCCCAGGTTACAGCTGGCTAACGATGAATTTGAATTATGCCTCTGTTCTCACTTACTGTTTACATATTCAGAGCAGCTCTCGCTCGATTTTCACCTTGCTTCAGTGCATGAACTGCTTCGAGTCGCTGCTGAGGTGCGGATTTTTCCACTGCTCCAGCTCGACGGTACGCCATCAGCCTATCTTGATTCAGTGGTGCAGACACTTCTAAGCCAAAGCATGAGCCTGCAAATCCAACTTGTAGACTATGAGTTTCAAAAAGGCGGCAATCAAATGTTGAGAATCAGCCGTAAATAGCCCGCTACAGCAGGCTATTCGCCCTTCTGGGCGTAGCTGTCCCAGTCCAGACTGGGCATTCGCTCAAACGCTTCTCGCAGCGAAGTTTCCCAAAGCTGCCGCATTTTGACCAGATGCGGATCACCAGAGCGCAGGCGCACCTGATGCTTGATCCGTAGGCTGTGCGCCTCATACAGCACCAGATCGAGCGGTGGCCCCACCGAAATGTTGGATTTCATCGTCGAATCAATCGAGAGCAGCGCCACTTTAGCCGCATCTTCGAGCGCGGTTTCGTAGCTGAGCGTCCGGTCGAGAATCGGCTTGCCATATTTGGTTTCGCCAATCTGCAAAAACGGCGTTTCGGTTGTTGCCTGAATAAAATTGCCCTGGCTGTAGATCATAAATAAACTGGGAGCCTCGCCCCGAACCTGACCGCCCAGCAGCAGCGTACATTTAAAGTCGATTCCGTCTTTTTCCAGCCAGCCCCGCTCCTGCTGCTGGATTTGCCGCATCTTGTTGCCGACATACCGCGCCGTATCGTAGAGCGTGGCAGTGCTGTGCAGGTTTTCGGACGCTTGCAGCCGCAGGTCTTGCTCCAGCACGTTCAGCACCGCCTGCGTAATCGATAGATTGCCAGAGCTGCACAGCAAAATCACCCGGTCGCCGGGAGCCGAAAAGTCAAACAGCTTTTGGTAGGTTGAAATGTAGTCAACGCCAGCATTTGTGCGCGAGTCAGCCGCCATTACCAGCCCGTGGCGCGTTACAATCCCAAGGCAATAGGTCATGTCAGGGAATAGGGGAAAAGGTTGTTCTCAATCTTACGGCTTCTTACAGCCAGGAAGGCCAGATGACGGAACCACAAGCCGGATCAGAACCAGAAACCATCAAGCTCGACCAGTTCCTCAAGTGGATTGGGGTGGCGCATACGGGTGGCGAGGCCAAGCAGCTGATCCGCGACGGGCAGATCGAAGTCAACGGCCAGATGGAGCTGCGGCGGGGGCGCAAGCTGATTGAGGGCGATCGGGTCTCGGTAGCGGGCGAGCTATATATTTTGGGTGATCCAGAAGAGGATGCAGCGCAGGATTTGGACTAACGGGTGGAGGCTGACCCTGTTCAATCAATTCCATTCAAAACTCGAAAGTAATACCAAAGTACTACGAGAATTGCTTGAGACATGTCAGCAATTCTCAGTATGGAAATTTAGCTGGTATTCGGCGGGATGTCTAGCTCTAGCCCCTGGAGCATGAAGGTGAGCAGATGATCCCAACTGTCGAAATACACGTAAC
>JAHHHV010000028.1 GCA_019359155.1 Pegethrix bostrychoides GSE-TBD4-15B
GGCAAAGGCTTCGACGATAGCAAGTTGAGGCATCGAGGTCAGGGTTTGAGAGATGGCCTAACTACCATATCAGTTTCACAATTGGAATGAAATAGCCCTGCTTCAAAACCAAGTACTTTGTGTATTCGTTCACCGCCATTTTTCGAGGAGTATCCATCTCATTTGCTGCCTTCTAAGAAACTAAAACTCATCCAGAACTAAAAGGCTTAATTGTCGCTGATTCATTGACAGTTTCTTTCACCCTGAAGCTGTTGTTATAAGCATGGCGTTATACCGACAAATGAAACGCTTGAACGGCAAGTTGCACTTCTCTGTTTCGATCGCCATTAACGTGAAAGCGATACTGATACCACCCGAGCTCAGGCTTTGAAACGAAGCCAAGGTAATTCGAATGCTCAGTTGTTGCTTGTTCAATTGTACTGAGAACGGAAGTGAACTCTTTGTTTGGCACAAAGACGATAACTGCTGCTTTTGAATCTCGCCATGTTAGATAGGACAGAAGCTGCGTGATCGTATCAAGATAGCCCTTCTTTCCTCGCCAATACTTGAGCTCACCGACGAAGATGTTGCTTCCGTCGTGCCGTAGAAGGATGTCCGTTTTACCCGACTTGTTGAAAGTCTCTCCGGTAGCACTTCCCTCGAAGTTTGGCTCCAATATGAGCAAAAAGTGGTCTCGCAGATGCTCTTCTTCCTTTCCTGCATAGGTGCTGGGCAGTCTTTCAAACTGCTTCCCGACATCGTGCGTGATCTTCAGTATCTGCTGATAGATAGAATTATCGAGCGCCGGCTCCGGTTTGTATCCCTTTTCGGTAACGACAGGCTTTGGCTTGGCCTGAATGGCGGGAGTCCGCTTCGCGGTAACGGCAAAGGTTGTAGGCGCGTTGTCGGATTTTCGGATAGGCACTCCCAGCGCGGAGAGCAAGTTGCCCTTCTTCAGCAGATGGGACTTCCTGGCGTCAAACACTTGATTGGCAATCTGCTCAATTGAGCCATTGAACGCCGTAAGGTCTCGGGTAAGGTGTGCGTTTTGCGAAACGAGTTGCGCGACTCTGCTATCGGCTTCTCTCTTAATGGACTGAGCATCCATGTTGAAGTTGATAAATTCAAAGATGATCTCTTGCCCTTTAACAGAAATTCGCGGAGCCGACATGCTGAAAGTGCTGGCGCGAACCTTGAGAAGTTCAGCTTGTCCCGTAAACGGCAAGTGAAACGTCAGCACATCCTTTGGGTATGACTTGCCAGCGTGAACGTAGAAGGAGTGTGGGTGCATCTCGGCAGGAATCAATCGTTCCTCGGTCGATACGCTCAACTGGTCCGCGTGGATTTCAAGCGGATTGATCGTGTATGTACTGACAAGGTGTGCTACGTACTCCGCCTTGTTGACGTTAAGAATGTAGTTGTCGGCCTGACCGTTAATGTCTGCCGCAATCTTTTGCTTCTGGCCCTCGACGACCGCAAAACCGTCGTGCTCCGAGAATGCCGGAAACTCTCTACCCCTGAATCTATTCACACATTCTCCCCATGCTTATAACGGCTGAGATGAGCGGCAGTAGTAGCCTTGAACTCATAACCAGAACTTGGTTTGTCCGCTCCATCTCAATGTTAGACTGTGCTTTATGATTAGCTCCTAATAAGGATTACAAGGCTTCAATGCTAATTGAGCATAGTGCCCGCACGCCTATAGATCGAGCGATCTTTTTTAGATGCATTGATGTTGATGATCCAATTTACCCCACTGCTAAGTATGAAGCCGTGGCACCGTCCCAACTCCAACCACGCCATCCATCTCCTCTTGATACTAATTGTTTTGACGTAACTGAACCAAAGGTTTGACCATCAAATGGACGCACATAAAGCCAGGTTTGCCGTTTCTCATCAACAGCTAAGTATGAGGCTGTGCTACCATCCCAACTCCAACCACGCCATCCATCTCCCTCTGATACTACTTGGCTTGATGTGACTGGACCGAAGGTTCGACTATCAAATGGACGCACATAAAGCCAGGTTTGCCGTTTCTCATCAACAGCTAAGTATGAGGCTGTGCTACCATCCCAACTCCAACCACGCCATCCATCTCCCTCTGATACTACTTGACTTGATGTGACTGGACCAAAGGTTCGACCATCAAATGGACGCACGTAGAGAATTGTGGTTATCTTGGCTCCAGGAGGAGTTCCAGGGTAAAGCCTTTGAGCAAACTGTTTATCGGTTGCTGAAAGTTGCGTATTCCAACCAGTAGAGAAACCATCAGTTGTTAATTCTGCAGGAATCGCATAAAGCATGATCGACTCACGATCAAACGCCGAATATTGTGTTCGATCTTTACTTTCTGCTTGCAGCACATTCCTTGTAGTCGCATCTTCATTCCATCCATTAGTTCGACGATAATAGTCAATAACGGCTTCTCGATTCCATTTGATCCCAGACTCAGGATGTTTATGCTCATGTGTAAATCCGAGAGCGTGACCAAATTCATGCAATACAACTCTTGAATATTCTTCGTCGGGTGAATCAGCTTTCAGCCATCCAAAATTCATTGTTGGTTCGTCGCGATTGACTAGCAAGGCATCTGTACCCAACATAGACCAAGATCCTTTCCTCGTGAATGAAATTCGGATTTCTGCATTAAGATCATTACCAAACTGGAACTTAATATTTGCAAACTGGCTCCATTGATGGGCAACTACTTCAACCTTCTTTTGAACGATAGGCTCTCCATCCAAAAATCGCACGCGCAAAGTCATTCCAGCGATCCATAAATATGCAGTCAGTCCGACCAGGTAAAGCTCACTGGACTCTACGCCTTCGGAGAATACTGGTACTGAGCAAACCTTAATTTCATCAGACATGTCTATATTTCCAATAATTTTATTGATTTTTTTGAGATGTCTATTGGGCTGATTTTTCGCAGTCTAACTACTATGTAGACGGACAACATCCGCCTATCTACCCTTCAGCAGGTGTATAGACGGACTGCATCCAACCATATCGCCGCTAGAGCTACTTAGGCGGACAACTATTCGCATATCTGCCCAAATCGGGTATTTAGGCGGACAACTATCCGCATATTAGCCCTCATATCCATTTGGGCGGACAAGCTTCAGCAATTCTTTAGATGATCTACCTGACTAGCCCAATCTCACCAAACGTAAAAATTCTCCCCTCCCCACTTGCGCTCAGCCAGAGTTTCAGCTTATGATTTTCCAACTGATTGCGTGAAGCAGTCAGGACAGGTAAAAGCTTAAGGCGTCGCTGACTAGAAGTGGTGGAACACAACTAGCCAGCTAACCCGACTCCCCGTTCACGCCGGGAAGCAAGGCTGAGTCGATTTTACATCGCGCTCGCTTCGTTCACGCATGTGGTCAGGTGACTCAACGCCTTAGGCTTTCAAACCCATAACCAAAATTGAGGCAAATAATCATGTCTACAGAGTTCAACGAACGTCTGCCGGAGTCGCTTGGCCATCAGGCACAAATTTGGATTGTCGGGACGCGAGAGCAAGTCAACCACATCATCAGCGAGATGTACGTGCGGCAGATGATTACCGACCGCAACCAGTTCTCGCCAATGGTTCCCGCACCATTCGCGCAAGGTAAGTTTATGAGCGTGCTGCTGCGATAAGCCCAGGCTAGCCAGCGCTGCCGACGCAGATTTGCTCAGCAGCACTGGTTGGTCTAGCCGCTTCAGAACCAGGACGCGCCAACAGTCCCGGATAAGGCTCAAGATTGAACCGCGCATTTGGATCGCTCAGCAAATGCCGATCCAAGACTGAGCAAAGTTGAGCTTCGGTTTGTGCTAGCCGCATCTCGCGCAGAAAAGCGCCCTCAGCATCCACGCTCTGAGCAATATAGTTCAGGTACATTTTCAAATAGCTGACCCGCGCTCGCTCCGGCACAGTCAGCGCAGCTGTTGTTTGGCGCAGGCGTTCAATATATTCGCGCACTTCTGCGAGCTTAACTGGCGTGACAGCCTGACCGCTCAAATACTGCCGAATCTGCCGAAAAATCCAGGGATTCCGAATCGCCGAGCGCCCCACCATCACGCCAGCCGCCCCCGTTTGCGCCAGCACCGCCGCTGCCGAAGTCGCCGAAGTCACATTACCATTCGCCAGCACCGGACAGTTGAGCTGCTGTACAGCTTGAGCAATTCGGTCGTAATCCACTGCACCGTGATACATCTGCTTCACTGTTCGGCCATGCAGACTGAGCAAATCTATACCGTGGCGGTTGATCAGCGCCAGCATCTTTTCAAAAGAGGCCGTGTCTTCAAAGCCAATCCGCATCTTGACGCTAAGCCGCCCCGATACCGCCTGCCGTAGCTCCCCCAAAATCTGGTTCACCTTTTCAGGGTCGCGCAGCAGCCCACCGCCGACGTTTTTGCGATAGATACGCGGAGCCGGACAGCCCATATTTAGATCAATGCCTGCCACCGGATAGCGGCTGAGCAGTTTCGCTGTCCGCACCAGATCGGGGATGCTCTCGCCAATCATCTGGGCAAAGACGGGGCGCTGGGTCGGGTTTTCGGTAATCGAGCGCAGAATTTTTTTGTCGAGCGTCGAGCTAGGATGCACCCGGAAATACTCGGTGAAAAAGTAGTCTGGACTGCCGTAGCTGGCAATCACCTGCATAAAAAACAGATCTGTTACGTCCTGCATGGGCGCAAGTGCAGTAACGGCTAGCCCCGGACAACTGGGCGGCGGCAGCGGATGCAGTGCCAAATTAGGCATCAGAATCCATCCCTGCGGTAATGGGCTGGTAGGTTTCAGCTTCGAGTCGGCAGCCTTTGAGCCGCTCCGGAATCCATTCGCCTCTGGGGGCAAACTGCCAGTATTCTGGGACTTCGAGCTGTTCGTAAAGATTGCGCTTAAACGTCTCGTCGCGATCGCGGGTTCCAGCAGCGGTAATTTCAAAAATAATGGCAGGCGACTGGCCTTCTGTCCAGGTTTTGAAGTGATCTCTGGAACCGGACGACAGGTCGAAAATCACCATAATGTCGGGCGCAACCCGCAGCTTCGGAAAGCCTTCAGCGCCTTCAGCGTAGTAGAGAAACTGATCGGCCAAGACGAGCGCGGGCTGTGCTGATAAATCGTGACGCAGCGCCACCACCGCGTTGATAATCGCGTCAACGTGAACTGAATCTGCCAAAGGTTCACCGTCTGAGCTGGGGGAGAAGACTTCAGGTTTCCTAAATTTAGAGGGAATCAGGGAAGTCGAAGTCATAGTCGAAAGCGCCGCAGCGTTTGTACTATTCTACCGGAAGTACTATTCTACCGGAATCTGCTCAGCAATAAGCAGGGTAAGCGCACCTCAAATGTTATCGACGATTGGATCCCAGGGTTTGACTGGGTTGGGGAGAGCGGCAGCCAGTATTTTGAGCATGTAGGCGACATCCTTCCCCAAGGTGACATCCAGACCCCCAATTTGATGAGCGATCGCCCATCCTAATCTCGTCCCCTTACCCACGTCTTTCGTCGTCAACAGTCGATCCGCAATTATTCTATTGGGAGTCGAATTGTGAAGGTTGTCCCTTGTCCTGAGTGTGAATCGACCTCGATTGCTCCTCTATGAAGGTCAGTAATAATTTGATAGCTGATAGACAACCCCAATCCCGTCCCTTTACCCACAGGTTTAGTCGTAAAGAAAGGATCGAATACTTTAGATTGAGTCTCGTTTGAAATTCCCAAACCATTATCTGAAATCGAGATCTCAATTTGCTGCTCTGCGGTCAAAACAGTTCGAATCCGAATTGTATTGATATTTGCAACACTCTCATCAAGAGTGCGCTTTTGATCTGCCTCTTTCAAGGCATCAATGGCATTATTTAGAAGGTTCAAAAAAACCTGGTTTAGTTGTGCTGGAAAGCAATAAATTTGAGGTAGATCTCCGTATTCTTTAACCACTTCAATTCTCGAAGATAGCTCACTAGATTGAAGACGACCTTCCACGATAATTAATACTGATTCTAACCCTTCATGAATATCCGCAAACTTGGAGGTAGATTCGTCTAATCGCGAAAAATTTCGACAGGACTGAACAATTTCTCCAATACGCTGAGAGCCAGCCTGCATTGACCGGAATAATTGCTTGAGATCGGTTTGAATGAAGTCGAAATCAAGCGTTTCAAGTTCGTCTTGAATCACGGGATGGGGCTGAGGATATTCCTGTTGATAAAGTTGAATGAGTTTGAGTAGATTGTCAAAGTATTGATGGGCGTGATCTAGATTCCCATGAATAAAGCTAATCGGGTTATTAATTTCATGGGCAATTCCAGCAACCATATTCCCCAAGCTCGACATTTTCTCAGCATGAATGAGTTGAACCTGAGTCTGCTTGAGCTGCATCAGCGCTTCCTCCAGGCGTAGATTCTGCTGTTTCAGCGCTTGTTCGGTAAGCTGTCGCTCAATTTCCGCAGCAGAACGAGCTGCAAAAATTTTGAGGATGGCTGCCTGCTCCTCATAGCTACGAGTCAGGGGTTGAACATGTAAGCCTGCAATATGGCCGATTGTTTTCCCTTGACTGTTGCATATGGGAATTCCCAAGTAACTTTCTGCCCCCATTGTGACGAGGTCGATGTCTTCAGGAAATTTTTGCTGAATCTCACTCTCGTAAATTTGCAGTCCTTGGTTTACAACAATACCGCAAGGAGTTCCGGTCAGAACATACTCAAAATTTGCCCCAAAATCATCTCCCGCCCAAAAGGCTAAAACTTTAGCCTTTGGATTGTCACCGTCAATAAATTCTGCAATGAACGCATAGCGAATTTGCAGCAATTCTGCTAAATACCGAACGCAAACTCGGAAAAAATCTGTTCCAATTTGAGAGGCGATGCCTTCAACGATGAGCTTTAAATCGGTTTCCCAATGACGATGCTCTGAGCTGGGCGATTGAGGCTCCAAGACTAAGTTAGATGGATGAGGTTGAGAATTCATAAAGTTATCTTAAAAAATAGGATAATGAACGATCGATTATGTTGGCTTAGCAGTCAGCTCAGCGGTCAACAGACAGACTAAGCCCTTGAAGCAGACATATAATTCTACGGATGGATCTCAGGGCAGGATAGAGGAATCTGAATTACAAATTCAGTCCCTATTCCAGGGGTAGAATGACAGGCTATTTTCCCTCCATGCTTTTCTTCAATAATTTGACGAGCGATCGCCAAGCCCAGTCCCGTGCCTTTCCCCACGCCTTTGGTAGTAAACAAATGGTCAAAAATTCGTGCCCTTACTTCCTCTGTCATCCCTTTACCATTGTCACTAATCTGAATCTGCGCCTGGTTGGCCTGGTTGGCTGTGCGAATTCTAATCTGTTGAGGATGGGCTTCTAGTTCAGCAAAGGGTTGAGTTTGGACGATGTCGTCAAACATATCGATCGCATTTGCCAGAATGTTCATAAACACTTGATTGAGTTGCCCAGGGAAGCAGTCTACCAATGGCAGATCACCATAATCTTTGATGATCTCAATGGCAGGCCGAAATTCATTGGCTTTGAGTCGATACTTTAGAATCAGAATCGTACTATCAATCCCTTCATGTAGATTCGCTTTGACTTTGTGTTCAGTATCAGCACGAGAAAAGGTACGTAAGCTGGTGCTAATGCCTTTGATGCGATCGGTTGCTCCTTTCATCGAACTCAGCAGTTTAGGTAAGTCTTTGCTTAAAAATTCGAGGTCAATCTCTTCTGCTTTATCTTGCACAGGAGCGACAGCGTTAGGATGGTGCTGTTGATATAAAGCAACATAATCTAGCAGATCCTGCACATATTCTTTGGCATTATTGATGCTTCCATTCAGAAAGCCGATCGGGTTATTGATTTCATGAGCAACACCTGCTACAAGATTGCCGAGCGATGCCATTTTTTCACTTTGGACAATTTGCAGTTGGGATTGTTCTAGCTGTTGAGCATAGGTTTGTGCCTGTTGATAGAGTCGGGCATTTTCCAGGGAAATAGCGGCTTGGGCGCAGAGGAAATTCAGCAGTTCGACGCGATCGCTCGTAAATGCGCCAGCAGTAACCTTGTTTTCCAAATACAAAATGGCTACGAGTTTACCCTGTTGCAGAATTGGAGTACAGAGCAGGCTCTTGGGGGTTTGCAGCACCACATAGGCATCCATTGCCAGGGTAGGATGGGTAGTGGCATCCAGAATCACCACGGGTTGTAGACTACGTTTGACGGTATGAATTAAGCTCTGGGGAAGCTCCGAGCTATCGGATAAGGCAATGGATTGTACCCGCGATGGCTGATCAATCACGGCAACCGCCTCGACAAACCATTGGTTGTCATGGGGCATCAGCAGTGCGCCCTTATCAGCCCCAGCATTTTCAAGAACCGTATGCAATACCATTGCCAAGAGCTTGTCGAGTTGAATTTCGCTGGAAAGAGCTTGAGATGCTTTCAGAACAGTGGCCAAGTCAAGAGTGTTGGAAATGCTGGGGCTGCCAGAAGTGGAGGATTCTGTACCGGGATACTGGGATGAGGTGAGCGTGGTTGTGGCAAAAACAGTTTCAGTGGTTGACAAAGACTGCTGCTGCTGTCGCAGAATGGGCGCGAGCAGGTTGGGATAGCACTGTTCTAAGTCTTGAGTTTTGGCTTTCGCACCCCAATGGGTATAGCCGTAGTAGGCGTTAATCAGATAGTCTTGGGCAATTTTTTCTTTTCCCCAGCCGAGATAGAATTTGGCGGCAAGTTCGTTGGCAAGGGCTGCTTCTTGGATATAGCCGTTGGCTTCGGCTCCGGCGATCGCCAAATCATAATAGTCGATCGCCGGAGCCAGCTGATTCAGCACACGGGATTGCTCGGCAGCAACCAATTGCCAACGATGTTGATGGTTAAACGGCGCATGAGTTGCCCAACCTTGCAGCTTTGCTTGATGGGCAACAACTCGGTCTAGAATCAGAGCCTGCTGCTCAGGTGGTGCGTCTGGATAGCATTTGAGCTGAATCAGCGCAGTATAGAAAATCCCGATCGGCATCAGGAAGAAACCACAGGAAGCATCGCTATATTCTTCTACAAGGGCAGCATGCTGGGCGGCTTGTTCGTCTTGCCCAAACATATAGCAAAGCAGCGCTTGGTTGAGATAAACATGGAAGAGTCCCACCCGATCATTAGCGGATTGGAGGAGTGGAAGTGATTGATCAGCATCAAAAACTGTGCCTTGCAGGCGGTAGGGCAATTCAGATTGTCCTAATAACCCCAAAACTGCTTGCAGATAAGCCTCATGGGACCTCAAGGTGGCTTCCTGTTTGACTTGCTGAATGACTTCTCGGTAAGCCATCATTTCTTCAGCCAATCCCTTGATCTCTCGACCTGCCCAATATTGATAGTGACTGTAGGTCAATAGATTGAGCGCCACACACTCCCAATCGCCACTATCTAAACCACTGCGATAGCCTTCTAACAGCAGGGGAATTGCATGATGCAACGGCTCTTGCCAATGACGGGTGAAGCTATTGACAATAAAATAGGCTCTGCTTTTAAAGGCGGTAATTTGCAGTTTTTCTAGCAGGGCTAGAGCGAGTTGCCCAAATTTATAACCTGTAGGAATATCCCCGATGATGCCACACAAGATCAAACCATAGTCAGCATAGGAAAAAATTGAAATTGGAGAATTTCCATGCTGAATTGAGAGTTCCACTTGCTTGAAACTAAGCAGGGGTAATAGTGAGGGTGCGGCAATATGCGCCGAGGGGACAATCTTAGACATGATTTGCATGGCGGCGATGAGTTGTGGGTCTTGCATCGCCGGTAGATCCAACAAGTTCGAAGGATCACGTCCTTGCCAAGCCTGCTGGGATTGCTCATAGGCTGCGCCAATATCGGCGGGAGTCGGCTGAGCAGGAAATTCAATGCCCAATAGTCTCAGTACCTGCAATCCTGTTTCCACGACCTCCAGAAATCGCCCTTGAGACCGCAGAGCCATAATGCGAGTCTCATAAACTTTGATCCGATCGAGTAAAGAGGTCGCCTGTTGCAACACGATTTTGCCCCATGCTTCGAGAACCTCAAATTGGGTATCCAAATAAGCCACATCTAAGCGATGGTGATGCAATTCTAGGGTAAAGGCATAGTGATCAGTCCAGGCATTATCTGGTAATAGGTCAATTGCCAAATTTAAATATTTGAGAGCAGCACCATAAGCATTAGAGTTCATCGCTTTGCGTCCTGCGATCAGATTCAATCGCGCCAGATCGATCCGCTCAAGGAGATTGGCAATCAGTCCACTGCCGGGATTCAAATGGCCGACAATTTCAAAGATCCGCTCTTCTTGGGTGGCGGATGAGAAGTGGCTCAGCAATAAGCGACCGATGCGGTAATGAATCGTAGCTCCATGAACTTCAGGAATCAAAGAGTAGGCAGCTTGTTGAATCCGATCGTGCAAAAATCGATAGGTTGGATTAACCAAATTTTCCGGAGAATTTTCCGGAACAGTCTGTTCCGAATCCTGAAAGAATTTGTAGACTTGGCTGGTCGGTAAAATCAAGCCTTCTTTCAGAGCTTGCCATAGGGCAGCGGCAGCAGCGGTGGACGCTTGTTCTGAGACAATAGCTAACGTCTCCAAATCAAATTGGTTGCCGATACAAGCGGCTAATTGGATCACCAGTTGCGTCTCGGCGGGCAATTTCTGCAATCGCTGAGCCATAAATTCTACGACATTATCGGTGAGCGTCAGCGTATTGACTTGGGCAATGTCGCATTCCCAATAACGGCGGGCGTAGTCAAAGCGAATATGTCCGTCTTCATACAAGGCTTTGAGAAATTGCGTGGTGAAAAAAGGATTACCTTGGGTTTTGCGATCGATTATTTCAGTGATATTTTGCGCTTGATGCAGCGAGCATTGCAGCGTCTCTGCAATTAGGCAGTTCGTGTCGTCAAACGTCAGCGGCAACAGGGTGATGGTGCTAATCGCTCTCTGTGCTTGCTTTAGTTCCTCTATCGTCAAAATGAACGGATGAATCGGTGACACTTCATTATCCCGATATGCACCCAGCATCAGCAGATAGCCATTATCCTGCATCAATAGCTTTACGAGCTGAAGCGAAGCAGCATCTGCCCACTGCAAATCATCCAGAAAGATCACCAGCGGATGTTCGGCTGTGGTAAAGACTTCGATAAACTTCTGAAACATCAGATTAAATCGATTCTGGGCTGCGCTGCCTGACAGCTCTGCGACATCGGGCTGTTGACCAATAATCTGTTCCAGTTCTGGAATGACCTGGATCAGCACTTGGCCGTTCTCGCCTATAGCAGCCAAAATCTGGGTCTGCCACTGCGCCAGCTGCGTGTCGGACTCAGAGAGCAACTGCCCCATCAAATCCCGCAGTGCCTGCACAAAGGCTGAGAGCGGGATATTGCGATTGAACTGATCAAATTTACCTTTGATAAAATAGCCGCGCTGCTGGGCAATTGGCTTATGGACTTCATTGACGACTGCTGTTTTGCCAATCCCAGAGCTGCCTGCCACCAGCATCAGCTCCGAACGACCGTTGGCAACCCGATTAAAAGTTTCCAGCAGCTTCTGCACTTCTGCTCCGCGGCCATAGAGCTTTTCGGGAATCAAAAAGCAGTCGCTCAAGTCTCGCTGCCCCAGCTCAAATTCTGTGATCTGGCCTGTGGCGTTCCACTGCGCCAAACATTGCGCTAAATCATGTTTGAGCCCCAGTGCGCTCTGATAGCGATCTTCGGCATTTTTGGCCATCAGCTTGGCGATGATCTCTGCTACAGTCGCAGGCACAGCCGGATTTACCACATCCAGCGGCACAGGCAGCTTGGCAATATGACAATGCACCAGCTCCATTGGGTCATCTGAGACAAAGGGTAATCTGCCGCTTAGCAGCTGATATAGGGTAACGCCTAGCGCATAGAAATCGGTGCGATAATCAATGCCGCGATTCATTCGCCCGGTCTGTTCTGGAGATAAATAGGCCAGCGTACCTTCCAAAATATTTGGACTTTGAATCTCCTGGGATTCTTTAGGCAGCAAAGATGCAATGCTAAAGTCTATCAGCTTCACCTGTCTAGACTCGGGCTGAATCAAAATATTGGCGGGCTTGATGTCCTTATGTACAACCCGATGCTGACTTAAAGCATGTAGAATATCGGCGATTTGGCTGGCAATCTCCAACACCACTGGCAAATCCAGGGACTGCTGCTGGATATACTGTCCTAAAGAGATACCGCCCCCATCTTCCATGACCAGCGCGTAGCTGCTCCCAACCAATTCGAGACTGAGAGGTTGGACAATTCCAGGAATCGGCAGATCTTGGGCAATGCTGTACTGATTGCGAAACTGCACCAGTTCACCAAAGCTAGGATAGTCGCGCCGCATGACTTTAATCACGACCGAACGCTGCTCTGCGGTTTGTACAGCTCGATAGACAGCTGTACGAGAGCCTAGATAGAGCTGCTCAGTAATGGCATAGCCAGCGATGTCAGGCAAAGTAGAGCTGATGGCTGAAGATGTCATAGATCTAGGCGGGCGACGCAACCCCCAATAGAGTGAATTATGTTCTAGATTTCCCGCTAATCTTGCCAATCAAACGCTGCACTCCCATTGTAGAGGTCAAACTAATCTAGAGGTCAAACTAACGAAGCTGCCATCAGGGATAGTTTAGTGCAAAAATACTATTGCAATGGGATATCACTTTAACCCGCATAATTAACGCTACGAATGCATCAGAATCAGCTTTAACTGGACTCGCTTTCTCGCAGGCGACGCAGCCTGCAGTAATTAGCCCTACCGTTCAGAACTTGTTGCCCAGCCTTTGCATCATGAATACAAGCTGTAATGCTCAATCTTCTCCTCAGTGTCATATTTTGGGCGTAATGCGGAAAGAAGGGTTCTACCGCGTTCAAGGCGATTGCCTGGGCAGTATTCAGGTGCAGAGCGAACTCGGCAAAGGCAGCAGTTTTACGGTGCGTCTGCCGCCACTCAAACGCACCTCAGTCTAAACCTACTGCCCGTACCAGTCTTTGCGCCACTGCTGCATCTGATCAATTTCAGCCTGCTGACTGGTGAGGATGTCTTGCGCCATTTGGCGAATCTCTGGGCGGTCACTGTTTTTCAGCACCTGGTTCGCCATATCGAGTGCGCCTTCGTGGTGCGGAATCATCGCGTTCAGGAAGCGCAGGTCAAACTGGTCGTCGGCTGCACCCAAGTCGCCACTCATCATCATGGTATCGCGCACCTCGGCACTCATCGGCATCATGTGACCCATACTCGCGTCATACATCATCGGGGTTTCTGCCACGTTCGGATACCAGGCTTTGCGCCAGTCTTGGAGCTGAGAAATTTCTTTCTCCTGCGCAGTAATAATCGCGGTAGCCAACTGCTTAATTTCAGGACGCTGTGACTTTTGCAGCGCTTCCTGCGCCATTTCTACGCCACCCTGGTGGTGCGGGATCATGCCGTCGATAAAGCGCAGATCAAGCGATTCATCTTTAGGCCCCAAATCCATATTCATTGGACCAGCGCTGTGATTCATTCCCGGCATTGATTCAGCGGTATCTGAGGTTTGAGCCTTGGGGCTAGAGCAGGCGGCGAAGCCCACCGCAAAAACTGCTGTCAGTCCACCCAAGGCCACCGTTGTCAAAATCTGCTTTAGTTTCATAAGGTTTTGTGAAATTGCTTGAATTCTCAGCTTCATTATCGCTAGAAATTGTGAAATCAGCCTGAAACTGCTGATATTGCAGGTTTTGGTAACGTTTTTGGTGACCAAGTATGCTTCCCGTCCCGAAGCCCTTGCGAGCTGAGAATTAGCTGTGCTTCACTAGATCGAGCGTTATGTTGGACGACTTTTAATTATTCGAGATAGGCTCAACGAATTCTTGTTATTCCAACCATGCTCTCTCCAGAATGACAACAGAGGGAGATAGAGGGAGATCAACTGATAAGCAACCGATGATCAACTATTGCGAATATTGCCTGTAAATCTAGCATTGATTTCAGGTAAGCTGCCGTAGCGTGAATTTTGCTGAGGCGGTTGGCGCTTACCCTGCCTATTAGGCTTCCTATCCAACTGCCTGCTGAATAGCTGGGGCACCACTGCATTCAAGAGCGCCAAACAAAGATACAGACCAACAGTTAAAACCTTGAGGATGTTGGTGAGTAGCCAAAGTAGGGCAATTGCCAGCACCATGAGCGGCTCCAGCAACCACGAGACCAGCCCGATGCCATTGGACGACTTGGCTCCCTGCTGCACCGACTGCTGCACCGACTGCCCGTGCAGATCGGGGGAACCTGTCGATGCAGCAGGCTGAGCAATCGGCTGGACGATAAGCTGAGGCGGGCTGGGTGCCGAACTCGCTAACTGTAGCCAGCGCCCATCAGCCGTGAGATAGCCCAGATCGGCTGTCAAGTTGGCACCGTCATAACCGGGTGGCAAGCGCAGCTTGCGCTGTTGGGTCTGTTCGCTGCACTCATACTGACGGACGGGATAGACGGCCTGGACTGGCTGAACTGCCGGGTTGTCGGAATCGAGTTTCGTTGCCTCATACAAACGCAGCATGAGCTTGCGGCCACCCTGCCGCCGCAGGGAGAGCTTACGAGCCGTTGAAAGCCGCCATTCTGCTTGTAGATGTCCTGCGCTTGGGGTGAGATGCACCCAATCAACTGGGAGCGCATTGGTTGGGAGCGCATGGGTTGGGTGCAGCGCTGGTTTCGCAGCAGGCTGACTCCAGCTAGCCGCATCACAGGCAGGCACAAAGAGCGGGTCTGACCAGACGATGCTCAGCCACCGACCAGTCTGGGTCAGATAGCCCAATTCCAGCAGGTAGTCGCGGCGGTCAGTAGGGATTGGCAGATGCAGTTGGCTGGACTGATCGCAGTCTAGCTCTGTGACAATGTTAGGAGCCTGCTGCGTCAGATCAATTTGATCGAGATCGAGTCCTGTCACATCGCAGAGCCGCAGCATCAGTCGCTTTCCGCCTCGGCTCTGCAAATCCTGCTGAACTACCTCAGGGATTGCCCACTGTGCGAGAGCGGCGTGGCAGGTGAGCGCGGTAAAGCTGAGACTGCTTTTGGGAAGCGCTGGAGAGGAAGACAGATTAGCGATCGGTGCAAGAATCCTGGAGCTAGCCTGACTGGACTGAAAATTAGCCTGAGAATGATTTGCGGGCTGAGAATTTGCCAATTTTTTAGCATCTCGCTCTAGGAGCCATAAAAGCCAGACTGTCAACAGTGGAATTGAGAGCAATCCAGGCCACCAGGGCATCAGCTCCGCAGCAGTTCCGGCTTCTGTCTCAGGCTGCAAGCTCACAGAGCCAATATCTGCAGGTTGACTGGATACCTGACCAACCAGATTGCGGTCTAGAGTCCATTCCAAACCAGAATCTAAACTAGAAGCTCGACCGATCGCCATGGGAGCAGTCAGCGCTATCAGCACGACGAGTGCAGACTGTTGAGACTGCCTAATTCTTCTCCGATGCCAATCGAGGTGCATAGCAGAACTCCTAGTGGCTAAGATTGGCGATCGCTGACGTTTTTGAGAGCTTGCATATTCTTTAGCATAAGCGAGAAGCCTCTCAAACTGGCTATCGCCCCCAACGAAAAACCTGCTTCCCCAACCCCATCCACAGGATGAAATTGAACAAGCAGGAGTACAGTTCTGACTTGGTTCTGTCTGATTAGGCTTCCTCGTTTCAAAATATAAGGCATCACCTCAAGGTCTGACATCCGCCATTTTTAAACCTGTAAATTCACCCAAAATAGCGTACAAACCTAGCAATAATCAGCCATTTTCCAGAGACAATTCCAGCTCTCAGCGGTTGACAACTTCTGATTTGTGTGAGTCGCTAAAAAGCGCCGATCCTGAGACTGGGATCAGACCCGTAAGCAGCTCAACAGCCGGAAGGGCAGCGGATGAGCTAGAGCTGAGTCAGGAGTTACAAGCTGAATCTGCAAGTTATTGGATGCCGCCCGGAAAGCCACCCACGGGCACCATACCCGGTGGAACAGGCGAGCCGGGATAAGCTGGCCGGATGTCAGGTGACCAGCGCTGATCCGGCGGCTGAATGGCTGGCTGATAGGCAGGTTGCGCTGGCTGACTAGCTACTCGCCGACTGCTGGCCACAGGTGACTTGGCCACAGCGGGCGGCGTCAGGCTGGCCATTTGGCTGGGGCAGAGTCGCTTCGTGCTGTAGTTAATATAGGATTCGCGGTTATGGCCGTAGTCGCCTGCAACTGCACCTTTGTACTGTGAGTCAAACAGGGAACGCACGCCCCAGTAGCTCTGCCCACCCTCTAGCCAGGAGCAGACCTGACGGCTAATTTCGAGGCGGGCGCTGTCGGCCAGACGCTCGCGTTCAGCGGGCTGAAGCGCCTGCGAATAGTCATAGAGCACGTCGTTTTCAGCTTTAGACCAGGCAAGGCTGGGTTCAGCAGGCTGCTCGGCTACCAGGGGCGCATCAGAGACAACATCTGTCGTTTTGCGAATCACCAGCGCCGCCAAGGTGGCTCCTAGCCGCGAAGCCCGCATCGCCGAGTCGACCGAGCGCTCGGAGGCCGAGGCTTTAATGACTGGAAAAAACGTCACCATGGCTCGCACCGAAGGCAGCTCTTCCTGAAGTTCCGCAGCAAAAGGCCGATGCGGATAGCGCTGGATATAGTCTTCAATCTCTTGCTCTAGGGTCAGCAGGTCGCCGACCTGAAGCTGCCCGACCTTTTGGCCACCAAAGCTGTCCCGCGCCGCAGTCGCCACCTCAACGAGATCGTTGTAGCGCTGGGCTTCATACTGGTGGCGCGGCAGGGGTGACTGGTTGAGGAGAGCTGCCAAGTTATTAATCTGCTCAACATCCGCCTCGGTCACCTTGGTCAGCTTGCCTTCGGTGATTGATTTGGGTAGGGCATTTGCCCTGAGATTAATTAGATACTCGAAGGTTGCCATGCCGCTGCCCAGCACGGCTACAACGGCCACAAAACTAGAAATGATTGCGCTTCGGATCTTCACCGCTCTATCCCTTAATTCACTGTCTGGTTACGAGGTCTTGCTACGAGCTTATGGCCAGATTCGCTGAGGCTTAGCCTGCTCTGTCCCAGTTCTCAATCTGACGGCTGATTGAGCTGATTAACCGAGGCTGAAGCAGGAAGTTAAAGAAACGGCTCGTCAGTCTAGCTGTGCCAGTTTGAAGACTGACTGCAATTCCTTCAAGACGCACCGAAACCCGAAGTTTCCGACCTATTTTGCCCAACCTGCTGCACAGCCTACCGCCATCAGTAGCAGATACTCAAGCCGATGAGAACAGACTTCAACGAGGCTTCTTAAAACTCCGGATAGTTTGAAGCTATTCCAATTTTAAGTATCTAAACTGCAATTCAGCAATCAATTGAATTTACTGCTGTCTAATGCAGTTTACTGTCGGTTACTGCCTGTAGCCCTATCGATTACTTCACCGCAAAGCCCCGGCTTTGCGGAAGTTCAGACTAGAACGATAGAAAGTAACGACAGAAAATAAAAAACTCCAGCGGCGGCGGCTGGAGCTGAGGTGAATCGCTGAGACTCAATCGGTTATGTCAGGTTTGGGTCAGGTTTGAATCAGTTGATGGTGGGAGCCTGGATCGGCCGGGCTGCCAGTGGACGCACTTTTGCCTGCTGAAGTGCCAGAGTATTCAGCGAATTCTCTAGCTTTTCCGTAATCGCCAGGGTTTTCGCGTCGTAGATCTGCGTCACCAGCTTGGGATAGAAGCCAATGCCGATAATCGGAATTAGCAGGCAGGCGATGATAAACACCTCGCGCGGTTCGGCATCCACTAGCACCTCATGCTCCGTCAGCGCCTTGTTTTCAGGGCCAAAGAAGATTTCGCGTAGCATCGAGAGCAGGTAAATGGGCGTGAGGATCACGCCGACTGCTGCCAGAATCACCACAATCAGCTTAAAGGGCAGGCTGTAAGCTTCGCTGGTGGAGAAGCCAACAAACACCATTAGCTCAGCGACGAAGCCGCTCATGCCGGGAAGCGCCAGCGAAGCCATGGAGCAGGTCGTGAACATGGCGAAGATCTTGGGCATCTTTTTGCCGATACCGCCCATCTCGTCCAAAATCAGCGTATGCGTCCGGTCATAGGTTGCGCCCACCAGGAAGAACAGGCTGGCTCCAATCAGACCATGCGAAACCATTTGCAGCATTGCGCCGCTGAGTCCCAAGTCGGTGAAGGAGGCCATGCCAATCAGCACAAAGCCCATGTGCGAAATGGAGGAGTAGGCAATCTTGCGCTTGAGGCTGCGCTGGGCAAACGAAGTCAGCGCAGCATAGATAATATTCACCACGCCCAAAATCACCAGAATCGGCGCAAAGTAGACATGCGCGTCCGGCAGCATCTCGACGTTCATCCGAATCAGCGCGTAGCCGCCCATTTTGAGCAGGATGCCCGCTAGCAGCATGTGCACCGGGGCAGTTGCCTCGCCATGCGCGTCCGGTAGCCAAGTATGCAGCGGGAAAATCGGCAGCTTGACGGCGTAGGCAATCAAAAAGCCGCCGTAGCAGAGTAGCTGAAAGTTGAGCGGAAACTCTTTAGCCATCAGCGCCCGCATGTCGAAGGTGGTGGTATCACCATAGAAGGCCATCGCTAGCGCCGCCACCAGAATGAACAGCGAACCGCCTGCGGTGTAAAGAATAAACTTGGTAGCCGCATAGAGCCGCTTTTTGCCGCCCCAGATGGAGAGCAGCATATAGACGGGCAGCAGCTCTAGCTCCCACATAAAGAAGAACAAGAGCATATCCTGGACGGCAAACACGCCGAGCTGACCGCCGTACATTAGCAGCATCAGAAAATAAAATAGCTTCGGCTTCAGCGTTACCGGCCAAGAAGCCAGCATCGCCAAGGTCGTGATAAAGCCTGTTAGCAGGATCAGCGGCATCGAGAGGCCATCCGCCCCGACCGACCATTTTAGATCTAGCGCCGACACCCAGGTATAGCTCTCCACAAGCTGCAAGCCGGGGTCGGACATATCGTACTGGGTATAGAAGGCGTAGACCAAGATCACAAAATCGATCAGGCCAACGCTCAGCGCATACCAGCGCACGGTTTTGCCGTCTTTGTCGGGAATGATCGGGATCAGCAGGGCGGCTACAACCGGCAGCAGGATGGCGGTGGTTAGCCAGGGGAATTCAGCAGTGTTCATTGCAGCTCGTTATAGCGGTTTGCTTCAGGCGGTTTGCTTCAGGCAACTTGCATCAGACTTGCATCGGACAGGTTAGGGCGAGCCGAAACCCGCCTCCAACGCTAGCCCGTGAGTCCAGAGATCAGCACCAGACCTAGCACTGCCCCAAACACAATCAGGGCATAGAACTGAGCGCGGCCAGTTTCCAGATACTTCAGCCCTTCACCCGTCACCAGCGTCACAAAGCCCGCCAGGTTGACGACTCCATCTACAATTCGTAAATCTACCTCCATCACCTGCCGCGCTAGCCGCCGCAGACCCTTGATAAACAGGAAGTCGTAGATTTCGTCGAAGTACCACTTGTTGAGCGAGAGCTGATAGAGCGGCTGAATTTTGGCCGCAATCGCCGCCGGGTCAATTTTGCAAGTCAGGTACATCAACACCGCCAGCGAGATGCCAATCAGAACAATCCCGACTGAGCTTCCCGCCATCGGGATAAACTCGCCCCAGTCTACCTCCGAGGGAATGCCCTCGACGACTTCGCTGGGCGGGTGAATGAATGCCTCGAAGTAGTTGGCAAACGGCGTACCCACCAAGCCAATCAGCACCGAAGGAATCGCCAGCGCCATCAGCGGCAGCGTCATCGAAAGCGGTGACTCGTGCGGACTGCCGCCGTGGTGATGATCGCCATGCTCGTCGTGAGCCGCATCAGGTGCGGGTTCAGCCTCCAGCGTCAGCTCCTGCGGGTTCATCGCGCCAGGGCCGAGCGACATCCCCATTTTCTGCATCTGCGCTAGCTTTAGCTGCTTTTGAATCGCCGTATCGTTGCCCCGGAAGCTGCCCTCAAAGGTGCTGAAATACATCCGGAACATATAGAAGGCAGTGAGTCCGGCGGTGAACCAGCCAATTGCCCAGAGGGCTGGGTTGGCTGTAAAGGTCGCGCCCAGAATCTCGTCTTTTGACCAAAATCCAGCAAACGGCGGGATGCCGCAAATCGCCAACGTCCCCAGCAGGAAGGTAATCGCTGTGATCGGCATATATTTCCGCAGACCGCCCATCAGCCGCATATCTTGCGCTAGTACCGGGTCATGCCCAACCACCGACTCCATGCCGTGAATCACTGAACCTGAGCCCAAAAACAGCATCGCTTTGAAGTAAGCATGCGTCATCAGGTGGAACAGGCCAGCGCTGTAAGCTCCTACGCCCATCGCCATCACCATGTAGCCCAACTGCGACATCGTCGAATAGGCCAGCCCCTTCTTAATGTCGTTTTGGGTCACAGCAGTCGTTGCGCCTACAAAAGCTGTCACGGCTCCCGTCCAGGCAATCACGTTCATCGCCACCGGCACATGCTCAAACACCGGATACATCCGGGCGATTAAGAACACACCTGCCGCCACCATTGTCGCCGCGTGAATCAGCGCCGAGATCGGGGTGGGGCCTTCCATGGCATCGGGTAGCCAGACATGCAGCGGCACCTGCGCTGACTTGGCGACCGGCCCTAAAAATACCAGAATGGCAAACAGCGAGGCCAGTCCAGCGCTGAGTGCGCCTGTCTCGACCAAGTTGGCCAGCCGCTCGCCCATCACTTCAAACTCGAAGCTGCCGGTTGCCCAGTAGAGCGCCAAAATGCCCAGCAGTAGGCCAAAGTCGCCGACGCGGTTGACGACAAACGCTTTTTGACAGGCTTCGGAGGCGGCCTTGCGGTCGTACCAGAAGCCAATTAGCAGGTAGGAGCACATCCCCACCAGCTCCCAAAACACATAAACCTGAAGCAGATTGGGGCTAATCACCAGCCCTAGCATTGAGGAGCTAAACAGACTGAGATAGGCATAAAACCGGACGTAGCCCGGATCATGCGCCATATAGCCGTCGGTATAGATCATCACAAAAAAGGCAACAGTCGTGACAATCACCAGCATCATTGCCGTAATGTGATCGACTGTGTAGCCCATCTTCAGGCTGAAGTCGCCCGCCGAAGCCCATTCAATCGCGCGCGTAAAGGTCGGGTGCCCTTGGAACTGACTCCAGAGCAGTGCAAACGACAGCACCATCGCTGCGCCCAGCAGAGACACGATGAAAATCGCGCTAATCTGCCGCAGCTGACTGGCTGCCTTTCCAAACGAGATTAAACCTAACCCTAGAATCATCGCTCCTGCCAGCGGCAAGACCGGAATGATCCAGGTATATTCATAGATTGCTTCCATGACTTACGCCCACTCCCAGCGTCCGATTGAGTTGGCAAAACCGTCTACATTGTGACATATGACTACCTGAGAAAATTCTTAAATAAGCCTAACGGATCATAAATATCACCCTCGGAATCGCTAGAAAGCTAGCAAAAATGGCTCTCAGCAGCTTCCAGCAACAGTTTGCCGGAGCCATCCCCTTCAGACTGTTCATAGTCAACATGCTGGTTAGATTACTGCAACGGCAGCTAAATCAGCCTGTTGAGCTAGCTTTCTACCAGAATTTCTACCAGAGATAGCCATGAAAAAACCTGGCGCGAAACCAGGTCAGTTTGTAGACGAGCACCCAACTTGGTGCTCAACTTGGTGTCCAAATTGGCGACGGTATACTGGATACGAGAACGCTAGAATCTGGTATCCTAAGTTCTAGAGCAGCGATTTTTGAGCTGCAATCGGCTCCGGAAAGCTTGCAAAAGAAGCTAGTTGCCCCAAAAGCTGGGTCAAGACTGAGTGCGCTTCCTCCAGCAGATAGTGCTTGGGTCTACCCTGAATCACAATCTGGTAGTGGTCAGGATGTTCACCGTAGCCGTGGCCTGAGATCAGATGTCGGAAATAGGCTAGCGTGGCCAACGCCTCGACTTCGGACTTGAGTTTGCTTGCAGGTTTGCTCATGGCTGCAATCTCCTTGATGGTTTCTATAGATAGGACTCTACTAGAGCAATTTTCAGGAGTTGGGGCTTCAGGGCTAAAGATTTGATCCGGAACAGTCATATCCCAACCCAGCAAAATGAGTCGGGCGCTCACGATAGTTCGCCCAATCAACTTCACGTAGGTTACGGTACTGCACGGATTGCCCCCTGCATGGCTGTATCATACCGCACAAAATTTTGCAGCGGGACTGTCTTTTTCGTCAGCATTGCTGTTTCGCTGAGTTTAGCTCAAGGCTGATTCAGGCTGTCGTGTCTGTAGCTTCAGCGCGCCTGCTGCCTGATCTGCCGACAGTCCCGCTACGTCGACTGACTCAGCCTGCCTAGGCCGCCGCTGCAAGTCATATTGGTAGGTGCGATCGTAGTAGTCCAAAATTAGCTCAAAAGCAGCAGATGGCTGGCCTGCTTGTAAGTGCTGAACAGCTGCCTGGGTGCGCTGTCCGCCCAGCCGCTTGCGAATGCGTTCGGTGGCGGCAATCAACTCTGCAGCCGGAAACCCGCCGTAGATTTCGACCAGGTAGGCCAAGCGCTCAGCCAGAGGCCGATGGATTTCCAGCAGCCAAGCCTGCTCCATTTGGGTAAACAGCGCGTCTGGAATCCGGCATAGCCCAATCCGCCGACTTTCAGCCTCTAGCCAAACGGGTCGCCTCGCATCAATCGCCGCCCAAGCCAGCGCCAGCGCGTTTTCAAACTGCTCTTGGGTTGGCTGTGGCGGCAGACCCAAAGCCCCAAAGCTGCTGCCCCGGTGATTCGCTAGATGCTCTAGATCGATCACCTGCTCGCCTAGACCCCAGAGCGCCTGCAAAATGTCGGTCTTGCCTGTGCCCGTCATGCCGCCCAGAATTACGATGGGCTTGGGCCGCTCAAACTGATGCAGAACCCAGCGCCGAAAGGTTTTATAGCCGCCTTTGAGCAAGCTCACCTCAAACCCCGCCAGTTCCAGCACCCAGGCGACGGCTTCACTCCGCATCCCGCCCCGCCAGCAGTGCAGCCGCAGCTGGCGATCTGGCGCAATTTGCTTGGCCTGGGCAATAAAGCCCGCAAACTTGCCGCCAGCCAAGGCAAACCCTAGTTCAACTGCCTGATCGTGCCCCTGCTGCTTGTAACAAATCCCCACCTCGGCGCGTTCGGCATCTGTGAACAGCGGCAAGCTCACTGCTCCGGGTATGTGCCCCTGCGCGAACTCGCCGGGACTACGAACATCCAGGATTGGGGTGGCACAGTCCATAAATTGGGGGCAGGGGAGCAGCTGGGGCAAAATGGCTTAGGAAATTTTGAGACTATTGCCCAGCATAGATGATTTAGTAGGCTCCAGTTTTACGCAGCACCACATTGACCGTTTGCAGCAGAATCTTCAGATCCATCCAGAGCGACCAGTTGGCAATATAGGTGATGTCTAGATTGACCGCTTCATCAAAATCGCTGATGTCGGAGCGGCCTGACACCTGCCAGAGTCCGGTGATTCCCGGCAGCACTTCTTGACGAATAAAATGCCGCTCTTTGAAACGCTCCACGTCTCGCACCGGCAGCGGACGCGGCCCCACCAAGCTCATTTCACCCAGCAGCACGTTGAACAGCTGCGGCAGCTCGTCAAGGCTGTACTGGCGTAGCAAGCCGCCCACTCTGGTGATGCGCGGATCAGATTTCATCTTGAACAGCACGCCGTCTTTCATCTCGTTTTGCGCCTCCAGCTTGGCCTGAAGCTCTGCGGCGTTGGCCACCATTGTGCGGAACTTCCAGACTTTGAACTTGCGCCCATGCAGGCCAATCCGGGTCTGACGAAAGAAAATTGGGCCAGGAGAATCCAGCTTAATTGCCAGCGCGATTCCTAAATAGAGCGGCGAGAATATTAGCAGCGCCACTAACGTGGCACAGATGTCAAAGCAGCGCTTCAGCCAGTAGTCACCCCCCACAATCATCGGCGACTTGACGGTGAGAGAGGGAACGCCGCCGATCATCCAGAATTCTGACTTGGGGAAAAACGAATGAACGTCGCTGGGTAAAATCCTCAGCGTGATTCCGGCGCTCTGGAAATGCCAGCAGAGAAACAGCCGATTCCGAATTGCGTCCCAGGAGACAAATGCCTCAGAGACTGCCAGCTGACGCAGCGTTTCAAAGGTGGTTTCGCGATTCGCCCGGTCTAGCGCATGAGCGCCCATTACGCCGACTAGATTGTAGCACTGCTCCTGGCGAATCAGTTTCAGACTTGGCTCACAGGCTTGTATATCGGCAATCAAGAATGCTGAATGGCGCACCATGCCACGCTTACGCATCAGGTCGGTGGCGAGATCAAATACAACGCGGCTCAGGCAGAGCAGCAACATTGCCAGCAGCCAGTCCAGCAAAAACGACGAGCGTGAGACAAACCGATCGGGTTCGTAGAAGAACGCCATCAGCAAGACTAAGCTCTCTGAGAGTGTTACGGCCTTGATAATCCCCAGATAGTTGCGCCGATTAATCCCAGAGCGGTAGAGTCCACGAGCTGCCATGACACCAATCGTGACCGCCAGAATTACCGGCAGCAGGTATAGACCGTTGCCAGCCGTCCAGGTTGAATGCTGCCGAGTCCCATAGGTGACAGCCAGCAGCCAAGCCGCTGAAATTGCCAGACTGTCGAGTAAGAGCAGGATCGATATCCTCGCCCAGACGACTACCATCCCCCGACGCAATCGCGCAAACTTGGGCGACCGTAAATCCGACTTAATCCCTGTAGACAAGGAATTAGCAGCCACAGTTTATTCTCCTAGTAGATCCTGTTTATGTATTATCGAGCCTTCTCTTTTTAGTTTATCAAAGTGACCAATTAGAGCAGGCTATAGCTTCCTTAAGCATTACACCTTGTATTCACGCTGAGCCATCACAGAGGGTTTATGGGTAGATTTAGCTTCGGGAAATACATCAACAGGTAAGACAAAATTTTTCCTGGATTGCAGCCTTTACTAGAGCCTTTACTACAGACCTGGAAATCCAAACAGCAGCCCAAGTGGAGCCACCAGACGAGCTGCAAAATCTAGGACTGAGGCAATGCCCTGCTTCGGCACAATCACCACGTCGCCCTCCTGAATTTGGTAGCTGTCAGTGAGGTTTCGCAGATCGACCACCTGGCGCTCCATTTGTCCGGTATCGTTCATTCGCACGTACACCACCTGACTGAGTTTGGCATCGGTGGTCGGCCCACCTGCAATGGCCACCGCGCTGGACACCGAGCTAGCAGGCGGCACCTGCACCTCTCCAGGCTGCTTCACCTCGCCGACAACCCGGACACGCACGGTTTCGGGTGCAAAGCGCGAGCGTGAGAGCAATCTTTGATCGAGCTGATTGCCCGCGGCCAGCTGTGGCACAAACAGCGAGTCACCGTCTTGCAGCACAAAGTCACGAGTGACGCTGCCGTTGGAAATAGACTCCCAGAGATTGATCGTCGATTCGGTAACCTCGCCGTTGGGCAAGGCGCGTTTCAATGTCACCCGGCGAATATCCGCATCGCGGGTCACGCCTCCCGCCTTAATCAGCGCTGACGCAATCACGGGCGCTGTGTCGGTGTCTGAGTCGGGCTGACGCTCGCTGCTAAACTCGATTGGCCCAGGACGCTGAACGGCTCCAGCCACGTTCACCTTGACTGAGCGCAAGCCCAGCAAACTGACGGTTACCATCGGATCAACCAGCAGTGGATCGAGCTTCAGCTTCAGGGTTTGAGACAGCTGATCGGGCGTGAGTCCTGCGGTGATCACGCTGCCCAATAGGGGCAGTGAAATCGTACCGTCCGGCAGTACAGTTTGGGTATCAGTATATTCTTCATAGCCAAACACCGTGATTTGAATCTGGTCGCCACTGCCCAGCCGATAGCCCTGCGGCACGGTGGAGTCGAGGCTGAGGGAAGCTGTTGCGGGTGCGGGCGCTGACGGCGCTACTGGCGCGGATTGAGCGAAGGCCACGGCCTGCAACTGCGCCAGTAGACAGACGCTCAGCAGGACTGGCTGGAGAGAGAGCGGATTGAGCAAGAAGTTTGCCATTGTTGGGATAATTTTCTGCGGGTGCAGCGGAAATGGGGCTAGAGAAGAGCGAGAACATTAGCGGCGGGAGCGGTCGGTTTCGCGGAGTCGGGCAGCCAGCGAGGTCATTTGCAGCATTGGTTCAGAGTCGAGCTGTTCGCGGCGGTGATAAAAATGGCCATCCCGGTCTTTGTCGGTGGGCGCACCGTTGGCCACCAGCCCCAGTATCGGCTGATGTGACTGCTCCAAGAATTCTTTGGCTGCCGCAGCTCCGACTGAATCGACCACGCCGGGACGCACGACGAGCAGCAGGCCATCCGACATTTTGCCCAGGATTGCCGCGTCGGCCATGCCCACCAGCGGCGGCGTATCCAGAATCACCAAGTCATAGTCTTGAGCGAAAGTTTCAATCAGCGAAGCCATCCGCTTCGAGTCCAGCAGCGCCACTGGATTGGGCGGAATCACGCCTGCGGTCAGCAAATCCAGACCCGGCATCGCTGACTGGATGGCGCTGGGCAACTCCTGCTGGCCGACAATCACGTTGCTCAGACCGCTCACGTTGATCAAGTCCCAGATGTGATGCTGCTGCGGATAGCGCATATCGGCATCGATCAGCAGCACCCGACGGCCAACCTGCGCGGCGGCTGCCGCCAAATTCGCCGCCACTGTAGATTTACCCTCCTGCGCCACCGAGCTGGTCACGACCACCACCCGGATCTCTTTGTCAGTATTCAGGAACTTTAGGTTGGCTTGCAACATGTGATAGGCCTCGCTGAGCGACGAGCGTGGCAGATCGCGTGGGAAGATCTTGGGAATCATCTTGGGAATCTCAGTGCGCCCGCGCGGAGTCAGCTTGCCGTAGGTGGGAATCAGACCCAGCAGCGTGTAGCCAAACAGCGACTTGGCTTCCTGAACCGTCTTGACCGAGCGATCGCAGAGATCGATCAAGAACGCCACAGACAGCCCTAGCAGCAGACCTGCCGCACCGCCTGCCACGAGAAACAGCTGTTTACCTGGCCCTGCTGGCTCTTCAGGTAGCTCAGCCGCAGAGATGACGCGGGCATTCCCCACGTTCTGGTTCTCAGCCACCTGCACCTCTTGCAGCCGAGTCAGCAGCGTTTCGTAGGTGGACTGCGCGACCTTCAGCTTGCGGTCAAGCTCCCCCTGCGTCTGGGCGAGCCTGGGCAAGACGCTGGCGCGGCTGCGGTAGCTCTCCAAAGTTCGCCGCAGCGTTTCGGTTTGGGTGGTAAGGCTAACGCGGTCAACTTCAGCGTCGATTAGGTTGGCCGTGAGGCTAGAGCGCAGATCGCCCATTTGCAGGCTGCCTTCAGCGACTGATCCGGTTGAGCCAAGCACCTGGCTAACGCGAGACTGCAACAGCTCTCGCAGGGAATCCACCTGGCGCTGAAGGTTAGCAACGGTAGGATGACCGCTGCGGTAGCGCGCCTGCTCAATGGCCAGCTGGCTTTGGGCTTCCTGGTACTGAGCCAGCACGTCCTGTACGCCCGAAGCCTGACTCAGAGCGGTCATTGTGGCTGCCAGCTCTGGACTCATGCCGAGCTGGCTTTGCAGCGCCTGCGAGCGCGCTGTCGCTTTGGCTAGCTCAGCCTGCGAGTCTGAAATCTTTTGATCAAGCGACGAAATAATGTTGACCGCAGCACTCGCTTCAGATTCTAGAACGACAATCTGATTGGCTTCCTTAAACGCCCTGAGATTGATCTCCGCATCGCGCACGGCAGATTCAACGCGGGGTAGCTGACGGCTGATAAAATCGCTGGCCGCTGCTGTTTCCGCTCGGTTTGCCTCAACGTTCTTTCTAATGTAGATATTCATCACTTCGTTAACGACTCTCGCCGCTCGTTCTGGATCGCTATCCTCAAACGAGATTTGCAGTACGTCGGTGCTGGCAACGTTTTTGACCTTCAGCCCTTCTAAAATTGCCTTGGTCGAGAGCGGCTTACCTGTCTCTTCATCTACCAGCTTCAGCGCCGCAATTGCCGCCTTAACGACCGTTTCAGAGCGCAGAATTTCAGCCTGGGTTTCAGCCGGACTGTTGTTGGTCGTCAGTGACTGCAAGTCCCCAGTTTCTACGCCCGTTAGCCCCACCAGCGACGGACTGCGGTCGGCCTTAACCAGCAGACTGGCTGTGGCTTTGTAGGTGGGCTTCTGCAAGATGGCAGCTAGCACTGAAAGCGCCATTACAGTACTAAACACGCTCAAGGCTGGAAACCAGCGCCGCTTGATAACCGACCAGTACTTTTGGAAATCCAGCTCTTCGGTGTAATCCTTGGGGTGCATAGTAGAACTTTAAAATAGTGGCTGTTGAGTAACGAGCGGCGGCTGAGCAGATGCAGTCAGCGAGCGGCTAACGCATCAAATGACCGACAAAAATAGCCAGACCGACAAAATCAGTCTGCAATCATGAAACATACTCAGCAGCAAGTCTTTTGTCCCAAAGCACCCACCTCACTTCAGGTCGGCCTCTGGAAAATTTCAACAGGCACACGCTCTAATCTAAAGACTGACCCTTCGCAGACCGTCTGTGCAGTTCCTCGCTCTCAGGTCAGTCACCTTCTGGTTACCTTGAGTTGGAGTTAAGTGCAGACGACAGCCTAGCAACTGCCGCGAAGCCCAATCTTGTATTCAGTATAAACAGGTTCTCTTACATCAGCAGGATTTAAATCACATCGCGGAAATCCCTGAGGTTTCTTCAGAGAACTTCCGACAAACCATCATAGCCTCAGCTCAATATAAGTAGTATCCACAGGTTCACTTCAGCAAGTGAACACCTGTAGATTTTGTCAAATCTTGATGGGTATTGTCGGAATCGGTATTTTTTTGATGAAGATTGCTAAAGATCATTGACAGCTGGGCAAACGATTTATTAGTGAACCTTTGTGGTTCTATGTGAGTCAATCTGGACTGCTCAAGTTTCATAGACAGCTTTAAAGCTACCAGGCTCACAATTTCGGCTCACTCCGCATATTCCACATCATTTTGTAAAGATGGCTACAACCCTCGATTTTGGCCTCGATTTTGGCCTCAATTTTTGGCTGCCAAATTGAGGTGAAAGTTTTGCCGCTTTTTACTCTGCTCGTATAATTAGGCATCTCAAGCAGCAGCAAATTCAGCATCTAAACTTCTGAGGGGGGCAAGTGGAACATCTAGAGACTCTGAACCGGGCTAGGCAGGGGGAACCCGCCGCGATTGCAAGTTTGATTCAGCAGGCTTTAGCAGCTCGCGGCATTCAGGTCAAGGCAGCCTGCCAAAATTCCTGCCTGCATGTTGTGCTGGCTGCTGAGACTATTCCAGACCGAGCCATCTATGCGCGGCTGGTCTATGCAGCCCTGCTTTGTCTGGGCGCAGCTTCGATTCAAACGCTGCAAGTCTACGGTCGGCAGCAGGGCATCAACCGTCCTGGATGGGTGCAGGGGTTTCGGCTCGTCCAGCCTCTAGCCGAACCCACAGCTCAACCTGTTTCTGTCGGCCCCAGCTCACAGCCCGAACCCATTGCGATATCTGCTCCGACAGAAGTGCCTGCCTCAGTTCATGCCACCCCGCCAGCCTCTAGGCTGCAACTGCTGATTACCCAAATAATTGCTCAAGCCCAGCAGCAGGTGAGCTGGCCGATGGCCGTTTCAATTGGGGCAGCGAGCTTGGGGCTAGGAGCTGGACTCAGTTCGCTCAGGCAGCTTCAGGTCAGGCAGTCTCGCCCAGCTGATGCTCCAGCCGCTACAGCAAGTTTACCCACGGTAAATTCACCTACAGCAAATCCTGCTTTGGCAGCATTCCCGTCGCTAGATGCGGCTTCCGCAGTGCCGGATGCAGATGCCAGTTCAGATGCCAGTTCAGATGCCAGTCCAGATGCCAGTCCAGCCGCCGCAACTGTTGCCGTGACGCTGAAGGCTGTTGGCGATATGATTCCGGGCAGCAACTATAGCGGCAGATCCAATCTGCCGACTGTAGCCGGCGAAGCCCTAGATGCCGAGCGCGAATTTTTGTTTGGCAACATCAAGCCGTTCTTGGGGGAAGCTGACCTGCTGTTTGGCAATTTTGAAAGCACGCTGACCGACTATCCAGAATCCGCCAAGGATGTCAGCCAAAACATGACCTTCGCCTTCCGCACCCCGCCCATCTATGCCCAAATGTTTAAAGATCTGGGCTTTGACCTGCTGAGCGTGGCCAACAATCACTCAATGGACTTTGGCGAACCGGGTTTTGCCGACACGGTGCAGGCAATCAACCAAACCGGGATGCAGGCTGTGGGGCAAAAAGACCAGATTCTCTATAAAACAGTCAACGGCATTCCGATCGCTTTTATTGGCTTTAGCTATTTGCCCTACCACAACATGATGCAGGATTTGGAGCGGGCCGGGGCACTGGTGCAGCAGGCCAAACAGCAGGCCAAAATTGTCGTGATTTCTGTCCATGCGGGAGCCGAAGGTTCGGATCAAACACGGGTCAGCGACCGCACCGAATATTTCTATGGCGAAGATCGTGGCAACATGGTTGCTTTTTCGCACGGGCTAATTGACCAAGGAGCCGACCTGATTTTGGGACATGGGCCGCATGTGCCCCGCGCCGTTGAGCGGTATCGGGGGAAGCTAATCGCTTACTCGCTCGGCAATTTTGTCGGCTACAAGACGCTCTCGACGGTTGGGACGCTAGGCGATTCGCTGATTTTGACGGTGCAGATGAATGCGGAGGGCGATTTCTTGGGCGGCAGAATTCTGCCGGTGGCGCTGGATGGCAACGGCATTCCTAAGCTGGACGACTATTTTAAGAGCGTTGTTTTGATCCGCAACCTCACCCAGCGTGATTTCCCCGAAACGCCGCTGACGATTGACGACATGGGCTATCTCCTGCCCCAGAACTGATCGCAACTTGAATTTGATCCAGTTTTGATGCAATTTTGATTCAGTATCGAGGAATAGGACTTGTAAGCTTGAGCCAGGTTATTATCGCAGGGTGAAGATCTCGTTTCAGCCATTCTGAACTGCAACCCAACCTGTGATTTCCTCCACTCAATTTTTGCATCCCCTGTTTGCCCAAGCCAGTCCGATTTTGGGAGAAGCTTGGATTGATCTGGCTGCGGTGCTTCTGATGCTGGCGCTCTCAGCCTGCTTTTCTGGCTCTGAAACCGCTATTACCGCCTTGAGCAACTTAAAGCTGCGCGCTTTGATCCAAGAGCAAGGCGACCGCAGCGGCATTTTCTCGCTAGTTCTGGAAAAACGCGCCCGTTTTATCACCACACTGCTTGTGGGCAATAATCTCGTCAACAATTTCACAGCAATTCTGACCAGCAATCTGTTTGCGATTTGGCTGGGCGCTGATCAGACTGTCGTGCTGATTGCCACGGTGGCTGTCACCATTGTGGTGCTGATTTTTGGGGAGATCACGCCTAAGTCGCTGGCTATCAATAACGTTCTGCCAATCTTTAGGCTGGTGGTCTGGCCGATCTACTGGCTGTCGCGGCTGCTCTCCTGGTTTGGGATCACCTATCTACTCGAAAGTATCGCTCAGCTTGCCATTCGACTCTTTCAGGGCAACGTGGTGCAGCAGGGCGAGTCGGTTAAAGATTTGCAGCTGATGATCGAAATTTTGGGCGGCAAAGGCCAGCTCGATCTCGACAAACACCAGCTGCTGAACAAAGCGCTGATGCTGGACAACCTAACAGCCTACGATGTGGTCAAGCCGAGAGTTGAGATGCGAACGATTTCCCAGGAGGCGAGCCTGCAAGATCTGGTCAATCTCTGCCTGGAAACGGGCTATTCTCGGATTCCGGTGCAGGAAGAGTCTAAGGATGAAATTGTCGGCATCGTGCATCTGAAGCGGGCGCTGCAAGCCTTGAACAGCCTGCGTCAATCGGGTGAAGCTCAAGATGCTCCCGTAACGCAGGCGATGGATACGCCCGTGTTTGTGCCTGAAGTCAAGCGGGTGGCCGATCTGCTCAAAGAAATGCTGAAGCAGCGGATTCATCTGGTAATTGTTGTGGATGAATATGGCGGCACGGTTGGCCTGCTGACTCTAGAAGATATCCTCGAAGAGCTGGTGGGTGAAATCTATGATGAGAGCGACTTTCCCCGACTCAATCACGCTCGCCGCATCTTGCCGCGCCGCATTTGAGCTTTGCGGGTTCGGCTGCTCCCCCTGTCCAGTCTCAAGCAAATATGCTACATTTATTAATCGTGGAACGAAAGGGTCGATGCCCGAGTGGTTAATGGGGGCGGACTGTAAATCCGCTGGCTATGCCTACGCTGGTTCAAATCCAGCTCGGCCCATCCACGCCAACCTGCCGAAGACTTGCGTTAGTTCGTAGGTTGAGGCATGATAGGAACGTTATGAATGCCCGTGTGGCTCAGTGGTAGAGCACACCCTTGGTAAGGGTGAGGTCATGAGTTCAATCCTCATCACGGGCTTTAGTTAAGACTCAGGTACAGTAAGGCTTCTGGCGGTTCGCTAGGAGTTTTTTTGATTAGTACATTCTGAGTAACCTATGACAACCTATGCCACTTGTAGCTGAACCTTACCCCTAATATGAACCTTACCCCTAATATTGGTATTCGATTGGTATTCGGGTATGGGTTTATGCAGGTAAAGGTTGAATCGTTCAAGGACTGGCTCCGGCTGCGGTGGAGCCATGAGGGCCAAAGGTATTCTTTGGCGTTGGGACTGCCTAATAGTGAAGTGAACCGAACTGTAGCGGTCGGCAAGGCTACAACAATTCATCTAGATCTAATCAGTGGCAATTTCGATCAGACGCTCGCCAAGTACAGACCCATCAATCAAGTGGCCAGCGGTATCACGGCACTGGAGCTGGTAAAGCGCTTCACTGATTACAAGGCTGACCGTCTGTCCCCAACATCGATTTCTAAGTTCAAGGCGCTGCACAAGCCTGTAGCAGATTTCTTTGGGGCTAAGGCTGCTCAGTCAGTGGATGAAGACTTGGCCGATCGCTTCAGGATGGCTTTAGCGAAGAACCTAAAGCCATCCACTGTTAAAGAACGACTGGTTGGCTTGAATGAGTGCTGGAATTGGGGCGTTAGGCGTGGGCATGTAATCCAGAATCCTTGGCGGCAGCCCCTAAAGCAAATCAAGTTATCGCCCAGTCAAAAGCCAGTCCCATTCACTCAGCATGAGATGCAGTCCATCCTGGATGGCTTCAGGAGGCATCGGCACTACAAACACTATGCTGACTATGTTGAGTTTCTGATGTCTACTGGCGCACGGCTAGGAGAAACTAGGGGACTGCTGTGGAAGCATCTGACACCTGACTGCTCTGCCATCTGGATTGGAGAGAGCGTAGCGCGGGGCGGCATCCGCAAATCGACCAAAACAAACCGCGCTCGACAGTTCAAGTTACCAGAACGGGTGCAGCAATTGCTATTAGCTCGGCGGACAATAAATTACGCGGGTGATGCCCTCGTTTTTCCGGCTCCACGGGGCGGAATTATCAACGACGGCAACTTCCTGAAACGGGCATGGCGCAAGGTGCTGAATAAAGAAGGCGTTGATTATCGCTATCCCTACACATGCCGCCATAGCTTCATCTCTCATGCGCTGGAAATCAAGAAACCGATGGACGTAGCCGAAATGGTTGGACATGACCCACAGGTGTTGTTCTCTCGCTATGCTTCAGCCATCCCAGGAAGCCTAGAAGCTCCCGACATCCTCTAGTGGTAACTTGGGTAACTTGGAGGGTGAAAAACTTGCTGTGTAAGGCTTTTCTAAGTTACCTTCTTCTTCTTCTTCTTTTTTAAATAAAAAGGTAACTTAGGTAACTTAGAGCCATGTGGTTTTATTGTCTGAGACGCTAAGACTCATCCTGAGACCGCATAGCCGAAATAGAGGCATAAGCCTACCGGGATATGTGGCTATGTCAGATCCAAGTCTTGCGGCTCCAGCTGCGGAGATCGTCCGACTGCTGCCCAGGCTCTCGGCTGGTGACCATATTGCGGATGCCCGCAAATTGCTGAGGCGATGATTGAGCAGAAACAGGGGCGTCGGCAGGGACGGGCAGCGCGTAGTCTGGATGAGGATTTGATTCTCCAGCTTTTGGAGCAGATGCCACCCAATCAGGCTCCTTTGGCTCAAGCGCTGAGAGCATTAGTGGATGATTTTCGATTGGATAAATTGATTGAATTAACGGGATGTGACTGGGATTGAAGCTTTCTGGTGATTGAAGCTTTCTGGTTGACTGATTCACGGCTTGAAATGCAAGCTTCTACTGCAATTGCCTCACTGAGATTTGCCCTACTGAGGTCGGCATCAGTGAGGCTAGAATTGCAACCTTGGGCACTGAGTCAATTGAATGCGGAATCTGGCAATGCTTCTGATGCAGCAGGCATTGGGGGATTTGAGTCATCTCGGTAGTGGTTTAGCTCTGTTGTGCTGATTTCTGAATCTCACGTATCGGCAGCGAACTGGCTACTAGATCCAACTGTGGGGCAATTGAATTGACCATTGGATTGATCATTGGATTGACCATGCGATCTAGCCATAAACTGGCAGGAGTCCCCTGAGACGGTTCAACAGTGACGACAGCGGCAATTGGAATTGATTAGGCCTCAGTGGGCTGGGCATCATTTTCTGAAACCGTTGGTAGATACAGCTGAAATTGAGTGCCTTTGCCTTCCTGACTAGAGAATTCAATGAAACCACCGTGATTTTTGACGATGGTGAAAACTGTTGCTAGCCACAGCCCTGTCCCTTTAGGCGCTCTAGTGGTGAAAAATGGTTCAAAGATCTGCTCCCTTAAAGCAGGCGGAACCCCCACCCCTGTATCAGAGACATCGTGTCCTTGTTTATTTCGACTACAGCAGGGGCACCATAAGCCCTGAAGCCATCGAGAATTACAATGTATGTTAGCTTCGTTTAGCAAAAATCTTCAGAAGCAATGGTCTTTAAAATTCGCCCAATTTAAGCCCCTGAACCAGCAGCAATCTACTTCCTTAACCCAGAAAACCCTGCTGAATATGGCAATATGGGTGACAGGCGTTGTGCTGGTATCGGCTGGCGTCAGCTACATTCATATGGTCAGCCGTTTAGAGAACCAAACCCAGAAGCAATTAGAAAAATATATCAAGGGTCGGGGGCAGCAAGAGAGTGCAACCTTCCAACTTGCGCAAGACAATCTCACGCTACTGCGAGATCGAATTCTTCAGGATCTCCAGCAGCCTGCTCAATCCAATTTTCAGGCTGAATTTGAGCGGCAGTTTTCTTCTTGGAAAGATGGCACTCAACGCAATTTTCCTGAGGATCGTCCCCTGACAGAGTTTGATTCAACCCGACATGCGAGTATATATATTGGTCGTGATGTCAAAGTGACCGAAGAGTTGCAAAGGCGTCTGCTGACAGTCAACTCCTTGGTAAGTGCCTATGGAGCCGCGTGGTCTAATCGATTTGTCGATACCTATTTCGTCACGCCTGAAAATGCAGCTATCAACTACTGGAAGGGAACACCAATCGCTTTACAGGCTCCACCGGATCTCTATAATCCGAAAGAGGAGTATTTCTATATTGCCGACCCTCAGCATAATCCTACTCGTTTGACCCGTTGGACAGGCGTTTATCTAGATCCCAGCGTCAACCTATGGATGGTCTCAGCGATCGTTCCGGTTTATCAGGGCGATCGCTTTTTAGGGATTGTGGGCCATGATGTTACCCTGACTGATTTAATTGAGCATACAATTCAAGACCAGCTCCCAGGAACCTATAACTTAATTTTTCGCTCGGATGGTCGCTTGATTGTTCATCCTCACTACAGCTCAGAGCTACAAAAGGCACAAGGACAACTCAAAATCGACGAGGTCAAAGATCCGAATCTCAACCATATTTTTCAGTTAGTCACCCATGCTCAACCCAATGACTCTGTTCTTGAAAATACTCAAGATAACGAGTATTTAGCAGTGACTCGCTTAACGGGCCCAGATTGGTATTTTGTCACGGTTTATCCCAAGTCGCTGCTTGCAGAGGCGGCCTGGTCTACCGCTCAATTTATCCTGATTGCGGGTGCTGTAGCGTTGCTGGTTGAATTGTTGTTGCTGATGTCAGTTTTACGAAAACAAATCGCTAAGCCACTTCAGGAATTAACGGTTGCCAGTAATCAGTTGGCGAATGGAGACTTTGCGATCCATCTTGACACCACTCGGCAGGATGAACTGAGTCAGCTGGCGAATTCTTTCAACAGCATGGCGAATCATTTGCAGGGTTCTTTTGCCAAGCTGGAACAAATCAACGATGAGTTGGAACAGCGAGTCGAGGAACGCACGACGACCTTGCAAGCAACGGTTCAAGAATTACATCGTACCCAGACCCAGATGATCCAGAGCGAAAAGATGTCAGCACTAGGTCATCTAGTGGCAGGTGTTGCCCATGAAATTAATAATCCGGTCAACTTTATTCATGGAAATCTCACGCATGTTAGCGCCTATGCAGAAGATTTAATGTCACTGATCCAAGCTTATCAAGGTTATATCCCTCATCCCCCTCAGTCGATTCAAACCAAAATTGAAGAGATTGATCTCGACTTTCTAATGCAAGATACAGTTAAGTTATTGCAATCCATGAAAGTTGGCACGAATCGAATTCGAGAGATTGTTTTATCCCTGCGTAACTTTTCCCGGCTGGATGAGGCCGGGTTTAAGCCAGTTGATGTTCATGAGGGAATCAACAGCACATTACTGATTCTGCAAAATCGTTTGAAAGTTCAGCCCCAACGACCTGCGATTCAGGTCATAAAAGACTATGGTCAATTGCCGATCGTTAATTGCTATCCTGGCCGGTTGAACCAGGTTTTTATGAACATTTTTGTGAATGCGATCGATGCGCTTGATGAAGAGTGGGATATAGAAAGAGATAGGTCATCATCTCATACCATCCTTTCTGAAACCATGGAGGCAAAAAAAACTCCTATCATTACGGTTCGTACAGCTATGGTTGCGAACCATTGGGTTGAAATTGCGATTGCAGATAATGGTGGTGGTATACCTGAAAGTATTCAAAAACAGATTTTTGATCCATTTTTCACAACGAAATCGGTCGGCAAGGGAACGGGCATGGGAATGTCGATCAGCTATCAAATTATTGTTGAACACCATCATGGAGAATTCAGCTGCACCTCGGTACCTGGTGAAGGAGCAGAATTCACGATTCGCATTCCCATTAAGCAAAACGAACATTTGGCAGGTGGCTAAGCCTCGATTTAAATAATTTTGCGCTTTTGAAAACTGATTTAGCACTGCTTGATTAAGGCAACGATGTCTCTCGTTTCCTGATGGAGCAAAGCGTCCACATGAGCTCCTCTAGAATGTTTTGCCTCTGCTTGGCTCTTAAAAGGACCCAGATGATACGTTTGCTGAGGCTCCGAAAGGGAGACTTCTACCCACCAACGGAAGGCGATTTGAGACAGTGAGAATGCATTCATTAGGCTTACTGGTAAAGGGGAGCTTTTGTCATGCTGTTAAATGGTTATGCGTTCCCGATGGCGCTCGACGAGAACGGCGGGCGGGCTGTCGCGTCAGAGGCTGAGTATCTAGAGCAGCAGATTAGAACCTTTGTGCTGACCGACCAGGATGAGCGTCTGGGCCTGCCTGCTTATGGGATGCAGAATTCGCTATTTACCTCCGCTAAGGACACCTCGCCGATCGTCTTAGATTTGCAGACCAGCTTAAATTCCTTCATCCCGCAGGTTAGCTGCACGGTATCTGGCTCGCTCAATGACTTGGGAGAGCTTTCGCTGAGTATCTTCTGGATCTGGAATGACGAAGAACAGACGCCAATTTTGATTCCTGTAATTTAGCTTTTTGCGAGTCAGAAAATATGGCAACCTTCGACTCTATTGTCCTTGACCCGCGCAATGAAGCCGAGCTGGTGATTCAGGCCAAGGCGTCAGCTTTTACTCTATCTGGCGGGCTTCTGAACTCATCCCGCAACTATCCGAGGGCGATCGGATTCGAGTGCTGCAATTTGCTGAGGCGATGGTGCAGCAGCGGGCAGGGAAGCGGAGCCAGCGGCGGGGACGGCTAGATAAGCCGATTGATGAGAGTTGGCGGGTGGGCAATGCGTAGGGTGAAGATACCGACAGTGCATTGAATGGCTGGCAGCTCTCCGTTAGAGCGAGGCAGTTTCAAACTGTCGGAAATATTCATGAGGTCTGGATACTTGTTCCGCCCCTCAACCTGCACCGCAGGCAGTTGTCAGCAGGACAGCGAGCAATGGTGGCATTGGCCGCAGATCACCTCGGATTGGGAATCCTTGAGCAGGAAGACGCTCTACCATGATTTTTGTAGAACCCCCGATCCTATGGCTCTCCGTCGGCTCCCAGTCATTTTTGGTCTCACCTTTGTCGGCACAATCGGCGCATTGTATGGAGTGGCGTCTCAAGTCTTGCTTCATAGTTTTCTCCAGGTTGAACAGCAAAGAACGCAAGATGATGTCCAGCGGGTTTTAGAGCTTGTCGCGGGGCAACAAACGGCCATTTTCAGTGGCTTGGTGGATTACTCATCCTGGGATGCAACCTACGCCTATGCTCAGGGTAAAAAGCCAGACTACACCGCTGTTGATCTAACTGACTCTAGCTTTACGGCACTCAATATTGATTTAGCAGTGATCAGTGATGCCAAAAATCGCATCCTCCACAGTGCTGTCTATGACCCCCAAACAGCCAGTCGGAAGCCTTTGCCTGCTAGCCTGAATACTAACCTGACCCAGCGATCTGTCCTACAACGGCATATTCAGAAAAATGAGCCGAGACTCCAGTTTGTCATGCTGTCGAACAGACCTGTGCTGGTGGTTTCTCAGCCAATTTTGATGAGTGAAGGTCACGGGTCACCTGCTGGAAACATGATGTTTGGCAAATACCTGGATGCTGGTTTGCTTCAGAAATTGAGCAAACTGACGCGGCTCTCGTTGGAAGTGCGTGAGGTGGACCCGAAAAACTGGACAGGTGGCTAAGGTGGTCACTAAGCTCCTCATTGCTCAACTGTGATAGGAGTATCTCATGGCAAACAAACGCAAACAATACAACCCACAATTCAAAGCCAAAG
>JAHHHV010000029.1 GCA_019359155.1 Pegethrix bostrychoides GSE-TBD4-15B
GAAGCTATCGGGAGCGCAGTGGAAGCAAGAGAATGTGGCTCAAGTGCTCAAGCAACGATGCGCTTATCTCAATCTAGCCATTTCCTGAGTATTTATACTCATTGCCTTAATGAGATGCTCCCTCGAAGACCTTCCACTAGGCGAAAGTTTTCATAACATTCCAGACAGGATGAAAGCAGATGTTCCGGTATTAGTTAAGGCAGGAATTGCTCCATCTGTCACCAAACAGCTTCTAGAACAACTGGACGTTAAGGATCCTGTCAGCACTGAACAGAATGTCCGATATGATCCGTTAGGGGTTGAGATTAAACTGAATGTTGATGACAAAATGTTCAAAGTCAGGCCTGTTACAGAAGGCAGGAAGCCTATAATTCCTGGTGATCCAGCAATTTGGATATGGGAACTGACTCCCCTTAAATGCGGAAAGGCTCTAATTACTATTCAGGCATTTGTTGAATTGAAAGTGCCTGGCATTGATGACTCTTATAGAAAGGACACAATTGTCTTTTCAGAGGAACGGGAAGTTCAGATTAATCTTGGCTACACTGTGTCCCAAGCAGTTTCTAACTACTGGAAGGAAATTAGTACGTTTTTGTTTGGATCTGGTTCCATTGCTGCTGGCTTCAAGTTTTGGATTGATCGAAAATCACAGCAAGAAAAAACATCTGAAAAGGGCCAGGATGTAGTAGGTTTTGCTAGATCCCTACCTGGAAACAAAAAAAATAATAAATAGTAAAGCTACACGCTTGACTCACAGTTCCCCGATCTCCGGCAGTGTTAGTTGTAGGAATTGACAGAGCCGCCGTGAGGAGTATCAGATCGCTTAAGAAGAGTTTCATCTATTGCTCCGTAGAATCCTGTGGCAGAGTGCCCAGTGCGGGGAACCTAGAACAAGGAATTTGGGTGACATGCGATAACTCTGCGATCGAAAGAGTTTTGGGTTGCCGCCTGATACTGAGTGCGTTTCTGCCAGTCTGGCTATTTGTGATCACCCCTCGCATCTCCCCCAAAGTGTCCTGCGTGATTCAGAATCCTGACGACGAATTGGTAAAGACATGGGGCAAAACCTGTCTCAATAATGAGCGGGTTGTGATGACGGTACGGGCAGACTGAAGCGACCTGCCGAGTAAACCCGCCGATCCTGAGCCAGTTGCTTGGGTGCCGCCTCTCTCATCTCAAGACAGTAAGACTCACAGCAAGTTAGCCTGTAGTCATACCTGTTGCGTGTGGCAATGACTTCTCTTGATCCGACTGGACAAGGCTCGACTACGACACTGGGCAAACTGGGTCAGCTCATCCCGCAACTATCCGAGGGCGATCAGGTGCGGCTGCTGCAATTTGCTGAGGCGATGGTGCAGCAGCGGGCAGGAAAGCGGAGCCAGCGGCGGGGACGGTTGGACAAACCGATTGATGAGAGTTGGCGGCTAAATGGCTAGATGGCGTTACGCTTCGCAGCCCACCCCATCCTTGTCCCCATCAAATCGGTGCGGGTCAGGCTGCCGGACTGGGAAATTTGTTTGATCAACATCTTTGCAATCCAGGTCAGCACTTCCCACCGGGATGCATAGCGTCGGATAGCTTGGCTCGCAGTTCTCCTGAGCTGCGGCAGGCTGTGGCGCGGGAATGGCTAGAGCTGAGGCAATGAGTAGCAGTCCGCCCAAGAAAAGTTTCATCTGTTGCCGTTCCTAAAGTTCTGTGCCCAGAGTGCCCAGCGCCGGGAAGTCTAGAACAAGAAATTTGGGTGACTTACTATGCCGACGATGACTCCAAGATTGAAAAAGCTTTTGCTTGCCGCTTGTGTGCTGTGTGCATTCCTGCCGATCTGGACAGGCGTGATCATCCCTCGCGTCTTTCCTAAGATAGCCTGCGTGATTGAAAATCCTGACGGCGAATTGGTGAAGGCCTGGGGCGAGGGCTGTCTCAATAATGAGCGGGCAGTGACAGTTCTGACGGCTGAATAAGGGCTGAGCCAGTACCCTATTTCAAGTCTGGATAAGAGCAGACTCGCCTTGAATTGCTGGATGAGGATTCTGCCCAATAGTCAACAGTCAGGGATTTCAACACCACATTCGTAAGATGGACTTAACACTTGGTGCTGGCTGGCTGCTGCAAACAACATCAACACCGCATAGATCAAAAGCACTATCTGCCAAATTGGGGTAGCTGACGTTGGGGGTGGTGGAGGTGGGGGAGTGGGTCTCTATTTGCGTTGAGGTAAACATGAACTCCCCGTTTCCATTGTTGATTGGCATTTCTGTGGATGAAAACTCAATTTCACTATCCTATGGGGGAGGCGAAGAATTAAATAGTAACCACAGAGGAATTGCGAAATCCCTGTATTCAGGCTGCTCAACGACATTCCCACTGCCTGAATTACCATAGCCACCCTGATACCAGACAGGCACAATGCCCCACAGCCACAGCCCAGACTCAGCAAGCGATTGCCCGAAATCAAAGGCACAAATCTGACACCAAACAGCCACCACAAACGGGCATCCTGACACTGAACGAACTAGTAAGCAAAATGGCTAATCTCAGTGAGCTTCGAGCGGCGGCGGGTGTAGCAGGCGGTAAGCATCCAGCCAGCGACCGTCAAAAGCAAATCGCATCCCAGACCATACAGCGAGTCAAGCCGTGGCAGAAATCTACTGGTCCATCAACACCAGCAGGCAAGTTTGTTGCTTCGCTGAATGTCAGACCAAAGCCTGGGCGATTTACTTTGAGCCGTTTGCTCGACTCACGGACAGCGCCAGACTTTGAGGCCGAATGTCGCCGCGTCGATGGACTTATTGAGCGGGTGCAGTCGAGCTGTGAAGAACTCCGACAGCTCAGTAATGACTATGGCGTGACGGTACGGGCTGAAGTGCAGCTGGTGAAAGAGCGGCGCAAGTTTCCCGACGGGGCGCAGGTTGTTGCGGTCTATCGCTGCCGTCTGAAGCTAGCCTTTGGGTATTCAGAGATATTGGTGCTGTTGCTGGGACTGCCTGAGCGCAAATGCTTGGAGCGGGCAGCGCTGTTGCGGCTGGAGTTCGATCGACGGATTCAGGCGATTGCCGGGTTGATTGAGGAGTCTCAGCGGAAAACAATCACCAGCCGTAGTCTTCATAGTCAGTGACCATATCTTCGATCAGCTCTCGCACCCGTTCGCGCCAGCCTGGAATCTGGGGCAGCCGTTCGAGTTGTCCGTCAGGCAGTCTGAGGCAGAGTGGCCTTGCTCCTAGCTTGGGCGGTCGAACCAACCCTGCCTTCTGAGGGTTCTGCTGCTGCATGGCTTTCCCTTTTGTGGTACTGCCGCAATTCTCATAAATCACCGCCTTGTTCAAAGGAAGGCAGCATTATTACAAGCGCTTTTTTTTGTCACCCTGCGGCTGTGCAGGATGACACCAATTCTGTCTTGGCAGAAACAGCCCAGAATTGGGCTTCCAACGAGTCTGAACTTCTACTTGATTATTTTTCTTCGCTATTTCTGCAACAGATTTACCAATATCAACAATCTGAATGTTCTGGTGCGTTGTTTGCGATGGTCTACCAGAAGGCTCTGGAGGCTTATCTTGCCCACGCAGCTTGTCGATAATGTATCTTAATGCTTGCATAGTGATTGAGTAATAATAAAGGTCTGCCGACGGTTAGAAAGAGTGGCCGCTACAATATGATACTCAAGTTAAGTTGGAAATTCCCTAAGGCATGCCACTTCTTTGCACTAAATTTGCAGCCTCATTAAACGCACGCGAATAAGTTGTGTAGGTTAGTCGCTGGATTAGATATAGGCTTGAAATGTCAGCAAAAATATATCCAAGATCAAGATCTTCATTTTCGTTGAAAAAAGCTGTATTCTGATGATCCAGGCAAAGAAATCCAAAGCTTGCTCTAGAGCCATTAGCCCCAATATTGAAGTGAGAACGAAACTCGCTAGATAACCAGTTGTTGCTGTTTAGCAAGGTCATCGGTATGACAAGAGTGGATTTGTAGCAAGTCTCTATGGGCGGTAACTCCTCCAAATTGGCTACAGTTACTCGCTTCCAGCACTGCTGCCAATTCCGATCTACAGCGGTGGCAGAATGCCGATATCGAAGCCGTCTTATCAGACCTGGTTCGGAGTAGATCTGCCTCACAGCATCTTCATAGATTCGAGCGTTTCTATAAGAACCTCTTTTGACCTCGCTCGGAATATTGTTACAAATGTAGTGCGTACCCGTTTCGTTAATTCGAGTAAATGCAGTATTTGCGCCAACAGAAAAGTCCTCCTCAACAATTGAGAATTTATCTCTTGCCAGCGTAACCATCGTACTTCCTTCAACAGCTTTAATGCAAGCTCTCAAAGGCTTTCCTAGTGGTGTCTTGTAGGTAAAAAATCTCAATAACCGTTCAAAATTCTCATGTGAGACTCGTCTGAATTCATAGTCAAGATACCCTGACAAATCGTCAGCTCGATTCTTTAGAATATCTAAGTCTTGTTGAGAAACTAGAGCAGTAGAAGAACCTATTCTGACTAGCTCCTCTTTCAGTCTCTTGTGACACTCGCTTGCAACAAAAGAGTAGTCAGCAAGCCTTCCCTGGTTATAACAAATGAGTTCTCTAATTGCTTTAAGATTTGCTCTTTGATGAATTTGCTGTGCACCACCCGGCAAGGAGCGCAAAAAGCGTATCGCAATGTTGTTAAAAAATTGATCCACCACTTCAAGCTGGAACTCACACAATAAATTCATCTATGGTCTATTGGCACACAGATGGACTTAGTATACGACAATGCAGCCGTAGAAAATCTCTCTCGGCATTACATTGTAGAAATCGTCAACGAAGTAAAACGTTTGGCATTGCGGGGTTTTAGCGATTTTGCTATAGATAAGATATGGATGTTTCCCGCTTGCATGGCTTCGAGTGCCATTTGAGCTGATGCCAGCTCCTGCTCGTCAGTTGTCTCTGGCTGAGCTACAGGGGCAGGGATAGGGGCGTTGCGGCGGCAATCGATAGGCATGTGCATGCGCCCACCAAACCCAGTAGAGGCCGATATTAGCAGTCCGGCTGGCTCCAGTCCCATGTGCAGGCGACCAATAGCATCAACCGGCTGGCTCATGCGACGGTCGATCTCTGTGGGGCTGGCAGCGAGTACAACAGGCCGCTGGCCGGTGACGGTGGCTGCTTCATCGGCGATTTCCTGGCTCAGTCCGATCAGCGCTTTTGCTGCATCGAATAGCTTGGCTTCGAGCTTCTCAAAGGCTGCGAGTGCCTTGGCCTGCTCTGCCTTGAGTTTTGCGATCGCCGTCTGCCGTTTGGCGAGTTCGGCTTCAAGAGCTGCCAATTCTTTGCGCTGGCTGGCAAGCTGCTGCTGGATCTGCGCGACTAGAACCTGATGCTCGGAGGCCGTTGCTGCCTGGGCGAGAGTCGAGCGGACGGTGTTCAATGCCGGGTATGCCGTCTCATCGATTTTGTACGGCGGTGGATTCTTCTGAAGTTCTAGCGCCTGCTCGACTTCGGAAATCTGGGACTTTAGCAGGCTGATCTGGCTTGGGAGGGTACTCATGGCTTTTAGCAAAAACGGTTGCACCGTCAAGATGCCCCATGAGAAAACTGCCCGGAAGAAACGAGCGGCTGAGGTTTACCGTGTTTGCTGAAGTCTCTCGCAGGATGCCCCGGCATTGAAGAGTGCAGCAGGGGCTGAAGTTGTCCGCTAGATGTCCATTTCTTGTCCGTTTTTGTCCGGTCGGGTAGCCGCCAGAATGATGTCGCGGGTTGTCGTTTTTTTGTCGCAATCTGTCGCAAGCAGCAGTGAAGCTCCGACCGATGCAGTTGGCGCAGGCTTTACCACGTTCGCATAAACCTCTTGAGCCACACTGTCGCAAAACCCGACAGTGTGACTTTGGCTAAAGTGCCGTACCGTGAGTTTAGGCTAGCCCTCAAAATTGATGCTGCCTTGACACTTGCGCCTGACCACCCTTTTCTCAAAATTGATGCTGCCTGAAGTTGTCGGAAAAACCCGACAACTCCGATTTGGAATCGGGACTGTGCTGGGGCTATCGGGATTCCCACAAAATGCAGCCGCTGTGCCGTCTATGGGAATCTGTATAGACGGCTGAAGAATGCGCTTCATTTTTCATCAACTTTGATGGAAAACATTCAGGGCAAGGCTTACGACCATATTGTCCCTGCCCCAAATATGATCGAACTCTGGACGGAGAGATGCTTTTTACGCCGTCGGGTAATATGGGCGGTCACCGCGACAGGTCAAAGGCAATCCTCGCTTTCTGTCCAGAGTATAAGTCCAGGCTGTAAATCGGCTCGCTATTTGCAGTACTATCACCCTCTGCCATCCATCTTAGAATGAGACTCATCATCTTTATCTCAAGAAGCAAGTGCTTTATCTGATTGGGTATCGAGAGGCTGGAATCTATCACATCAAAATTGGTATTGCGGCTAATCCACTACGGCGATTGAAGCAGCTCCAGACTGGGAACGGGCATCGCCTGAGCGTTCTGAAGGCGATTGACTGCGTTGCGCCGCGACGGGTCGAGCTGGGTTTGCATCGGCAGTTCAGTCATTACCGGAAGTCTGGAGAGTGGTTTGAGCTGACGGCTCCAGTGCTGGCTCACCTTGAGCAGGTGATGGACAGGCTAGCTGTTGATCAATTGCAGAATGAGCAGCAGCCTAAATCTTTTTACCTCGTCCGGTGAAAAGATGCGCCTTACTGACTGAGGTTTTGCCGACTCTTTCGATCGCGCTTGAAACGCAGTGGTGAGTCGGCTTGTTCCCGCTGCAAAAATGGTCGATACCAACTGGCAAGCCTGCACAATGGCATGGTCAGCGAGATTCTGAATCCCTGCTAATTCCCGCTGCGCTGCCCCTAGACCACCTGCTGCCACTCTCATCTCAAGACAGTAAGACTCACAATAAGTTAGGCTGTAATCATATCCATTCTGCTAAGACTTTTAGCACTCGCGATGCCTTGTTGCCCGACTCTGATCCCATTTCGACAACGAAGATCGGTAGCGGAATACGACACATATCTGACGACTTAGAAGCACTCGAAGGTAGACGGTGAGATGGGCAATGACAATCAGGTAGAGATTCAGTTTCGGCTAAATATCGAAAACTTCAGACAGGATTTGTCTGAAGCTGAGAATTTAACGAAACAGAGTGTCACTAAGATTGCAGAAACTGCTGAGTCCGTTTCTTCTCCTCAGAATCAGGGGTCTGTTGCGGAGATTCTAGGGCCAGGGCAAAGCCCTTATGTGGAACGTCCAGCTTTAAACATCCCAGCACCTGAGCCGCAATCGGAGAACCCTGCAAAAATTATTGAACCGGGTGCAGCAGCAGCAACTACGCGGCCAGCGCCGCCATTCCCTGGCACTGCGCCCGATAGTAGTCCGATTGGAAGCGTCCCCGCAGCACAGAACCCTGCACACAAAATCATTCCGCCACCGCCAGAGCAAGAGACGGAGAAGCAAAGCCCTTCTCTTGCTTCAATCCGGGCGCAAGTCGAGCAGGTTAAGCAGTATGGACAAAATGCGCCAGATGTGGCCGTGGCGCAAGTCCAGAAGCTGCAATCTGCGGCAGTCAAAGAAGCCGTCAAGAATCCTGAAGAGGCAAAAGCATATCAGGAGTTAATTGATGAACTGAAGAATCTTGCTGGAGTTTACAGGCAAGAAGCCAAGCAGTCCAAGGGCGGCGGCAGTGACGAGTTCCATGCGCTAAGAGAAGAGGTAAAAACAACCCGGCAAGTCAAATCTGCACCTGAGCGAGACAGTAGTTCAACAGAAAAGCTGGTGGGGCGTGTTGGTGGAAAAGAAGATCGCGCAGAGAAACCTCGCGCGCAGGAGCAAGGCGCTGACGAGGGCGGGTTCAATAAGCTGATGAAATTCCTCAACGTGGCAGCAATTGCTGGCGTTGCAGGGAAGTCAGCAAGTGACGTTAGCCAAGGCAATTATTTGGGTGCTGCTGGCGGGCTGGCAGGCGGAGCTGCGGGTGCACTCTTAGCGCCGTTCACGGGGGGCATGTCCATCGGCATTGGCGCTGGCATTGGTAACATGATCGGCGGTGCTGCTGACGGCTATATCAAACAAGCAGATCAAGCGCGGCAATATCAGGTCAAAGCGTCTGATATTGCGACTCGATTCGGGGGGCTGAGCGATGAGAACCTGAAGCCATTAGAGATCCAGCAGGCGGCTGCATGGTCGTCTAAGGGGTCAACGGCTGAAGAGTCGTTGCAGATGGTCGATCAGCTGCGCGACAAGCATGTAATCGGCAAGGTTGGGGAAGAAGAACAGCAGCTAGTCAAGGCACTGCAAGAGCTTTCACGCGCCACTGGCCAGAATACTGATGCGATGGTCAATCAGTATGCCTCCTATAGCGCGGCGGGCGGTGAGGGTGATGGCGCTGAGTATATGGCGCAGATGGTTGGTGGTGCTGTCAAGGCAGGGATGGAAAACAACCTGCAACAGTATGCCGAGCAAATGAATTCAGCTCGCAGTCAGGTTGTCCAGTCTGTTGGAACTGCCGATAAAGACGATAAAGCGCTGAAGATGATTCAGTCGGTTTCGGCGATGCTAACTGGCGGCAAAAATGACACGTCTGAGTTTCTGCGAGAGAACGCAGGGATGTCTCAGGCGGCAATGTCCAACTTCCTGTCTACTGGAGGGGCAAAATCATATAGCTACGACTCTGTAGCGATGCAGATCTCAGGTATCGAGCGTAGTCAGACGGATGAAGTGTTCATTACGCCAGAGCGGAAACTGAAGAACGCTGCAATGCGGATGGATAAGACGCTGGATGATACCGTGTTCTCCCAGTCTGGCCTGAATATCTTGGGAATGAATGAGGGTCAGCTCAAAGAGCGTATGGCTCAAGATCCGAATTACCTTGAGAATGTCATGTCGTCTGAGAATCCAGACACACAGCAGGCAGCGGCGTTACAGGATCTAATCAAGACGAATTTCAAGGGCAACTATGGTCGCGATATGACCGTAGAGGATCGGCAGGTTTTTACGCAACTTGCTGGCGCTAAAGCTGCAAACAATGGCGAACTCTCAATTGACGCTATAGGTGCTGACGGCAAAACTGTTCAGCAGATGCTTGAGACACAAGGGATGTCTGAGGCGGAAAAGACGAAAGAGTTAGAGGCGGAACGGTCAAAACTCACCATCCAAGCGCTTGACCATCTGACGACAGCGCTGAACACGATGGACGAGACGACCAATCAACTGCTAGGCGATGTCAATACATTCCTGGAGCAGAACCCGCAAATCATTGAGGGGTTGAATTCCATTTTGGGGCATCTACCAGACTTGATTGATTGGCTTGGCAATCTGGTCACAGACAAAATTCCGGGGTTGATCGGCTCTCTGACCGGCATGACCAAAACCGTGACAGACTTCAGCGGAGTATTCATTAAAGGTGTTGCTGATTTCTCGAAAGGGATCATTGATGGGGTCATGCAATTCGGCGGAGTTATAGGCAAATTTGGCGCAGACCTTGGATCAACGCTAGTTAAAGCGATCATGGGCTTTGGCGAGTTTTTGTCTAAGGGGTTGGATGGAATTGCCACTATTTTCCAAAATACGCCTGGGCTGAAAAGTGTTGGCGACACGATGAAGGCTGGCGGTAACGCGATCGGCGGTGTCATGGATGGACTGGGACAACTCGGCCAGAATGCTGCAAATATGGCGGGTGGCATTGCCAATAATATTATGGGCGGCAGCGCTCAAGCAGCAGCTGCGCCATCTGGGGGAAGTGGTGCAAAAGACGACTGGGCTAGTGAAGGGAAACCTCCCGCTAGCGCTCCATCTGTAGTAAGTAGCAATGGAGTCCCCGCCAATGCTACCAAGATAAGCAATGAGGAGCTTTACCAGCTTGCAGCAATCTCAAATCTGGAAGCCACGACAAAAATGGGGCGGGTTGACGTTGCTCAATCTATTTTCAATCGTGTCAATTCTGGCAACTACGGCGATAGCGTCACTGACGTAATTTTCGCAGAAGGTCAATACGAACCAATGTTCGGGCATGACCGCTCTGAAATCACAGACAGAGCAAGTGCGGCAAAATTCCTAGCGCAAAATCGCGGGATGTCCGAGGAAGAAGCGCTGACGCGATTGGATGAAACAGTCGGCATGTTTGGCGAATCTTCAATCATGAAGAATGCTGCTGATCACGTCGGCGGGCGGACTGAATTCAAAGGTACAACGATGTACCAGCATAGAGTGGCCGCTGAAGATCCACTCAGGTCAGACGGTGAGAACTTCTTTCATATCGGGGGCGGGCAAACTCAATCCGATTTGGAAAAATGGCATAGCCAAGCGCCTACAGCGATCGTTGGCGAAGATGTTGACCTGTCCAAGATTCAAGCAAAAGCGGGACAGGCTAGTGCCGCTGCGGACGCGCAATATCATGACACTCCACCTGCGGGGGTTTCGGCCACTCCAAACTTTAGGACTTTCAAATTTGAACCGGGTGACGTTGTTCATGCCTACCAGGCCAATAGCATCCCCTTTGGCTCAATAGGCGCAGCATACCCAGGCAAGGGCGTAGAGAAAAGTCCGGCACGTCACGAGCAGCAAAAGCAGGCAGTCAATAGCACCGAAAGTAGCCTTGACCATATCTTGTCAGTTCTCCAATCAGTATCCGGCAATAAATCTGAGAAGCCAGCATCTCTAGAAGATTTTGCGATGAAGCTCGGCTCTCCCATGTTTGGGAATGCTTCTGCCGTGACTGAACAATCTGCTGCTGTAACTGGTGGGGCGACTACTCCCGTTAGTTCAATCGCACCGCCTTACGAAACAGGGCGCGTGATGGGTGAGCCGCATGGGGAAAAGCCGACACAATCTCAGCAGTCGGGCGCTCCAGCCGTATTCACGGCACTGCTAGAAGAGGTTAAAAAGATCAGTGCATGGCTGCTGGATGGCAGGAAATCGGCCACTGAAGCTGTGCAAATCAAAGCGGCAGCGCCTGAAGTTCAGAAAACTCAGATCGAGGCAGTTCTGCCCAAGCCGGAAGAGAAGAAGGGAGAAAAAGGCAAAGATGGCGCTGTTACGACTGGCGGCGTTCTTTCTGGTGGCGGGAAGCCCACGGCATCTCAACAAGCTGCGGCTGGTGCAGTTACGGGCAGCGCAGATCCGGGGTTTGAGTCGGGGATCTTTACCGCGCCGCAATCAAACAATGGCGGTTCTGCTGACTACCATATCGATCAGAAGTTCGATCGCGGCCTGGGAATGCAGAAGATCGTCGGGATGTTTGACCAGATGGCTCAGCAGTACGACAAACAGGGTCGAAAGATTGAGTTTTCAAACAATAGCGTTGCCGGACAGGTCTACGACTCCAAGGCTTCATTTGAGAAGAAAAAAGCGCTTCTGGAATCTGCATTTGAAGCGCACGGGGAGCACAGCGCATCAAGAGATGATGCCAACAATGTCCATTCGATTGATTACTATGTTCCACAAAAAGACAAAGATCGGTTTGACAAGTCTGCCGAAAACGTCAACATGCTGCTGCCAACGATTCAAGGGGCCAAGCTTGAATATGCGTCAGGCGGCAATTATGGCAACTATGTGATCATGAAGGATGCTCAGGGTAAATACCTGATGCAGATGGGTCATGGAAATGACAGTAAGGCTTTACCTGGCAATAGAACGATAACTGGAGCGCCTGCCACTGCTGCGAAGCCTGCCGCTGCGCCTGCCAAAGATGACTGGGCAAACGAGCATCAAGCCGCACCTGCCAACATCACAGGCGGGGCTGCACCTGCGCCTGGTGTGGGTGATGACAAACTGTTTGGCGGTGGATCTGCTAGCCTTGCTGCCAAAATCATCGGCATGTCCGAAGGAAACCGCGATGAGTCGGGCGGCTTCCGAGAGTCTTATTACGGGCATTCAGATCCGGGCAATGGCGCGGCAAATACAGGCTCGTTCAGCGCACAGCAGGGCATGGCTCCAGAAGAAGCCGACAAGCACTGGAACGCCAAGCTGAAAGAGCAAAAGGCAGTATTCCAGCAGCGAGCAAAACAAGCAGGCGTAGATCCGAACGATTCGCGCCTGTTGATGAATTACCTGGATCTTTATGTCCAGTCTCCGCTGGCTGCTTCAGATAAAGGCGGTTTTCTGGATCAGCTTTCGACCATTAAGGAGAAGGGCGTTAGCGATGAGTCGATCCTGGATGCGCGGGTCGCATCTTACTACAACCCTGACACTGGCAGGCTTGACGCGCCGGGGCTAGGCAATGATGAAGGCCGGGTTCGCAAAGACCAGGCACGGCGACAGGCTGAACTGAATGCAGGTATCAAAGTTCACTTGGGCGGTAATGTGGCGAATTCCGCCCCTGCTGCAACGCCGGATGTCGTTGCCACACAGCCCACGGCAGGAGGTTCACCCCAGGCGAGTGAATCTCCTGCATCTGAAACTGCGCCAGTGAGTAGCTCTACCGGTGGGAGTGATTCTGCGCTAAGCAGTAGCCGTGAGACGCTGGTCGGAATCCTCCACGAGGTGCGCCGCATTGCAGACTTCATCATTCTGGGTAAGACGCTTGGTAGTGAGCGTCAGATGGGCGAGGGCATTGTGGATCATAAGCGTAATGTCTCCAGAAGAACAGACAGGGCATTCTCTGACAGCGTTTTTGATGGTGCGGGTAAAGTCGGCGGGCTAAGCGCAACCGCTGGATTGTCCAACACGGTTAGCGTCACAGACGCAAGCCAAAGCAATCTAGATAAAGTGATTGGCACGTATGAGGCGGCGCAGGGCAGCGATGCAGGCAAGTTTGCTCAGTCGTTGGGCATCCAAAGTCAATCCCCAGAACCAGCCATGTCTGGCGCAACCCCTGAAGGCGCTCCGGCTCCCGACACAAACAAGATTGGCAAATTCTATGAGTCCGTTCAAGGCGGAATTGGAGGATTCCTAAGTAATCTTGGGTTTGGCAGTAAACCTGAAGCCAAAGTCATCCCGACTCAGCCGGATCAGTATGAGCTGAACTCTATCGAGAAGGCTCTAGGGGGAGGGTTTGTCGGCAAAGCGGGCGGCAAGCTGCTAGAGCCAAGCAAGAAGGCAGGATCTGCAATTGATTCAGCAGGGCTGTATGACGCAAGCGGACAAGCTCTTGGTGCATTCGTCAAAGAATTAGGATTAGACGGCAACGCTCACAAGCTAGGTGCTGCTGGGATGATGACGGCTGGCGCTGGTGATTTTACAACACCAGAAGACCTGGACTTGCCAGAACGCGATGTCCCACAGGATGAAGACTTTTTCACCACCCTGAAGCGACGTGGACGCGGGCGCAAAACGAAGAATAAAGCGACGTTGACTAAACTGGGCGCTGACTTTGGGGGCAAACCCACGCTGAAGACAGACCCATCTGAATTTGGCGCAATGGCCGAACTTGGCGACTTTAGCGGCGTGGCAAAAGTGGATCTAGGTCTTGATCCAAAGATTGACGTTGACAGCGTTGGGCAGTTCTATGATGGCGTGCAAGGTGATGACTTAAGTAAGTTCGTGGGGGCAGGTTCCCCAAAACCTGATCGTGATTCTGGCCTTGATAAAGTTGGCGGGTTTTATGACGCGCTAGATGGCGATGCCGCCACTTTCGCACAAAGCGTATATCCTCTAAAAGATGGGAGTGTTGGGCAAACACAAATGGGCGGGCTTAAAGCCACGCCTGCTGACTTTGACGTTGCGAAACTCGGCGATTTTACCGGGGCAGCAACATCACCCGACTTACTTGCAGCCCAGCCGGAGACTGACGCGCTGAAAGCTGCGGGATTGGACGAGAGCAGTGAAACGCTAGACGGGTTTTTGAAAACAGTGCAGCCAAAGGCCGAAAGCAAGGCCGAGTTGGCTAAAGATGGGTTGGTGCCCACTCAGCCTAATTCGCAAGATCAGGGCGCAGCGATGCGTTCAGATCCCAACCCAACGGTTGGAGACAATTTACTCGGAACGCAGGTCGCGGCAGTCGAACAAACGGAAGATCAGAAACAATCCGGACTGCTCCAAAAAATACTGGACGTGCTAACCAGCATGGCAACAAAAATGCTCGGCAGTACGCCAACGATGACGGCGCAACCTGCGGACTATGCGCTTAACGATGGGATGCCGTTTAAGGATGATGGCGCATTTTACAAAGCGGTTAGCGGCAGCGTCGATGATTTTATCAAAGCTGTCACCGAGAAGCCTGCACCAGAGTTCGGCTTTGCCAAACTGCCCATACAGCCTGAAGGTTCACCAGCGTATCGTGACCATGAGAATGTCAAAGGCAAAGGCCGCAGCATCGTAGACCGTGTGGCTGACGGCGACATGAAAGTGGAGGGACTTGACCTAAAGGGGATCTCCCCCGGCGGCGCAAATCGTGGGTCAATGCCGCAAATGAACGTCGTGGTTCATGTCACAGTGGCAGGTGAAGGCAGCAAGGAACAGGCTCGTGATGGCGCGAAAGAGGGCGTGCTGGCCGCTCATGACGAATTCTTGGCTCGATGGGAAAAAGGTGTTACAGATCCGCGCAATCACCCACGGATGAGAACTGGGATTCATTAAAGATGGTTTTAACGGTAGGAACATACGCACCACCGATGATCGTCTCGGATATCCGACCGGGCGACATGGAACATCCTGCGGGTAAAGGGTTGATCCAATTTCAGCTTAGAATTCTAACCCGGCTTGGCGAGGTGGTTCTTGACTTTGGGGAGTTTCAAGATCTGATTTCGTATCGCGACTCTTTGTCGGCTGAGGCAGCGTCGGGCACATTCACTTTCAGGATGCGGGCAAGCCTCTGCAACCAAAACCTGCTCAAAAAAGTACATCCTGGACTGGTAATGGAGGCTTACTGCGCTCGTAACGCTGATGCGTTGCAGGGCGTGATTCGAGATCCATCCAAGATTGAACGGGTTGAGACTGCGCCGGAAGGTGAGGGCGCGGAGGGACTGCAAGACCCAGATGTTGGCATTATCGCCCCAGTGGAGGATGCCTACCTAGACAAAGCTCCGCACCTGCTGATCCGTGGTGTGATTACTGACTATGGCCGCAGTTCCGAAGGCGGGGAGACAAGCCTGTATGTGACGGGCGAAAGCTACGGAAAGATCTATAAAGACTCGTATGTGCTGACAGATCTGAATACACCAGAGACGATAGGTGTTTCGCAGAGATCTCTTGAGATCCGGCAGACAGCGACAGTAACGATGGGCGCTGCTATTCTCTACTATCGAATCCTGCGTGACTGGGTAGAGAACTTCTGGGGGGAGCCGACAGGATGGGAGGCTAGAACAAGGCCGCTGCCATTCCCGCCCAACTATTTAGCCAGGATAAACAACGAAGGCTCTGCATGGTCGAACCTTCAATACCTTGCGGTAGAAGGCTTCTTCCACATGTTCGTGGATCACACAGGCGCAATCGTCTGGGAGAAACTACCTTATTCGTCGCGTTCGCAGGCATTAGTGCCGGGTCGGAATTGGGAAGACCTGCCGATGATCGAGATGCCGTCCTGGAAAATCCTTAGCTGGTCAGATCGCTTGTCAGAGCAAGGTATTACCAATTTCTTGCGTGTCACATCAAGCCAACAGGGGAATAGCGGCGGGCAGGAAAGAGCGGCAATGGCATCCTGCATTTATAACCTTGGCTCAATCAAGCAGTATGGCGGGCCAACCAAACGTGAGTTGATGGTGCCAATCGGCATCCTCGAAAAAGATAATTGGTATACCTCGCCAGATCGCCGCAATCAGCAGGCAACCAATAACACGCTGACCGACTACATAGCGCTTGAGTCGATCCGTTGGTTTGACCGCCCGGTGCAGCGAGTCGGCATTACAGCGCGGGGTGAGTCAGCTTGGCGTGTTCATACGCGCATCTCGCTCAAAGAAGATTGGCATTGCCCAGACGCAGAACCAGCTGAATACTATGTTGTCTCCAGGACACATCAGATCGACATACAGCGAGGCTCATGGATATCAACGCTTGAATTGCTGAGAGACAGGAGAGAGCGGTATTTAGGGCTTGGTGCAGGTTCAACAGCAGTCGTGAATAATCCAGCAGAGCCAGTTCCCCCTGTGATTCCGCCGCGCCAAACGGCAAGGCCAGTGCTGACGACGGATCAACTGCTCGACTTAGGCATAGACCTGACAGATGAGCTGAAGCGGCTGCTGGGCAACGAGCCGTACAGGCCGCTAGATGGCCTGCGGCGCATTACGTCTGGGATTGACATTGGGCGGATTCTAGGGATTAGCGAGTCTAAAGGCGGATTGCAGAATATTCCAGACCTTGACTTCCCTGACATCAACCTGGACGAGGAATATAACAACGGCGCAGATATCGAGGTTGAGGCGGATGACTACTGGTGGACAGATCGCATGTCAGGAATGCGAATAATCAATATTGGCGGAGATCCGATTGCTTGGGGGCAGGCTCATGTTGCGGGAGCCGTGGGTGAGCCTGGGCCAGTTGCAACGGTTGAACCAAATCCAACACCAGAGCCTGCACCAGTAGATCCGAATGCGCCGCCGCCTGCTGTTGTAACGCCAGATCCAACAGGTGTGGACTTTGAGCCAGTAGACAAAATCTATCGCGACAATCTAGAAGATGAGTCCCCGCCCGGTTCGTATGATTTCACGCTGGAGCGCAAAGGGAATGTGATCACGCCAATCCCTGCACCAGTAAACGGCACGATTGGTAGGTCTGAAGTATTGCCGGGATACGGGAATGTTGTCGAGGTGATCGGCGATGACGGCAACACCTGGTTCTTCGCCCATATGGACTCGCGCGGTGTTCAACCGGGAGCAAGGATCACCAAAGGGCAAACGTTGGGGAATCAGGGCTGGACGGGCAAGATCTTCCCGCAAAACGAGAATGGTTCGCATATTCATCTTGAAATATCCAATGCTCAAAAAGGCGCGGGCAATGCCTTTAACCGTGTGACAGATCGCAGTTACACAAGACCATTGGTAGAAAGCTATTTGCAGGGCGTACAGAATGGGAGGATTAACTGATGGCTGAAATAGGGGCGGGTCATCGCAAAGTAAATCCAGGGCGCGAGTCCACTGGCACCGATTTTTATAGTGAAGTTGCAGATCTACTACTGTCGGCTGTTGGTGAGCTAGCAGTTCAGTCCGAAGACCCACTCCAGGCAAAAAACACGGTCGTCAATAATGACTTACATCTCTTCTTCCACTTCAACAACGACGCTGGGGCAGCTATCTCAAATCTGTCCTCAACTATCTGAGGGTGATCGGCTCCGAGTGCTTGAGTTCGCCCTGGCGCTGTTGGAACAGAAGTCAGGCAAGCGGGTAAAACGGGCGGCTCGGTTCATCCAGCCTGCGCGTCCGGCGCTGGAAGATTGGCGAGTGGGGCAGTGATGTTCGGGGTAAAGCTGGTTTTTGAAAATGGTGCTTTTTAATGCCAGCTTGGCCTAAAACTCTAACTTATAGACGTTTTAACATTCCCGATCTGCCTACTCATTCTGTACTCATTCTGTACTCATGGAAACGCCAGAAATCGATTTTATGACTCTTTAGCGCAAGAATGAGTACGGAATAGTACACTGCTGCCAACGAGCTAGAGTAGCTGAAAACTGGTGCGATCACTAGGTCAAAGCTGTAAACAGCAAACTGTTGAGGGTAGTCAGGTGATGGAAAAGAAGCGAAAAATACGGAAATTGAGCGCAGAATGGTGGCTTTAATTCCGATTTTGGCGCTATGTATGGTGATGATTTCGCAGTATTGAGTGTGTGTGGGAAGCCCCAGAAGCCTTCAGCTGTAGAGATCTCGGCTTGGGAGCGATGAACTGTTTTCCGCTCTTTTCCAGAAAAACTAGACGGGTAGGGAATGCTTCAGCCCCACTTTGAATGCTTCAGTTGTCAGCGGGAGCATGTCACCTTTGCGGTGAAGTATTTATACTCATGAGCAGAAACCCTCTACTTACAGGCATTCAGCTATATCGTTGCCAAGACACTCAAGTTATGAACCTTCCAAAGTGACATGCACACGTTGTCAGCTGATGAATGGCCGGTTTTCAAAATCGCGTTGTAGTTTTTCAAATCGATTCATCAAATTTTGTAGATGAGCAGCCATTTTGGGTTTCTCAAAACGCCAGCCTTCTACTGAGGTTAAATATTCAACAAAATGCTGGGGTTCGCATCCGCTACTCCCATGCCACTTATGGAAGCCTTGATGTATGTCTTCATGCATTGCTAGAAGATTATCGTGACGGGCTGCAAGATCAGGGCGAGTTGAACGATCGAACAGATGATGAATATGCATGTCAAATGGGGCATGGGGTCTCTGCCGCTCCAGAGTTACCTGACATTTGCGGTTGGCAGCTGCTTTCACCTGATCCATGGCTCTTTGAACTCTCGCATCAAAAGAGTCTAAATATTTTCTCTGCTGATTAATAGCATCCTCATAGACTTCACATACTGCCTCAGTCCAAGCTTTTCGAGACTTTTGCGCTAACTTCTCAGACATATTTTTGGCAATACGAACCATCCCGCTCTGGCTCCAGTATTCAACTCCATCGATTATGTCAAAGTCTTTCCCTATTTTTAGTTGATTACGTCCGTCTAAGCTATCGTTTTCCTGCTCTCTCTTTCTAGCAGCATTCAACCCCTTGCCATTAGTATCTAGAATCCGAATTGTACGGCGTCGATCAACAAAGACCAGTTCACCTCTGACGACTACACCATCTTGGCATTCGCGAACAATTCTGCGTCTTACTAGCATTTGTTTGATGCGTTTGCGCCGATGCGTCAGCCTCTCTATAACAGATTCAAAAAGCTGACTAAACACGCTGGCTCTTGCAGTCTCTTGAAGGTATTTGGCAATTGCCATTGCTCCTTCTTCATAGAAGATACGAGTTCCCAGGCTCTGATTTAACCACTCAAAATGTTCACCTTCGATCAAATCCCATTCGTCATCATTGCGAGCATCAAAAGCTGTACAGACTGCATATAATCGCTTCAAATTAACATCCAGAATCTTTGCTGTCTCTTCAGCAGACAGCAGTTCGTGCTTAGTGTTGACCATAGCTGCTCAGCCTTCTAGTAGAGCGGTGTACTTAACGAAACGCCAGAAGTGAATCTCGCATTTTTTGCAACTCCTCAAATACTTCGCGGTTCCCCCCATAATCTGGGTGATGCTGCTTTGCTAAGTGACGAAACGCTGTGTTGATATCGTCAGTGCTGGCTGTCTTTGGATTCAGGTTGAAGACGTGCCACGGGCGGAAATTCTTGAGAACGTCAATGCCATTGATGCAGGTCGGGCCTTCCTCATGACGCTCGGTTTCAGGAACTCTCACCCACTCTCGATATAGAATCAGCCAGCCTTCTTTTTTGCGAAGATCTAGTTCTTGCCCAGCAATTGCAAGCTTGAAAGCTTTGTGCTTCTTCAGTTCTTTGATATCACCGCACCCAAAAGCTTTGGCAACAGCAGCCTGTAGCTCAGATACTGTTGGTTCTTTTATTTTTGGAGTCTTGCTTGTTTGAGTTGACTTGGTGGAAGTCTTAGGCTTACGAGCTGATTTAGTTTGTGATTGTACAAATTCAGCAAACTCTTTTAAGACTTGAGCGTCATAGCCGAATTCGTGAACAATTTCGTGAATTCTAGATTCAATTGGGGTTGTCATAACTTCATTCTTAACCCTTGACAATAATGTAAAGTACTGCGAGCGACTAAACTCTCAGTTCTCAGCTCTGCCCTGATGTTTCATTGCGACAGATGGTAAGTACAGACGCGCCTGAGCATCTTTCGAGTAGCTTCGGACTGTGGCTCAAGCATCGGCTCAAAGGTCACTCCGTCAGCTTTGACTACTTGAAATCGGCCATCGCAAGGTGTGAAAGAAAAAGGTCGATCTTGTCCAATCTGGTAGGTGAAGAAGTAGCCTCCACCTCTAGCGTCAGCTTGAATAGAATCCAGATTGAGATAAACCTTCTCTCCAGTGGAAGCAACTCCTTGATATTCCCACCGTGCCTCACCCTGCGCCATTGCATTTGCCTCAACTGCAATCACAAAAATTGCAGCAAGCGTCATCATTCGGCTCAGCATTTTTGACCTCTACCTGAAAATTTTCTGGGCTACAGTTTCGGCATAGGTGGCAGAGAAAATCTTCTCGTCCAGCGACTTCCCACTTTCATCAAGAGCAATGCAAACCGTCTGGTTGTCCTGTCCCCCACCTGGCCTGACAATCTCCTGGCAGGCCGCCCAGAGTTTATAGGCCGAGGAGTAGTCTGCCCTTGATTTTATATGAAGGTTATAGCAGCCCAGAAAAGTGTTCACTTGCTGGGCATTGCCTGCAAGTACAACATGCTGATAGTAGGGCGATGCATTGTTTGCACCCAGTGAAATAGGACTCTCTAATGCCCAAGGATCTACTTGCGGGAGAGAACTGCATTGTGAGTCAGCGCTCCCAAGCAGTTCCGAATAGAGCCAGCCGACTTTCCCATCCACTTCAACTTCATACCAAAGCTGTCCAGAGCTGTTGGTCTTCTCGCTCAAGATTTTTACAGCAGTGCCATTGGGTACTTTTGAAACTACGCTGACCTCGGTGCTGGGGCTGCTACGCAGATTTGCAGAACCATCTTTCGCCTGCACCGTGCGCGAGGAAGCCTGACTGACTGCTGGGGTTGGACTTGCACTAGGTGTCGCGCCGATTGTCGGCTGAGGCGATTTTTTGGCTGAAGCATCCGTGCTGGTTGGCGTGGCTGCTGCGCTCGTTATTGCTGGGTTGCTCTCAGTCTCGAACAACACCTCGTTGACTAGCAGCTTGATGTTAGAGGCGTCAGGCGCAACGCGAAAAGCTTTTGCCGTTTTGACGGTCGCGCCGGGGAATAGCTGATCACTTGACTCGCCGAGATTATGTTCTTTCAACCACTGATTGAAAACAGTGGTATCCTCCCAATCCTCCAAGTCATCATATTTACGGCCTTGACTGTCAATGAGCTGAAACCCTGACCAGTCCAAGTCTCCTGATTCCTTACCTGTATTTTTGAGCGTCACGTACACAACAACGAGCTTTCCATCTTTTTGGGCAACCTCTTTTGCGCTGAAAGTTGCTGCTGAGATCGTTGTTCCGATTTCACTGCTGCTAACCTGAACCGCACGATTGTCTCTGACATCACCCCATGTTCCAAGGCTGATGACCGATTCCTGCGAGGGGGAAGCTGCTAACGGCGCTGCTTGTTGAAATGGTGAGCTGACAGCCTCACCCTGTGGTGATTGCGCCGAGGTGCAGGCGGAGAGAGCAAGAATTGGTATGGTCAAAATCACACTGGCAAAGAGGTTCCTGATGTGCCCAGAGGAGATATTCAGTCGCTTGGTCATAATTGTTCGGCGCTGTTTGTCAATTCACTAGGATGTAGATAGAGCAAAGACGCACACAGCCCTCATGCGGGCATGTTACGGAGCATTGCTTTGTGAATGACAACTTTACAGAGGAACGCCAGATGATCAGTAGCCTAGAGCCTGCATCTACCTCCCGTCTTTGATGTTGTAGTTTTGTTTAAAAGTCTTTGCGCTCTGTTACGTGCCGTTATCTAAGGAGAGGTGAACATTCAACCAGCTTTTGGCTTCTCTCGAAGCCCCAATTCCTGCTCGACCTTCATCAGCCGTTCTTCTGAGTCAAGGTCGAAAAATGTGGTGCTGGCAAAGCTAAGCAACTTGCTAGCTGCTGCAACTCGGCAACGTGGGTCTTGATCTGGGTTGGTCATGATTTCGCTGAGCGTAGCCAGGGCATCATCCACTAGCGACAATGCTCGGCTGAAGCTGAGCCGTCCTTGCCTCCGATGCAGATCGCGTAGAGCCGCGTTGAAGTCGTCTTGGTGTAACCATTGGTACAAAGTCTCTCGGCTAATGCCACATTCTTGAGCAGTGTCAGTCTTATTCATGCCAGCACCCAGCAGGCCAATCGCTTTAGTTTGTTTTGGGGTGAGATTGGTTGGCATAAGCTGACAATTTCTGACGCTCTGAATATCCCAAGAGTAGCTAGAATTAAGGCGCACTGCCAATTTTGAGGAAATTAAGAATGACGACAACGGCTGAATTAGAACGGCGTTTGGCGGCGGCAGAACGCAAGCTGCAAGAGTTTGAGCAGGCTGGTGTAGTCAAAAAAGCGGCACTGCTGGATGACGTGATACTTGTCAAAATTACGGATCGGCATGGTGAGATTGGTAACTACACGATCCAAAACGCGCGTCGCGCTCAAGCGCGGCTAAGTATCGGCGAATGGCATCTGCTGAGCCGTTCTGAGTTCGGTGATGCAGTCGAACAGACCAAATCAAACCTTAAAAATAACCCGTCTCGGTCATACTCGATTGAAGTGCGCTATGGCCAAGACGTGACAATCTCAACTGCCTCTTTCGCCTAACAAGGTTTAACTTATAGACGGTTTAACAAGAGCCGTTTTTTGCAACTGCGCCAACATCTTTTCCTGATCTGGCAGGCTGAGATTTAAGACTCCAGACTCTAACTTTTCGATTGCTGTTTCTGCGTCCCCCAACCATGCGAGCTGCCGCTGCACTGGATAAGGCTGGCCGGTGATGCGGATCGAATAGGCAATGCTGAAATAATCCTTCCCGGCCTTGCGATACTTGCGGAGAAACGCCATAGGAAATGTAGTGAGAAATCAAAAGCTTCTCACTACATTTTAGTTTTTAAGTTTTGAAGCTATGACTACTTGCCGGAATCGGGATGTATGTGGTGGGCCAGCCCAGCAGTATCCATCAGGTCATACGCGACAAGCATCGGCACCTGTGGAATCTGGCGTAGTGCGGCGCTCGACTGCGGGCGTTAACCGCTTCATGATGATGTTGATTTTCAATTCGTCTGTGTTCATTTCAAAACCTTCACTCATAGTTCTCCTAATAAATTGGTGACGATGCTCAGATCTCATGTGGCAACCATTTTTTAGAACCACGCGACCAAACAGGGTCGGAGCATCCGGGCGAGTTCACAAACAAAACGCTAACTACCGTCTGCTGCCTTAATTCACTGCGCAGCATTTTGATAATTTCATCCACGAGTCCCAAACATAAATCTTCATGACTTGACAGATGCACGACAAAGCCTATCGCTTCATCTTTACGATCGTTTGAAGATATTCGGTAGCACCTTGTGACTTTCCTCTCAAGAGCTTTACGCAACGCTTTACTGAAGCCGGACATCACCCAGAGATGATTCAAGTGACACGAGTCATCCGAAATAAAAAGAAGCTCTTGCATGATTTTCCTGCGTGTAATTTACTGCGACGATTTCCAGGAATTCAAACTGCAACTTTGCGCGGCCTGCCCCGACGTTGGGGCGCTGGTTTCGATTCCACCGGGTTCATTTTTGCGCGCGGGTTACGAGTTCGTTTTGAGGCTGCTGCCGCGACCATGACCAGTCCAACCGCATCGACCGGGACTCCCCACGTTCAACCGCCCTGACTCACCGCGCTCAAAACTCACTGGGTAGTAAGTGTCGCAGGCATAATAGCGTCAGGAATTAGAGCTTCGATCCTCGACTCACGGTCAGGCTGAACTTTCGTCTTAGCGCAGCCGAGTGATAAGTTAACCTTTCAATCCCTTTCACAATTTCTTTTGCTTCAGCCACTGAATCGTCTATACTGCCATCGCGCCATTTACCGATTACGTTGTGCAGCTGAACCAAAGCCAAGCCAAGCCCCATCCGCTCAACAACATCTGAAAAGTCAGCATCTAGCCGGTCACTCCCGGCCTCAACATAGCCTTTTAGCCCTAGCTCAGCCCGCTTACGGCTAACCTCAAACTGGACATCAGAATACGAATCAGATTGACTCCAGACGTTAATACGCTGCTCGTCTGCGGTCACAGGATGCACCAGAGTTACCGCATGGAGAACAGTGTGGATAGTTTCAGGTCGGTGTTCAGACATCATGATTTTAATCCTGCTATGGTTTTACTGAGCAGCGTTTAGATCTGTGTGCTAGGCGCTGCTTACTGTGTGGGTGTCGCAAAGATTGACAACCTCTGCGAGGGCAGAGAAGCCCCCATACTCTCTCGCTCTAAGCAGCCCTCCTGCCTGCGTTCAGCCGCTCGATCAGCCCAGCTCGTACATTGGGCGATAGCTTGCGAGTCTTAGCCCACTTGGAGCTACCAGGCCACTTCACCGATTTGGCAAACAGCACCAGGGAAGCATCAGTCGGGTCAGCCAATTCAGCCTCTGAGATAATCAGTCGGGCTTCTGGCTGCATGGCCTTCGCTGCTGCCCGTACTGGCTCAGCAGGCCACAATTCCACGGCATTGATGATTGGGTCATCCATCAGTTCGGGTGCTGCTAGTGCCGATGGACTTGGGGTATGTCGAGTGACCAAGCCTGCAATGAACATCGTCGCGATGTAACCACAGCCAAGAATCACTGAGCCTTCAATCAAAACATCTATTAGTTGCATAGTTGAAAATCCTCAAAGTGTAAATGTGTTGCAGGAAGGGCATTTGAAGCGTTCGCCTTCCACCAATGTTCTGTATCCCTACTCAATTCCGACTGTTATCCCAGACCGCCCTGTGACTGTTCGCCTGTTTACGTTGCGATTCTGCACTGGAGCATTTAACCAACGGTCAGACGGAGGGTCAGGCGTTACGCTGGGGCGCTTACTGACTGTCTTTAGATGCTGTTCAATCCGTTGGCTGGTGGTAGGAACTCGCTGCGCCATCTCCCAAGCCAAACTTTCCACTGCATCGTGGCTGACCTTGACCTCAAATAGAGTCGCCAGACGCTTGCCAGTCCGCACCTGAATCCGCGCTTTGGGATAGCGGCGGCGCACTGAATCAGCAAACGCCTGAGCATCATCGAAGCCATCAAAGCCGAAGTAACCAGCCTTGACCCGTGCCATCCGGCCACCCCGGCCAGCTCTCAGCAATGTCTGGGTGATGAGGGCAACGCGAGCGCAGAGATTGATTTGAAAGTGACGATCGCCTAATTGCTGAACTCGAACTCTGACCCGTTGCATAAGCTAAAATCCTTGTAGCTCTTGTGGGCTGAGAGGCGAGTAACTTTGGTCGGTGGATCGCCTCTCTTGTGTCTGGGCTTCCTCTGGCTGCCTACTGGCGGCGGGGACTTTCGGGAGCCGACCGCTCGACTCGCGCCCATGTCTCTAATATAAATCAAGTGATGTCACATTGCAATCATTTAATCATCACTTGATTCTATGGGATTAGCCTCTATCCATCAGTTCAAGTGATGGCATATATGCACTTATTGATAGCGCTTGTCGTTATAATGATGGCGAAGTTGCATAATGATGGAGGTGTTATGGTTCAATGTTTGACCGTGGCTAAAGGGCAGCGCTTTACTTTCACAATTGAGCCGGACTTGATCGAGCCGTTGAAGCAGCAGGCTGCCCGTGAGCGTCGGTCTATTGGTTCGCTGCTGAACTGGCTGGCTGCGAGGTATTTGGAAGAGCAGCAGGGTATTGCCGTCGAGCCGACTGTGCAGCATGGCGGTGATCGGAAGTCTGGGACAGGCAAAGCGGATGTTGATGACTGACTTGCCGATTCGGGAACTATAGCCGCGCATGGTAAATGCAACCCTGATCTTGAATTAACGCCCTGGTCTATTCGGCTGGGGCGTTTTTGTGGTGATGGAGCGGTTCGTGCTAGCCTAGCTGCTGTTTGTCGTGCCAGTTGAGCGGCTTTGATGGTGATGGCGGTGCTTGCAATCCTGACTTTGTGGGGGGCAAAATGCCTATATTTTACGGGTCTAGCAGTTCAGCGCTGTCGGCTCCGATGGTAAGACGGCAGTCCGCCAGCATCCCTGCAATTAATTCGTCTACTGTGCTAGTCAGCATTCAAGAAGCAAGCAGGCTCTTGCAGGCTGAGCGCGGATGGGATATATCCCCTAAAACGATTCGTGAGTATTGCCGCTCTGGGAAATGGGAGCAAGGCTATCAATGGGTGAAGCCTGGGAAGCAATACCTGATCAGTATGGCGGCTGTCTATGCTTGGATGGTGCGGTGATCGCTTTGTCTACCGCTGCCGCTGACCCTCTAATCGCGGCCTGATGGTTTTGGTATGATGGCAGCACCACGAGGGATGAGCCATGACCACTGAATTAGAGCAGAGGGTATCGAGCATCGAGGGCACTTTGGATCGGCTGGCTCGGCTGCAAGAACAGAACCAGATGCAGCTAAATGAAACCAGCACCCGGCTGCACCAGCTCACAATGCGGGTTGATTCATTCGTGTTCGAGTCGCAGCGGCTATTTGCCAGACTGGGAGAGCGAGCAGAGAGCAATACTGCGGCGGTGGATTCACTCAGAGAGTCAGTAACTCGCCTCACCCAGACTGCTGAAGCAGACCGCACCCAGAGCCGCGCTACTACTGAACGGATGGACTCGATGATCAGCCGCCTAGATCGGCTAGTCGATTACCTGATGCAGCAAGGCACCTAGACTACTCCCAGCAAAACATCCCCTGCTGAGTTTTAGACGACGCAGCGAGGGTTAAGTCACTCAGCCTTGAGCAATGCCTTGATTTCAGGCCACAACCTGTCCGGGTTGGCTAATAAAAGCTGTTCAACTCGGCGCAGGCGTTCTAGTTCTGCTTGCTCCGCTTTGTAGCGATCAGCGACCGCGTTAAGAATTTGCAGTGGTGTTTCATTCATGATTGCGCTTCAAAAGTGATCAGAAGTTTTCCTCAAGGACTTAGCACAGTCAACTGCTATCTAAGCGGCTAGCACCTCAACTGCTGCCACAGCGCCCAGCAGTGTCAGCTCATCCTCATTAAAGCACTCCAGCTCCCATCGGGACTGTGCTGTGGCAGCTTCAGCGGCAGACATCTCGAAATCACCGTCCACTAGATAGTGCCAGCCAGCGGAGGCATTGAAGAACTCAGCATAGCTTTCAGGCGTATAGTTCATCCCGACAATCACAGCTCGCTCTGGCCGGGGGATCTGAAATAACTTGCCGTGCAATATAACCGGCTTTGAAGGTTGGACACTGACTTCTTGAAACAGTTGAAACTTGGGAGCGGGCACAGATTGCAGTTGCATGATTGACCTCTGGGGAAAATTGCGACTAGAGAGGCGAACGTCAAAAGCTAGGCGGCTTGATGCTGGCTGGGCTGGGACTGCTGGATTTCGTCGGCGCAGAAGTATTCGCCTTGGCTGATGCCTACGCCAAAGACACTGTATTGCCAGTCTTCGGCATCAGCGGGGTGAGCCATCTCAACCCCGCTGATAAAGCCCTGCTCGCCTGTGTAGAGCCTCACTGAATCGAATAGCTGAAACTCTGGCTGCTTAACTATCGGCTTGCGAACTGCACCTATTTCAATTGGCTGCAAGTCATGCCCAGCATGACTACACGAACTATCAACGCCTTCGCCGTGAAGGAAATAAGCCCAGTAGCAACAAGTTGGCTCAACCATCAAACTGACCCCTGTGACGATTGCACTCTTGCCGCTCTCGCGGCCTCGAAGAATTGCGACCGAATCGAGCAGCTGGAATTTGGGTTGTTCAATCGCCAGAGTCAGTGTGGCAATCGTTGCGCTGGTGGGAGCGCGGTTCAGTACCGCTGTGTTTGCCTCGTTGATGTCGAGCATGATTCGTTATCCTTTTGATATGTATATGTTTCTACTGGGAGTGTTCACGCTCCCAGTTTTGTCCTCACTTGAGGAACTTCAGAACCTTGCAGAGATTTTGTTCGGTTTGGCTGTAGGATGCACCGCCAGCAGTTTGAGTGCAGAATGTTTGCCACGCTTGCCGAGTTGTTGGGTTGAACTGCTTGACTTGATCGACAGTCGATTGCAGTGTCGGATCGTAAACCATTGGAATTGGGGCAGTGGTTGGTGAGTCGATACTGACAACCGGGGCAGTCAGAACTTGTGGATGCTTCAGCCAGCCTGATAAAAACATCCCGCCGACCCCAAGCGTGATCACAAAAACCGTCGCAATCGATGTCAAAGCCGAAAACATTTGCCGCTCCTCCATAGATGGATAGTTTGTGAGCTGTGGCTGATATTGCCGTTCCAACCTTGGAGCAGGCGCAACCGTCACAGGCTCAAAGTGGACTCTCGTTCGGTGAACACGATGCTGCCGTGGCTTCTTTCTTTTTAAGCCAGCAAAGATAGGCTCGAACATCGAATCCAGTTCGGGCTTGAGGGTTGAATCTACTGGGGGTAGCTTAGTATCCTGTTGCCGTCTCCGGTTTTGCTCGGCATTCCAGTCCATAATTTCGGCCAGAGTGCGCTCGAACTCTGCTTCGAGGGATTGTCTTGGGGCTGACTCCCAGGCTGAAATTGAGGCATCCAGCACCCGCTCAAGCTCAGCGAGTGACGCCTGCTGCGCTCGCTCAAATTGCAGCATCGCTGTGCCAACTGCCTCAATTTCAGCCACTGCTTCAGCTTGGCTTTGCTCGATAAGTGCCCGCGCTGCCCGAGCCTCTGCCAAACTGGCCTCAGCTTCAGCCTTGGATTTTCCAAGTTCAGCTACTTGCTCATTGAGTGTCTTAGCCTGCTCTCGATTGAGTTTAGTTAGATCGCTCAGCCGCTTCTTGAGCTTCAAAGTGAACTCAACCATCTGGCGATTTCCCTGGCATGGGTCGCTAGCTGTAGCCTGCTGGAGTAGGCTTTGTAGTTGTTCGACTCCCAGTGTCGAAATATTCTGGGTGGGATCTATCAGGGCAATCTTCATAACCAAAAAACAACTCGGTAACGATTTCAGGAGATGTCAGGCAGCATTCAGTCCAGCGATTAGCTGATCAAGCGAGTCGTCACTTTCCCAACTTTGGATCAGCTCATCCATATCAGCGCCGGTCATAATTTGCATGACAGCATCAGTGGCCTGAATAGCGGTGATGGCATCGGCAACGGCAAATCCAAACTCTGATCGGCTTTGCTCAAAATCTTCAACGCTGGTCGAGATGGCATCAGCGGCAGCTCGACTCAACTTTGAGACTTGCTTCAGTCGGGCATCCAGAGCGACGGTTAGCTTGACCTGCTTGGCATTGAGCGGCATGGCATCGCCCATCTGCTTCAGTGCAGTCGTCCATTGCAGGACTTCAGCCTCATCCATCTGCCTGACGGCTCGCAGTGTGGGCATCGCCACAGATACAGGCTCAGCCGTCGCCAACTGGACTGACTGACTACGCTTGCCCTCGACCTTTTGAATCTGCCCTGCGGCTGGCTCAGTGGACGGCGCAGACTTGGACAGCTTGCCGCCGCCGCGAGTTTTGCGACCGCTGCTACCGCCACCCATTTCAGCGACTAGGGTATCGATGTCTGCTTCGCCAATGAACTCAGCAGATCCAAAACGCTCAGTAATCTCAGCCTCGGTAATCGCTGCGCCACGCTGGGCGAATCGTTCAATCAGCTCGTTTATTTCCATTGGTGAACTCCTTAAATGGTGTGAATGGGGCAGGTTAAGCCGAGCGCATATTCAGCCGATCGCTCTCCCGCTTCCTGCGGTTGTGTTCAGCCAGCCTATTCCCTGCTGCAACAGACCGCTGTAGCTTCTCAGCTCGCAGCCGAGCGCGATGATTGACCAGCTGGCGAATCTCTGCTGCGGTGTACCGCTCAAACTGATGCAGGCCACGGCCTAAAACCTTCTGGCAATACCGCGCCAACGTAGACTCTGGTATCTCTAGGCGATAGTCGTCATAAATCCTTTGGCGCAAATCACACCCCAGACTGTCAAACTTCGGTTGCCGAACTGGGTCAGAAGAAATCAGGCCAGGAAAGAACGTTCTGGGGTCTTTGCCCTTGCGAGCCAGAAACTCTAGCACCATAACCAAAGTGATTCGCTTGGTGGGATACTGCCGCCTGATCGCCGCATAAGCCCAAAGTTTCACCCATTGCTCTTGGCTGCAAGTTGACTGAAATGGCTGGATACCGACGAACCGCTTCATCTGCCGGAAGGTCTCACGATTCAAACCCCCCAACGTCAAAAGCAAATCATTGTGGATCGCTTCGATCTCGTAAATTAATTTGTCCTCCACAAAAAACTCCTTTTTTCAAACTGGTGAGACTAGAGTGCTTAGGAACTGAGAGTGCTAGCGATCAAACCCGCATTACTCCATCTCTTGTATGCACGGTGCAATAGCTGTCTATTGGTGAGTGCAATAGCTGAATGCTGCTCTTGTTTGAACTTAGATTCACTCTTGCAGCTATGCTAGCATAAAAGAATCTAAAAGAATCTAGTAGAAGCAAAAAGAATCTATCAGCCTTATAGTCAGTGAGGGAATTAGGATGGGGAATAGAGTTGAAGAGTTGAAACCCGTGGCGCAGAAGGATCGGATATCGGTAGACATTGCAGACCTGAAGCAGAGGATCGAGTCATGTCGGGATGATGCCGCATGGGGCGAGCTGCCTTTGACAGGCAAGGTTCGGACGCTGGTTATAGAGCGGATGAACTATTTAGAACGGGCGAAGTCTGGCGGCGAGGTTGCGCTGTCCAGTTCGGATGCTGAAACCTTGCAGTTACTCATCGGCTTTTTGAACTGCCTGCTGGATACCCACGACCGGGACGGTTACTCACTCTCAGAGATAGCTGAAGCGTTGGGGCGTGACGATAAGGGAGCTTCGCTCATTGCGCTGATCTCTAAGTTGCAAAACGGTGATGCCGCAAAAAAGGGAGTCCCTCAGCCATGAACCGGAGAGTAGAGAACTTGGTAAGCATCAACCATCTGGCGGCCAGCACAATTTTCACCAGCACAGGGCTAGCGTGGCGATTCCCTACTGTGGAAGCAGCGCGGCAGCATCTGCGGAAGTATGAAAAGCTGATCGCTCATTGGGCGGCTTCACTGGGGGCGAGCGATGCGGTGGTGGGCGGCGGTGGTAAAGAGTGGCCTGTACTGCCCCACCTGTCGCCAGACCTCAGCCCAGAAGTCAGCCCTATTGCGGCGGCTCCTACATTCAAAGCCGACGGCGATCTGTTAATTGCCCAGCACTGGCTGAACGCTCCGCTGCTCGATGCTTTGATGGAACTGCGGCAGACACCCGGCATTGCTGGGCTGGTCAACTGGCAGAGCCAGAAGCAAGTTGTTTTGACCCAAGCCTGCGAGGAGCTGACGCTAGGCGAACAGCTTTCAGACAGCCTGAAATATAGCCGCAGCGACTACTGGCACCGCCCAGATTTTGAGCGCTTTGAGCGGGAATGCCGCCAAGCTTTGAACCAGGATGGCAGTAATATCATCGAGTTTCGCTACCAAGCTTTTGACCCTAAAAGCGGCGGCAGATGGAGAGACATTGTTGCCAGCTACAGGTTCATCGATGCGGGGCATCTGGGCTTATTCCAACTGGCTCGGAACCTCAGCTATCGGCCAATCGAGTCGCCAGTGACAGCCTGACACGCGCATTAGGGGCTGGAGAGGTTTTGAGTTTTGAGCCTGCGGCAAGAGAGCCACATGTAAGAATCAGATCGTTGATTTCTGCGCGTGGCCATGGAAGTTTATCTGAAGCTGACTTTTGACGAGCTAAGGCGATTGCTGGATTTTCTGAAGGCAACGGATGGAGCGGAATCGGCATGGGCTGCGGGTATTTTGTTCGAGCGCTCAGCCGAGGCTGTGCGAGGCGAATTTCAGTTTGTTGCTCGGCTTGGGCTGCATTTCTATCCAGAGTTTCAGCAGTTTCGAGCAGCTTCAGAGCCGGAAGCTGAGCGCGAGGTTGCCGAGAGTAAGCAGATTTTTGGTGAAGCTTTTGAGGCTGAGTTATTGGATTTTGCCAGACGGCAGACTGAGTGATCGGGGTGCAGGGGGACAAACGAACCACTGCGGGCGATGAGCCGCCCAAGACACAGGAATAACCGGTGGACATCTTGCAGCGCAACGCATCCACCAAAGCACTCGAAACATGCTGTACACAGCTGTAGACAGCAAGCTCCAGTGATTTTAGTGATACCAAAAGCGGCTCTAATATCAACTTTTTCAGCTCGCACGCAACCTCAGCTATCGACCTGTTTCAGCACCGACCCCAGCATGAGGGGTGATGCCCAGTACAAGCCATTGATTTAGACAGGAAACAGTGAACAGATTTCGTGCATCGCGTGAGAATGGGGAAGGAGATGTTCCCAATTTTGTATTACCTCTTTTATGAGAGAGTTCATACATTTGTCCATAAAGAATCTCTGGATCATGTCCTGCAAAATGTTGATATTTTCTGCTGCTTGCGCTAAAACAAGAGCTAGTCAATCTTGGAGCACTTGTACTAATGGCTGAAATAAAGCGGGGGCGCGGGCGTCCGAGGGTCGATAAACCTTCGAGTTGTGTCTATGGGGTGTGTTTGAAGGTCGAGGTTCTTGAAGACGTGAGACAGCTCGCAAAAAGGGAGAAGTCCAGTATTAACCGGGTTCTCCGGTCAGCAGTCGAGCAATATCTGCAAAATAATTCGTGAGGTGAGTATGGCCGGTTTCGGCAACAAAAATAAGCTTGCGGATTTCTTCCCAGACGAGCAAATTGCAACGTTGGCGGTTTTGAAGGATCTGCCACCCGACCATCAGCTTCAGCAGGTTATGACCCCTCAACAGGCTGAGCGGATGGCGCATGTTAAAGGCCATCACGTTGACCTGGCAGCGGCATTAGAGGCTTACTTTAGCGGGCGGCGTAACCCGTTCTCGGATGTTCATCCGACGCGGCGCAAGTTGGTTGAGTCTGACTTGAAGTATTACCTACGGTTTTACGATCTCGTCTGGTTCGGCTGGACTGAGATTCAGGCAGAGGTGAAGCGAACAATGGATCTCGAAGATCAGGCGGTCTTCCCTGATTCGCCGGGTGAACTGCTGCGGTTTGTCCTGACCAGCGGCTGCAACTATCAGGTTGAAACAATACTCTCAGGCGCTAAGGTCAACATCCGAGAATCTAGGGCGCTGCTGGGCACTTTGCCAGAGAGGTCAGAGGTGTCTGGTCTGGCGGGGAAGCGTTTAGACCGGACGCTGGCCTATGCCCATGAGGTCAGAGAGCGGTTGTCCACTGATGCGCTGATGGTTGAGTTCTGCAAGGTTGCAGTCAAGAAGCGGCTGCGCGGTAACTCTGGTCTGGCGGCTACACTCAAAGACTTCAAGACAGAGGAGAAACGCAAAATCGGCACGATACGCAAGCTGCTCACCGGCGTCAAGGGGACTGATTTTTTGGTTCAAAAACGGGTGAAAAACTAGCCTAAACCCTCACCCTGACTAGGTTTACGTGCTCTCTGTTCAAACCGGGTTTTACTCTGGCAATTCGCTGCTTGACTCGCTAAAGTGATGGCAGATCAAATCAAAGCCCGAATTGCGCGAGGTTGAGCTTAGGCTAGCCTAACGACCTGCCTCAGTCGGAGCGACAATCGGGCGAGATGATCAAATCTTCGCTTAGGGGCAAAAAGCGATGAAAGTAACGCAACTTTTGCCAAAGTTTCTTTCCACTGGAAGTGGTTCGTTTATAGCCGCTCTCTAGCCAGCAAAGAAACTTTAGTCAATCCTTAAAAGTTATATAGGACAGGCTTGTTAAAATTCTTGTAGATGTGTCCATGAATGAAAGAGCGGCTATAAACGATTCGCTTCCAGTGGGATTCCAACAAGTGATCACGCAGAATTCAAAAAAAAGCTATGCTAACTGCTCCGAAAGCCGAAAAGTCGGTTAGGATTCTAGCGTCAACAGTGCAGCGGTACTACCAGCCCCAATCGGGCATTTTTCAGACTCAGATCTGTCACACAAGGGAGAGAAGTTATGGGCCTACAAGCATTGTCCTTCAGGATCGAATCCTTTGACCGTTCGCGCTTGGAGCGGATTGCGAAAAAGCGCGGCAAGCCTGCAACCGCGATTGTCCGCGAGTTGACGCAGAAATATATCGACAGTTTCGAGGAGGCCGAGCGCAAATCAGCCGCTTAAAAATCAGCCTGATTTTCCGGTATACGCAATCTAGGCATCCTAAAGTAGCACTCCAAAAAAGCTATGCGCCAACCCCATCCGCTCGCAGTCCGAGTCCCGCCCGCCAAGATTGAGGCGCTTAACCTCGCATCTATCCGGCTAGGCATCAAGCGCAATCGGTTCATCAATCAGGCTATCGACAGAGCACTAGCTGAGTTGGGGTTGCCCAACGATGCCGCTTAAATCAAAACCCCACCAGCAGCGCCAAAAGCCTAGGAACTTTAGCTGCGAAGTGGGGTTGTCCAGTAAACCTATAAGGAGGCTCACTAGTGCACGGATATTATCTAACAGAAAGTCGAAAACGGCACCTGCCTGCGGCAGATTCCAAGAAAAACTCGAAACCCTACGTCAATGATAATTGTTCTCATTGCAAGAATCAAGCGTCTCAAGGCAAGGTAGCGGTTTCTCAGTTCGATCTGTTCGCCAGCAGCAGTCCGGTCATCAGTCTTGAGCCAGTACCGACTCGCTCTGGGCGAGTACGGCTGACCATCAATCAGCTAGATTGCCGATGGGAGCTAATCCCAAATCTCAAAATGGCTGAAGCCAAAGCGCTGCTGGAGTTTATCGCGGCAGAAGGTATCGCTTTCGACCTCGACCTTAACGAGGGCCACCCGATTGAATCGGAGCGGCTTCACTGGGCTACAGAGCAGGTGATTTGCGGGGATGTGCGGTTATGATGCAGCACCTCCATCGGCAGCAGGCGCAGGATATTGGCGGCGCGGTAGGCTTATCACCTTTCGAGCAGTGGCAGCGCTTCTGCTGCACACTAGCGCCAAAAGACGGCTCCAGTGAAATTTGGCTGAAATTTGGTCATAACCAGTTTTTCGTAGGCGAGTTCAGCCACTCTGGACGCTTCGACATCTGGGCAACGAAGGGCGCAGGTGCTGAGCGAGTTCGCACTGACAATTTAGGGGACGCTTACACACACTTAAGCAAGCTTTGCTTGGAGCAACCAGGTGGCGCGTTCTATATCCCGACCCAGCCAATCGGCTCACCGACAAAAGAGGCCGTTGCAACAACAGACGATATCGGCATCGAGCTTGACTCGATCAGCAGATCGGAGCAGCTAGAGCAATATGCCGACTTCAGCCGGGTCACTGGATTGGAATGGGCAATGCTCATCGGTAGCGGTGGGAAGTCCGTTCATGCCCACCTCAAGCTAGACGAACATCGACCGGTCGAACAGGTTCAACCTTTGCGGCGAGCCACCTGTCTTGGTCTCCGGGCTGACCCGGTTACGGTACGGCTTCATCAGCCCATGCGTGCCTCTGGACTCTACCGGAAAGAGAAGCAGTCCTATCAGGAGTTGCTCTCGGCAAGCGATGCTCGCTATACCCCAGAGCAGATAATCGCAGGGCTGAAAAAGTGGTTTGCTCATCTCGATTGGCAGTTCCCAGATTCGCTCAGCGAGGCATGGTGGCGCGAGAAGTTTCACCCATTACTAAAAGGCAGTGCCAACAATACTGAGCAGCACAAGCTGGACACGGCGCGAGAATTGCTTGCAGCAGGTGAGGCGGGATTTCTGGCTGATAAGGCAGCAGCCCAGGCTGTCCGCGAGTCACGGGAAACCGAGCGGCGGCTTTACACCGCGCAGCAACAGCTCACGGGCAAAGTTAGCTTAGTTGATTTGGTCACTCAAACAGAAGAGCGGCTCGGTGCTGACGCTTTCAACTGGAGCGGGCACAACTGGAAGTTTAGCGGCGATCACGCGCGGGGCTGCTGCCCATTCCACCAATCCGCCAGTGGTTCATCCGGCTGGATTGCGCCTGCTGGGGACGGCTGGGCGTTCCATTGCACGGCCTGCACCGACGATAAGCCGATAAGCCCATTCGCATACTGGCTCTATCTCAAGAATGGATTCAACACCCCATACCCGCGCGGGCGCGAGTGGGTCGAGGCAGCAAAACAGTTTCTATCTGAAACTGGGGTTGCAGTCCCTGACCTTGTGGCGGAGCAAGGCTTTTCAGAATCCGAGTACACAGCGCTGCTGGGACAGCAAGCAGAGCAAGAGCGGCTTGAGCTGGCTCAGGAAGAACACAGCGAAAGTCTGTGCCTGATCGAATCACTTAGACGGGGCGGCAAGTCCAAGCGCAAGCGTCGCGAACGAGTTGAACCTATCGCAGGGGAAAACCTGACAGTTTATTACGAGCCGGGGTGCCTGCCGGAATATAAGGCTGCACTAGAGCTTCCTAACTATTTGCTTCGATCAATTGACGATCGGAATCAGTTCTTTGCTGAGGCAGTCAGCAAGGGTTGGTCACACGTTTTGGATGCGAGCGGTACTGGCAGCGGCAAATCGTATAGAGCAGGGTTCCTGACTCCTGAAAAAATTGGTGTCGATCAGCTCTACTACTTCACGAAAGAATCGCGTAACCCTAGTACACCAACAATTGAGGCCAATTTTACTGAGCTACCAACCCGCCATAACGGTCAAGTTCCTGCGGTAGGTAAGAAAACGCCACTGGGCAAATCAGTCATGCGGGTGGTTTCTGAATCAACAGCAGAATCAGGGGGCGGCAATTGCAATCTCGCACCGTTTTTTAATTCGGTTCAGTCAAAAGGGTACGGTTGGGAGAATAATAATCCGCTTTGCCAACTCTGCGAGTGGTCGGAGTTTTGTGGTAAAGAGCAGGGGATCGGCTTTGGATTCAAACACCAGCGAGGGGTGGCACTGCGGCAACCTCGAATCAGACTACACCCGCAGTCTGCACCGCATGACCTTGACCAAAAGGACGCGGCTATTTGGGAGGAAATTGGGGATCTAAGCACCACCAAGACAATTGCCGCAACACCTGCTCAAGTTAATGAACAGTGGGCGAGGATTGAGGAATTCGATTCTGAACTTTACGGGCGACTGGCACCCATCAGAACGGCCATTCGCGAAGCAGTCAGACACCCCCAGCAAAGCTGGTGGCTTGATGAATGTGACCGCCCCAAGGGCGGGTGTCCTCGCTGAAAGTGTCTGTGAGTCAATTAGAATCGTCCACTTT
>JAHHHV010000030.1 GCA_019359155.1 Pegethrix bostrychoides GSE-TBD4-15B
GCCAACAACCTCGCAAAGGGTAGATACGTTGATTGCAACAGCGCTGGATTTAATCGATCCCAACCATTTACGGAACTGGTTTGCTCACTGCTGTTATTGTCCCCTATAAACCTGGAATCCGCTGTATGTTGTGTCTAAGATCAACAGTCAGATGCAAAAGAGACCTAAAAGAGCCAGGATTAGGTGCTTAAGGGCTGTCTAGGCGTGGTTTAGAATGGAAGAGCTTAATATCGTTTTAAGGGGGCAAGAAGCGGCTTCCTTAAAGCTTTGTTTTAACTTAGGCTTATATTTACTCTGTATATGCGTTAAAGAACTCTAAATTTTTAATCACTAAGAAAGTTAGCTCAGGTTCATTAGTATGGCTAGCAGGTGAAACCTGATTTGCATCTCGCATAAATTTGAAAACATCTTCTGAACTTAGGTTACTGTCTATACATGCTTTGAATTTATGAAAGAGAGTTTCCATATTCTCAGACCATTTTACGGGAAAGCATCCATCAGTTAGAAGCATTAACCATTTGAGAGAAGCAGTTGGAAACTCCACTGATTGGAGTAAAGGTTGTATTTGAGAAAATGGTGCACCGTCAAGCATAGGGTAGGAGTTTAGCTCCTGTGGATTATTGGTAAAGCGATCTCTTGAGACTCTAAAACAAGTTCCATAGTACTCATCTGACCAAATGACCTGAGGAGCAGCATTGCCATGATCTGCTGTGGCACGATTCATCTGATACGTAAAATCTTTATTTCGAGCTTGATCAACCTCGTAAACCTGATTTTTCGACCACCCATAGGTGCCATCAACAAGCTCCCACAGAGCGATTGTATCGCCGCCGCTAATGAGTTCAGTAGACTCAGATCCTAATTTCGCAATCACAAAACAGGCTCCAGCTCGATTGTGAGGAGTGTATGGGGACAAGCTCAAGCCTTTATATAGTTCCCCAAGCGTAGCGTTTGCCCGTTTAAGAATATCGATTGCAGATTCTTCCTCTCTGGCAGTCAGGGCTATATTTTCTAAGATTAGCCCTGGAAGCAAACCGTAGGGGTACGCTCCAAAATAAGGAGTGCTTTCTAAAGCATTATGGACAGGAGGCACACCATCCCCGATAATAATAATCCCATTCGGGACGATGGCAACAAAATCATCTCCAACAAATTTTCCGCTTTTACTGTCAGATTTTGAGCCTAAATTTCCTGAATCTTGGATGCCCGAAATCTCAAATTCAGTCTTTTCAGCAACTAGATGCGACTGAATGAATTGCCTGTGACGGACGCCTAGCACCTGCGTACTTAAATATGGGAGCATTATCTTAAGATTAGGCTTGGAAGGAATAGTGGAGGCTTAAGGGGGAAAAATTTGTGAGCTTACAAGATCCTAGCTCAGTCTTCAAAAGCTCCAAGAAGCTTCAAAGTTGCCTTCTCAGGCTGTGACAGACCTTGAGTTCTAGTTATATTAATACCCTCATAAGGTCTAGGTGCTCTTAAGGTTTCAAGGCATTCATAGGTTTGAATATCCCAAAGTTTGATTGTTTCATCGTTACCCCCGCTGGCAAGCACCGGAGTCTCATCATAGCTAAACGCTACGGCAAGTACCCACTTTTCATGCCCCATCAGCGTTACTAGTAGCTCGCCAGAACCTACGTCCCAAAGCCGTGGCTTGTCGCTACCACTTGCTAAAAGTTTACCATCTGGACTAAATGCCACCGACCAGACCCAATTCTCATGCCCTTCTAAGGTCTTTAAGCATTCTCCTGTATCGACATTCCAGATCCTGGCTGTTTTGTCGTTACTGCCACTAGCAAGCATGTGAGGATCGGTTGGATTAAAGGCAACGGATCTCACCCAGCTTTCATGACCTTCCAGGACATTCAGGCAATCTCCTGATTCAACGTCCCAGATCCGAATTTTTCCATCGTTATCGCCACTAGCAAACCATTTACCGTCAGGACTAAACGCCACTGACCAGACCCAGCTTTCATGCCCTTCTAGCGTTTTGTAGCACTCCCCTGTATCAACCCTCCAGAATTTAATGGTTTTATCGTTACTGCCGCTTCCGATAAGCTTACTTGTCGGGCTAAAGGCAACGGCTCTGACTTGGTTAGTATGTCCGCCCAAGGTTCTGATTAGCTCTTTAGTCTCTGCTGACCAGAGTTTGATAGTGCGATCATCGCTGGCACTTGCGAAATATTGACTATTAGGGCTAAAGGCAACAGACATTGAACGGTTTGTATGCTCTTCAAGCGTTTTTACAAGCTTTCGGTCGTCTGTGCTCCAAATTCTGATTCTTCCGTTTTTACTGCTACTAACGAGTGATTCACCGTTTGGATTAAATGCAACTGCCCATAGCTCGTCTGTATAACCTCTCAAGGTCTTAATCGGTTGGTCTTCTTTAATGTTCCAAAACTTGATAATAGTACTACCACCACTAGATAAGGTCTGACCATCAGGATTAAATGCAACTGAACTGATCATATCTCCATGCCCGATATAAACCTTAAAATGCTCATCAGAATTAAGATTCCAACCTATTAACGTTGAATCCTGGCTACCGCTAACTAGAAAATTGCTGTCATGAGGATTAAAAGCAAGGCAGTAAACCTTATCTTTATGTCGATCGAGCGTCTTCAAGCAGGAATAATTCAGAGTACTCCAAAGCTTTATCGTAGAATCCTCACTACCACTTGCAATCATCTGACCATCAGGACTAAAGGCTACAGCTCTGATGGTGCCTTCATGTTCGGCAAGGATTTTAAGTAAAGTCCCTGCATTATCCCAAACTTTTAGAGTTTTATCTTCTGAACCACTAACCAAGTATTGCCCATCGGGACTCCATGCAATTGACCAGACTCGAAAATTGGCAGTATGGGCTTGCCAGCTTTTTAGGCACTCCCCAGTTTCAACATCCCAGAAATTAATTCTTCCATTACTTCCAGAACTAGCAAGAAGTTTAGTTTTTGGATTCTGAACCACTGAAAGTACAAGTCCTATGTCGCCTGCTAAGGTTTTAAGGCATTGATTATTCTGAATATCCCAGAGCCGAACGGTAAAATCTTCACTACCGCTAATTAATAAATTATTGTCTAAAGGGCTAAACGCTACTACCCTTACCCAGGCTGTATGAGCATCAAATGTTCTAACAAGTTCATTGTCTTCAAAGTTCCAGACAGAGATTTCTTGATTAGTATCACTGGCTGCTAAAAACTTGCCATCATTGCTAAAGGCAATAGACATTACGTTTCCTAAAGTTTGTGTAAAACTAGAATTAATAAAGACTGAATTAGTAAAATCAGCCTCTTGAATGGCTTTCCCTTGAAGATCAGCCTGTCGTATCGCAATTCCAGAGAAGTCATACCCTTTTACAGGCTGTTCTCCATAAATTTGAAACAACAGGTTAATAATGTTGCCAGCTGCGTAACCAGCTTTTAGATCTGATACTCCATGCTGCAAAATTGAAATAATCTGCTTAATTTGTACTTCAGTGCCTTTTCTGCCGTCCAAAATCTCAAATAGCTTTTCGTATAGTGAGCTTAAAAGAAGTTCTGCTTGAATCCTTCTGATATTGTCTTTAGATGATGCTTTAAGCAGAGCATGGCTACCTAATAACTTTATTTCTCTATTTTTTATTTCTTGCCCAGTTTTATCAATGAGCCTCTCAATTGTATATTCAATCAAAACAGGTTGAAGTGTAAACAGATTAGAATCTTCGCCTCTTATCTCAAGAAGATGTCGCCTTTTTAGAGATTGGATAGTGCTAGGAATTTCTTGATGATAGGAATTTATCAAACGATCGGGTTCTATAGATTTAGGAGAAATATCCTCTTTTAAGGTTTGAAGAGGAACAGGCTCATAGTTGATAGCAAACCAGTACATTAAGCTCTCTTCAAGGGCAGAGAGACGCTTAAAGTGTTCATCTAAAAGCTGATTAATGCTGTGAAATAGTCTTTTTTGATTTTGTTTGAATTCCTTGCCTTGTCTTTTAATATATTCAGTAATGCTGCTTGAGTAGACTTCCTCAATGTGAGCTGCGGCAAGCTCTAAGGCAAAAGGGTTGCCATTATAAAAGGTAGTTAACTCTGCCCAGTCTTCGTCAGATCCATGAAATTCACCACTGTTGCGAAGGAGCTGTTTTACTTCATCTACATCTAGACCGCCTAACTCCATTGAAAAGATTCGTTTACGCCCTTTGTGCCTAGTTTCAAGCCAAGGGATAGTTTTTGGCTTCTCTCGTCCATTTAGAAGTAAACAACTCTTATGAGGAATTTCTCCAATTTGCCTAAAGAGTTCTGCATAGCCTTGATGCTCCTCTTTATATTCACCTGTAGGTGATTTTTCTTCGAGAATCTTATCTACGTTGTCTAGAATTATCAGGCAACGATACTGCTTAAGATATCCAAGGATTTTCCCTACCTTTTCAAACATACTACCAGGCAGAGTATAGTCTTCCTGATTAGATATAAATTTGACAATATCTAAAAGTATCGATTCGACGACTGGCTCACCTAAGAGCGAACGCCAGATAACGTACTCAAATTCTTCACCAACTTCCTCTCCCTGTGCCACTTTTGCAGACAGCTCTGATTTGCCGATGCCTGCTTTTCTAAGTCTTGTAGATTCTTCGTTACTCTGAAGCTTTCCTTTAGTATATGTAGCAGTTAATTCGGTTTTACCAGTTCCACCAATGCCGTATATACCTACAATTTGATAACCATCTTGAATAATTAACTGCTCAAGCGTTAGTAATTCTTCAGTTCTTCCAACAAAGAAAGAAACATTAGGAGCATCTCCCCAATCGTAGAAGGGGCGTTTGCTTCCAACCCCAGAGAGTTCTTGCCAATCCAGAGAAATTTCATGACAAATATTTAAAAACGTTTGTCGGTCAACAGGATGTCCGTTGGCAAATCTAGATACAGTATCTCTTGATAGCTCAAGTTGCTCAGCTAGGCTAGTAATAGTAAAACCCCTAGTCTCCAAGAATCTCTTGACTTTTTTAAGCCAAACTTCCTTTACGTTAAGCGATCTACCAGGAACATCTTTACGGCTCATGTTCTTTAGAGATGACTATGTTTTCTAGGATTTTACCTAATTTAGCTGCACAAAAGATTATTTCTTGTCTTTAAAGTATGATTTCTCCGCTTACCGAAGAATAAAGGTGACGTGGAATTTTCCTAGTTGTAGAAAAACCTTTAAAAAGTCCTACAGTTGCTCCGACGCTAACTCCGACAGCCGCTTAGTATGCTGATTTTGTAAGCAATTGGTGAGCTTCCCAGTCCGCACTGGGTAACACCCAACAGGCTTACCCAACAACTCGACAATACCCTTATCGTTCATTCCCAATTCCCTTTCAGAACACAGCTGTGCTCTGGCTGAGGGAGCTTTGCAACCAAAATTATCCCAAAAAGGAGACCTAAACACCATGATTGCAGACACCATGACTGCCGCCAATAAAGCTATGAGCAATGGCACCTTTTCTCAGTTCACCTTCAACCAAAGCCTGATCCTTGCAGAGGTACTTGCCTGCAAGCTGCGGACAAACTGCTCTATTGAAGAGGTGCTTGACCAGGTGGATGGAGATGCTGAACTGTCAGAAGAGGCAGTAGAGTTTTTATATCTTCATGATGATGAACCACAGGACGCTCTGCTTGGATTGATCCTTGCTCTTATCTTGCGTTGCCAGTCAGCAAAATCTTCTGATTAGCGAACACTCTTTCTTCTTCACTATTTACTTAAAACTACAAAAGGAAAATCTTCCATGCTTAACGACACAACGATCACTAATTCCACAATGACCAAGGGAGAGGAAGCAAGCAGGCTGATTGAAAGCTTGTCTATTTCGTGCATGACCACTGCTAGAAAGTATCTAATGCTGGAAGCAACGGCTAGAAAAATGCGAACAGGCGAGTCTCTCCAATCAGCCCTTCGGGCTATCGACTCAGAGGCAGAATACGTTCCTGTTGAAATTGAGTGCTTGATCTTTCCGTATGGGAAAGACGAGGTATCACTCCTTGGATTACTTTTTGCTTTGATCCTATCTAAGCAAGGCTTCTAGGCAGAACCAAGAAAGAGAGGGGAGTGGTGCCAAGAGGTGGCACTCTCCCCTCTTAAAAGAGGTAGGGCACAATCCCTAATTTTGTATACACAATGCCAAAACCATTAACCTCGCAAGCTTACGGGCTAACGCCTAAACCAGGCGGAATGACTGAAAAACTATCTTTTCGGGTTCCAAGTGACGTATATACAGAGCTTAAAAGCATGGGGGAGAAGCGAAAACGCTCTCCTCATGAGGTTGGACGAGAGCTTGTGCTTTTAGCGATGGAAGCTCCAGAGCGATCAGACCTTGTGCGTGAGGTCTATGAGCTTTCGGCTGGCGTGTCGTTACTTCAGGAAAAACTGTCTTTGCTTGAAGCTCAGAATATGGGGCTTATTCTCACCTTTGCCAGAATCTCTGAGCTTCTTTTAGTGAACCTGCTAAATATCGAGCCTGAATCAGCCTCAGAGGTAATTGGAGAGATTATTAACAGCTCATTTGGAGAAGAAGAGGAGGAAGATTGAAATGGCTGCTTCAGTTCAAATACTGAACGGTAAAAACGGTAAGTACCATACTGGCGGAATCCAAAGTAATGAGAATCAGCTAGGGGAGCTTGAAGGCAGCTTTTTTGGGACTGGTGCAGAAAAGCTTTTATTGGATGAGGCGATTAAGCAGAATGACAAACGGTTTTCAGAGCTACTAAACGGAATCAATCCAGAAAATTTAGAACAGCTTCGGCAGGTAAGAAGTTTCCCGTATACAGACCAAGACGGTAACCTTAAAACCCGAAAAGCTGTTACAGCGTATGACATCACTTTGAGCCCTCCAAAATCGTACAGTGAACTCTGGGCTACTTCTGATCCTGATATCCGCTTAAAACTTGAGGAAATCCATCAGAAGGCAGTAAAAGAAGTTGCAACTTATGTTCAAGACAATCTTGTCTTAAGCCGAGGACAGAAAGGAGGTGGGGCAGAAAAAGTTGCTCCGATCTTTTGCAAGTTTTCAGCACTCAACTTCTAGAGAGAACCAACCGCAGCTTCATACACATCTTGTTTTACTAAATACGGGCATCAAAGAAAATGGTAAGGGCTGTGCTCTAGATGGAAGACCAATTTTAAAAAATATCAAAACCCTTGGAGCGATTCACGAAAATGAGATCCGGCGGGGACTTCACCAAGAGTTAGGAGTTAAAACCAGAGATGTCACTTATGAGCGGGAGGTAGAAGATAAAACAGGGAAAACCAAAACGTTAAAGTCTAAAAGCTTTGAAATCGAAGGTGTTCCAAAGGAGCTTTGTGAGTTCCACTCAAAGCGGCGAGAGCAAATTGAAGCAGTTAGTCTTCCAACTGATACCAAGATGCAGACCAAGTTTAAGGTGCTTACCACCCGAAAAGCTAAAGAGGAGCGGGTGGATCGAGAGGCATTGTTTTTAGAGGCAAGAGAAGCTGCTAAGAGTTTTAGATTTGAACCTAAAAAACTTCTAGGAAGGCAGAAATCTAAAGAGCTTGAAACTAAGGAGTTAGAAGATATCAAAACGACTCTAAGCCGTTCACTTTCAGAAACTTCAAAATACAAGGGAGCAATTAAAGAGAGTGATGTATTTACACAGACTCTTAAAGAATCAAAAGGAAGGCTTACAGCAAAGGAAGCTCAAAATTTCTCCAAAGATTTCACAAAAGAGTATCTACATGCAATTGGAAATTCAAACGTACATACACTAAACAAAAAGGGAGTAGAGCTTTCACAGAGCGATTCTCTTTACTCAAAAGTCCGAGACAAGCTGATTTCACCATTAAAACGAATTCTTCCAGAGGGCAAACCTTTAAGTTACCAGTACCGTAAAGCTCAATATGAGAAGCGAGTTCAAAAAGCTTTAAAGAAGCAAAAGACCTTTAAGCGAAAAGCTTTTTTATTGTATATGACTGGCAAAATCTCTCGTAAAAAGTATGTACAGATTAGAGATGACAAGGGGCAACCAAAAACTAGACTTGGAGTTAATGCTAAGTGGTTATTGACAAACAAAATCTCAACCAAACAAAGAGATTATCTGCTCAAGAAGATTGAGCAAGAGAGGCTAAAGCTTGAAAAGCCTAAAGAGATAAAGCTTAAACCTCCAACGCAAGAAAAGAGACCCGACAATTACAAAGAAAAAGAAAGGGATAGGTAAAACGATGCCGAGAGCAAAAGTTGTACAAGATAGATTGACTTTTGGATTCGTTAGAATTCTTGCTTTTATAGGGGGTGTAGTAGTTGGATATTTTGGTGCAATCCCTGCACGGCTTATATTTTATGCCTTGCTAGGTAATTTAGATTATAGAGCCACCTGCTCTATGGCATCTTACTTTTCGACTGACTGCCAAGAAGGGTTAAGCCAGATGTTTAATCTATTTTCTACAGTTGGAAGGTTCATAGGAATCATTTTCATGGTATTAAAGTTTTCAGATATGCAGGATAAATTTCTGTATATACAGAATCTAAAAGTAATGCATAGAAAACTCTACTTTAAAGTTAGAAACTACTTCTATGAGCCATATAGCAAACAGCTAGATATTTTCTGGTCGATTCTGTATGTACTTTTTGAAACGATCTTGCCGCTTGCCACAGTTTTAATTTCCTGGTCTATCGTATTTTCTGTTTTCTATTCACTAATCGGCTGGTTTAGCATTATCCTCTGCTTCATTGGAAGTAGTCTTATCTACGACTGGGTTTCAAGACTTTTATATATGATGTTGTTTCCGCACAGATTAGAGCAGGAAGTTAGGGAAGCATCGCTAAATAACGCAGTGCTTGAGGCAAAAGAGCAAGAGGAGCGAAGAGATAAGTCGAGGCTTAAGCACGAGGAGAGCAAGTATGAAGAGCTTGATGGTATGGATTGAAACGCTTTTTCGAGGAATCTTTACAGATTGGGTTGTTGAGTTTAAAGACAGTACAGATGTTACAGGAGTTGTTGATGAGATTTTAGCAGATGGGCAAAAGCAGTTAAAGGCACAACGGGCAGCAGAGAAAAAACGAGCATTAGAAGCAAGCAACACACCTACACTATCACTTCCAAGTGTCAAAGACGGTTGTATATACTTTGGTGACAAAGCTTATCCGATAGACAGTATTCAAGGTTTTTTCGGGTTCTTAGGCATTACGGGAAGCGGAAAGACCAAGCTTATCAAAATTATGCTTGGCTCAATCTTAAGGCTTATGACGCAAGAGTCAAAGATAGGAACACTTCTATTTGATTTAAAAGGAGATTTGCATGAGGTGATTGTAGCCTCAGGGAAGCCATACAAGTTCTTCTGCTTAGGCGATGCAAGGTCTTGTGTGTGGGACATTGCTAAAGACTGCACAACGCCAAACAGGGCATTTCAGTTAGTCAGTATTCTGCTCCCTGAGCAAAAAGCCTCAGACATGTTTTGGCAAAACGGGGCAAGAGCTATAGCCATTGGGATTCTTCTAGTCTTTATGTTTAAGCATGGCGATGACTGGGGATTTGACGACTTTGTAAATGCTGCTTTTTTAGACAGGGAGGAGATGAAGCGGTTTCTACTTAGGTTTGAGGGGAATAAGCCGCTTGTGAATATGCTGTTTCAAGCAGAAGACAATCGGGTTACTCAAGGAATCCTAAGTCAGCTCTACTCACAGATTAAAGCAATTGAGCCTGCGGCGGCTCATACCCAACAGGGGAAAAGCAGATTTAGCATTGGTGAGTTTTTAAGCTCTAACGAGCGGTACAACCTGATTTTAAGTACAGAGCAAACAGCAGAGGAAGCGAGTACTTCAATCCTTAGAGCAATTTTTAGAAGCTTTGTAGACCATGTAAGCGATTTGCCGGATGACCCAGAGCAGACCACATTTTTGATACTAGAGGAGAGCTACTTTCTTGGAAAAATGCCTGGATTAGATAGGCTTTTCTCCTTTGCACGAAGTAAGAACGTGATTGGGTTACTGGCACTTCAAGCAAAAGAGGGGTTTGACGAATTGTATGGTGCAAAGATTTCAAACCTGATTTTAGGAATGTTCTACTACATTGCAGTTCTAAAATCCACCCCAGAGACGGCTAAATACATATCCTCTCTCTTTGGAACAAAGGAGTACTTTGATACCACATCAAGCATAAGCTTTGGTCAAGGCGGAGCGTCCGGTGGCACTCAAGGGCAGCGGTATCAAAGACTTGAGTACTTAGACTCAGAGTTTACGAACCTACCCTTACCAAGCAGAGAAACTGGCATGGAAGGCTACTTTGTGACGCCAAAAGATATGTGCCGAAAAAATATTCGAGGTGAAGTGATTGAGTATTTACAGCCGCCTACAGTCAAGGTTCAAAAGTATATACCACTACCAGCGGAATGCCAGGTATTAAGGCTTTGGAGTGAAAATGAGAAACGTAAATACATTCTAGGAGAAGAACAGGTTGAAGAGAAAGAAACTGTGTATATACCAAAAACCTACGAAGAGGTAATTGGAGTTGAAGTCTTTAACTTTTTTGCTGATGTGATTGAACAGTTTTTTGAAGGTTACAAAGGAGAAGATTGATAATGGCTAAAAGACAAGGCAGAAAGATTGAAGAGGTGGAAGCTACACTGCTTAAACTTTCAGAGCATCAAGAGTTGACTAAAGCTCAGATTGAAGAGCTTACGGGACTATCGACAAATACTGTATATGCATCGATTAAAGCCTGTGGACTTGATACTTCGGCTCAAAGCTACACGGTTCAAGAGCTGTTAGATCGCTTTATCAAAGGGCGGCAAATTGTTGAAGGGGGTGGCACTTATGAGGATGTGCAAGCCTGGGGAGCCATAAATGCTGTAGATACAGAAAATCGGTCTTCAGAAAGTTTTGAGGCTGAAGATGATGAGAGCGGCACGTTAGCCATCATGGAGGGCTTTCAGTCTGAAGTGGTTGAAGCTGTAGATTCGGTGGTAAAGGCGTCTGTTTCAGCGGTTATTCCGTACCTGCCCCAAATGTTTATGAAGGCAATGGCGGAAGAGGTTGGAAAGGGGAGTATCAGAAAAGCACTTCAGCCGTTTCAGCAGAAGCTTTTGCAAGATATGGCGTTTAAGTCATCAGGGCGAAATCAGGCTCTGCCAAACAAACTTCAAAAGCTTCCAAAAATTCAAGAGAGGCGGATCGAGTTAGAGCCAGAAGAAGCTTTTCAGGTGGAGGCAGAAGGTGAGATTTCAAACAACTCAGTAGGAGAGGATCAATGATTAAGCAGGCAGTTTTACTAGCTCTTGGGCTATTGACTCTAAGCACTGGATGCTTACCAGAGCCATATCCAGAGCCAAATGAGCAAAAAATAGTCTACCTTGCCTTTGAGGCAAATACAGAAGAAGAGAAGCTTTTTAGCCAGGATGTGATGCATGAATTGTCCCGTGGGATGTCTGGTAAGCACCAGATTGTGGTTGATGAGTTAAGAGAAAGCATAACTGTGAACCTTTTTTCTGAACAGACAACTTCGTTTGCTCTTAGAGATTTGATGGATTCCATCACAGTGTCTCCTTCAGAGGATAAAGCTTTAATCTCAGCGATTAATCGGGCAGCTCTGCTTGGTCAAGACGGAGTGGCAGTAACGGCTATTATTGTCAGCTCTGGCACAGTTGATAAGAACTCACTCCTACAGATTGAGTCTGTAGCTCAGAAGATTCAGCCAAATACCCATCTGTATATTCTGGGGGTAAGTGAACAGAATCGGCTTCCCATGTCTCAAGCATTTGCCAAGGTAAAAGGAAACGTCAAGCTTGGAAGCTCTGATGTTGAGATGCTAACTGCGATCGGAAATCTTAAGCGTTAGGAGGTCAAATGAATGGATCTTGATATTGAGCAGGTGAATTTGCCTGATGATTTGTTTAGAGACCCGCATACAAGAGGACTTGCTGTTGCGTTAGCCCATTTAAGCCCCGATGCTCTTTATGTTTGGTGGATGGTGGTTTGTCCACTTAAGCAAAGATTTCTTCAAGAGAAGCAAAAATATGAAGAGCTTGTAGCGGCAAGGAAAATTGCAGCGGGCGTCTTAATTTCGTTGACTGATGAAGAGGCAAGGCAGGGGTTATGGGAGCACTTTACTGGCATACGTTCAGTTACGGTAAAGTCCAGAAAGACTTTTAAGGGAATCGATTTAGGTCGGTTTCAACCAAGAAAACTAGGCTTACAGCTGATTGGTGCAGGTTTAAGCTTTATGCAGGTTTTAGCAATCTCTGAGCTTGTGGGAGTGCAGATTAGAGATCTTGAGCTAAGCGATGTCCCCTTGTTTACGATCTCAGTCGTAGCTGCACTGAGCCTGACTTTTGGGTCTAAGGAGGCGTTGATCCGATGGGTCAAGATCAAGCGGAAAGACGATCTTGAGATGCCGTTTTGGCGGCTTCTATCAAAGGGGGATACTCTAGCCTTTTGCACAGTCTTTTTAGTGCTGCTTGAGATGGCGTTTGCGGCTCCTGGGCTAATCTCGATGCTACCGCCAAGGCAGGCAAGTCAAGCTTTGCCACAGCTAACAGCCTATGCTTCTTCTGGGCTTGCAGCTTTTGTGAACGTGTTTCTAGCTTATGGCATTGCGTTTGAATCAATTGAATTTGAGAAAAAGTTTATGGAGACTTTTTCAGTGACTGATCACGCAGTTCAGAGTAAGGAGACTCTGCATGTTGATCCAGAAGCCACCCGAACGATGCTTGCAAACTACGATAGGGTGCTTTTCTACCAGAGCCGAGTTCTTCAATGTGCTGAGGGACAGTACAACTATGCTCTTCAGAAATGGTTGAAGCAGGTTAGGCGGGTTGTTAGATCTAGGGCATTCCGCAGGGAGTTTAGGGCTAAAGAGATGTAGAGCTACGGCTGGGCTAGGCGAATTGTCTGAAATTTTCTTGGGCAATTCGCATTCACCTTTAATTATTCACTTTCAAATGGAGTCTTTTATGGAGTCCACTAATAAATCTGTCACCAATCAATCACAGTTTCAATTTGTGAAAAAACGAGAGATTTGCAAATTAACAGGTCTCTCAGGAGATACGCTTAAAAAGTATCGACTTCAAGGATTACTAATAAAGGACATTCACTGGATCAGGGTGAATTCTAAAGTAGTGCTTTACAATGTACCTCTTGTAATGGACTGGCTTCATAATATCAGCGATCCAACAGCACATTTAAGAGCGATTGAAGTTTATCAGTCAACGTTGTTATCTAATCGAAAGGTGCAACGTAAGTCTTTATAAACAAAGAATGTTGCAAGGTTTGAATCAAGGAAAAAGTATATACAGATTGTATGGGCAAGATTTTATCCTTAAATATATTTAAGGATAAAATCTTGTGATGTAAAAATATCTTGCAAAATGAATTTGGTTGATGTAGATAGCTACCACACTCAAGAGACTTAAAAGCAATATATCAAAACTCAAAACTTTTATTTGAGGATAATAATATGTTAAACAAGCAATCTTTAGATTCAAATCCTTCTACCCCTCAACATTTCATCGACTCTGGAGACACAGTGCTTCAGCAAGCAGGAGAGAGCTTAAGTAAAGTTGGAGGAGCAATTGCAAACGGGTTAAGTACAGCTTTAAAGTTTGGTCTTGGTGCTGTGACACAACCGAAAGCATTTAAAGCATATACAGAAGAAGTCATAAGTAATACAGCAAATCAGATTCAAGAACAGCTTGAACAAGGCAAACTGGTGCTGGAAGAGGGATTTTCTAAGATGAAGGCTACTATTTCTGAGACGCATGAATATGCAAAAGAGCAGGGCAAGGAGCATCTTAGAGGCATTACAGAAACTGCACAAGCTCAGCTTAGAGAGGGGTTGGAATACTTGAAGATGGAAGCAATTGATTTTCCGGTTTCACTTGCCAGACGTGCTATTACCAATCAAGCGATCGACCTCCAAAGTGGAGTACAGGTTGGAAATGTAAAAATTGGAACTACTGCACTGATAGAAGGGTTAGAAGTGAGCAGAAACGACAGAAATTATCTTTTATCCCTTTATAGTCAAGAGCTAAAAGGTATTCATGAATCAGCAACGAGCACTATCTATGCCTTAGATTTAGACAACAGCACTGGCAAGATCTCAAGGCAAGAGTATACTGCTGCACGAGTGGCAGCACAGGAAAAGTTTGCTGAAAGCCTTTCAAAGTTACAAGGTGATGTGGCTGAGGTTGTAGATGCAGTAGGGGTTGAAGTGGGTAGAAACAGGCTTAAGTTTAGTCAAAGAGATAGGAAAGCTGAATATTCAGCAGAAGGCAAAGGTAACCAGTATGAAGCAGGTAATTATGCTAAAACGATCGATAAGCATTGGAAGGCTGCACGGGAAGCAGAAACACATGATATTCCGCAATGGGCACGTTCAGTAGCAGGATATTAAGGGAGGGTGTATATGGATGATTTAGAAAAGATGCTGGAATTTGTAGAGATAGAGATTACTTTAGCTGAAGGGCTTGAAGAGATTAGTAAAATTGAAGTCCAGCACTCAGAGGAATTATATAATTGGGCAAAACAAAGATCTCATATTGACAATGTGCCCTAGCAATGGTCGGTCAACCACTCTAAATTTTGTTTTACTTGCACCTGATACTTATTAGTTTCAATCAATTTATCATTCATACTATATAGATATTCAGGGAAAATTTGGGTGTGTAAATAATTAAAGATATCCTTAGAGCATCCAGTAATTTCAATAATTTCTTTATCGCTTTTACCATAATTGATTAAAAGTAAGATTAGAGCTTGCTCCCTCAAAGATTGATCGCAACTTTCATATAAGATTTTTTGTAGAATTTGCTTCTGCTCCAATGTGAGAGATAACTTTTTTATCATCTGTATTTTATTTTAAATTAACTCCTCTTTGAATCCGTGAAAAATTAAAGCTTTATAGGCATCGTATACGTAAAAAGGGATCTCTTGATGTGAAATGATTCCCTTCCTTCCATATATGATTAATCGTTGTACTGCTCCTACAAGAGAACTAATGAGGCTTGGAAGGGGTAATACTCGATCAGCGTAAGTTTGAAAATTCTCTTGTGCCGTTGAAACTATTAATTTTGGCTCTGGCCAGAGTCTCTCAAACGTTGCAATAAGACGCCTTTTAGCAAATGGTTTTGTCACTGCTATGACTGAGTTAGGCTCAGCCAATCTAAGTGAACAGAGTAAATCGTGCGAGAAAACAATGTTCTCTGCGGTATTGGTAGAGTTCGACTCAAGAATAATTTTTTCTCTTGGTACTCCCATTTTAACAGAGATGTCAGCAAAGACTTCACATTCACATTGCGAGAAATGATCTGTTTTATTACCAAACTTTCCAGAGCAAAGGAGAAATGGTGCACGGCCTTCCAACCAAAGAAGAGCAGCGTGCTCAGCAACCTTTAAATCACTACATCCAAAAGAAATTATAATATCTGCATTCTGAACAGGTTGAGTATCCAGTGCTAGAAAGTTCCACAGAATAACTGCTGAATCTTCAATGATTTTAGTAGTTTTTATATCCATTAAATTATCATAAAAGCTATGCTATAACAATTTCCAACCTGTGACTACTGAGGTCGATAAGAGCGGGCAATCTTTAGTAGAAAATCCTGAGAAGCAATTCTGTGTTGATTAACTGCGTTCTCTAGTTGCATAATTTCTGGAGGAGGGGCAAGTTCAAAATGCCTATAATTGTCAATACCACGGGCGAGAACAGCTTTTGTTTTTTCTCCAAGTTGCTTAACTGAAGGGGCAATATAACGAATTGCAAACCCTACTCGTTTTACGTTAGAATTATTTGGTTCAGAACCATGAATAATACGGATATTATGAAGAGAAGCTTGCCCTGGATTAAGAACTAAATGACGAACTTCTGAATCATTAAACTCGAACTTAACTTCCTGTCCTCTTGATAACATATTACGTGTAGACTGAGTTTCCAAATGGGGCAAAACATCAAGAAGATGCGTTTTTGGTATTACTTTCATTGCACCGTTATAAACATCGCTTTTACTTAAAGCAACCCAAACTGAGACAACTGTTGACGAATCAAGACCCCAATATTTTTCATCTTGATGCCATCCAACAAAGGATGAACTTTGTTCATGTTTTGAAAAAATTGATGTAGCCCATATGAGAATATCATGCCCGATCAAATCTTCAACTACATCAAGAATGCGAGGATCGGTTGCAAGATCGTAGGCCCATCGAAAGGATAAATGCACCTGAGTCAAATCTATAGCTTCTGGGCAACCTCCCAAAGAATCCTCCAATTGATTAGACAACTCAAGATAGTGAGCCGCTTCTTTCTCTGTCATAACCTCAATGGGACAAAGGTACCCTTTGCGGTTGTAAGACCGTAATTGCCTTGTGTCTAGTTTCACTCAAACAACCTCCGCTTAAAAAAGTTTGCATTATTTAGTAGTCAAGATTACAATACACGATTTATCTGACAGTTACTGATTTCGCAAGTGCTCTTGGCCTATCAATATTTCGATCAAGTGCTACCGCACAATGATATGCCAATAATTGGCCCACACATAGCTGCAAACAGGAATTCAAATACTTATTAAGATCTGGAACTTCAACATAGTCAAGGAAAAATCCATTCTCAAAACAGGTAATAGGAGTGTGCCCAATGCCTATGATGTTGCCTCCTCTTGCTTTAATTTCATATAAATTATCTAAAGTCGCTTCATACAACCTCCGTTCATTAAAACGGCTTGGTATAAAGGCGACAGTGTAGAAGTTATCGTCTATTAATGAAATAGTCCCATGTTTAAAGAAACCCGCTGGCATTCCCTCTGCATGTAAGTAAGAGACCTCTTTAAATTTGAGGGCACTTTCCATAGCTACAGGATAGTAGATTCCTCGACCAATAAAAAACCAATGCTCTATATTGCAATTCTGATAAGCAATTCTTTTAATCAACTCGTTTTGCCCACGGAGTACAAACTCCAGTGCATCAGGTAGTCTTTTGTACTCACTAGTTAGTACATCATATGCATCTGTTTTTACTTCTCCATTGCGATAACCAAGTTCTAATGCTAAGAGAAATAAACAACATACTTGACTTAAAATTGACTTAGTACTTAATACGCATACTTCTTTACCCGAGTTCTGAAAGATAGGAAAGTTTGCCAATCTCTGACTAGTTGAGTCACGGACATTATTAATAGAAGTAATGTATGCTCCTGCTAATTTAGCGGTTCTTACAACTTCAAGAGTATCGAAGGTCTCTCCGCTCTGAGAGACAGCTATTAAGTGATCATTGCGCTTGAACTGCTTCAAATTAAGCATTTCGTCTGAAGGATGGGTAAAAGCATATCTTGCAGATAGTTGTCCAAAGAAGTATTGGCCAATCTGAGAAACATAAAATGCACTACCAGATCCAGCTATATTAATTTGGCTTTGATGAAGATCCTCAGTTATTCCATGCATGTTTTCCTCTATGGAGGCTGCAATATTTTTAATAACTTGAGGCTCTTCAGTAATTTCTTTAATCATGTAGTGAGAATATTCCCCAAGATCACTTCCTTCAGCAGATATCTTTTTCGACACAAAATCTTTCTTAATCTCAATGAAACTATCGTCCTCAAAGCGATAAAATTTCAACTCATGCCCTTTACATATAACAGCCTCATTGTCATCAAGATAAGTTATTTCTGCTTGCTTCCCAAACTCAACGAATGCAAGCTCATCAGAAGCAAGAATTATATCTTCTCCCATTTTTGCAACAATCAAAGGACTCTTTCTGCGAAGCCCTATTAAAATATTAGAATTGCTTTTAAGCATTGCAACGATTGCAAATTCACCTTCCAACTTGGAGAACGCCCAAGACAAGCCATGAATAATATCACGTTTTTTGGAAATACCTTCAGCAAGAATATTAGCTGCAATCTCAGTATCAGTCTGAGACACTATATTCCATACTTCTTTAGCTCCTCGAAGAAGATCTTGGAAATTAGTAACTACACCATTGTGGGCGATACAATTACTACTGTCAAATGAGATGTGAGGATGAGCATTTACTTCACTTACCCCGCCATGAGTTGCCCACCTTGTATGGGCAATCATTATATTGCATTCTTCAAAAGCTTTATAATCATCTATGTTAAAAACTTGAGTGATGGCACCAACTGCCTTTTTTACTAAAAAGTCATCTTGAAGAAAACCTGCAAATCCAAATGAGTCATACCCTCTGTATTCAAGCCTCATTAAACTCTTGACAATAGGATGTAAAACAGGTTTCTTTGAAATCACTCCAATAATTCCACACATTTTATTAATTTTCCTCAAAAAATTAAAGATACTTAGAAACATTAAGGCAGTCAACTATTTCTCTTAAACAATTTCTATAGGTTATCCAAGGTAAAGACGTTGCATTTCTTTGCTTAGAAGGGTTGCCATAAAAACGCCAAAAACCAAGAATTGTCCCCAAAGCACTGTCTCCAAAGTCATCTAGAAATTCTCCTCCATAAGCTACAATCAAACGCTTCCTTAAAGGTTGATTCATTACATAAATAATATGATGGAAGAAGCAGAAGAATCTTTCAAATGTTTGAGTTTTTGAATTATGTCCTAGATATCCTATATCGAAATCAATAAAAAATATATCCCTACCATTCCAAATCGAATTTTTCGCCCATCTATCTCCAATGATAAGACCGTTTAAATGTGCCTTTATTGTAAAGTCAGTTATTTGTGAAAAAATTGCTTCAACTGTATCAGCATCAAAGCTAAATTCTGTAGCTCTATTTAAGGCAACATCTGCGGTAATGCCTGAAATTTCTGAACTAAACAAAATCTCATTCTCAATGTAAGAGTCTGGAACAGGTATACCTAGTCTAGAGAGATAATTAATCACTTCCATCTGCTGATGAATAGATCTTTGATCTACGCTTATAGAACCAAAATTTGCTAGCAAATTTTCCACATAACCTAATATATCTCTTTTTGTTTCTTGTTTCATGTATACACGAATCATAGGATGACTATCTTCATTGCGTTGCAAATCCATTTGCACCACGCTTTGAACTAAAATCTTTTTGAATTTAGGTAAAACACGATCAAATTTTTCAATAGCCCAACCAATCATATAATCATCAAGATTAATCGGGGCTTTAATCAATAAAGCGTTTCCAAAATCCGTTTTGCGACATATTACAGAATTTTGATACAACTTCTGATACAAATCATCAACAATAGATGCCTTTAAGTTAAATTTAGGAGTTAATGAGCAGAAAAATCCTGTACTTCTTATATTGAATTCCTCACTGTATCTTTCAAGAAGATAATCAACAAATTTTTCTCTAAAGATATTTAGGCTTGCCTTTATTTTATTTTTATTATGATTAAGATATTCGAGGCCGCACAATGCAGCAATACAAGCAGGTGCTTGACCACCATGAGTAAATTCAGCATCATTATATTTAAGTAGTTTATTTAGACCTTCAGCATATAGACATGCAGCAATAGGAAATCCTTGCCCCAGAGCTTTACCTATCACAATTGCATGGCATTCTGCTTTATAAGACTCATACGTGAATAGCTCAGAACCAAGGAAACCACCGAAAGCTTGAATTTCATCAAATATCAGAAAATGACCTTTCTGAGAGCAGACTTTCCATAGCTCTTTCAACTTAACCGAAATATTTTCCTCAGGGAATAGCCCTGTAGAAACCCCCAAAGGATCTAAAATAACAGTTGATGGTCTACTTGTCGTAAAAGCTAGTTCTAATAAAGACTCAATAGAAGATTGTTCAGAATAAGTTACGTTATTACCAGATACCAAGTAACGGCTTCTAAAAGTAGAACATAGTCCTAGAGTATCAATAGTCTCTCCATGCCATGCTTTAGGCAATGCTAAAACATTAACATTACGAGTGTACAAACGTCCGAGCTTAAGAGCAGTTTCAACTGCATCTGAACCATCACAGAGCTTATGGTTAACTGATCCAATAAACTCGGGACATAAATTGAGTAGCTTTTCTGCCAACTGTTCAAAAGGATAACTGCCAAAACGAGAAGATGCAAAAGCAAGATTTTGAATTTGTTGAGTCAATTTGTAGACGAGGTTTTTATCTGGTTGTCCTGTAGATAAGTTGAGCGTTTGTGCTGATAAATCCAATAAACGTTCATTAACATCAGTTGAGTACCAAGAGCCGCCAAGGCTAGTTAAATGAGGGTAAGACCGCTTCAAGCTAGATTGGATGTTTTTTGTTTTTTTCATGGCTATAAACATGAATATGGTGTAAGAATGACCAAGGTTACCGGGCACAGATAGCCTCTTGTGCTCATTTTGAGCTACTAGAGCTATGTCTCTTTGCTGATTCAGCTCTCAATGCAATTGAGCCATTATTTTTAAAATTTCTCCAGCACAAACCCGGATCACTTGCAAATAAAGGAAAATGATCCGAAAATGATCTTGACAAAACCTAAAGCTTAGGTGATACCCGTGCCGACTGTGAAAGCCTCTGAAGAAGGACTGGAGAAGATTAAACAAGCAAGAGAGAGGCTGACGCAGGAGAACGGATGGGCAGTAGACAATGAACAGTGGTTAGATGAAGCCAGTAAGTATCTGCCCCTAGCTAAAGCAGGAAAAAGCATGGAGCCAGGAACTGTCTCGATTGGCACCTGGAAGCGGTTCTTAGGTGGCCAAGGAGTTAAAGCCACGAGTTTTAGGGCGTTTTGTACAGTCTTAGGACTCAACTGGGAAGAAGTTTTTGAGCCATCTCCACAGCAAAAGACACAAGATCTAACCGAAAGTCAACCTGTCTCAAGTAGCTCCTCCTCTCGGCAAGACTGGGGCGAAGCTCCTGACATCTCAGCATTCTATGGACGCACCAACGAATTAGATACCCTTGAGCAATGGGTTCTTCATGATCGTTGCCGCCTTGTAGCAGTCCTGGGCATTGGTGGCATTGGCAAAACCACATTAGCTGTGAAGCTAGGAATGGGCGGGATTGGGAAAAGCACCCTGTCTATTAAGCTAGCAAAACAGATTGAAGGGGAGTTTGAGTATGTCATTTGGCGTTCGCTCCTTAATGCCCCCCCGGTAGAAGACTTGTTAGTAGACTTGATTAAATTCTTGTCTAATCAGCAGGAAGCAAATCTATCGGACAATTTAAGTAATAGAATCTTAAAGTTGCTTCATTACTTACGGCAACATCGCTGTTTGCTGATTTTAGATAATGTAGAGTCAATCTTGCGAGGACGTGAACGAGCTGGTCAGTATCGAGATGAGTACGAAAACTATGGTGCGTTATTCAAGCATATTGGTGAAGCCCTGCATCAAAGCTGCTTACTATTAACAAGTAGAGAAAAACCGCACGAAATTGCTACATTAGAAGGTGTCACTAAACCTGTGCGTTCTCTGCCTTTAGGAGGGCTAGATGAATCTGAAGGGAGAAAAATCTTTGACGAATATGGTAAGTTTTCCGGTTCTGATAATGAGTGGGAGGAGTTAATTGAATTTTATAATGGTAATCCTCTAGCTCTAGAAATCGTTGCTAGGCACATTCAATGGATATTTAATGGAAATATTTCTCAATTTCTAAGAGAAGGAAGACAAGTCTTTGGTGATCTTAGAGATTTACTTGATTGGCACTTTAATCGTCTATCAGATGCAGAAAGAGAAATTATGTACTGGTTGGCGATTAATCGAGAACCAGTTTCGATCGCAGAATTAAAAAATGACATCTTATCATCGACTGGAAGGGAAAAGGTTCCAGAGACACTAGAGTTGCTAGAGAGGAGACTTCCACTTGAGAAAATCAAAAAGAAGTCCTTAGAAACATTACAGCTACTAGATGAGCAGATGTTGTCGGCAAAAGAGATATTGGGTTTTACGCTACAACCTGTACTAATAGAATATGCAACTGAAAAGTTAATTCAAGCTGTACATAAAGAAATAGAATCGCAAGATTTTTCTCTTTTAGACACTCATGCCTTAGTTAAAGCAGTAACAAAAGAGTATGTACGAGAGTCTCAGGTACTGCTTATCCTTCAACCAATTCTATATCAAATCAAAGAACCAGAGGAACAGTTAAGAGTTTCTCTTAAAAATATACAAGGTCAAGCTGAATTTTTATCAGGATATGCAGCTGGTAACATTCTGAATCTACTTTGCTGCCTAGATAGAGATCTGAATAATTGTAATTTCTCTAAATTAACTATCCGACAGGCTTATCTTAAGAATATATATTTGAATAATGTGAATTTCACTAGTTGCCATTTTATCTTACCTGCTCTTACTCAGACATTTGGAGAAATCTCATCTGTTACATTCAGTCCCGATTGCACGCTTTTAGCAACAACAGATGCAAAAGGTGAAGTTCGTCTATGGCAGACTTTAGATGGCCAATTACTTGCGGTATATCAAGGGCACACTAATTGGGTGCGAACGGTTGCATTTAGTCCAAATGGAAAACTCCTAGCTAGCGGTGGTGATGATCGGACAATACATTTGTGGAATATTGCTACTTGCCAGTGCATTCATGTTTTTCAAGGACATACTGATCGGATATATTCCGTTGCTTTTAGTCCAGATGGAGAAACCCTGATTAGTGGTAGTGCAGATCGAACAGTACGCTTATGGAATATTTCTGATCATCAGTGTCTTTACACATTTAAAGAGCATTCTGATTGGGTTCGAGCCGTTAATTTTAGTACGGATGGGAAGCTTATAGCAAGTGCAAGTTATGACCAAACAATACGCTTTTGGAGTATAGACTCTAATCAGAGTCTACATACATTCTGTGAGCATTCAAGCTGGGTTTATTCTGTTGTCTTTAGTCCCGATGGGGCAAGACTAGCTAGTAGCAGTGACGATCAGACAATACGTATTTGGGATGTTGTTACTCGTAGATGCTTATACGTATTGCAGGGACATACTAATCGAGTACTGTCTGTTGCCTTTAGTCCAGATGGAGAAACTTTGATTAGCTGTAGCGAAGATCAAACAATCCGTATCTGGGACATCTCCTCTTGTCAATGCGTTTGTATATTGCAAGGGCATACTAACTCAATTCGCTCTATTGCAATTAGTTCAAATGGAGAGACTCTAGCTAGCGGCAGCTCAGATCAAACAATCCGTTTATGGGATGTTGCTACTCGCAGATGCCTGTATGTACTCCAGGGTTATAGAAATTCAGTCATGTTTATTACCTATAGTCCATCTGGAATGATAGTAGCCAGTGGAAACTATGATCGAACAATATCTATTTGGGATATCAATACTTGCCAATGTCTGCAAATACTTAGAGGACATACTAGCTGGGTCTATTCTATTACTTTTGATTCAAATGGAAAATTTTTGGCAAGTGGTAGTGCAGATAATACAGTGCGTTTGTGGAGCATCACTACTTATCAGTGTTTACATGTGCTTCAAGGACATACTAGTTGGGTCTGGTCTATTGCTTTTAATCCAAAAGCACAGATTCTCGCTAGCGGCAGTGATGATAAAACAGTAATCCTCTGGAATACTGATACTTATCAACGTCTACATGTACTTCAAGGACATACTAATCGAGTTCGTTGTGTAGCTTTCAGCCCAACTGAGGATAAATTAGCTAGTGGTGGTGATGACCAGACAGTGCGAATATGGGATATCACTACTTATCAATGCTCTCATATATTACATAATCATACTAACTGGGTTTTAGCTATTGTTTTTAGCCCGAATGGGCAGATGTTAGCAAGCGGTAGCGAAGATGAAACGATAGTTCTTTGGGATGTTAGTACTTATAAGTATTTGCATATACTTCGAGGTCATACTGGACCAGTCAACTCTGTTAGTTTTAGTCCAGATGGAAAAATTTTAGCGAGCGGTAGCGCAGATCAAACAATACGTTTATGGGATTCTATCACTTATAAGTGTCTTCATGTATTTGAAGGGCATGCTAAGTCAGTTCAATCTGTTGCTTTTAGTTTAGACGGAAAAAATTTAGTAAGTGGTAGTGAGGATGGAACAATTAATTTATGGAGTCTTGAGACGAGAAGCTGCTTAGCCACCATGCGATCACCAAGACCCTATGAGGGAACCAATATAACTGGAGCAACTGGTCTAACAGAGGTACAGAGAACTTCATTCAAAGTTCTTGGAGCGATTGAAGAGCTATAGAAAATTCTTTTATTGATTTAGTTCCAGAGTATAACTAATACTCTTGGAAGTGTTTGGAATAGTGCAAAACCTGTGCGATATAGTTCAGTTTTTTAAGCATAATAATTTTGAAATCAAGCCTAGTAAATATATAGAAAGTCTTTTATAAAGTAAAAGTATCCTTTTAATATCCTGAAATTCCAGATTGCTTAAAAGACTTTGAGCTATCTAAGATTAGAAGGTTTTGATATACTAATATTTAAGGACTAATATTTCTTTTGAGAAGAGCAGTTGTAATACAGAGTGTGAATATGTTGAAAATTAAAAACACCTACTTGTTTTTGAAGATGGTTTAAAAAATTTATAGACCTTAAAGATGATAAATTTTTAGTAAATTGATATAGGTGAAATATGGAAGTAAAACCTGGCTTTATAATTGAACAAGTTGGAAAAATTGAAGAAATGGATCGAGATTTTGATCTTGAATTTTGGCAACGCCAGGACTCTACGGCAAGATTTTCAGCAGTATGGGAACTTCTAGTTTATTATCATTCAAGAAAAGGAATAAATGTTGATGAATTCCGACTTCAGAGATCTGTTGAAGAGGTTCAACGCCAATGAGGTCAAATATTTAATAGTCGGAGGCTATGCAGTTGCAGAACACAACGTTCCAAGATATACAAAAGATCTTGATATATGGGTGAAAGCGGATAATCAGAACGCAAAAAGAGTCTTTGTTGCTTTACGAGAATTTGGTGCTCCTCTATTTCAAGTTACTGAGAATACTTTTGCAGAAGAGGGATATTTTTATCGAATGGGAAGACCTCCTGTGCAGGTTGATGTTCTTATGTCAGTAAAAGGTCTTAAGTTTGAAGATGCTTGGTCAAATCGGTTTGAGACAAGTATTGATGGAGTCTCCGCTATGTTCATCTCAAAGCAGGATCTTATTACGGCTAAACTTATATCAGGTCGCTCTCAGGATTTAGTTGACGCTGAAAATCTTCAAAAAGCTCCATCTTCAACTTCTCTTCAAGCCTATAATCAAGTTATAGCTCAAGGGGACAAAGATAAAAAGGATTAAAGGGATAGATAATAGCTATTTTGAGGTTTTTAGCATAGAGATGAACTTCTTAAAAATTGGGATTCATGTCAAAAGCACGAACATCCCGCAATGATTGAACCACTATAAAAATTTAGTTCTATAAATTTATGGAATGGATAGTTGTAATAGAGTGTGAATATGTCGAAGATTATAAGCTCCTACTTACGTTTGAAAATGGGAGCATAAAGCTTATAGATCTTAAAAATGAATTATGGGGCGAAGCGTTTGAGTCACTTAAAAATATTGAATACTTTGAATCTGTCAAAGTAAACCCTGATTTTGATACTATTTGCTGGGAAAACGGAGCGGACTTTGCTTCAGAATTCCTATATGAGAAGGGTGTAGACATAGAGTGTAAAACAACAAAAAACCTCATAGCTTAAACCGATGCAACGCTACGTTGCACAACTTACCTGTCCTAGTAGGAAAGCTTCCGCATGTACTTAATTCTCTGGTACAGGATATAATATCTACAAGAGTTTTATAAATACAATCATTCCTTAGGCTATTCAGCAAGACTTCCTTAGGTTTTTGAGTGCATTGTGAGCCACCTCTTTTGCAACCTGGGACGTGATTTTCTGATAGATCAGCGTCGTTTGGATATTCTCATGCCCTAAGAGAGCACGGAGCACCTCAATCGGGATGACCTTAGCCCGTTCTGTTGCAAAGGTGTGGCGGAGATCATGAAACCTAGCACTTTTTAGGTCTGGGCAATCATTCAATGCTACCTTCCACTCCCTGTAGCTTGAGTCATAGGTGAGCCGCCTGATCTTATGGCTCATAGCCATACGTTCTGTAAAAAGAGCCTCATGCGGATGCTCACGATTTCCATTGATATAGTGACTCAAGGCTCGGTGCGATCGATCACCAAAGTAGCACCACCGCTTCTTATTCCCCTTGCCAACTACCCTAAACTCACGCTCAGAAAAGTTGATGTCTTTTAGATCAAGGGCTAAAACTTCAGAAATTCTGGCACCGCTTTCGTGGAGAAGGCTTACTAAAGCATCAAGGCGAAGAAAGCTTTGTGTAGCTTTATAGAGGGCTTCAATCTCTTTTTTTGAAAGATACCTGACTGGTTCATCATGGCTATATTCACCTTGAGTAGCGTCAGGTTTTTTAGGTTTTAGATGGCTTATCGGATTAGCTTCGAGATATCCCTGCTCTATGGCAAAGTTAAAAAGCCTTGTGATAATAGTCTGATGTTTATTGTGGGTTCTATAGCCGACATGGGTAAGGGTTAGAAAATACTCTTCAAGATCAGCTCGTTTTATTTGATCGATTGGTGTTTGACCAAGCTTTTGAAGTAAAGGAAGCAATACCCCTTCATAGGATTTTTTAGTTTTAGGTGATAAGCCTTGAGCATCTAAAAGCTTTGTTGCAACTCTTGCTAGTGTAAAAACCATTGCATAGTTTAATTAAATTATTGCTTTATAAAGAATTCTATAATATGTAATATTAAATGCATTGTACAGAGCAAAGTAATGCATTTTATTGAAATTTTAAATCTACTTTGAATTAATTTTAATTATACTTATGGTAAGTGAGATAAACCCTTTGGAGCTTTTACCAAAAGATGAGTCTCTTAAAGATTATATAAAAAGGATTAGAGAGCTTAAGGGGATGACAAGGCTTAAGCTTTCAAAGCTTTCAGCAGTTCATGTTTCAACAATAGCAAGAATTGAAAATGGCTCCACAGGTTCTGAGAAGCCAAGACGTGAGGTGCAGGAGAGAATTTGCAAAGCCTTACAGATCCCTGTTGAGTATATGCAGGCTTCGGCTAAGGGGGAATCAGTTATTAAGCCTCAGACTAATAAGGTTTGTCAAAAGTGCTGGATTCCAGGAAGTTCCCCTGATATTAGGTGGAGTGAGTTGGATGCTAAGTTTTGCTTAAAGTGTGGTGATGCATTAAGACAGGAGTGTGGTCGGTGTAAGGAGCCTATTTTACTCAGAGGTAGGTTTTGTCCAGGGTGTGGAGAGAAATATTAAAAATCTTTCGAGCACTAAGCAAATGCTTGGTAACTCTTGTGTCACAGCGTGACAAGAGTTGGCAGGTTGAAGGTGTTCTCTATTCAAATAATAGCTTTTAAGCAGTTTTTATCTACCCTATGATATAAAACCATAGATAATCTCCAATACTTTTAGTATACTAAAAACAGTGAATATTTTATAGAATCACTTGTTTGAATTCTTACACTAAATAAAAAAATCAGCTTTAAGAACTAAAATTGAGAGCGTTATATGAACACACCCAGAGAGTTTACAGTTAAGCTTTCATCTGATTCAGATTTCCAAAGCATTAATCTTCCTGTGAATATTCTTAAGGAAGTGGCAGAAGCTACAGGAGCATCAATGGAAGGAGTAGGGGAACAGATTACTTTAATCCTTAAAAGTTATTTGAAAACAGGAAACCTCGAAGCAACTCCTCTGACCTCAAAAAATCAAGTATCTTATACACAGGCAACATCCTCATTTCGAGAATTTGTTGAAGGTCTTGGGATTAAGGGAGAAGAGTTTATTGAAGAATGTGAAAAGACAAGAGATCGACTTTATAAAACAGGCGAGCTAAAATGAGCGAGTATAAAACCAGTAGATGTTTTATACTCGACACTGTCACTTATTTGCAGGCAACCTTTAATCCTTTAGGTCCAGCAGGACAACTCATTGACTTTATAAAAGAAAACCAAGTTTCTATATACATCAGTGGCGAAATATTTAATGAGTTGAAATCAACTCTTTATAAAAATCCATTATGGGAAAAAAGAGGCTCTTCGCAAACTAAGAAGATAGAGCAGATCGAGCTTTTTCTTAATGAAATTTTGGAAATTGCAGAAAAAATAGATCCAGTTCCAAATAAATTTTATTACCCTCGTGATCCTAAGGACGAGAAGATTATAAACCTAGCTATTGATACTGAATCAGATATTGTCACAAGGGATAAAGATCTTCTTAGTTTTCAAAACCCAGTATCAGCAGAAGAAATAAAGGAAGCTAACAGACTAAAAGCTATAGCACCCAGCCTCTCAATATTTAGTCCTGAGGAGGCTTTACACCAACTAACTTTAGAGCGTAGCGTACAAAAATATTAGCAGTAAAAGCTGTCAGAGGAATTCATAATGAAATTAATAGATAGAGAAGAAAAGTCCATCCAGACACCAGCAAAAAAATAAGGCAGATTAGGGTTAGAAGAAAAATGAGTGCAAGTCTCTTTGTTTCCTTCTGGAATATTTGTTTAGATAACCTACCACTGGGTTCTTTTCGTCATCACTGCTTAGAGCCTGAAACGGCTCGTATTCTTATTGAAAAAGCACAATCTGAAAGCAAGCTTTACTGCGTATCTCAGGATGATTTGTTTGCTCCGTATCATCAAAGGGAACTAGAGAAATGTCAGGAATTATGCGAAATTCTTGCTTCTTACTTCAATGTCAATCTTTCAATTCGTGACTTTACTACTGGGATGGAAGAAGCTGGAGAAAATTTGATGTCTGTTTTTCCGCTTCAACTCGCAAAAGTAGAAAATGATAAAAAACTGCTAATTATTACATGTGCTTATTCACTTTCAGAAAGCCAGCAAGGAATAAGGGGTAGCTTTAAAGTTGACCCTGACAGCGTTAAGTTTCACCTTATAGAGGCGACAACGGTTGGCTAAATTATATTGATTGGCAATATGGAACAAAATGAAAGTAGGCACCAAGCAATAGAAGCTGGCGTTAAAGAGGCAATAGCACGTACCCTTGAGAGGCACAAGAGACTTGGTGAATCGATCGCTGTTTGGAAGGATGGGAAGGTTGTTATCTTACCTCCAGAAGAAATCCCTGTAGATATAAATAACTCCAAAGATACCATTTCTTAAAACTCAAGCCAGTCCTGCCAATCTAAGCCAGTTATCGCACGGTTTGAATTCCGCTTTAGCCCATGCTTTGAGTTATGGTCATCGATTGGCTCTTTATTTGCCTTAAAGTACTGATCGATTTCTTTATCTGGAAGAGGAGATACTGCTTGAACAACAGCCTTTGAGATGTAGATGAGCTGCCCGTTCTCTTTCGCTGCCTTGTTGTTATACTCCATGACTGCATCAACAACTTGCTCGATTGGAATGATCTCGTCAGGCTCAGTTTCTTCTTCCCTCATATCTACCTGCCTGGAAGTTGGGCTGCTGGTGCCTAGAAGCTTGTCTATTCCAGCAGAGATCTGCTCGTCACTGATTCCAGATTGAGCTGGGGTTTGAATATTTCCAGAAAAAGCACCTCGGATGGCATCAAGAGCCTGGTTCTTAAGGGTTGTCACTGCCTTTGCACTTAAGCCAGGATACTTTTGGGCAATGTCAGTGCTGCTTTTTCCAACGATGTCTCCAATAATGGAATCAATAGCGATTTTGACTTTATCATCAACCGAAAGATCTTTTAGAGCCATTTTCCTAGTATGCCTTATAAAATCTGCATAGATTATTATAAGACACGGATAGCTTAAATGGGGGTAGTTCCCAAGTCTGGCTTTAACAATTCCGAATATAGTTTTTATGACAGAAGAGTTAAAACTCGCACCATTGATGAGAGTTTTCTTAATCTCACAAGTTCTGTATCTTCTAATAGCAGAGAACCTGGTAGCACTTGAAAAACTATGGCTTGAACTTGAAAATCTCACTTAAATCCAGCACAAAGCCAGGTAATAGAGATTCCCCAGACAAGCGACTCGGAGAATTGAGCACCTCAACTGCTTGCCCTGGCTTATAGATTTCTACCTGTCGATCCTTTGGGTTAAGCAACCAGCCGAGCTGAACGCCATTTTCCATATATTCTTGCATCTTGTCTTGAAGCGGCTTTAGTTCATCGGTCTCAGACCGCAGTTCAATCACAAAATCAGGAGCAATGGGCGGAAACTTTCGACGTTGCTCAAGTGGCAGAGCCTCCCAGCGGGATCTCTCAATCCAGGCTGCATCAGGCGAACGATCTGCTCCACTAGGGAGCTTAAAGCCTCCGGATGAGCTAAAAACAATTCCTAGCTTTGCCTGTTTATTCCAGATTCCAAGCTGGATAATAGCCTCTGCTTCCCGAGAACTGCCCTCTCCTCCCACAGATGGCATGATGATTAGTTCTCCAAGGGCAGTGCGTTCAAATCGTAGCTCACGGTTGTTTTGACAAAGCTTGTAGAAGGCATCATCGCTTAGTTCAATGACTGGGGTGAGAGTAACGGTGATGGCACTCATAGGTTGGCTTCACAATGCGATAGCTGGATCTTAGCCTATTGTCAGAATTTGCTATGGAGGGAGGCATGGAAGTGCTTGAGCCAAAGGCTACAAACCTTTTATTCATCCACGTGCTACGCACCTTCAGGGTGAAAGAAATTAGAGCTACTGATGAGTATTTATGCTTACTGAAAATTTAATTGCTTAGGAGCTGGCTTCGTTGACAGCTGGTGGCAGTAGTTTAAGACCTATTTGTCAGTGCTCAAGATGATGTCAGTAACGAATTGATATGTCGCCGTACAAGGTATTGTTGTTGCTCTGCCGAGAATTGCTCAGGACAGATGATAACTCCAGTGCCAATTCCATCTACTAGGGCGATGAGTGCGTTAGCTTCGAGAGTTACATCAAGATCGGCTCGAATCAGATTAGCTGTTTGCAAGTCAGCTAAAGCCTGAGAAATAATTTGCCGTAAAAAGGCATAGCGTTTTTGGTGTTCCTGGACTAAATGTTCACGCCCGATCGAATAGCCCAAAAACGCCACCCAAACTTTCCAGTCGGCTTTGTCTGTGACCTCCAGAGGAAGAGCCGTAAGAATCATTTGTTCTAACCTGTCAATTCCTTGCCGTCCTTGGTCATAGGCTTTCATATCCTCTAGGGTATTTTCAAACACTCGTTCTAGAGCAAATAAGATGAGTTCTTCTTTATCTCGAAAGTAGTGGGTAACAACCCCGGTTGAGGAGCCAAGTTCCTGAGCGATCGCCCGCATACTGGTACGGTCTAATCCTTCACGGACAATTACCCGCCATGCTGCATTAGCGACCTCAATCCGGCGATCGTCATAACTCATAGTGCTCCTTAGTTTGCAGATCCACTTCCAACAAGTATCTTGACCTATTATCATAACAGTTGTTATGCTAACTGAACGTGACAACTGTTATGATGCTTCCTTTTTTACGCACATGGAGTTCGCTATGATCCGACCAATCACACCTGATGATACAGTTGCACTGATTAACTTAGCCAACTCAATCGGATTTTTCTCGCCTGATGAACTAGAAGAGTTACGTCAGATGTTGACTGATTCGTTGAGTAAAAAGGACGATACTCACTCCTTTTGGATTACAGACGATGATGATGGTCTAGTGGGATTAGCTTACTGCGAACCGGAACGCATGACCAGTGGAACATGGAATCTGCAACTGATTGTCGTCCATCCAACTCATCAAAAGCAAGGACGGGGTGGGAAGTTGCTACGTTTTGTGGAGGAGACTTTGGTGGGTCGAGGTGCACGGGTCTTGTTAGTTGAGACGGTGGGTACATCAGATTTTGAGTATGTGCGGGCGTTCTACCGAAAAAGCGGTTACGACGAGGAAGCACGGATACGTGAGTTCTATGCAGAAGGGGCGGACAAGATTGTTTTCCGCAAAGCACTTTCCAATCAGGGGTAGTGAGCTTATATAGTTTGCTTCTCAATGCCAGCCAGCTAACATAAAGTCGATGAAGCGGACGGAGTCAAGTAGGGTTTGAAATCTTGCCGTTCATTGATTCTCGCTCTCATCAACTGCCCAAGTCAGCTTACCTTGTGATGGAGTGTCTATTTGCAAATAGACACTCCATCACAAGGACATTATCAATTGCACTCGCCAAATCTTGCTAAGGAATGAGAAAATATATGGCTTCAGACTTGAATTTTGTTGAATACGTCCGTGATCAAATGAACGAAGCGGGGCAAGTCTCTTTCAAAAAAATGTTTGGCGAGTATGCAATCTACTACGATGAGAAAGTCGTTGCACTTGTTTGTGATAATCAACTGTTCATAAAGCCAACAGCTGGTGGGCGATCCATGATTGGTAGTATTGTAGAAGCACCTCCATATCCAGGTGCCAAGCCATATTTTCTGATTGGAGAACAGCTTGAAGATCGAAAGTGGATGACTAATCTGATTCAATTAACAGCAAGTGAGCTTCCTGCTCCAAAGCCCAAAAAAGCAAAATCCCAAAAAGGAAAAATATGAAATTTGGCTACACCATTGTCTATGTCTCATCGGTTGCGGATGCACTGACCTTCTACAAGGATGCATTTGGCTTTGAAACACGCTTTTTACATGAGTCTGGTCAGTATGGTGAGTTGGATACGGGCGAAACAGTGCTTGCTTTTGCTTCACATGATATGGGTGAAATGAATCTCGATGGGCAGTATCAACACCTTGATCTCACTGCTATTCCTTTTGGAGTTGAATTGGCATTTGTCACCGACGACGTAGCATTATCTTATGCCAAGGCAGTTGCTGCTGGAGCAATTCCAATCAAGGAGCCGAGTACAAAACCTTGGGGGCAAGTAGTTGCATATGTTCGTTCTAAAGAAGGGTCATTAATTGAGCTGTGTTCCGCAGTCAACGGCTAACAACGCCCATAGACACCGACCACCAAGAATTGATCGGTTGTGGATGCAAAGGTCATCTGCGGCGGGTGATGGACACCCTTATCTGGCTCTGTTGACAGATTGAAAAAAGTTTGTCTGTTTGTGTGTATCAAGGATATTATTTTGAGCGTAAGAATTAGCTTTTATCCGATCCTTGCACTGGTTGCATCATAAGCAATTGATTTTCCAAAACGCCCGTCAACCCTCAATTTTAATGTGCCTCTAACAGAGAATAACCGATCGATTGTTGCTTCTGTGCTGACTATGGTTGTATCTGAATTTGCGATGATCAGCATAGTCAATGCAACAGATGTTTCACTGCTTAACTATAATTGTCCCATTAGTATTAATATATCTACAAGAATTTTCTAAATGCAAGCTTTCCTGAAATCTGTTGAAGAGTATTAGGTCACTAGCTTTCAGAAGACGGTAGTGCCCTGAAGGTAAGGTTATAGGCCGCATCATAGACCTGAAGTACTTTGAGAATCTGGTCTTTGGCTTCTTATAGTTCTGGCTCTTCCTTACCTTCAGGGCACTACCCAGAAGACCAATGGCAATTACTTAACTTGCTTCTTTCATTGTGGGAGATTGCTGTAGATATTGGTCGTTAACCCTCTACGCTCTAATCCTTCAAGGATATTGTGCGATTCAACGAGTTCTCTATTTTCTGGTTTCTGCAACCACTCAAGCAAAGCCTCAACAACGATGTCGCTAAGTGACCAGTCTTTCCCTGAATCCTTAAAAGGGGCAATTGCCCGAATCAGGAAGTCAATGTCTTGGGGAACCTGTGCTCTGAATTGAACAGTTTTAACCTTAGCCATCGCAGAAGACATAGGAGGAACCGTGCAATTCTGGCATACAGTGAACTGCATTTTGGTAATTCTGTTTTTCTGCTTTTCTGCTATATTGTTTTTATGCAGCAAAAAGTCAAGCAAGAAAACGCCCAGAACTGCTGCTGAGTCTGGGCTACCCTGCTCTATGGAGTTAATAACATGATCACACTCTCAGATGATGAGGTTGCTCTCATCCGCTCGATCCTGATTGCCCTTAGAGCGATCAAGGTGCGAGATATCGATAGAGCTTTGGTGATCCTCTCCCAAGGCGAGAGGAGGGAAGCTGAATGATTGTCCTAACTGACGCACAGGTGGTTGTGATGCATCGCTTGCTTACGGCTGTTCTGCTCAACGAGTCATACCAACTGGCGGATGTTGAGGATGCCCTAATTTGGCTTTCGCCAGAGAATCGGCAGATCCTTTGTCCTTTTGATTCACTGTGGGCTAGAAATCTAGCCCAGGAGATTGTGAGGGAACTTAGAATTCAACCCTAAAATTTAAGTCAAAGCTTAGATCTTGCCAGGTTTCTTTATAATAGAAGCTTTGGGCTTTGCAGATTGTAAGCTAGGACGTAGATTATAATGCGGTAGCCTCTCTATACAAGAGGAGGGAATCTGCTGAATTTAGATATGACCTGCGATAATTAGATGAAGGGCACCTGTTAGGCAAAAGCTTTAGTTTTATAATAGTGTTGCAACATGCCTATCAAAATAGTATATCTCTCATGAAAGATTTTTAGCAGTGTTAGATAGTTCTAATTAAAGTAAAGCTATGAGCGAAATTACTATTGAAGTGAGTCCAGAAATTGCAGCTGCTTATCAGTCCGCATCTCTACAAGAGCGAAAAAAAATTCAATCTATAGTTAGTATCTTGCTTCAGAAGCAAGTAGATAGAGATATTGCCTTACTCCGAGAATTGATGGATGAAATCAGTGATAAAGCTAAGTCTAGAGGGCTAACCCCAGAAATTTTAGAGTCAATTCTCAATGAGCAGTGAACGTCTATTTGTGCTTGACACTAATGTCATCGTGAGTGCACTTCTAGCTAAAGAAGGCAAAGCACGAAGGGCTTTAGACAAAGCTCAGCAAAATGGTTTGCTGCTGATGTCATTACCAGTTTTAGCAGAATTGGAGGAAGTTTTAACTAGACCAAAATTTGATAAATATCTGACCGTGACAGAGCGGAAGCTATTCTTATCAGGATTCGTTAAGACTGTGCAGTTTGTAGAGATAGAGGAAACGATCAAGATTTGTCGAGACCCCAAAGATGATAAGTACCTAGAGCTGGCTATTAATGGTAAGGCAACCTGTCTCGTTAGTGGAGACGCTGATTTATTAGTTTTAAACCCATTTGCAGGTATTTCAATCTTAACAGTCCAGGTCTTCTTAGAGTTAAGTTAGTTTCTCATTTCCCCTTAGCTAAAATAGTGGGTACTCCAACTTATCAAGAGTTCGCTTCGCCGCTCCTTCGTCACGCTCTTGACAAGTTGAAGCCTCACCCACTTTGAAAAGAGGTGGGGAAAATGAAAAAAAATTGTTGTTTAGGTTGATTGATATTCATCGCTTTAGGTCGGTGTCTTGCTACTCAGATGAAGAACGCAATCAATTAATCGATTAACTGGTTTTTAAGATTTTATCCGCCTATCTAAAAATGATTGTATAGACTTTAGGCTTCATGTATAAGGTCTGCATGAGCCTTAAGTTTGATAATCATGTTCCAGACAACAATCTAAACTTTAGTTATTCCTGGAGCCTTGATCCTGATACTAACTTTGCATCTTTTAGTTTAGAAGATGGTCAGGAAACTCAAAGCATACGGGCACAGTATAGCCATGCTCAAATTCGTCAATATTCTCTTCAGATTAGAGACATGCCAGCTGGGGAGAGTCCCCGTGACAAGCTGATACAACAAGGTGCTCAAAACCTATCGAACTCAGAGCTGCTTGCGATTTTGGCTGGGATTGGTCAAGGAGCAGGAGGCTTGGGTCAGATTATCTTGCAGGAGCTTAGCGAAGGTCAGGTTGATCTCCTTAAGAGATTTCAAGATGTCACTCTTGAAGAATTAACCGCTATTTCTGGAATAGGCATTGCCAAGGCAACTACAATCCTTGCTGCAATTGAGTTTGGTAAGCGGGTTTACCATCTTCGCCCTTCAGAAGGAACTGTGATTGATGACCCAGCCGTTGCAGCCGCTGTCCTATCAGATGATTTGATGTGGCAGAACCAGGAACGGGTTGCAACTCTTTTGCTTGATGTGAAACATCGGCTCATTGGTCATCAAGTCATTAGCATCGGCACAGCAACTGAAGCTCTAGTTCATCCTCGTGAGATCTTTCAAGCGGCACTTCGGCGTGGAGCAATCAGAGTGATTGTTGCTCACAATCATCCTTCTGGAAGCTTAGAACCCAGTCAAGAAGACTTAGAGCTTACACGTCAGCTTTTGCAAGGTGCACAATTCTTGAGTATTCCTTTGTTAGACCATCTGATCT
>JAHHHV010000031.1 GCA_019359155.1 Pegethrix bostrychoides GSE-TBD4-15B
CGGACTCTAGGTTTGAGTCCCAGTTTGACGGCTTGCTTGTGGCTGAGACTCAGTAGTCCCAGGCAACTCTGAACTTGACGCTGGCGACCGGCGGTGGTTTGGGTGGCTTACCGTAATTCAGATAGCTCAATGATTGTGGTGCATACACCGCCTCGATCGGCTCAGGCGCTGACCTTTACAAAGATCACTCGCTCTGCTCCGGCTCCGGTTTAAGCGAGCGGCTGGTGACTCCACCACGACCTGTCCTGTTTCGGGGCAGGTCATCATTGGTCGATTTTGAAAAACACAATAGAATTTCCGTCCACAATTTTTTCTCCTGTTTTCCTCATGCCGAGTCTTTCTGCTACTTTCTGCGACTCAAGGTTTGGCTGGTCACAGCTTGCTACAAGATACTCATAGCCGAGTTCATCAAAACAATACTTGAGAATTTCGGCTGCGGCTTCGGTGGCATAGCCTTGCTTGAGTGCTTTGGGCAGCAAGGCATAGATGAGCTGGGGCTGAGTCTCCTCAAAGAAATACCACAGCCCCACAAATCCAATAGCTTCGCTCTCACTTTTTGGCCTAATCAACCAAAGTCCGAATTTTTCTGTTACAAAGGATCTGCTACTTTGGTCAAGCATTTCTGCAACCTGCTCTAGAGAGAAAATCTGGTCGTCGCAGAGATATCTTCTGACATGCGAATCGATAAAGATGTGATGGAGCGTATTGACTTCACTCTCTACAACTGGCGCTAGAGTGAGTCTTGGTGTTGTCAGTCGCATGGGTGAGTACCTGTTTTTTCTAAAAGTATGCCTTCATAGCAATTTATTTTTAGGCTGAGCTGAATTGAAACCGATCCCCAGAAAGTTGAACGATCCTGTCGGTAAAGCTCTAGGCTATAGTCACGGATGGGACAGCTTACCTGAAGCTCGGCGAAAAGTTGTTTGGCATCAAACTCAGAGCAGTATTCGGAGAAGTATCTTTTTTGAATAAGCTCCGTATCCGTTTGATGACCTAATAGCTGCATCAAGTGCTGATTTACAGCAAGCAGCAAGCCATCAGGCTGCATTTGAAAGATGCCAACTAGCTGGTTGTGGAAGAGCGCCTGGTAGTTTTCTTCACGGCTGGTTAAATCCGCCTCTAGCTGCTGGCACTTCCGGCTAACCTGCTGCAACTGCTGCTGCAGCTGGCGAATCGTCAGGATGTTTTCCACTCTTGCCAGCACCTCTTCTTCGCTAAAGGGCTTGGTAATATAGTCGGCGGCTCCAACCGCAAAGGCTTTGACTTTATCGAGGACTTCATCGAGGGCGCTAATGAAAATAACGGGAATGGCCTGGGTCTGCTCAATCGCCTTCAGATGCTGGCAGACTTCGTAGCCGTTCATATCTGGCATTTTAATGTCCAGCAGAATTAAATCTGGTGGATTGGCCTGAGCGGTTTTTAGCGCCATCTGCCCGTTGACGACTCGGCGGACTTCGTAGCCCTGATCGCTGAGCATGGCCGAGAGCAGTCGCAGGTTATTGGGCGTATCATCTACGAGTAAGATATTTGCTTTGGTTAAGTTTGCGATACTGCTCATAACGATCTGAGATTAGCGTTTAGTTAAATCTAAAATTTTGTCACAGCGGAAGTTGTTGACCCAGTTGATGAGCGTGTTTTTCATCGCTGTATGCGAATCAGGAATTTTCTCAATCAAACTGATGATTTCTGGCTCGTCGGTGTAGAGGGCAGCTTGGTGCAGTTGGGCAATCCAATCGGCTGGCATCATAGCTAACATGTCAGTCGTGAGAGTGACTGGCGCACCAGAAATGAGCTGCTCTTCGTAGAGATAGCGCAGACCCAGATGTTCAGCCATTTTGTCAAAGATGATTGCCTCTTGAAACGGCTTGCGGACGAGATCGTCACAGCCTGCGGCGAGTATTGTCTCCTGCTGCTCTTCAAAGGCGCTGGCGGTCAGGGCAATAATTTTAGTCGTCTCTGAGCCTGCGGCAGCGCGAATTTGGCGCGTGGCCTCGTAGCCATCGATTCCCGGCATCCGCATATCCATCCAGATCAGGTGAGGCTGCCAGGTTTGCCATTTGGCAATGGCCTCCAGTCCAGTCGCAGCCGTGCGCGTCTCAAACCCGGCAACGTTGAGCAACTGCACTAGCAGGTCGCGATTCTCTAGACGATCATCCACCACCAGAATTCGATAGCTGGGCTGATCTGGCGCGAGATGCAGGACTCGCTGAGTCGTCAGCGGCGGCAGCACAGGCTCAGCAACCTGTACGGGTAGATGAAACCTGAACGTAGAGCCTTGGGCGAAAACGCTCTCCACCCGGATCTCGCCGCCCATCAGCCGCACAAACTGCCGACTGATCGCTAGCCCTAGCCCCGTGCCTTCGCTGAACTGTGCTCCGGCTAGGGTCTGCATAAAGGGTTGAAAGATCTGCCCTAGTTCCTCTGCGGCAATTCCGCAGCCTGTATCAGTGATCTCAAACTGTAAATGAATCATATCCATCTGGTATTCCTGCCATACTCGTAGGCTGACTCCCCCTGCCTCAGTAAACTTGACGGCATTGCCCAACAGATTGATTAAAACCTGACGCAGTTTGCCTTCATCGGTGATAATCGACTCTGGCAAATCGGTGGGAATGTCAAATTGCAGCGAGAGCTGCTTGGCCTGAGTGCGAGGCTGAAACAGGGCTTTGAGCGTTTGCAAAAGCTGATAGAGATCGCAAGGAGCCTGATTCAGCAAAATTCGTCCGGCTTCAATCTTGGACATTTCCAAAACGTCATTGATCAAGTTCAGCAAATGTTCGCCGCTGTGGTTGATCGTGGATAGCGACTCTCGCTGTTTGGGAGTTAAGGCCGGATCGCGCTCCATCAGGTGGGCAAAGCCCAAGATAGCGTTGAGCGGAGTGCGTAGCTCATGACTCATGTTGGCTAAGAAGGCACTCTTGGCTCGGTTGGCCGCTTCAGCCGCCTCCTTGGCTAGCCGCAGGGAAGCTTCTGCCTGCTGACGCTCTAGCTCTGCTCCGGCGCGGGCCGCAAAGATTTTTAGAATGAGTTCCCGACCCGGATCATGCTCCATGGGCTGCTCGTCTAGGACGGCCAGATGCCCCAAAATTTGACCCGCTGAATTGATCAGCGGTACGCCCAAATAGCTCTCAGCGACCACGCCTAGCTCACTCAAAGCGCTAGGAAAGGCGGCAGATAGCCCTTGGGGAAAGTAGCAGACTTGGCCTTTGAGCACTGAGCCGCAGGGACTCGCCTCGACGCTGTATTCAGAGTTTTCAGAAAAATCTTCAGCAAAATTCTCAGAAAAATCTTCGGCATCAGCTTTGCCCTGCCAGAAGGCAATGGTGCGGACTCGCGTCCTGGCGGCATCTACAGCTTCTGTGAGGCAGGCATAGCGTACCCGCAGCACTTTGGCCAGATAGCGAACGCAGGCGTGAAAGAATTCGTCGCCAGTTTGGGCAGCTGTGCCTTCGACAATGAGCCGCAGTGCCTGCTCGCGATGCTGTCGCTCAGTGATATCTTCGGCAATCATCACAATATGCGTAGCGTTGCCTTCAGCGTCAAATAGCGGCATCTTCCAGCCGCGAATCATAATCCGATCGGGTGCATCGCTCGTCCAATGCTCAGGAAATTCTAGCAGCTTGCCGGCTTGTAGCGTTGCCAGATCCTCCTGACGGTGATAGTCAGCGCGGGCGTTTGAAATTAGCTCGTAGTCGTTGCGGCCAATCGCTTCAGCCACTGGAAACCCCAATACTTTTTCAGAATTCTGGTTAATGAGAACATAGCGGAAATCGTTTTTGACATCTTTAACGACAATTGCCAGCGGAATACTGCTGATAATGCTGTCTAAAAACTGCTGCGAGGTGCGTAGCTCTTCTTCTAGCCGCTTGCGCTCAGTGATGCTCACTCCAATCCCTAAAACGCTGTTGACGCTGCTGCCGGGAAGCTGCAAGGGCTGCTTCTGCCACTGCAACCATTGATTCTGGTGGGTCAGCGTCGAAACTTGCTCTTCAGCAATGAACAGCCCTTGCCCGGTTTCAATCACCTGCTGATTCTGCTCAACAAAGCCTTCAACGGCGGCTATATCGGGATGCAGATCGCGGTCAGATTTGCCGACTAGCTCCTCTACGCTGAGCTGGTAAAAATCGGCTGTGGCTTGGTTGGCAAGCAGGTAGCGACCTTCCCAGTCTTTGACAAAAATCAAGCTGGGATCCGTATCAATCACGGTACGCAAAAACTGCTGCTGCTGCTGGAGCGTTTCCTCCGCCCGCAGCCGCTCGCCAATCTCACTTTGGAGCTGCTCGTTAGACTGCGTTAGGGCGGCAGTGCGTTGCTTCACCTGACTTTCCAAATCGGCATAGAGCAATCTGAGCTGCTCGATCATCTGGTTGAACACCCGCGCCAAGCTGCCAATTTCGTTTTCGCTCAACACCGGAGCCGTGGAGGTCAAATCGCCCGCTGCCACCTGCGCTGCCGTCTGGGTAATGGCCAAAATCGGGCGGGCAATCCGCCGGGTGCCAAAATAAACGCCAACAGCCAGCAGTCCTGCCAATCCCAAGCCGCTGGCAAACAGTGTTTGGGCGAGCTTGCGGGCAGGGGCAAAGGCTTCCTGCGTCGTCATTTCGGCCAGCAGCGCCAGATCGTTTTTGTCCAGCCAACGATAGGCTCCTATCACCTCCACGCCACGATAGTTGTGATAGATGCCGCTGCCTTCCCGACCTCTGGCGGCCTGGGCAATGCCTTCGCTGCGGACGGCCTGCGCGTCGGTCGAATGGCCAGACTGGCTACTAGATTGGCTGCTAGATTGGCCGCTAGATTGGCCGCCTGAAACAAAAATATTGTAGAGTTCCAAATCGCTGCCGCTTTGATTGGGCAGCGTGTTGCCGACCAGATAGGTTTCGCCCGTATTGCCCAGCCCGGGACGTTTGCGGATTACTTCATCGATGCGATCCAAATTGAGGTGTATAGCCAGTACGCCAATCTGCCGCTTTCCATCCAGCAGCGGGCTGGCAAAGGTCATTCTAGGGCGACCTGACAGCAGCGACAGGTAAAAGTTGGGATAAAACGGGTTGCCGTTTTCTGGCAGATAGCTGTACTGCACCAGCGATTCGTAGGTGTTTTGGCTGGGCTGGCGCGTTGAAGTTACCACTCTGCCGCCTTTGGTTAGCAGTAGGATTTCATCAATGCTGGAATGATTGTCGGCAATCGCCTTGAGGGCTGTCGTGAGCTGAGCGGCGGCAGATGGATCAGGCTGGGCTTGTAGCATCAGCGGAGCCAGCTCTATGACCTCTGGCATTCTAATCAGCGTATTGACTTCTTCTCGCTGATCTTCGATCCAGCGATTCAGCTCATCTTCTTTTAAGTCAGCGGTCAGGTCGAGCTGCTTAATAATCGAGTCCTCAAGCGCAGCTCTCGCCTGCCAAAAAGCCACAGAGCAAATGCTGCTGACTGTGACAAACGACAGGAGCAAAAAATAGCCAACTAGCTGCACAATCAGGCTGTTCTTCCAGAGTTTCATTGCAGTCCCAGGTGAATCAGGCTCCTTTACGCCCAGTCAGCAAAAATCTGTTGGATGCGAGCAATTGCGGCATCCACCGCTGCATCGACAGTTTGGCCTTCTACCAGCGCAGCATGAATTGCCTCCCCCCAGACGTTTTCAGCCTGCACCTGCGAGTAAGCTGGATTCAAAACATTATAGAAGGCGCGATTGGGGCGCTGCGAAAACTGCCGTACCGCAGTCGCAATATGCGGGTCAGTAGAGTCACGCCAGAAAGGCTGCTTCAGCGCATCCGGCATGGCCGGGACTGAGCGACCCAGAGCCTCCTGCACGTAAGCGGAGAGCTGCTCTGGTTGAGTCAAATAGCTCAAAAAATCTTTGGCGGCTTCGTGGTTTCGACCAGCCTCAAACACCAGCGCCTGCTTGACAGAGATCAGGTAGTTCATGGGCGTGCCGTCTGGCTTGTTGGGAAATTCGCGCGTGGCAATTTGCTGGAAATACATCTGCGAGTCGTCCTGCTGAGAGGCCGGGATTGAGAGGCTGGGATTGACGGTCATCAGGCTATTGCGATTCAAAAAGTCTACGTTGTTATCTGGATCAACCCAGTTGATGGCATCGGAAGGCGCATCTTGGTCACGGTAAAAATGACAGAGCCATTCCATGGCCGTAATCACGGCTTGACGTACCTGTGGCTCTTGCAAACGCAGCTTGCCCTGCTGATCAACGGGATGAATATTGTAGGCTTCTAAAATCTGCTCAAATAGAAAATAGGTATCGCTGGCTTTAGTGGAGAGCGGCAGTCCGAGTCCGTAGATATTTTTATAGCTGGTGCTAGTCTGGACTCGCCGCTGTGTCTGTCGCCAGAAGTTCCAGAATCCATCCCAGTCATTGGGTATATCAGCATCTTTTAAGCCTACCTGCGCCAAAATATCTCGCCAGTAATGCACATGCATCGCCTGCATTTCAATCGGCACACCGTAATATCCCTGCTTTTTATTTGTTTTGTTGTATAAATAAGCAGACTTTAGTGCGATTGGACTATATTTTTCTTCTACTGCTGCAACGACATCTGAGAGATCCACCAGCTTGCCGTCGCGCGCCCAGCGTGGCGCTAAGGTATAGTCCGCTCGGTGGGCAAACAAGATATCGGGCGGATTGCCGCTCTCTAGCGCAATTGTAGTTTGATTTAAAATATCATCAGAGCTAAAAAACGCAAGCTCCACGGGCGTTTGGCTCTGCTGCTTCCACGCATCGACCACCTGCTGCAACGCCTGATCCTCGGCTGGATAAAGCCCACGATTCCAGTAAATCCGCAGCGGTGAGCTGACCGGACTCGCTTCTGGAACCTGCTGATTGCAGGATATCAGCACCGCCAGCAGCAGCCCAAACAGTCCGGCTAGCAGTAGACGAGAGCCATGAAACCAGTGAACAAGACGGTTCTGAAGCATAGAATAACCTCTACCTAGTGAACGACAGGAACTGATCGAAGCCGTAACTGTATCTCCAAACTATCCTCTTTTCATAGGTTTATGATTATGCACAGCATTATTTCTATGGCATTTATCTCTATCGCACTTATTGAAGTTGCGATTGTAGCAACTGTGTCAGCTCTAGGATTTTGTCACAGCGAAACTGATTGACCCATTCGCTCAGCACTGCCGCAGTCTGGCTTTCTGCTGCCGGAAGTTGAGCCAGTAAACCCAGAATTTGCTGCTCGTCTGTGCAGAGGGCAGCTTGATGCATCTGCTTAACCCAATCGAGATCCAGATGAACTAGCAGTTCTGGGGTCAGGTCTGTGGCTAATGCGCTAGGCAATGCAGTCGGCTCAGTCGGCTGATGAGCGGCTTTGGATAGCTCCAGCAAATGAGTGATCAGCGTTAGCAGATGATCGGCATTTTGGTGAATAATTCTCAGATGCTCTTGCTGAGTTGCCTGCAAGCTCAAATCACGCTCTAGCCGCTGCGTAAAGCCCAAGATGGCGTGCAGGGGCGTTCGCAGCTCGTGGCTAAGATGGGCAATCAGCACCGCCGCGCTATGTGACTCCTGCTGAAACTCGCGCCAAGCTGCCGCCTGACTGCTGATTAAAAACTGGTAGTCTAGATCGCTCAGGCGATGCGTCATGGCCCAACGCTGCGCCTGCTGCAATGCCTCCCCCCGCAGCAGAGCAGCAGCATCACTGCGCTCAGAGTCCAGCCAGCGCTGTAAGGCTGCTGCATAGGGACGACGTGCGGCTAGCTGTTGCTCCACCCAGTCTAAGTTAAAGACCTCCTGGTAAATCCGATTGGCCACCTGAAGCTTGCCTTGCCTCCGAGTCACCACCCCGCTCAGCAGCAGCGCCATCGCCGCCGCATCATTTGCCTCCACCACTGCCCCCTGCAAAACAGTTTGGTACAGCTCCAGCAAGCCCTGCGGCTCTTGCAGTAGTCGGTCGCGAATTGTTTTTAAATGTTCGGGCTGATCCTGAACTTCCCACTGGTCGATCAGATGCGAGCGCACCAGTCGCTCAATGGCCAGTATAGGCAGGCTGTAGTAGAAGTTGATTAAATGCGGGTTGGCGATCGGCAATTCCTGATCAAGCTGATAGCTCGTCTCCTCCAAGTCGCGATCTTGCTCATGCTCGCGTCCGCGCTCCGCCACGATTCGGCAAAGTTTTTGGGTCAAAAACGGCTGTCCGCCTGTCCAGTTGAGAATTTCTTTGAGTACAGTCTGAGGATGACTGACCGCACCTTCGAGTCCGTCAATCAGCGGCTGCACTTCTGCTAGCTTGAAGCCCTGCAAATCAATTGCTCTGCCAATATTAAACGGCGTTAAGGCCGGATCGCGAATCAGATCGCTGGGGGTCGCCACACCAAACAGCGCCCAGCCCAACCGCTCATAGGCCGGATTCTCAGCCCGCTGATTATAGCAGTAGCGGATCAACGCAAAGAAATCATCCACCGCAAAATCCAGACTCAGCACGCTGTCAATTTCATCCAAAAAAATAAACAGCCTTTCCCCTGAAACCTGCTTCAGCAAGCCTTCTATGAACTGGCTCAGCCGCTGGATCAGCGAAAGCTCCGCAGAGTCGCCCCAGTTCACAAAGTCGAACTGGTCAAACAGATCAAAGCCTCGCACTACATCCACCACAATGCCCGTATACCACTGCTCTGGCGTGATCGTTTTGCTGCCAATTCGTGCCAGGTCAATCGAAGCGCAGCGCATTCCCGCCTGCTGTAGTCGCTGCTTAGTGCGTAGCCGCAGACTTGACTTCCCCATCTGGCGCGAGTTGAATACATAGCAGAGTTCACCCTGAATCAAAGAATCGTATAGCTCAGCATCTGCCTGACGTGCGACATAGCTGAGCGCATTCAGCTTGAGGCTACCTCCCACTTGATATTCGTATCCCGGCCTGAGCATCATGCTGTCTCCTCTTTGCCCAACTGGTCTTGAAAGTAACGCTGGTATAAATAACAGCTAGGTTGGATCTCTCCAGTCTGTATTTTTACCAAACCAAGACTTTCCAGCTTGTATAGCTCTATGGGTTCTAGATGGCCTTTGCTACTCAGTATCCGCCAAAATGCAGCCGCGAGCTGGGGCTGGTTTTGTAAATGGCTCAACTGTTGGCGCAGATGTTCGCTGTAGATGCCGGTGGATGTTGGTGCTGCCTGCAACAATTGCTCTAGCGTCATCTCTTGTCGCGCGAGGTGGTAAAGCGCTAGCCGAACCAGATAGGGATGCCCGCCAATCATCTCCAGCAGCGAGGTTAATTTGCTAGCGCCTGCCTCGCCCGTTGCCCAATGCAGACCATGCCGCAGCGCTAACGCCTGCACCTGAACCAGCGTCAATTCAGGCAGGGTAATCGGCAAGCCCACGTTGAAGGGCGACTGATTTAGATTTAGCGGAATATAGACCTCTGTGGCATGTACCACCACCAGCCGCAGCCTCTGCCAGACTTCATACTCAGAGGCATCTTCATACCAGGAGCGCAGCAGGGGCAGAAAATCTGCGGCCAGATCGGGATATTCAAACAGCCGATTCACTTCATCAAAGGCCAACACCAGCGCCTCAACTGTCGGAAGCAGATACCGCTGAAAGTAGATCGTGCAGCTCATTTTGCTGCCAATTTCTGAGTTCCAATAGTCAGCTAGGGCGGGGGCTAACCCTAGCTGCTGCGCTATGTTGGCACAGAGCCAGCGCAAGAACGCATCGAGCGAGCTGAAAACTGCACGGTCGGCTCTTTGCAGATTCAGCGTTGCGGTTTGCAGTCCGTGCTGCTTGGCGTGAGCCAAAATCCGGTGCATCAGCGAGGACTTGCCCATCTGTCGGGGCGCTCGAATCCGAATCAGGCTACCCGGCTTGCAGACTTCGCTGAACGCCCGCAGTTCAATCGGCGGACGCTCGATATAAAACGGTGAGCCCAGCGCCACTACGCCGTTGGGAAACTCTAGCCGATCTGAGGCGTGAACGACAGCTCTATCCCGGCCATAGCTTCCTAGCGACTGGCGCATCTGCTCCTGCTGATAGCGTCTAAACACCACATGCATATTCTTCTTCGTAACCTTTTCGCCCAAAGCTTTGGAAAGCATCAGCCAAAGCTGTGATCCGATATCTCGAATGTAGCTGGCGTCATAGCTCAATCCGGCGGCAATTTCTTCATAGTTTTGACCTGCCCAAGATTGACAAAATACCGTCTGCTGTAAGTCGTTCAGAGACTTCGGCTGGAGCAGCGATTCTAAAATGAGTAGCGCTTCATCAGGGGTCATGGCTTCTGAGCGATCAGAATAGGTTTCTGCTGCTCTTGATTCTATCGCTATCGCTTGGCTCCCAAACATACGGCCTCCTGCTAGCTACCAATGCAATCGTTCTTACCTTAGGCTGGAAGTTGCGTTCTGTCTGTAGGAAACTGTGGGAAAAAGTTGGATTTCAAAAAGTTTCTAAATTTCTGCGAATCGAACTTGACACAGTTTAGTAAACCTACTAAGTTAGCCTCGTAGGCTACAGTTTTCCTTGAGCCTACCCTTGAGCCTACTTAGAAGCTCAAAGGGAGCTGAAATGCTTGTGAAATGCTTGGTCTGACACCTATTTTTAACCGTTTTGCTTGATCAAAGAGCGATATCTATAGCGGTTGTCATGCGCTGCTATCAGGTTCGTTGAAGGTTTGTTCCCTGTTTCCAACCAGCTACCAACCGGTGATCTGGGGCTAGAGATTCCAGATACCGATTCTCTAAAGATTTCTGTAAAGATTTCTGTTGCCTTTGCATGTCCCCCCGGCAGTTGCTCTGCTCGTTGAGGATAGATTCTAGTGACTACACGTCTTCAATCGGTTCTAGATATCCACTAGATACCCATAGTTGCTTCTGAACTATGCGGCAGTTCAAGATTTTGAAATGAGGCCGAGCCATGAACCATGTGAGTCGGGTGCAGGGCAGTCATCTTGCCTGCTCCCAGAGCGTGCTGATGCCCCCTTTAGCCGTCTCTAAATTCCTCAATCTGTTTCTAAACGCAGATCAAGTCGAGTCATCCACACTGCTAGAGTGCAGCCAAGCCTTTAGCGTTCGGACATTTCAGCTTGGTGAAGAGATTGGCCGATTTACAATAGATGTAGATACAGCAAATCAGCCAGCCCTGTTTTATCTCGTCTGCCAGGGTCGAGTGCGCTTGCTTTGTGAAAGTTTCGAGCAGTCTCGTGAGACTACCGCCATGCTGCTAGAGGCTGACGCGGCTTTTGGAGCAGACTTCCTGTTCACAAATATTTTATTGCCTTATCGAGCAATAGCCGCAAGTTCAGTCCAGGTTGCCTCGGTGCCGACTGCCAGACTCACAGGTTGGTTAAAGCAGTTTTCGAGACTGGAGGGACTCTTAGGCAATTCCGTTCAGCAACGACAGCGTTTAATTTTCTTCAAGCGCTTTACAGTCCTGCATTCATTACCTAGCAGCTATATTCATCAGTTTGTTGATCAGCTGGTTGAGCAGACGATTCCAGCAGGTTCCAGGCTGACCCAAGCTACGCCCAGTGAGGTCGGCCATTTCTGGCTGCGGCAAGGAACGGTCAGCGGTTCTGGCGAGCTGCATCTGAATGGCCAAGCGCCCAGCCAAATGCAGCCGCCTACAATTGGTGAAGATTGGGGCTACCCTAATTTACCCCCTAGTGACTGGAAGGCTCAAACTGATCTGGTCGTTTACCAGCTGGCGCCTGAGCGTTGGGCGGAGATAGCGGCGTTAGGAGATGGAGTCCGCTCACCTAGCCGTTCGCTTCGGCTACCCGTTTCGCTTCCGCCTCAGGTTAGTCCACCGCAGGCTAAACCCGACTCCCCAACCCGCCCCAATCAGCTCGCCCATCAATCTGCCTCTATTGCCTTTCCCAAACCGCTCAAGCGTCGTCTGCTCAGCTTGCTCGACCGCTATCCCTGGATTGAACAGCAGAGTTCTTCCGACTGCGGCGCGGCTTGCCTGGGGATGATTGGCCGCTACTGGGGCAAGAATTTTCCCATCTATCTGCTGCGCGAGCAGGCCAACGTTGGGCGCTCCGGGGCTTCTCTGAAAAACCTGGCGAGCGCGGCAGAAAATCTAGGGTTTCAGGCTCGTCCGGTGCGCGCCAGCCTCAGCCGCCTCGCTGAGCAGAAAAATCCCTGGATTGCCCACTGGGAAGGAATGCACTACGTGGTGGTCTACACCACCACCGCCAAACGGGTCTTTCTTGCCGACCCGGCGATTGGTAGAAGGTCACTGTCTCGGACAGAGTTTCAAGCCCACTGGACGGGCTATGCCCTGCTGCTCGACCCAACTGAACAGCTGCGGCAAACTGAGGTGAAGCAAGCCTCGCTGAATCGATATCTGACAGCACTCTTTCCCTATCGTGGCCTGATTTTACAGGTGATTCTAGTCTCCTTACTAATTCAGATCTTGGGACTAGTCACACCGCTGTTCACCCAAATTATTTTGGATCAGGTGGTGGTGCAGAAAAGCCAGTCGGCTTTGAATATCTTTGCGCTGGGGCTGCTGCTGTTCAGCGTTTGGGGCATCTGTATGGCAGCGGTGCGGCAATATCTGCTCAGCTATTTCTCCAATCGGCTTGATTTAACGCTGATTAGCGGATTTATTCGACATACGCTGACGCTGCCCCTGAAGTTTTTTGAGTCGCGTCGGGTGGGCGATATTTTAACCCGCGTCCAGGAAAACCAGAAGATTCAGCGGTTTTTGATTGGGCAGGTGGTGCTGGCTTGGCTGGATTTCCTGACTGGCTTCGTCTATCTGGGACTGATGCTCTACTACAACTGGCGGCTGACGCTGCTGGTGCTGGCGCTGATTCCGCCGATTGTGCTGCTGACGCTGGGAGCGACCCCCTGGCTGCGGCAGGTTTCACGCCAGATCTTCAACGAAGCCGCCGATCAAAGCTCTACCTTAGTCGAGATGATCAGTGGTGTGGCCACTATCAAAGCGGCGGCGGCTGAGCAAGAGCTGCGCTGGGGCTGGGAAGATCATTTGACGCGGCAGATGAACATGCAGTTTAAAGGCCAGAAGCTCGGCATTGGACTCCAAACCGCAAGCGGCCTGATCAATACGCTGGGGAGTACGGCGTTGCTCTGGTATGGGGCAATGTTGGTGATTCAAGACGATCTGAGCGTGGGGCAGTTTGTGGCCTTCAACATGATGACGGGCTATGTGATTAGCCCAGTGATTGCGCTGGTAAATCTCTGGGACGAGCTGCAAGAAGTGTTTATCTCGATTGAACGCTTGAATGATGTCTTTGAGGCTCAGCCAGAATCCGCTCAGTCTACGCTGCTGCTGCTGCCAACGCTGCGCGGAGAGATCCGATTTGAAGATGTCAGCTTCCGGTACGGGGAAGATGAAGACTACAATGTGCTGCAAAATATTTCGTTTGACGTAGAGGCTGGTCAGACGGTGGCCATTGTGGGGCGCAGCGGCTCAGGCAAAAGCACGCTGGTCAAGCTCTTACAGGGGTTGTATCCGGCCAGTCGCGGCCATGTGCTGATTGATGGACATGATATTCGGCATACCGCGGCTCAGTCTCTGCGTTCGCAGCTCGGCGTTGTCCCCCAGGAATGCTTTTTGTTCTCCGGGAGTATTCTGGAAAACATTACGCTTTATCGCTCTGAATTTACCCTAGAGCAGGCGGTTGAGGCGGCAAAGTTAGCTGAGGCTCATGCGTTTATTCAGTCACTGCCGCTGGGTTACAGCACCAAAGTGGGAGAGCGCGGCAGTTCACTCTCAGGCGGACAGCGGCAGCGGATTGCAATTGCTCGCGCCTTGCTAGGCGAACCGCAAATTCTAATTCTCGATGAGGCGACTAGCTCGCTAGATACCGAGTCTGAGCGGCGGTTTCAGCGCAATCTGGCGCAGCTTCGACGCGGTTCTACTGGCGCAGCGCGCACGACACTGATTATTGCCCATCGGCTCTCCACGGTTCGCAGCGCCGACAAAATTTTGGTACTCGATCGCGGCATTCTAGTTGAGCAAGGTGACCATGACGCTTTGATGAAGCTGCATGGACTCTACTACCATTTGGTGCAGCAGCAGCTCGATCTCTAAGCACACAGGCGATCCAGCAAATTTGTCACCCCTTAACCAAAATTCTGCCAAATTGGCAGTTAATAAATTAGCTCACCTCTAAAATAGTTATTTATATAGCAGCACTATAGATCTTTCCGTGATCTGCTCTGCCTCGTCAGAAATTGCTTTCCAGTCTTTTCAGCATTACCGTAATATTGCTCGCTCTCTATTCAGGTCACTACTATGCAGCAGCTTGACTCCTCAACATCCTCAAACTCCGCTGTTCTGATCCAAAACCTCGAACTCGAATCCATCCAGCAACTGCCGCATCCTGAATCGGGTGCAATCTATGGCGGTATCGTGACCACAAAACCCGTGACTGAAAAAATCGGGCGCAGCAGCCCTGTTCCCGAGCGGTTGGCAACGGCTCAGACTGCAAGCTGGAGTCCGACGCTGCAAACCTTGCTCGATCAGCCGCCTTCCAGCTTTCCGCGCCATCTGCTGCTGGGTGGCTTGCTGTTCGGGACGGTGTTGATCGCTTGGGCTTGGCTGGGTAAGGTGCAGGAGATTAGCCATGCTCAGGGGCGATTGATGCCGCAGGGTGAGCTGTACAAGGTTCAGCCCGTGACGCAAGGAGAAATTGCTAAACTGCTGGTTACGGAAGGGCAGTCAGTGAAGGCGGGACAGGTCGTTGCCGAGCTAGATAATCGGCTGGCGGCTTCAGAAATCGATCGGCTCAAGCAAGTCTTGGCGGCCTCAGAGCTGCGATTATTTCAGACTCAAGAGTTGATCGATCGCACGCAGCTAGAGGCCCAGACGCGACGCGCAATCGCGGCGGCTGGATTACAGGCGCAAACCGCATCTATTCAGCAGGTGCAGGCACAAGCTCGCTCAATTCAAACTCTGCTGCCGCAGCTCCAGGCTGAAAAAGCGGCCTACGAGTCAAGGCTAGGGCGGTTGCAGCCGCTGGCACAGGAAGGAGCAATTGCTCAAGATCGGCTGTTTGAGATTGAGCAAACCTTACGCCAGCAGCAGCAGACGATTAGCCAAAATCAAGGAGAGCTGGAGCAAATCCAATCTGATGGTAACCGCCTGCAAGCTGGATTAACTGAAAAGCAGGCTGAGGCTAAAAGCAGCGATTTAGAAACACAGCAGCAGTTGCAAAAGCTGAAAATGCAGGCGGCTGAAGTGAACGCTGAAATTGCCGAGGCCAAGGTGGAGATGCAGGCGGCTCACACTAGAATGAGCGATTTATTGCTCTATGCGCCCGTGAATGGTACGGTGACTTCGCTGAAGATCCGTAACCCTGGGGAAGTAGCTCAGCCTGGACAGACGATTGCTGAAATTGCCCCTGCCAATATGCCGCTGGTCTTGTCGGCCTTCTTGCCCACCTCAGAAGCGGGGTTGGTGCAGCCCGGAATGCCCGTGCAAATCAAGTTTGATGCTTTTCCTTACCAGGAGTATGGGTTGGTTTCAGGCAGCATTATCACGATTTCACCAGATGCTGAAATCCACGAGCAGATGGGCGCAGTCTATCAGGTCAAAGTTGCGCTAGAGCACAGTTCGGTGATTCGACAAGAGATTCAGCTCAAGGCAGGGCAGACAGGACGAGCCGAAATTATTGTGCGCCAGCGACGCATTCTTGACGTTCTACTCGATCCAATTCGGCAGCTTCAGAAAGGCGGTATTAGTTTGTAACACATTTGCAGTTCGTGAAAGCCCTACAAGGAGTAACTCAATGCATTCAAACTTTAATCAGCAGCCTGACAAAGTTATGACACCTGCTCAGTTCACGCAGGTTGTAGAAGCGATTCTAGAAGGTAAATACTCATGGGCTTGTGTCTTGATCTTACGCTTCGCGGGCTACAATCCACTCCATTACATTCCCTATCGCACCTACAACCGCCTGATGAAAGATCACGCTCAGCAGAGCCGCACTAAAATTAGGGGCTATGACGAGCGCCAACCTATCTCTGAGCCGGCTTATGCTTGCCATCACGGTATTCGAGACTTGGGGTATCTGGAGCCTTTAGATCAGCAAACTAACGTCAGAGGCGGTGAACGTTCAGCCATTTTGGTCAGCCTTAGCTCTATTTTCAAGACCCTGAAAGCTTAGGCTTCAGGTCATGCTCTGGTGCTCCCAGCACTATCGCCAAAAATCTGCCAAACTGGCAGCGCTAAAGTTGAGAATTCGCCTATTGTTGCAGTAGCTTAAATGAGAGAAACCTATGATTATCACCGATTTAGAATATCTTGACATGCTGACCGGATCGAATCATTTAGGAGCAGGTAGGCAGACTATTTCACTTAGCCTGAGCCAGGGCATCGTTCTGTTGAGTTTAAATGGCAAAGAGCTATTCAAGACCACAGTTCCAGATGACAACCTATCCGACTTCAGCATTTCTACTAGTGTATCCAAATTTCGACGACTCTACCGACTTGGAAAATCTCATGGTATCAGTAGCTCCGCTCTAACTCTCCTCAAATCTTGGCCTGGTATCGCTACCTATACCTCTGCATCTAGTTCAGTTGAAATGTTTTCAGCAATATCCTAAATATTGCTTAGATTTCAATGGGTCACAACAGCGTGCTTCAAGCACGTTTTTTTATGAGTCGTAATCTATCAAGAGCTAACTTTTAATCTTCTATTTTAGATTCATAAAATCTGCCAGATTGGCAACTAAGGCTTATTTATTTCGTATATCTTATGTTTAACAGCTTAAACAAAGCTGCCCACAACAAACTACGAACTTCGAGGAAAAACTCATGATTATCTCCGACCTGAACCACTTGGAAGTGATCTCTGCTGGCGCATCTGTTGAAGGTGGCTCGATTGTCAGAAGCTATACTCAATTCGACAAAATCAGCATTGACTTCAACTCTAAGAACAACTTTGCAACCAACGTCAACTCACCCAAAACCTTCAGCAACAGTGCTTCTGCTGGTGCGAAGGGCGATGCGATCAACAACACCTACTTCCCCTCCTATTCGTTCACCAAAGCTGATACGGTTGCTGTCACCGAGCTAGGCGGCGGCTCCTTCTCGGCTAGCACCTCGGCTGCTGTGATCAACTTCATCCCTTTCTACTAAACCAGTTTTAGTTGAAATTAGCTCAATTTCGGTTGAGTCAGCATTGCTTGAAGACCCGCAGCTCAGTTGACTGATCGAGATGGGAACTGCACTGAAAGCTCTATCAAGATGGGCTTTCAGTGCTTTTATTACCCTCACCGACTAGATTTAGGCTAGGGTAGTTGCTTCACGTTATTTAGAGCAGAAATCATGCAGAGTAGCTTATTGATTGCAGACTTAGACTATCTAGAAGCAGCCGCTGAGATGAGCCAGATTACAGCAGGCTACGTTTGGGTTAGCACGAGCACATCGGCTGGCTCTGGTTTCAGCAATGCCAACGCAGCCGCATTGGCGCTTGGCGCTAAAACTAGCACTAACACCCAGACGTTTGCTCAGGTTCAGAATTATCAAAACTTCTCGTTTAGTCGTGCTATGGCGACAGCTAGCGCCTCCGCCCAAAACGGCAGCAGCGGCGGCAGAGCCTCGTCTACCAGCATGACGCTCTCGTTTTCTAGCGGATCTTTCTCAAGCTGGAATCCTTGATTCATGGGTAAAACCAATGAGATAATAATTTGGCGTACTGCATGCGCCATTTAGGATGCGGAAAGGTGAGTTCTGTGAGTATACTGCTTGAACCAAACACTGTCATAGAGTTCTTGAAGCGAGAGATTCAAATTAAGGAGATCTGTCAAGAAATCTTGTCTAGACAAGCGATTGTTAGGGCATCTGAAGCTCGAGGCATTATCGTAACGCCTGAGGAAATTCAGGCTGAAGCAGATCGCCAACGATACCAGAATCGACTGGAGAGTGCAGCAGATACGCTAAATTGGCTAGAAGAACAGCTCATCACCCCAGCAGACTGGGAGGCAGGCATCCGAGAAGCGCTGCTGAGTCAGAAGCTAGCAGAAGATCTGTTTGGCCGTGAAGTCAGTCGATATTTTGCAGAACATCGGCTCGACTTTGAGCAGATCTTGCTTTACAAAATTACTGTTCCCTACGAACAGCTCGCGCAGGAGTTGTTTTATCAAATTGAGGAAAATGAGCTGAGCTTCTACGAGGCCGCGCACCTCTATGAAATAGATCAGCAGCGTCGGCTACAGTGCGGCTATGAGGGCAAGCTTTACCGCTGGAGCCTGAAACCTGAAGTTGCATCGGTTGTCTTTGCAGCCAGATTGGGAGAGGTAATTGGCCCTTTGCAAGTTGGGCAGACCTATATGCTGTTGAAGGTAGAAGAGTTTGTAGCAGCGGAATTAACGCCAGAGATTCGCCAAGAAATCATCCACCGGCTATTTCAGGAGTGGCTAGCAACCGAGCTGAACTATCTCATTCATCACGAAGGTTTGGCATGATATCGCTCGATTGCTAGATAGGCATCACCTGAATATCTTAAAATTGTCTCGACATGCTTAGCGGTTTTGCTGTCGCGTATCTTGGTTGTGAGCTAAAGCAGTGTGAGGTAGGTAGCAACGTCTTGCCAATCCCAGTTGTAAACCGTTAATCCTGCTCTCTCTGCTGCTGTTGTCCCACTCCGACTGCGCCATATCCAGTTGAAGTAACTCACTACCAACCGTACCCTCATCTGAGTTCGACTCCATATTTGACTAAACTTGTTCTGCCGCCCATGAAACTGCCCCGACGGCACGCCGCAGATCCCATTGATACGCTCTAAGCATTAGCTAATAGTCACTTTATAGTAATAAATTTATTCCTGTTTACGTTATTTTTGTATTCAAATAAATTTAATAAGCATATCTCTTCGATTACTACTTCTTCACTAAAACCTTTTCAATCAGTGAAAATTTTTGCTCTGACGCCGCTATGTATTTCGTTCCTCATTATGCATCTCTCCCTTCTGCCAAGAGTTTATTCTTCCCGCTTCTCGGCGAGGTTGAACAGCTACAGATTACTTCAATCTTCGTCACCTGTTATTCCTGTTATTCCTATGATTCGCTGTAACACTCTTGTAACGGCAGTTGTAGTATATTCGCCAACAGCATCTTTTTTAGGGGAAGGTAAGCTGCACGGCAACAGCCCAGAGCCTTCAACCACGCTGTCCGCTTAAAGCCAATGTCACTGAATGGCCTCTCCTATCCTAGCGATCTCAGTGCCCCAAACAAGACCGTTACATCGCGGTTCCATAGTTACTCCAAGTAAAAGATTGCAGACTACTCACGCTCGACGCATATTCTAAAGAAATCATAAAATCTTGTGAATAGATATAGCTTTATACGCGACCCTGCCTCATCACAATAAGTTGGCGGAAGATCACTGTAATAACTCAGGGGAAGATGGCAAAAATAAGCTCTCAACCCCAAAAAAGCATTGTATAATTAGCGGGTGTATACAAAATCAATCAATATGGAGTTGCATCTAAATCTCTGGAAATTCTTTTAGCAACCTTGATGGTGCGTTTTGCTTAACCAAAGAAAAACCAGAACTTCAAGGTTCAATATCTACAAATTTATTCTGTAAAGCTTGATACTAACGGGCATGACGCGGGAATGTTTAAAGGAAAATTAAAGATTTATATTGCCTCGACAGCTAATGGAGTAAATTGACATGGAAGTTAAAACGCTTGCAGATCTGCAAACCCTCCTTCAACAGGTGGTCGTAGCCCAGGAACAGTACGCAACTTACACGCAGGTACAGGTTGATCAGGTCTTCAAGAAAGTTGCTCAGGCAGCGAATTTAGCCCGTCTTCCCCTTGCAAAGCTTGCTGTTGCAGAAACTGGAATGGGGATCGTGGAAGATAAGGTGATTAAAAATCACTTCGCCTCAGAAATTATCTACAACAAATATAAGGATGAGAAAACCTGCGGGTTAATCGAAGACGATCATGCCTTTGGTATTCAAAAAGTTGCCGAACCTCTGGGAGTCTTGGCGGGCATTGTGCCCACCACCAACCCTACTTCAACCACCATCTTCAAAGCTCTGATTGCTCTCAAAACCCGTAACGCCATCATTTTTTCGCCGCATCCCCGCGCTAAACAATGCACCGTGGAGGCGGCGAAAATTCTGTTAAAGGCGGCAATTGCCGCAGGTGCTCCCGATCACATCATCGGCTGGATTGACGAACCTACCCTGGAACTCTCACAGGCATTGATGCAACACCCCGACATCAAGCTGATTCTGGCTACCGGGGGGCCAGGGATGGTGCGCGCTGCCTACTCGTCAGGGCATCCCTCTCTGGGCGTGGGGGCGGGCAATACCCCAGCAGTGATTGACGAAACCGCAGATATCCAAACCGCCGTCAGTTCGATTCTGCTCAGCAAAACCTTTGACAACGGCATGATCTGCGCTTCAGAGCAGTCAGTCGTGGTGGTGGATTCGGTGTATGAAGCGGTGAGACAGGAGTTTATCTGTCGCGGGGCACAGTTTTTGAATCCGAGCGATCGCCAAAAGCTGGCTCAGGTCATTCTCAAAGATGGCCACCTAAATGCGGCCATTGTGGGGCAACCCGTCCCCACCATTGCGGCCTTGGCGGGCATTGACCTGCATCAGCGTCCCGATGGCGGCACCGACGATAACTACTGTGCCCTGCCGATCATGCCCAAAGTGCTGATTGGAGAAGTCTCAGACGTGAACGCCGACGAGCCTTTTGCCTACGAAAAACTCTCCCCCATTTTGGGCATGTATCGTGCCGCTGACTTTGCCGATGCTGTGACTAAAGCAGAGCAGTTGGTCAGCTTTGGCGGCCAGGGGCACACCTCGGTGCTGTACACTGCGACCTCCAATCAGGCTCACCAAACCCATTTTCGAGGACAGATGAAAACCGGGCGCGTATTGATTAATATGCCTGCGGCACAGGGGGCAATTGGAGACTTATATAATTTCCGGCTCGATCCGTCTCTGACCCTGGGCTGTGGCTCTTGGGGTGGCAACACCATTTCCGAAAACGTCTCGGTGCGCCATTTGCTCAATATCAAATCCATTACCGAGCGGCGCGAGAACATGCTGTGGTTCCGCGTGCCACCCAAAATCTACTTTAAGCATGGTGCATTGCCCGTTGCGTTGGGCGATCTCAAGGGCAAGCAGCGGGCATTTATTGTGACGGATAGACCACTGTTTGACTTGGGTCTGGTGGATCAAATTACGACGGTTCTAGATGCATTGCACATCCAACACGATATCTTCCACGATGTCGAACCCGATCCCACGCTTTCCAATATCAATCAGGGGTTAGCGCAACTGCGCCGCCATCACCCCGATGTGATTATTGCCTTGGGGGGCGGGTCACCGATGGATGCCGCCAAGATCATGTGGCTGATGTATGAGCAGCCCGATGTGGAATTTGAAGGCTTGGCGATGCGGTTTATGGATATTCGCAAGCGCGTCTATGAACTGCCTGCACTGGGGCAAAAGGCGATACTGGTCGCAATTCCCACCACATCGGGCACGGGTTCAGAAGTCACCCCGTTTGCGGTAGTCACAGATGATAGTGTAGGCATCAAATATCCCCTGGCCGATTACGCGCTCACTCCTAGTATGGCGATCGTCGATCCGGCGCTGGTGCTGGAAATGCCCAAGGGCTTGACTGCCTTTGGCGGCATTGACGCCCTGACCCACGCCTTAGAATCCTACGTTTCGGTATTTTCGACGGACTTTACCAGCGGACTGGCGCTGGAGGCGATTGCCCTGCTGTTTGAATACTTGCCCCGTGCCTACCAAAACGGCAGCAGCGATCCCGAAGCCCGCGAAAAGGTTCACTATGCCGCCACGATTGCAGGGATGTCGTTTGCCAATGCGTTTTTAGGAATTTGTCATTCTCTAGCCCATAAATTGGGATCGAGTTTCCATATTGCACATGGGTTAGCCAACGCCTTGATGATCTCCCATGTGATTCGCTACAACGCGACGGATATTCCGTTTAAGCAGGCGATTTTCTCGCAATATAAATATCCCGATGCCAAAATGCGGTATGCCCAAATCGCCGATCGTCTCGACTTGGGAGGCAACAGCCCAGATGATAAAGTAAATCGACTGATTTACGCCGTTGAAGATCTCAAACATCGCTTGCAGATTCCCACCAATATCCGAGAGCTAGTTCCCGATGACCAACGCTTTTATGGAGCGTTGGAAGAATTGGCAGAACAGGCGTTTGATGATCAATGCACCGGTGCGAACCCCCGTTATCCTCTCATCCAAGACCTGGCAGAACTCTACCGCGCTGCCTACGAAGGGATTGCACCCTTTTTGAGTAGCGCCCCCACGACCGATCTCAAGGGAGCACTCTACAGCCAGTTGAATGCGCTTTATCACCAATCGCCCAATCTCTTGGAGGCGAACGCGACTCCATGACGCTGACCCAACAGATCCCCTCTCATCTTGGCGATCTGCTTCAGCTTGTCCAGTTCAATACCTCTAAATACCTCTTCAAATTCCCTAAAGGAGCGAACCTATGAGCACAGTTATGAGTCCTGTTGCGACCACCGAAGCCAAGTCGTTTACCGGCTTTACTGGTGCGCCAGTAAATGTTGGATGGGCTGGATTTAAGCCCGGAGCTTGGACGCAAGAAATCAATGTTCAAGATTTTATTCAGCGCAACTATACGCCCTACGCAGGCAATGCCAATTTTTTGTCTGCTGCGAGCGACCGCACCCAAACCCTCTGGGGGCAGGTGCTGGAGTTAATGCAGGCAGAACGCGAAAACGGCATCCTGGATGTCGATACCCAAGTGCCCACAGGCATCACCGCCCATGCTCCCGGCTATTTGAATCGGGAGTTAGAGCAGATCGTTGGCCTCCAAACTGATCGCCCTTTGAAGCGGGCAATTATGCCCTTGGGCGGCATCCGCGTGGTGGAATCCGGACTCAAAGCCTATGGCTACGAACTCGATCCGCAGACCCGCGAAACTTTCACGAAGTATCGTAAAACCCACAACGATGGCGTATTCGATGCCTATACCCGCGAAATGCGACTCGCGCGGCATTCCGGCATCATTACCGGCCTCCCCGACTCCTACGGACGGGGACGGATTATTGGCGATTATCGGCGGGTGGCCCTGTATGGAGTCGATCGGCTGATTGAAGACAAAAAGGCCCAGCAAACCTCCCTGGAAGTCGATGTCATCGATGAGGCGGTGATCCAGCAGCGAGAAGAGATTTCGGAGCAAATTAGGGCACTCTTGGAACTCAAAGCGATGGCCGCCAGCTATGGTTTTGAGCTGGGCCGTCCCGCCAGCACTGGCCAAGAAGCCGTGCAGTGGACTTACTTTGCCTACCTAGCAGCGGTGAAAGAGCAAAATGGTGCGGCCATGTCGCTGGGGCGCGTTTCCACCTTTCTAGACATTTATTTTGAGCGCGATTTGCGCAACGGCACCGCCACCGAAGCTAGCCTACAGGAATTGATCGACCACTTTGTGATGAAGCTGCGCATGGTGCGATTTTTACGCACCCCCGACTACAACGCCCTATTTTCTGGTGACCCCACCTGGGTGACTGAATCGATCGGCGGCATGGGCGCAGACGGACGCACGTTGGTGACGAAGACCAGTTTCCGCTTCCTGCAAACGCTATATACCCTGGGTGCAGCCCCCGAACCCAACCTCACCGTATTGTGGTCTGAAGCCCTGCCAGCTCCGTTTAAGCAGTTTTGCGCCCAGGTCTCGGCAGATACTAGCTCGGTGCAGTACGAAAACGATGATTTAATGCGCCCCTTTTGGGGAGATGACTATGCGATCGCCTGCTGCGTCTCTGCCATGCGGGTCGGCAAGCAAATGCAGTTTTTTGGAGCACGGGTCAATCTAGCGAAGTGCTTACTCTACGCCATCAACGGCGGTAAAGATGAAAAGTCGGGTGAGCAGATCGCTCCTGCCTTTGCCCCCGTTACAGGCGACTATCTGGATCATGCCGAGGTGATGACCAAGTTTAAGCAGATGGTTGCATGGTTAGCGAAGACCTATGTGAACACCTTGAATGTGATTCACTACATGCATGACAAATACTGCTATGAACGGATTGAAATGGCGCTGCATGATCGAGATATTCTACGCACGATGGCCTGTGGCATTGCCGGGTTGTCAGTCGTAACCGATGCGCTATCGGCGATCCAATTTGCCCAGGTCAAGGTAATTCGCAACGAACAGGGCTTGGCGGTCGATTATGAGATTGACGGCGACTTTCCTAAGTACGGCAATAACGATGATCAGGTGGATCAGATTGCGATTGAGCTAGTGGAACTGTTTATGGATGAGATTCGCAAACACAAAACCTATCGCAATGCAGTCCCCACCCAGTCGGTATTGACCATTACCTCCAACGTTGTCTACGGCAAAAAAACGGGCAATACCCCCGATGGGCGTAAAGCGGGAGAGCCTTTTGCCCCTGGTGCTAACCCCATGCATGGACGCGACACCAAAGGCGCGATTGCCTCACTGGCTTCGGTCTCTAAATTGCCCTACCAGCATGCCCAAGATGGCATCTCCAACACCTTTTCGATTGTGCCTACGGCTCTGGGCAAAACCGAGGGCGATCGGATTGACAATCTCGTGCAAATGCTGGATGGCTACTTCCACGATCACGGTCATCATCTCAACGTCAATGTTCTCAGCCGCGAAACCCTGTTGGATGCCATGGATCATCCCGAACAGTATCCCCAGCTTACCATTCGCGTATCGGGCTATGCTGTCAATTTCATCAAACTCACCCGCGAACAACAGTTGGATGTGATTAACCGCACCTTTCACGAACAGTTCTAGCCCGATCTAGCCCCAAGAGATCCAATTCAGGAATTAATCGTTCCGTTAATTGTGTCTGCGTAATACCTCGAAGATTGAACGATATTCAGTCTTCGAGGTATAGGAGTGAATTCACCTTTTAACTATGACTGCCATCCCACCCACTCCCTCCAGCTACTGCTTACTCCCAGCGCCCTTGCCTCCAGAGCAAGATTGCCGGGGATTCATCCATTCCGTCGAAACCTGCGGCACTGTGGATGGCCCCGGCCTGCGGTTTGTGATTTTTGTCCAGGGTTGCCCTCTGCGCTGTCTCTACTGTCACAACCCAGATAGCCGCAACTCAGAGGATGGAAAAGAAGTGTCGGTAGAGGCTCTAATCAATGAGATCCAACACTACGCCTCCTATATTCGTCCACCGGGCGGCGTCACCGTTAGCGGCGGCGAACCCCTGATGCAACCCCAGTTTGTGCGCGAGATCTTTCGTCGCTGTCGAGAATTGGGGATTCATACCGCCTTAGATACATCGGGCTATACTCAATTGGAGACGGCGATCGCAGTTCTGGAATTCACCGATTTAGTTTTACTGGATATCAAATCCTTTGATCCCACTCTATATGAACGAGTCACGCATGTCTCGCTAGAGCCTACCCTCGCCTTCGTCCGCCATCTAGAGGCCATCCACAAGCCCACTTGGATTCGATTTGTCCTCGTTCCCGGCCTCACCGATGATCCCCAGAATATCGCAGCATTGGCTCAGTTTGTCGGCACTCTCAGCAATGTGGAGCGCGTCGAAGTCCTGCCTTTTCACAAAATGGGAGAATACAAGTGGAATATGCTGGGGCTAGACTATGCCCTAAAGGAGACGCCACCCCCTACCCCTGAGCAAATTCAGCAAGTCACTGAAATATTTCAGCGATCGCGTTGCAATCGAGACTCGTCCCCGAACTCTGGCGTTTTGACGACAGGGAGTAGGGCTTCTCGTTCTCTTGATGGAATGTGATGTGATTGTGACGTGACTGTCAAAGACTGGTCAATCGCTCATCGTTGCATCAAATTGATGAGGATGAGCGAAAATAGAATATTCAAGCACTCAATCTGAGTGCCAATGTTCTCATAATCACCCGCAGCTCTTGAAGTTCACAGCTTATGGATACCCCATCGCCCCCATCGCCTGATACTTCTTCTATTCGTCTTGCTCGACGTGGGAAGCATAAGATCTTCATTGGGATGTCTCCTGGTGTAGGCAAAACCTACAAAATGCTGGAGGAAGGACATCGGCTAAAACAGGAAGGGACAGATGTAGTGGTTGGGCTACTAGAAACTCACAATCGGCAAGAGACAGCCCGAAAAGCCGTTGGATTAGAAATTTTAGCTCGCAAGGAAATTACCTGGTCGGGTGTGACGCTGACAGAAATGGATACAGATGCTGTGATTGCCCGTCAACCTCGACTTGCTCTCGTAGATGAACTCGCCCATACGAACGTTCCCGGTTCCGAACGCGAGAAACGGTATCAGGATGTTGAAATAATTTTGACAGCAGGGATTGATGTGTTCTCAACTGTGAACATTCAGCACTTGGAGAGCTTAAACGATCTAGTTGCTCGGATTACAGGGGTAGTTGTGCGCGAGCGAATTCCCGATCGCCTGCTTGACGAAGCCGATGAAGTAGTGGTAGTGGATGTCACTCCAGAAACCTTGGAGGAACGCTTAAAAGACGGCAAAATTTACGCTCCAGGAAAAGTAGACCAGTCCCTCCAAAACTTCTTTCAACGCCGCAACCTGATCGCTTTGCGGGAATTAGCACTACGTGAAGTGGCAGACAACGTAGAAGAAGATGCATTAGAAGCAGGATCTAACCATTCACATGCTTCTGTCCCCTACTGTAACATTCATGAACGAGTCTTAGTTTGTGTATCAACCTACCCCAATTCGCTTCAGTTAATTCGACGAGGTGCTCGCCTTGCAGCATATATGCATGCCCCTTTATATGGCTTATTCGTAGATGATCTTGAGCGCTTTCTGACCAAAGAAGAAAGCCTCCATATTGAAACATGCGAGCGATTGCTCAAAGAATTTGATGGGCAATTCATGCGTATTACAGAGCAGAATAAGGCAAAAGCGATTTCAGATATTGCTCAAAAGTACCATATTACTCAAATTGTGATTGGCGAAAGCCAGCGCTCTCGTTGGAGAATTCTCCTGCGGGGATCTTTAACGCAACAGCTGCTCAAAGCTCTTAGACATATAGATATCCATATTATTGCCACAGAGCAAGCACTGAAACCATCTAACAAGTAAATCTAACAAGTAAGTAGACTGTAGAAATCTGACATGAACCATGAAGGTATAGTTAGATAAATCAAAGCTTTCATCCTATCCACTCATCTATTAGATCTAATAGATCCGATCGGATTGCTAGAAGTGAGTCGCAATTGCTCTAGCCGTTGATCTTCCGCTTCTTGTCGCTGGATATATTTCCGCACTGCCACTCGTCCCACGGTTGAAATATCGTAGCGCCTGCCCAGAATGCTGTCCCACACAGTTTTTCCGTTGGCGCAAGAAAGCTGGGTGCTCAGCCTGATTCCTAGAGGCTGATGCTCCATTTAGCTCCATTTTGGCTGTATTTCCGCAACAGCTATCTATCTTTAGGCTGATAGGGCTCAAGTTGTCGGTGCATTATGCTTGGGTTAATTTTAGGTTAAGTAAGGAAGCAACATGTTCTCTCGAATGAGCGATTTGGCTAAATTGTTGCTGGGTGCGTTGCTGATCACTGACTTTAGCTTTATCGCCCTTCATCTTTTATTTCGTTACACTTATTTCTCAACTGATATTGGGCTAGCACTTGAGGTTGATCGCGGTTTCAGTGAAATATTTCAATACCTGAAAGAGTTTTGGATCGCGCTTGCGCTGGGATTTCTGGCGCTGCGCTACCGCTCATGGCTCTATGGTGTATTAGCGACGCTGTTTTTCTATATTTTGTTGGATGATGCTGCTAAGCTGCATGAGAAGTCTGGGGCGGTGATTAGCCAACGGTTCGCCTTCTCTGATCTCTGGGGCTTGCAGGCTCAGGACTTTGGCGAACTCTTGTTTTACAGCGGCGTTATGCTGGTCTTTGCCGGGTTGATTGCGCTGGCCTACCCCACTGGCCAGACAGCCGCAAAACGCACGGTGCGGCAACTCATCGTTTTGCTAGGACTGTTTGCCTGTTTTGCCATTGGTGCAGATCTGCTCCATAGCGCCATCCGGATACCGGTACTCGACCCACTTTTGATTGCGTTGGAAGATGGGGGTGAACTGATTGCGATGAGCATAATTGCGACCTACATATTTGTTAGGTTAGAGCAGGCGAGTAGAACTCATCTCTCTATAGAGATGCATAAAACTGATTCCGTGAATAGCTAAGCATATAATTTTGCGAATCAGGTGTGAACCTAAAAACCAGTCATGGCCGAACCGTCAGAGCTGCGCCACCACCGCGTCGGGTCGGTTCAGCAGCAGCCAAAATGCTGCCATCTGGCCGCATGATCAGCCCAGTTGCCGCCCCAATTTCCGGCACAGGCTCCAAGATTTGTCCCAATGCGCTGAGCTGCTGCCCCAACTCACTCTGCTCAAAGCCGCTGTCTACCTGCGTCGTGCCGCCGTTGCGCTGCGAGATCCGGGGGGCCGCAATCGCCTGATCCAGCGGCAGGCCGAGGTCAACCATATTCACGGCAATGCCGATGACAGTAGTAATAATTGTGGAGCCGCCGGGAGAACCGAAGGCCAGCACTGTGCCGTCTGGGGCGAAGGCAATGGTGGGAGCCATGCTGCTACGCGGACGCTTGCCCGGTTCAGGCGAATTGGGGTGGGGCTGAACCGGGTCAAAATCGGTCAGTTCGTTGTTGAGGATGAAGCCGTAGCCCGGAACGACGATGCCAGAGCCGCCCGTTGATTCGATGGTGTTGGTGTAGGAGACGACGTTGCCCAGGCGGTCGCTGACGGTGAGATGCGTGGTGGAGCGGCCTTCGTGATCGCTGATTTTGGCGCTGAGCCTGCTGGCCGTCAGGCTGGGGCTGGGGTCGTTTTGAAAGGGCAGCGGATCAGCCGCAGCGGCGCGGAAAGCTTGGTCGGCAGTGGCGCGATCAGCAATTTCGGCGCGGCGCAGTTGGGCGAAGCCATCGCTTTGCAGGCCAGCCAGCGGCACATCCACATATTCTGGATCGCCCAGATAGGCGGCGCGGTCGGCAAAGGCAAGCCGCTCGGCTTCAATCACCCGATGCCAAGCGGCGGCTGGTTCAAGCTGTCCCAGGTCAAACCCTTCGACAATCTTCAGCACTTCGCCTGTGGTGATGCCGCCGCTGCTGGGTAAGCCCATGCCGTAAAAGCGATAGCCGCGATAGTGAGCTGCCACCGCAGGCCGGACGCGCACCCCGTAGCGATCTAGATCGGCCAGCGTCATGCCACCCTGGATCACTCGAAACGGTGGCGACTCGACCGCAGGCGGATTCTGCACGGTTTGCACAATCGCCTCGGCCAGCTCCCCTCGATAAAAAGCATTCAGCCCGCGCTCTGCCAGAATTCGGTAGGTTTTGGCCAGCTCAGGATTCTGGAACCTGGAGCCAACCGCAGGCGGCTGATCGTTGGGCAGGTAGAGCGCTTGGGTAGAGCGAAAAGCGGCAAAGCGCTCCTGATTCTGGGCAATTTGGCCTGCAAAGGTCGCATCGACCTCAAAGCCAGATTCAGCTAGATCAATCGCAGGCTGGAGCGCCTGCGCCAGAGTCAGCGTCCCGTAGCGGTTCAGGGCTTCCTGCCATTCGGCGAGCGTTCCGGGTACGCCCACCGCCAAACCACTGCTGATCCGGTTGGGCGCAAAGGGCAGCAGCGCGCCTGGGCTGTCTGGGCTGTCTGGATCGTTAAACATCTCGACGCTGGCTGTCGCTGGAGCCTGTTCGCGCCCGTCTATTGTGATTACGCGGTCTTGATCTTTGAGGTAGATCACCATGAAGCCGCCGCCGCCAATCCCGGTCGAGAATGGCTCAACCACGCCCAGTGCCGCCGAGGTTGCCACCGCTGCATCAATCGCGTTGCCGCCCGCTTTCAGGACTGCGATTCCCGCCTGCGTCGCTCTGGCATCCACCGAAGCAACTGCCCCTAAACGCCCGACAGCAGTATGCATTTGGGGCGGTATTTGGAGTGGTGCTTGGGCAGAGGTGTGAACCAGTAGGCTCAACCAAACAGTTACCGCTAGCGCTAATCCCAGCAGTCCCAAAAATCTGGATCGCATAGGCCCCCTATCCACCATGTGATTAGCTGAGTCCAACCAGCTGAGCGCTCAGCTCCCACATCCGCTCGCCCTTTTCGTCATCGCGAGCCTGGGGGGATACCTTTTGCACAAACGATTTGCCGTCTTTTTTCTGGCGGTTGCCCCAGCTCCAGTAGGCTCCTGACTGCGCGTATTCTGAGTCGGCCACCACCATCGCCACGCGCTCGCCCGACAGCTCCTGCGAGACATAGCCGCCCGTAATGTTTTTCTGGAACCAGGGGAAAATCTTTTGAAACAGCGGGTAGTGGTTGCGAAACAGCGGTGTATCGGCCACGCAGCCCGGATAGAGTGAGCTGAAGACAATGCCGGTGCTGTCGTGATAGCGGCGGTGGAGTTCGCGCATCGTCAGCACATTGCACACCTTGCTGTCTTTATAGGCTTTAACTGGCTCAAACTTTTTGCCGTCAATCATCGTAATCGGCGTTTTGAATCCTGCCGCGAAGCCTTCAAAATTGCCCAAATCGGGACGCGGCGGAATTTTGCCCCCCAGCTCGTCAGGGTTGTGGGTGACGGTGCCCAGAATGATCAGCCGCGGCGCGGCGGCGCGCTTGAGATCTTCTAGCAGCAGGTTGGCCAGCAGAAAATGGCCGAGGTGATTGGTCGCCATGCTCAGCTCGTAGCCATCCGGGCTGTAGAGCGGCTCTTTTAAAAGCGGCATATAGATGGCGGCATTGCAAACCAGCGCATCCAGCGTTTTGCCGCTGGCTCTAAAATTTTCGACAAAGGTACGAACGCTCGCCAGCGAACCCAGATCAATCTGCATCAGGCTGTAGGAATCGCGCGGAATACCGACCGCCTGCGCCACGCCCTCTGCCTTAGCCAAATCTCGGCAGGCCATCACCACATGCCAGTTTTTTTGCGCCAGCGCTTTGGCGGCATAGAGGCCAACACCTGAGGATGCGCCCGTAATCACTGCTGTCGGAATTTGATCTTGTGCCATGTTCTTCAACTCGCAGGTATTGCGTCTATGGTTTTTATCGATAGGATCAAGAGTGATCGTCAAGCAGAAACATTCGATCAAGCTGGGACAATTATGATATCCGATTTAGGTCATGGCTGAGAACGATATCGGCAGAGCTAGCACTGATAAGATTTTTAAAGCTGCCCTTCTTCGTCAACTCAGCTCAGCTGCGGCTCAAAAACAGAATGCCGATTGTCCAGTTACCCGTCATTCGTGGAAAGCTTCGCAGCGTCAAGATTCAGAAAGGGAATTGCGCCACTGCCGCCCAGAACCTGGGGAAACTTGCCATCCCACTTTTCAATCGCCTGCTTCTGCAACAGCTCTGCGGTCAGGGTTTCTCGCAGCAATCGCTGGGCTTCGGCCTGTCCTTTGGCACGATTGACGGTCGCCTCGGCCTCTTGTTCTGCCTCTCTGGCAATATATACCGCACGTTGAGCGCGCTGTTCGGCAATTTGCTTTTCTTCGACTGCCTTAGAGAATTCAGTTGAGAAAGCGAGATCAACCACACTCGTATCCAAAACGATAATTCCGTATTTCTCCAAACGACCGCTTAACGCTTCATCAAAGTCCTGCTTTAGCTCATTGCGCTTAGTAATTGCTTCTTCTACAGTTCGGCGAGCCGCCGCAATTTTGAAAGACTCCTGAGTCTGGGGTGCGATGATTTTTGAAACAATGTTTTGTAACGTACCTTGAGTACGTCGAATCGAGACAACCTGGATCGGGTCTAGACGAAAGTTGATCGCAAAGCTCGCAGAAAGCTGCTGGAGATCTTTGGTCGAGCTTTGAGCCGGCACTTCAAATTTTTGGACGGTCAGATCATAAAAATCAACTTTTGAGACGAACGGCGGCTTGAAGTGAACGCCCTCTAAGAGCACGCCATCTCTGGCTTTACCCAAAATGCTGATCACCCCGGCTTCTCCTGGATTGATAATCACATAGGAGCTGAGGCCAATGATGGCGACGATTGAGAGAATTGCGACAAGCAGCGGTGTCTGCCAGCTAGTTTGACTTTTCAAGGGAGTTGCCTCACGAGTAGAGAGATTGGCTGAGCTTGAATAGCCCTCAACCATCCTACTCGGCTTTGCCGACCGCTAACAGAAGTGGCCTGACTGGCTCGACTATGATAATCTAAACTCCAGTCCTGATTTACTCAGTCGTTTTTAGCAGTTGCTCATGGGTAGCCAATCTACCGCCAAGACAATATTTCTGCTCGCCTCTATGGTGGGCTGGCTAATTGTCGGGGCAGCGCTCATGTATCTTTTCCCGCTCGTCGCAGACCGCCTGCTCGGCTCAGATCTGACGGCACTCTGGATGACGAATCTGACGCGCGGCGGCTATGATCCAATGCTGGCTTGGGTTGGCGGCGGAACTGCTCTAGCTCTGACGGTATTGGGCAACGTCTTTTGGTCACTATCGCATAGAGAATGATCGCACAGGTAACGGCAGCAGTTAAGGCACAGATCTTCGTGCACAGTACTACAAGTCCGACTGGCAGATTTCGATAGTATCACTTATGCAGCCGCTCAAGCCAGCAGCAGGCTAGTCCCGCCAGCTACGCCATAAAACTCATCTAAATTCAAGTTTCCTGCTGCGTCAAGATAGACATTGCCTTCGCAGCTATCAAATAGGCGACGAATTCTAAACTGATGGTAGCGAGTCAGAATTTGCGGTAGTGTAATGTAGTGGTTGTCATGCTGCTCAGCGACTACGGCATCCAACTCAGGTAGATTGTACCAAGGGCATTTCATGACGGCATGATGTGCATTATGGTAGCCAAAATTGAGCAGTAGGAGATTCAGCCAGGGATATTTCAGCGAGAGCAATGTACTAAACGTATGTGCCTGCTCATGAGCGACCGTCTTTTTGTGAATCACTGCATCATAGGGATACAGCTCATAGGTATGCTGCAAGCAATCCACAATTAAGATAACATGTACCGCACCAATATAGGCCAAGCTGTAGAGCAAAAGTGCTGGGAGCGAAATCCAGCCCAATGCTGCAAACATCGCTATCCTAAGCAGAAGCACGACGATAACTCTTGCTTTATCTTGCCAGTTGCCATTGCGGTAAATTAAGCTCACTCCAACGATCTGTCGAATGAAAAGTAGCGCAGGAAAATAGAGCCATTCCAGTCCTGCAATCAGGTTTTGTAGCAGCATGGGGAGGCTGTTGATAAAGCTAATCCGATCAAAAATATAGAGATCAACGCCCTTGATATGGTGGTCGATATGTCCTTGGGCTAAGTCTTGGAACCGCGCATAAGAAGTACCGTGCAGCCACTGCATGATTCTGCCCCAAAAGCGG
>JAHHHV010000032.1 GCA_019359155.1 Pegethrix bostrychoides GSE-TBD4-15B
ATACGAGCTAGACCTGAGGATGAGAGGTGTGGCGACCCTGGCTAAATCTCGATCTTCTCGATCTAGGGGGTGACGGTCTACCACACCTTAACTCTCACACCTTGACTCTCAAGATACAAGGGGGCGAAAGCAATTACAGTCACCTCTGGCTAAGATATTGCCCGACTTGAACGACTGGCGCATCGTATCGAGCCATCTCCCGCATCACGGCAGAAGTTTTGCTGGGCGAGGAGGACATGCAGCCCGCCAAGACAATCAGCGCCAAAATCACCAGATGCCGGATAGCCTTGAGAGTAGCCATAGATGCTAGAAAAAGCGCAATTTGGTTAGCTTCAGCTCAGCAGGCGATAATTCCAGACTTAGCTTCTAAACAGCCGCGAGTAGAGCGTTTCGTGCTGCATGCTAGCAATTGACGCGCCCCAGCTACAGCATTCAAGCTGCGCGTCCGTTAGCTGCAAAACTTCAGCGCCAGTCTGCTCAAGCTGCGGCTGGAGGTTGAGCAAAATGCGCTGTCCCTGCGTTTGACCCAGCGGAATCAGCCGCAGTCCTGCATTCACCAAATTGGCCGCCCAGCTTTGCAAGTATCCCAGCGTCGCCGCCGATAGCTCAATCTGCCAGCCCGCTGCCGCCACCGCAAAAGCCGTCGCAAAATTACAGGGATCGCATTGCAACAGACCGCTATCAGGCTGAAGTTCCCGCAACAGCCGCAGCAGCGACCAGCCCATCTGCCAGCTTTGCTCGCGCAGTTCGGCAGTTTCACGCAGCGCCGAAAGCCATTGATTCCAGACGCTTATCTGCTGCAAGTCAGCCTCCAGCGCTGCCCCATAGACCCGCGCCATCACCGCCGCCTCAACCCGAATTGCGCCATAGCTCAGCTCGTAAATGAGCCACTGCTCCAGCTCAGCAGCATTCGTGATTTGCTCAGACTGCACCAGCGTCTCAATTCCCTCAGAATAGCTGTAGGCTCCAACAGGTAACGCAGGACTGACGAGCTGGAGTAAGGAAAGTAAAGGCTGCGGTGAATTCATGCGTGATCAGTCGAATGATGAGAGTGACTATGCTCATGAGCTGATGCAGGGCGCAGATAAGCTCCGGCTTCCGGCTCAAACGGTAAGATCGCCTCTTTTACCTCTATCCCCATCTGCTCCAGCATTGCCTTCAGCACCGGGTCTGGCAGAAATTGCAAATGCTCAGCCTTTACCTCTAGCGGCACATGCCGATTGCCCAGATGATAGGCCGCCTGCAAAAGCTGAAGCGGCGTTTGGGCAGTTGCCACCATCACGGGTTCAGGTTTCGCCGTCACCTGTACAACGGTTTGGCCATCTTCTGATTGCAACAAGTCGCCGTGATGCAGCACTGTGCCTCTTGGCAACCTGAGATAAACCCCTTGCCCCGACTCCGTTTCAAAATAATGCCGCGACCGGCTGCGATCTGCGGCGCTTAAAGCCAGCGTCAGGTCTGGAGAGAGAGCGGCGCTGGCGCTAGCAGCACTTAGGCGTTGAGTCAGATTCAGCATGGTTGAGCAGATCTAGAATCAGGTTTAGTATAGTTCAACCCTCGCCAACCACTTCCCCCGACTCAACCGCCAATCCGATGCGGCGTGCCAAGGGAGCCAGCGAGAACCCCTGCACCAGCACCGACATAATCACAATCAGGCTGACCACCCGAAAAATCTCTCCGGCCTGCGTCATGCCCACCGCCAGCGGAAAAGTGGCCAGCACAATCGGCACCGAGCCGCGCAGTCCCACCCAGGAAATAAACAGCTTTTCTCGCAGCGGCAGATCTGTCCAAGACAGGCTAATCAAGACGCTAATCGGGCGCGCCACCAGCATCAGAAACAGGCTAATGACGACCGCCACCGCCGTTAGTGGCAGAAGGTCAGCGTCAAACGGCACCGAGAGCATACCCAGCGTCAGAAACATCACAATCTGCATCAGCCAAGCAAACCCTTCGTGAAATCCAGCGACTGTTTCTTGATGCTCAAACGCATAATTGCCCAGCACCAGCCCGGCCAGATAGACCGCCAGAAAACCATTGCCCCCCAGCAGAGTGCTGCTGCTGTAGGTGAACAAGACCAGCGCAATTGTGGCAACCGGGTAAAGCCCCGGAGAGCTGAGGTTGAGCCGATTTAGCAGCCAGACGCTCAGTCGGCCTAAGCCGTACCCCATGGCCGTCCCAATCAGCAGCGACAAAATTAAGGTGAGTCCCGTCTGCCAGATTGAGGTTTGCTGGCCTGCAATGAGATTGATAATGGTGGCGGTGAGCAAGACCGCCATCGGATCATTGCTGCTCGACTCTAGCTCCAGCAGCGGCTGCAAGTTGCCCTTGAGCTGCGTTTGGTTAGAGCGCAGCACTGAAAACACGGCGGCAGCATCGGTGGATGAGACAATTGCGCCCAGCAGCAGCGCCGAGGGCAGCGAGATCCCCTCGATCCCAATCATAAAAGAATCGAATGAGCCGAGCACAAACCAGGCAAAGCCACCCAGCAGCAGCATGGTCGTCAGGACACCAATTGTCGCAAGGCTAAGCCCCTGCCAGAGCACCGGGCGGATCTGGCTCCAGCGCGTGTCAAGCCCCCCTGTAAACAGAATAAAAATCAGGGCAAAGTCACCCACAAATTTAGCAATTTCAGGATTCGTTAGCTCTAGGCCACCCAGATGCCCCCCCAGCCACCCAATCAGCAGAAAAAACAGCAGCGCTGGCACACCAACCCGATTAGATAGCTTGCTGGCAAAGATGCTAACCAACAGAAACGCCGCCCCAACGAGGCAAATGACTTCAATCGCTGGCATGGTTTTTCTTCCTAGTTTTTACTTTGCCGTTTATCACTGAGCCATCTCCAGCTATCCCTCTCAGCTATCCCTGAGCGGCTAGCAGATGTGGGATGCAATTTATATATACAGCTTTATATTGCTTTTCCCAAGCAAGTGACTTGTATCCAGACTGGAAGCACAGGCGGTTCAGACCGCCACCCGCGCCAAGATAAACCGCTTAGATGGTTAAAATACGCATAGATTCAACCTATGTCTCTCCCCCTCAAACCTCCATGAAGATTAGACCATTTCACGTCGCCTTTCCGGTGCAAGATCTAGCCGAAACCCGTCAGTTCTATGAGTCTGTGCTAGGCTGCACCGTTGGTCGTACTGCTGATCACTGGATTGATTTCAACCTGTTTGGGCATCAGATTACAGCACATCTTTGTCCCGAAACAGGCAGTCTGCCGACCAATACAGTCGATGGCAAGCAGGTTCCCGTCCAGCATTGGGGCGTGATTTTAGAGATGGCCGACTGGCAGGAGCTTGCCCGTTTGCTGAGGGCACAGAACGTCGAATTTGTGATTGAGCCTTACCTGCGCTTTAAGGGCGAAGTTGGCGAACAGGCGACGATGTTTTTGCTTGACCCTAGCGGCAATGCACTGGAATTCAAAGCCTTTCAGCAGGACGAGTCAATTTTTGCGGCAGAAATTTGAGAGCTAGAGGACTGGATTACTGGATGGAGTTGTTATGGAGTGGTTATGGAGTTGTTGTACCTGCTGTTACATACATCACAAAAAAAAAGCAGCCCATCTTGTAAATTACCGACATGCAGAGAAATAAAGAAATAGAACTACGGGTTACAGATGCTAATCACAGAAACGCTGCCGCGCCACTGCACGTTCAATGAGTCAGACTGGAAAATACTGGCTTCGTTTTGGCATCCTGTAGCGTTCTCGCATGATGTTCTAGATCAGCCTTACGCAGCTCAGCTATTGGATGAGCGGCTAGTGCTGTTTCGGCTTTCAGATGGTTCACTGACAGCAGCCCGCGATCTCTGTCTGCATCGAGGTGTGCCGCTCAGTCTAGGCTGGCTAGAAAACGATGAGCTAATCTGCCGATACCACGGGGTACGCTACAACAAAGCGGGTCAATGCATCTGCATTCCAGCTGAACCGAATGCGGCAATCCCGGCTCGGCTAAAGCTCAAAACCTATCCGACGATTGAGAAATATGGCCTAGTTTGGGTGCGGCTCATTGACAATGGCGAGGTGCATTTTCCTGATTTTGCCGTCTGGGATGATCCAGACTACCTTCAGGTGCTGCCCAATTCTGTCGATATTGATGCGGCATCAGGACGGCAAATTGAGGGGTTTCTAGACGTGAGCCATTTTGCCTTTATCCATACGGACTCATTCGGAGAGCGGCAAAATCCAGCAGTGCCAGATTACCCGGTCGAGGTGCTGCCGCATGGCTTTCGCGCCGACTACATCAGCACGGTCAGCAACTATCCGCATCACATGAAGCATCTCAACCCAGATGGGTTCAAGTGGCGGCGCTTGTTTGAGCTTTGGCAGCCGTTTACGGCCAAGCTTTCCGTCACGTTTCCCAATGGGGAGCTACAGATTCTCAACGCAGCCTGCCCGGTTTCTGCTCGCAAGACGCGGCTGTTTGTGCCCATCTGCCGCAACTTTGACAAAGATGCTCCTTTGCAGGATACGCTTGACTTTAACGATCAGGTTTTTGCCGAAGATAAGGCCATCGTTGAGGAGCAGTACCCTGAAGATCTGCCGCTCCGGCTGCAAGATGAAGTGCATATTGCTGGCGACAAGAGTTCAATCACCTATCGTAAGGGACTTGCAGCGTTGGGATTGAGTCCTTCCTTTACCGCTTAGTTACTTGCAGCCAGCACGATTTGCAGCCAGCAGAGGCCGAGACTCGTCTAGCGCCCGCCCACCACCACATCTTTGATCCGCAGGTGTGGCCCGCCCACGCTTACCGGCAGCGGTGATTGACCGCCTTTGCCACAGCCGCCGTTGCGATAGGCCGAATCATTGCCCACGGCTTCGATATCCTTCATCGTCTGGAAAACATTGCCGCTGAGCGTCACGTCGCTGACAGGCTCGGCCAGCTCGCCGTTGCGGATCATGTAGCCTTCGGCAGCCGCGAAGGTGAACAGCTCGCCGTTCGTTTGCCCCCCCAGCATTCGCACGGCGTAGACACCCTCTTCAATGCCGCGAATCATTTGCTCAAAGGTCTGGTCGCCTGCTTCGATGCCCGTGTTGGTCATGCGGACAATTGGCGGGTAGGCGGCGCTAAGGGCGCGAGCGTTGCCAGTCGGCTGCTCCTGCATTTTGCCAGCAGTTTCCAGGCTGTGCAGGCGCTGGGTCAGCACGCCGTCTTTGATCAAATATTTGCGCTGAGCCGGAACGCCCTCGTCGTCATACTTCAGGGTACCGGGCAGGTTCGGCATCGTCGCATCGTCAACCACGTTTAGCTGAGGAATGGCCAGCGGCTTGCCCAGCACCAGCAGCTCCTGCATCTTCGGGTTTTCGTAGACAAAATCGGCCTCTGATAAATGCCCAAACGCCTCGTGAATGAACACGCCTGAGAGGTAAGGATCGAGAATCACCGGGTACTGGCCGCCCTTGACTGGCTGCGCCTCTAGCTGACGCACAGCGCGTTCGGCGGCGCTCCTGACCTGCGCCTCAACACCTTCTAGCACGGCATAGTCAGAACGCGAATGGATCGACTCAAAGCCCTGGCGCACCACGTTGCCTTCGCCTCTGGCAACCACCCCAAATCGACCCGATACATCTAGCCGCTCTTGGGCAATGCAGCTGCCCGTCGAGTTGACGAAGTAGGTGGTGCCAAAGCGTTCGCTGTAGCCAGCGGTAGTGGTCTGGATGCGCGGATCGAACTCTAGCAAAATCTGGTTGTAGGCTTCGATCAACTGCCGCTTGGCATCTAGCGAGATGCCCCTGGGATCTTTGGCAAACTCAACAGCGACATAGTCTTGAACGGGCGCGACTTGGGCGAGCTGTGTGGTGGCGTTGCCGATCAGCTTAGCTTGGGCAAGCGCCTCTTCAATCCGGTTTTGCAAATCGGCCAGTCCATTGAAGGTAACGAAGCTCCAGCCGCCTTTATGACAGGCTCGAATCCCGCCAGAGAGTGCAAAGCTCCGGTCTACAGCATCTAGCTGCTTGCCGCGATAGGCGATAGCAGTCGATTCGCTCTGCTCCAGACGAATTTCTAGGTAGTCCACCTGCTGGCGATAGGGCGCAATCGCATCTGACAACCGATTTTGGAGTGAAACCGATGTAACCACAGATTATAGCCTCAGACGAGCGTGATTTTTTCCCATTCTAACGATTTCGCTCGCCGCTTGAGTAGGCTATATCCGCGAGAAACCCGCCCAAAAAAGCGTCGAAGCCAGAGCCTGACGCTTTTCATCCTTAAGTACAAACTAGACATCAAACTAGACGATTAGACAGGAACTCCAGCCGCATAAACACTTACCATAGAGCCAGCTCTTTTTGCTCGTTTTCCAGCATGGCAATCAAGGCTTGATTTTCAGCAGCTTTAGCGACAGCCATACGGCGCATCAGCGTTTGCTGCATATTTTGGCGGTGCAGCTTCCGAGTTTCTTGAGGTAATGTAAAACGGTTCGTAGCCATTGTTGTTCTCCCTGTTTTGAGCTGCTCTTTGCAACTCGACTTGCGTTCTGTTGATAGTTTCAATTTAACCGCTCAGTCTAACTTGTTCATCCTACTAGTCGCTCATCCATTCAGGTGATTTAGACTTCACCTGCTGCTTCAGCCTTCGCGTTTATTTCTAAATTAATTTCTCGACTCACCCTATGCTGCGAATCCAGGATTGACAAATTCGGAATCGGCACGGCGCTATCTGTAGTCAAACTATAGCCAAATTCTGATAGCCAAATTTGTTGGTCAAATTTGTTGGCCACGCTTGGTAAAGCAACCGAGCGTTTGGGCATTTTGAGAGCAATTAGGAATAGATAGGAACAGGCCAGAGGTGGTTTTGTGAAGTACGAAATTCGGTATAAACCTGCATTTGCGACTTTGTTTGTGACGCTCAATCCGGGCGAACGACTGACGGCTGAAGCGGGCGCGATGCTGAGCATGTCTGCGGCTTTATCCATGACGACGCAGTTTTCGGGCGGCTTAATTCCAGGACTGCTCAAGAAGTTTTTGGGCGGCGAATCGCTGTTCGTCAACGAGTTCCGCAACCGGACGCAGCAACCGCTAGAGCTAGTGCTGAGTCAGTCGATGCCGGGAGATTTAACCTTTCTAGAGCTGAAGGGCAACAGTCTCTGCTTTCAACCGGGCGCTTATCTAGCGCATACGGCAGGCGTAGCTCTGAGCTTGCATTGGGCGGGTTTTTCGAGCTGGATAGCGGGCGAAGGGCTTTTTAAGCTGAAGGTCAGCGGCAGGGGCATGGTGTTTTTTGGCGGATACGGCGGCATCTCTCAGCGACGGGTCAACCAGGACTGCATTGTCGATTCTGGGCATTTGCTAGCCTACGAGCCCGGGATCAAAATGAATCCGCGACTGGCAGGCGGACTCGTGGGTTCGGTGACATCTGGTGAAGGCATTGTCAATCGGCTCACTGGCCGGGGAAAAATCTATCTGCAATCCCGTACCACAAGTGGCCTGGTACGGTTTCTGCGTTACAAAGTTTAGATGGCCAGAGTGAGATATAGAGTGAGATACTTAGAGCTGAAAGAACGAGAGTAAGCCACAACCATAAAACATAACAATCATAAAACATAAACAGAACTCAAATGAAACTTGATATTCTACATCAGCCAGATAGCTCTGTAGCCAAAATTCAGATGGCACCCCGCGAGGAGCTGCTGGCCGAAGCCGGAGCTATGGTGGCCATGAGTGGACATCTGAACGTGAGTACAACTCTGCGGCGCGGTAAAGGCGGCGGTGTCCTGGGAGGACTCAAGCGCATGGTTGCGGGCGAGTCGCTGTTTTTGAGCCTGTTTCGCTCTGGAGATCGTCCGGCAGAGATCTATCTGGCTCCGAAGCTGATGGGCGATTTACTACCCTATCAGCTCACGGGCTGCGATCTGGTGATTCAGTCTACGGGCTATCTGGCCAGCACTGGACAGGTGAATATTGACCTGGGATTTCAAGGCTTCAAGTCCATGTTTTCGGGTGAGTCAATCTTTTGGCTAACGGCAAGCGGGCGGGGTTTGGTACTGCTCAATTCCTTTGGCAGCATCTACGAAGTTGAGGTAGACGGTGAATATATTGTCGATACAGGCAATATTGTCGCTTTTGAAAAAACGCTGAGCTTTGCAATCACTAAACCGGGCGAAAGTTGGCTTGGCGCTTTTTTGGGTGGTGAAGGGCTGGTCTGTCGGTTTCAGGGTCGAGGTAAACTTTACTGCCAAACGCATCGTCTCGGCCATTTTGGGCAGTTTGTGGGGAGTCGTCTACCTGCAATCAGCGGCAGTAAAGGCCAGATTGTGGGCGGCGTGCTGGAGCAGGTTTTGGGCAACCTGTAGGCGCTTAGCTGAAACGTGCCGAGCTTAAACCGAAGTCAAGCAAAAACGAGCAGAAACGAGCTAATCGGAAACTAATATGAACTCAATCGCATACAAAATTGAACATGCGCCTAGCTACGCCCAGCTAACGCTTCAGCTAGCATCTCAGCAAACGGTATTGGCCGAGTCAGGAGCCATGGCGGCCATGGATACCGGCATCCAGATGAAGTCAAAGGTCAGAGGCGGGTTGCTCAAGGGCGTGGGGCGAATGCTGGGCGGCGAGTCGCTGTTTGTCAGCGAGTTTACGGCCAGTCGCCCCGGCGAACTTCTGCTGTCTCCCGGAGTTCCGGGTGATATTCAGCACTACAAGCTAGCTGGCAACGGTCTATTTCTCCAGTCCTCTAGCTTTGTGGCCGCTAGCCCCAGCCTGGAAATGAACACCAAGTTTCAAGGGTTCAAGGGCTTTTTCAGCGGTGAGTCGCTGTTTTTAATCAAAGTCTCTGGCAGCGGTGACCTCTGGTTTAGCTCCTACGGTGCGATTTTAGAAATTCCGGTGACGGGCGACTACGTGGTGGATACTGGCTATATTGTCGCGTTTGAAGAGAGCCTCAGCTATAGCGTCGAGCTAATCAGCGGCTTAAGCTGGCGCGGACTCCGCACCGGGATTTTTGGCGGCGAAGGGTTGGTCTGTCGGTTTCAAGGTCAAGGCAAGCTCTGGGTGCAGTCTCGCAGCCTCACACCGCTGATCAATTTCCTACGCCCCTTCCGCCTGACGCGCTAGCCTGCCAGATCCCTCATGTCTATCGAACTGCCCCCGGAAACAACTGGCTACAGCGACCGTTCGCCACCGCCCCAGAACCGTCAAATCTTGCTGCTGCTCAGCTTTGCACTAGGGCTAATTGCGGCTTTGATTACGTCAGTCGGGGCCATCACCGACTTGCTCGTTGCGTGGGTTCCAGTCAGCGTTGAGCAGCAGCTAGGCGCACTCATGCTGCCTGCGTTGGAGCAAACAGTCGAGCCTTCTGCCCAACAGGATCAGCTCAATCTGCTGCTCGATCGCTTGGAAGCTAGACTGCCTCAGTTAGATCCTGCTCAATCAGATCGAGACTATCAAGTTTTATATGTGCCAGATAATACTGTGAATGCGCTGGCGCTACCAGGAGATAAAATTATTATCTATCAGGGACTGCTGGCCAAAATCAAGTCTGAGAATGAGCTGATGATGGTCTTAGGTCATGAGCTAGGACATTTTGCACATCGGGATCACCTGCGGCAGCTAGGGCGCGGCATCCTAACACAAATCGTTTTGACGAGCCTGTTTGGTGATACGAGCGGCCTAGAGCGGGCTGCGGTTTCTGGGACAGCCGCCCTCACGGATGCAGGCTATTCGCAGAGCCAAGAATACCAGGCCGATCAGTTTGGCTTGACGCTGTTACAACGCACCTATGGACAGGTGGCAGGCGCAACAGACTTTCTCGCTCGAATCAGCCAACCAGGCGAGTCACTAGATTTTCTGGCCACTCATCCTGGTTCGGCACGGCGGATTAAACGGCTCAATCAACAGATTTCAACTCAAGGCTACCAACTTGGCGACAAGCTGCCCCTGCCAGAAGCGCTCCGGTCGCCGGAACCGTAAAGCCTAGCGCCAGAGCCACCTCCAGTCTGGGTTGTTGCACTCTGGCTTGTTGCACTAGAGAACCTATTCAACTTGTAGATCGGGCGGTAGAAGCACCTGGTCAATCGCGTGAATTACACCGTTACTGGCAGTAATATCTGGCTCGGTGACTCTAGCGTTGCCTACGGTGACTTCACCTGCACTAGTCGTAATATTCACGGGCGCCCCTTCTACTGTATTCACCTCTCCAGGCGTAATCTGCGCCGAGGTAACACTGCCCGGTACGACATGATAGCTTAGCAACTGCTGAAGCTGGGCTTTGTTCTCAGGCAGCAGGAGCCGATCTAGCGTTCCGGGCGGCAGAGCGGCAAACGCAGCATCCGTCGGCGCAAAAACGGTGTAAGGCCCAGCGCCGCTCAGGGTTGATTCTAACTCTGCCGCCTGAATGGCTGAATTCAATGTGCTGAACGAACCGTTGCTAGAAACGACCTGATCAATCGTAGCGTTGGCGCCTGCTGTGGCTGTTGGGCTTCCTGCAATTGGGCTTTCTGCAATCGGGCTTTCCGTGACTGGGGATTCGCCGGTTGTCGTAGAGGTATCGGTGGTCGGAGTACAGGCACCAATGGCAGTGGCTAAACCTAGTCCTGCTAGTCCAAGCAGCAGGTTGCCGGTTAGAGTTCTTCTGATGATCATTTGCTTCTCCTTGTGAGTTCTCAAGTTGACTTAGTTCTCAAGTTGACTTCTTGTGTAAGTTAACTTCTTGTGTCAGTGACTGGAGGTTATGTCGGTTGCTGAATCAGTTGCTGAAGGTGAAGAATGCAAAACCGTAAGCCGATAGGCAGTAGTTATTTATCTCTCCTCTGTCGAGGTTAAGCAATCAGGCTGCGGTTAGCCGTCAATCTTTTGACAGAGATTGCAGGGTTAAACTTAAGGAAACAGTACGCTTGTTCAATCGATCCTCGCTTACCCTAATAGAGGAGAAATAGAGGAGAAAATCTGGTCGTCCTCATGGCATACGAACCGCTACACCACAAATATCGACCCCAAACCTTAGCTGAGCTAGTTGGCCAAGAGGCAATCACCACCACGCTAACTCAGGCGCTTGAGCAGCAAAAGATTGCCCCGGCCTATCTGTTTACTGGCGCACGCGGCACGGGCAAAACCTCCAGCGCTCGCATTCTGTCTAAGTCGCTCAACTGCCTGAGAAGCGATCGGCCCACGGCCTCCCCCTGCGGCATTTGCGAGGTCTGTCGCAGCATTGCCAACAGCTCAGCCCTAGATGTGATTGAGATCGATGCGGCCAGCAATACAGGCGTAGATAACATCCGGGAGCTGATCGAACGCGCCCAGTTTGCTCCGGTGCAGTGTCGCTACAAAGTCTATTCGATTGACGAATGCCACATGCTCAGCACCCAGGCCTTCAACGCGCTGCTGAAGACGCTAGAGGAGCCGCCGGATCGGGTGGTGTTTGTGCTGGCCACCACCGACCCACAGCGGGTTTTGCCGACGATTATTTCGCGCTGCCAGCGGTTTGACTTTCGGCGGATTGAGCTGGGAGCCATGACTCGGCATCTGATCAAAATTGCCGATCAAGAAGCGATTGACATCAGCCCTGAAGCCGTGCAGCTGGTGGCGCAGTTGGCTCAAGGTGGCCTGCGTGATGCCCAAAGCACGCTCGATCAGCTCAGCCTGCTGGAAGGCAGAATTGTGCCAGAGCGGGTCTGGGATTTGGTGGGCGCGGTGCCGGAACGCGATTTGCTGGCGCTGGTGCAGCGGGTCGGCGCAGGCGACTCGACGGGCGTGATTGACGGGCTGCGAACCCTGATGGATCGGGGGCGCGAGCCGCTGATTGTGCTGCAAAATTTGGCCAGCTTCTACCGCGATTTGCTAATCGCCAAAACCACGCCGCAGCGCAGCGATTTGGTGGCCGTCACGGCTCCGACCTGGGCTGAAATGGTCAGCTTCGTCAAAAATCTCAGCGTCAGCAGCCTGCTCAAAGGTCAGCAGCAGCTCCGCGCCAGCGAACTGCAAATTAAAAACACCACTCAGCCGCGCCTCTGGCTGGAGGTGACGCTGCTGGGGCTGCTTCCAGAGATTGCAGATCAGACCGTGCCAGCAGTAATGTCCAGTTCAGCATCTATTTCAGCACCTGTCTCGCTGCCTAAAGCTGCGGCAATTCCTGCGGCAATTCCCAAGCCAGCCCCGCCTCCGGTTGCAGCTACGCCGGTTGTTAGGGAGGTTGTCAGGGATGTTGTTAGGGAAACAGTAGTAGCAGAGACAGTTGAGCAGCCAAAAGCGCCTGTAGAACCACCTGTAGAAGCAACCACAGCAGCACCGACTCCTGCACAAGCGCCTGCTGTGCCTGCTGCGGAAACCAACTTGGAGCAAGCTTGGCAATCGATTCTGAGGTTGATTCACCCCCCCGGAACGCAGGAACTCTTCAAGCAGCAGGGGAGGCTGTTAGCGCTGGAACCACAGGTGGCACGAGTTGGGATCACCTCACAGCCGCTGTTCAAAATGGCGCAGCTGCGGGTGGCCAATCTCGAAACCGCCTTTGCCCAATTCGTTGAGCATCCAATCAAAGTGAGTTTGGAAGTTGTGGCAGCTCCGGCGACCAGTCCGGCTTCTAGCCTCGAAAATATCTCTGCTGCCGAACGGTTGAGTCCACCGCAAGGCAGCAGCAGAGCCGTCTCAGCAGCGCCTACCGCCTACAGGTCGCCGCCCCAGCCCAGCCCAGCTCCACCGCAGCCCACTTCTCAAACCTCCAGCGCTCAGGCTCCAATCGCTCAGGCTCCTCCGCAACCGCAGCCTCCAGCCGAACCAGCCGTACCCGCATGGCAGGCCGAAGATGAGGTGAGTCGAGCGGCCAAGAGCTTTGCTCAAATGTTTAACGGTCAAATTGTCAGCAGCGCCGAGCCAGAGCCAAGCGTCAGTGAAGCCGCCGTTTTGGAAGCTGCAATTGAGCTAGAGCCAGAAGCAGGCGATCCGGACGACGATGTGCCGTTCTAGATGTGCCGTTCTATAAAGATGTGCCGTTCTAAAATGCGCTAAGGTGAGGGCGTACTTGAATTCTGCCACCCCTAGCCGTTTGGAATCATGGTTGAAACCTCAGCGCCGCTGCCGCCCGCCCTCTCCCAAATCGTCCAGCGCTTCGCCAGAGTCTCTGACCCCAAACAGCGCTACGAGCAGCTTTTATCGCTGGCCAAGCGTCTAGAGGCTTTTCCAGAGTCTGACAAAACGGCTGAGAACAAAGTGTCGGGTTGCGCTTCGCAGGTGTACATCACGGCTGATCTGGTTGAGGGGCAGGTGAAATATCAGGGCGACTCGGACTCGCAGCTGGTGAAGGGATTGGTGGCGCTGCTGATTCGCGGCCTAGATGGACTGCCGCCTGCCGAGGTTTTGCAGCTCACGCCTGATTTTATCCAGGAGACTGGACTCAACGTTAGCCTCACGCCCTCACGCGCCAACGGCTTCTACAATATTTTCCGGATGATGCAGCAGAAAGCACTTCAGCTTCAGGCCGATTCCTAACGGCGATAATCTCCGCTACGATGAGATCGCTAGAGCTGTAGTTCAGGCATTGATTCAGGTATTAGATTCAGGTACTAGATTCAGGCATTAGAAGAGGCATTGTGATATGGTCGCCGCAGAAGTAAATACCGTACCCGTGACGACCGTGCCCGTGACGGTACTGACCGGATATCTGGGAGCGGGCAAAACCACGTTGCTCAACCGGATTTTGACACATGAGCATGGCAAAAAGGTGGCGGTGATCGTCAACGAGTACGGCGAAATCGGCATTGACAACAAGCTGATAGTGGATACCGACGAAGAAATCTTCGAGATGAACAACGGCTGTATCTGCTGCACCGTCCGCGGCGACCTGATTCGGATTATCACCAACCTGATGCGGCGACGTGACAAGTTTGATCATCTGGTGATTGAAACCACGGGTTTGGCCGATCCCGCTCCGGTAATCCAAACTTTCTTCATGGACGAAGATGTGCAGTCGCAAACTCAGCTTGATGCGGTGGTAACTGTAGTGGATGCCAAGCATATCTGGCAGCATTGGGACGCGGAAGAAGCAGTCGAGCAAATCGCCTTTGCAGATGTGATTCTGCTCAACAAAACTGACTTAGTTGAGCCAGCGCAGCTAGAGCAATTAGAGCAGCGGATTCGCTCGATGAACGTATTGGCCAAGATCTACCGCACCCAGAATGCTGAGGTGGAGATGGATCGGCTGCTGGGCGTGAGAGCCTTTGACGTGAGTCGGGCGCTGGAGCTTGACCCAAGCTTTCTGGAAGATGAGGATGAGCATCATCACGAACACGAGCATCACCACGAGCACCATCACGAACATCACCACGACGCAACAGTTGGATCAGTTGCAATTATTGAGAACGGTGCTGTGAACGAGAAGAAGTTAAATCAGTGGTTAGATCGATTGCTGCAAACGCAAGGTCAAGACATCTTTCGGATGAAGGGCATCTTGAACATTTCTAACGACAATCGCCGCTTCGTATTCCAGGGTGTTCACATGCTGTTCGACGGCAGACCCGACCGCCTCTGGAAAGACAGCGAAACCCGCCGAAACGAACTCGTATTCATTGGTCGTAATCTGGATGAAGCTCAGCTACGAGAGGATTTCCGCGCGTGTCTGGCGTAAAGGCAAAGCAGAAGAAAAGCAGCAAGCAAGCCGAGAGCTTTGAGCCACTCTGGCAGCAGTCTCTGGATGACTATGTGACGGCGATTGTCTGGGCGCCTGAGGTGCTGTTTGCGGCTTCTGCGGCTGGTGAGCTAGTTGGCTATCAGGATAACGGCAAGACGAAGACTATCTTGCAGGCTGCAACCGACCAGTCGATTGACGCTCTAGCCCTCTCGTCCAGCGGCAAGCTGCTTGCCGCAAGCGGCCAGAGCGGCCAGGTCAGCATTTGGCGACTGCCTCAACCTACGCCAATCGCGACGCTGGACAACGCTCCGGCTTGGGTAGACCGACTGGCCTGGAGTCCAATCCACAGTCAGCTAGCGTTTAGCTTGGGAAAATACGTTCAGGTCTGGGATGGTGAAAGCGGCGAGATTCTGACCACGCTGAACTTCGGGTTCTCGGTGCTCGACATCACCTGGCATCCAAGCGGCGACCGCCTCACTGTAGCTGGATACCAAAGTATCAAAGTTTGGTCCGCCCTAGACTGGGACGCCGACCCAGAGGTGATTGAGATTGCCTCAGCCAGCACCACCATTCTCTGGTCGCCGGAAGGCAGCTACATCGCCTCTGGCAATATCGACAAGACTATTTCGGTCATTGACGTGCAGCGCCCGACCGAACCCTGGATGATGCGCGGCTTCCCTGGCAAGATCCGCCAGATGGCCTGGACAGACGCGCCCGTCAAGCAGGGTGCGCCGCTGCTCGCCTCAGCCAGCACGGACAGCATTGTGGTTTGGCACCGCCATCTGGATGATGCAATTGGCTGGGAAGGGCAGGTGTTGGGGCAGCATGAGGCGCGGATTCAGGCAATGCAGTTTCAGCCGGGAAGTTCGCTGTTGGCTTCAGCCGGCGAAGATGGCTGGGTGGTGCTCTGGCCGAAAGCCGCCCGACTGGGGCAAATGCTCAACGGTGCAGACGGCGGCTTTTCGAGCTTAAGCTGGCATCCAACGGGCGAACAGCTCGCGGCAGGCGGCAGAAACGGTGAGCTGATGGTCTGGGCAAGGACAACGCGCGGCAAAGGGTTTGGGCAAAAGTAGCGGAGCAGATCAAAGTAGCGGAGCAGATCAATGGAAACCCCAATTTGGATGGACTGGCTGACGGGCGGCATTGCAGCAGTAATTTTGGTCAGCGGTCTGGTGATGCTGCTGAGCGGCGTTTCGGCAATGAATCAGAAAAAGTAGGTTCGGCGGGTGGGCAATGTCCTGATGTCGGCCAAATGTCGGCGGTGTATAGCTTATCCCGCTATGCCCCTAGAAAACGCTGATTGCAGCAGGTAGGCTACCTCAAGCAAGGCTGCTTCCCCCTGTGGCTTGCCAACCAGCTGCATCCCAATCGGTAAGCCAGAAACAGTCCGACCGCAGGGAATCGATACTGCGGGCAGTCCGGTTAGCGAAACGCTGTAAGTAACAGTGAGATAATCGATAATATTGCGGAGCGAGATACGATTGATCTCTAGAATTTCTGACTGATCATGTCGATAGGGCGGAACGCTCGCGCTAACGGTAGCTAGAACGTCGTACATCTCAAAAAACTTCAGAAAATTGAGATAAAGCTGGTCGCGGTCTGCTTCAGCTTGCAGCAGCTCGGCGGCTGAAATTTGGCTGCCCCGCTCGATATTCCAGCGCACGGTTTCTGAGAGCAGCTCTGGGGATTTTTGGTAATGCTGCCGCTGCTTATGGCAGATAGTGGCCGCCCGCAGGGTTTCAAAAGAACGCTGCGCCAACCTACAGTCGGGATAGGCTGCCGCTGTTTCTAGACAAAGCGGCGCAATCTGCTCAACTGCCGCTCGAAACACCGCCTCAACTTCACTGTCAACGATGGCAATTCCCAAGTTGGGGCTGAACCCTAGCCGCACAGTCGGCGAAGCTGTGGGTAAAGCTGTGGGTAAAGCTGAAAAATCTGGCGCTGACCAGTTTGCTGCGCCCAATGACAGCGGATCGCGCCAGTCTGCACCCGCCATCACCGAAAGCATCAGCGCCGCATCTTCGACCGAGCGCGTTAAGATACCATCTGTGTCCAGATAATCCCAGAGCAGCGGCTTACGGCGACGCGGAATCCGTCCAGCGGCAGGGCGCAGTCCCACCACTCCACAAAAGCTAGCGGGTGTGCGGCAAGAGCCTCCCATATCGGTGCCCTGCGCCAGATAGCTCATGCCAGTTGCCACCGCCACCGCTGCGCCGCCGCTCGACCCGCCTGAGCTGCGGCTAGGATCATCAGGGTTCGCGGTGGGGCCATAGAGCGCGTTGGTGCAGTGTGCGCCCATACCAAATTCGGGCGTGTTGGTTTTGCCAACTAAAATGCCGCCAGCGGCTCGCAGTCGCGCCACGCAGATCTCATCCTGCTGCGGAACATGATCGGCATAAATTAGTGACCCGTAAGTGGTGCGAACGCCCGCAGTTGGAGTCAGATCTTTGGCTGTAAACGGTACGCCATGCAGAGCGCCGAGTGGCTCGCCCGCTGCAACCTGCTGATCTGCGGCGGCGGCTTCAGCCATTGCTCGTTCGCGGCAGGGCGTAATGATGGCTTTCAGGCTTTCATTCTGCCGATCGATTTGCTCAAAGCAGGCCGTCACAGCCTCAATAGCGGTGAGTTGACGGCTGCGAATGGCGGCGACAAGTTCAACCGCCGAGAGCTGATGAATCTGCATTTTGGTTTGTTGCTCAAGCTCCGCCGCGAAACAGGGAGAGGCCCCAGGGAGAAACCTTCATTGGCAGATGATAGTGCTGAGCCGCGTCACTCACGCCAAAGCGGAAGGGAACGATATCCACAAACGGCGGCTCTGGTACAGCATCGCCCCGCTGTCGATAAAAGTCACCAATGTAAAATACGGCCTCGTAGATTCCTGCCGTTATGCCTGTACCCTGCACTATAGGATGATCCAGCGTCCCTTGAGCTGTGAGTTTGCCTGCCGCAATCTGCTTAGAGAGATTGTCCAAAGCCAGAATTTCTACCTGCATTCCCTCAGCTGGACAGCCTTTGACTACATCCATGACGTGAATCGAAATACCGCCTGCCATCATACGTTTACTCCATGGTCGTTGAGCATACAGCAGCGACTGCCTCTACTTGCGCCAATTTGCGGGATATTGTATACAGGCTCACAGGATGAAAGAGTGATGCAGGCTACGCTTTTAAGGTGCAGATTTTGGCGTTGCACTTTGCTCTATTGCTATTTTTAACCTGATGAATGACCTTGATTTAGCTCATCTTAAAACTACTATTCAGATTGCTAGAGCAGCCAAAAAGCACGGCAATCAACCGTTTGGAGCCTTGCTGATAGATGCTGAAGGACAGATTGTTGCGGAAGCTGAGAATACCCAGATTACGGAACAAGACTGCACAGGACATGCCGAAACGAATCTGCTGCGAATGGTTGGGAAAACCTACAGCCCGCAGGTGCTAGCAGCCTGTACGCTCTATGCCAGCACCGAACCCTGCCCCATGTGCGCTGGCGCAATCTTCTGGAGCGGCGTTGGGCGTTTAGTTTATGCGCTCAGCAGCCAGCGGTTTTATGCATTCGATGGCGACAAGCTCAATCAGCTGCATCTAGGCTGTCGGGACATCTTGGCGCAGGGCAAGCGAACTGTGCGGATCGAGGGGCCAGCCCTAGAAGATGAGGTGCTGGCAATTTTCTAGAGTTTCTAAACGGCTCCGCCTGCGCTATTGCTGAACTTTTGGACGCGCAAAGCCAGAGCGTTCGCAGGGCAGAAATTGCCCCCGTCCGCGCTCTGCGCTAATTTTGCCCTGATCGTAGACCAGCTCGCCGCGTGAGAATATGGTTTCTGGATAGCCTTGTAGCTTCATGCCTTCATAGGGCGTGTAGTCTACGTTGTGGTGCAGCGATGCGTTGGTGATGGTGGTTAACTTCTGGGCATCCCACAGCACCAGATCGGCATCTGCGCCAATTGCAATTGTGCCTTTGCGCGGATAGAGTCCGTAGAGCTTGGCCGGGTTGGTTGCCGTCAACGCCACAAACGTATTCAGATCGATCCGCCCTTTGTTCACGCCTTCCGAAAACAGCAGTGCCAGCCGGGTTTCGATGCCAGGAATGCCGTTGGGGATATGCTGGAATGAGCCAGCGCCACCCACCTGCTTGCCCTGCGGGTCGGCATAGCGAAACGGCGCATGGTCAGAGGCAAACACCTGAAACACGCCGTTGATCAATCCATCCCAAATCACCTGCTGATTTGCCTTGTCGCGGGGTGGCGGGCTACAAATGCATTTGGCTCCTTCAAATCCCGGACGTGCCAGATCTTCCGCCGTTAAAAATAAATACTGCGGGCAGGTTTCGCCATAGATTCGCAGCCCCCGGTTCTGCGCCCACTGAATCTGCTCAACTGCCTCTGCCCCTGACACATGCACCAGCAAAATCGGCACGTCCACCAGCTCAGCCAGCGCAATCGCGCGATGCGTCGCCTCACGTTCCACCAGCATTGGGCGAGCGGTGGCGTGATAGCGCGGTGCGGTTTTGCCGAGTTGCTCTAGCCGCTGCACCATCCAGGCAATGCAGTCGCTGTTTTCGGCGTGAACCATCACAAAAGCCTGCTCTTGTCGGGCTACAGCCAGCACGTCAAGCAGCTGCCGATCGTTCAGCTTCAGGTCGTCATAGGTCATGTAAACCTTAAACGAGGTGCAGCCGGACTGAATCAGAGCGGGCAGCTCTTGGTCTAGCACCTCTGGCGTCGGGTCGGAGACAATCAGATGGAAGGCATAGTCAATTAGCGCGTTGCCGGTAGCCCGCTGGTGATAGTCGGCCACGGCAGCTTTCAGCGACTCGCCCTTGATTTGACAGGCAAACGGAATCACGGTGGTAGTGCCGCCGCAGAGGGCAGAGCGCGTTGCGGTAAAGAAATCATCGGCCATGACCACGCCGCCGCCCATGGGCTGATCCATGTGGCAGTGGGCATCGACGCCACCGGGCAAGACGAGCCGATCTGTTGCGTCGATCTCCTGCACGGCTTGCGGTAATTCTGCCGCCAGCGCCACAATTTTGCCGCCTCGAATGCCAATATCGCACCGCATGATGTCGGCAGCAGTCACTACCTGCCCGTTGCGAATCACCCAGTCAAAAGTCATGGCGCTGTTCCCCTGGAAAGCTCTTTAATCTGCAAACAAACTGCCCAGCCCTGGACTCGCTTCGGGTCAAGCCCGGTGATTTGCAGTGAGGTAATTTGCAGGGATTTCCAACAATCGCCGCAATCACGTCGTGCTCACCCTGTCGTCGAGCCTTTGCTGCATGATGCCATCAAGCTTGAACCTCTTTATCAAATCGTTCAATCCATTTTGTCCGATTCGGATTAATGAGTGACCAGTCCAGCAGAATGAGCTTGGTCAATGCCTCTTCGGTTGTGCTGCCTAGCTTCTCAGCTAGGATACCTGAGAGTTTTACGGTCTGATTAGCTGGCAGAAAATAATAGGGTGCAGCAGCCATTGCCGTTTGCACCTCTTGACTGAGTGCCGCATTCAAAAAAGCTGCTGCAAGTTCTGGATTAGCTGCGTTCGCCACAATCTGCTGCGCTGGGCGCAATGCAATCCCACCTTCTTGAGGTACCACCCAGTCTATATCTAGCCCTTTTTCTTTCAGAGAAATAACGTTATTCAAATCGTGAGGTGCTAGATCAATCTCACCTTGCTGAAACAAGGTTGCCAACGCACCTGAGTTCGCCGCAATGCCAGCCAAGTTGGGCTTGAGCTGTTCCCTTAAGAGCGTGAACGCTGACTCAATATTCGCCTCACCGCCGCCGTTCATCCGAGCGAACTGCACCATGACTGAGGTGCCCTGCGTGGTTTTCATGCCCTGCATTGAAACTCGCCCTCTGTAGTGCGGATCGAGTAGGTCGTTCCAAGATGTTGGGGGTGATGAAACTGTTTTTGGATTGTAGGCAATCCCCACAGCCTGAACCCCAGTCGTTGGCCCCCAGCCCTGTTTGCTTTTGAGAGCCGGTAGAACTTGCTCGTAGTTTGACAATAGACTGCTAGAAACTGGCTGAAATAGATCCTTGGGCGCAGCATCAAACGGCCCTTCGTCTAGCAAAACCACGTCAAAGGGTGGACTTTGAGGTGATGCTTTGAGCTTGGCCACCTGCTCTAACGACACCATCGGAATTACGCTAACCGTGCCCTGATCATTTGCGGTAAAGGCGGGTATCAATTCGCTGCGGTAGAATTGCTCCCAGCTCCCCGCAAAGGTCGTGATCACGAGCTGTTTTCCAACAGGACTGCTCTGAGAAGTTGAACTGCCGGCGCAGGCTTTGAGCAATAGACTGGTGCCGGCGAACAGACCTGCACCGAGTACGGCCCGACGAGATAGATACTGCCCACGTCCAACGATTTGGATATATGTTGACATAGATTCAAGACCTCAGATTCAAGACCTCAGATGATATCCCTGCTGGGAAGAGTTACGATTTCACCAGAAACTTTGACAGCCCTGAGACGCGCTCCATCACGATCATCATCAGCGCCGTACCCAAAATCAGCAGCCCCGAAATCGCCGCCGCCCGCACGTCTAGATCGTTCTCAATCATCGACCACATCCGAATTGGCAGCACTTCAGTCCGCGCATCTGACAAAAACAGCGACACGGTAATATTGTCAAACGAACTCAAGAACGCCATAAACGAACCCGTAATTACGCCCTGCTTAATCAGCGGCAGCGTTACGTGGAAGAACGTGTAGATTGGCCCTGCACCCAATACAGTTGATGCTTCACGCAGCGCCGAACCCAACTGAGTCAGGCTCGCTAACGTGGTGCGGATCACATAAGGAATGCAGATTACCACATGGCTAATAATTAACGTTGTCAGTGAAAGTCGAACACCCATGATGCTAAAAAACGTTAGCATTCCCAGGCCTACCGCGATACCGGGCAGCGCTAGCGGCGACATCACCAGCGCATCCATTGCCGAAACCCAGCGCGCGCGACTGCCCGACATTGCCAGCGCAGCAGCAACGCCTAGCAACACACAGAGTACCGTTGTCCAAAGCGCGACCTGAAAGCTAGTTGTCGCTGCCGTCCAGAGTTCTGGATAGTTGAACAGCGCCAGATACCACTGCAACGAGAATCCCGGCGGCGGAAAGCGCAGCGTTTGGGCAGAGCTAAACGAGGCAATCACGACAATCAGCGTGGGCAGGGTGAGCACCGCCAGACTGAAAATGGCGATGCCCCAGATCACCCAGTTAAAGGACAGCCGATCGACTTTTTCCAGCGTTGCAGACTGAGGCGCAAAGGGTGCAGCAGAGGACATAGGGCTTTCAGGGGGTAAGGTTAGCGAATATAGGCTCGGCTTCTCTGACTCAAAACGCTGAGTCCAATCACGACAGTCAGCACCATCACCAGCAAAATTGCCGAAATCGCGGCTGCAAAGGGGCCATTCAGCAGCACCACAGCCTGCTGATAGATTAACGTCGGCATATACATGATCTGACCGCCGCCAATGATCGAAGGCGTTACAAACGAGCTAACGGTTAGTGCAAATACCAGCAGACAGCCTGAGATCACGCCAGGTAACGTCAGCGGAAAGACCACCTTCCAAAATGTCCGCCATGCGCCGCCGCCCAAGCTAGCAGAAGCCGCTAGAAGCCGCGAGTCAATTTGCGAAATGGAGGCGACAATCGGCAGAATCATTAGGGGAAGCTGAATCTGCGTCATGGCAATCGCCACGCCGTGATGGGTAAACAGCAGCTTGACTGGCTCTTGCAGAACTCCTAAGCCCAGCAGCGCCGAGTTGACCAAGCCCTGCTTGCCCAAAATGACCACCCAGCCAAAGGTGCGGACAACGGCGCTGGTGAGCAGCGGCAGCAGAATTAAAAAGGTTAGAATCGTCTTCCAAATACCCACTGCACGGGCGTAAATATAGGCAACCGGATAGCCAAAAATCAGGCAGGCTAGCGTCACCTGAACGCCTAAAATAAACGTGTCCACCAGCACATCTCGATTCACCGCATCGCCGAAGAAGTTGCCGTACTGCGCCAGCGAAACCCCGGCCACGCCAGGAGCCTGCTGAAAGCTGGAGGCTAGCAATATGGCCAATGGTGCAACATAAAACAAATGCAGGAAAAAAGCTAGCGGCAGGGCGAGCTGCCATTCTTTGGGCGAAAATAGCTGCGATGCTTTCATAGTATGTTCCTCTTTGCCGTTCACTACATGCTATGCCTGCACAATCTTGTCAAATTCCTCAACCCACTCTGTCCGATTTGCGTTGATCGTTGCCCAATCCATAAACTCCAGCTTAGCAATAATCTCTTCTAAGCTTCCACCCAGCTTTTTAGCAATCGGCTCCGGGATGGGTACGCTTTTGTTGGTCGGCAGCACGTAGGTGGTTTCAGTCATCTGGGTTTGAACGTCTTTGCTGATCGCCGCATCAATATAGGCCGCAGCTAAATCTACGCTGGCGGTTGGACTTTTGACAATGCTCATCATCGGCGTGAGCGCAAAGCCACCCTCCTTCGGCATCACCCAGTCAATATCAACGCCCTTCGACTGGAGCAACTTAACGCTGTTGAGATCATGCGGCGCAATATCCACCTCGCCCTGCTGGAACAGCGTAATCAGCGCTCCGGCATTGGCCACCACGCCTGCTAGATTAGGCGCGAGCTGCTTCAGCGCTGCAAAGGCGGGTTCCATATTCTCGGCGCTGCCGCCCTGCATCTGAGCGATTTTCTGCATGAAGCCAATCGTGTGATTGTTTTTCATCGCCATCAGCGCCACGCGACCTTTGTAGGCCGGGTTCCAAAGATCTTCCCAGGAGGTAGGCGGCGTGGTGATCACTTTAGGATTGTAGGCAATTCCGACGGCCTGCACGCCAATAATCGGCCCCCAGGAATCTGGCGTTTGAAACCGCTCGGCTAGCTCGCTGTAGTGGGTCAGCTTGTCAACCGGCAGCTTTTGAAACAGCTCTTTGGGTGCGCCTTCAAATACGCCAGAGTCCAGCGCCAGCACGTCAAACGGCGGGCTGTTCGGCGAGGCTTTGAGCTTGGCCACCTGCTCGGCTGAAACCAGCGGCACCAGCGAAGCCTCAGCGCCCTTGGCCGTGCTGAAGGCTGGTACCAGCGTACTGCGGTTAAACTGCTCCCAAGAGCCGGGTAGCGTCGTGGCAATAATCTTGCCGCCTGTAGTCGCGCTAGCTTCTGGGCTATTGGCCGTTGTGGTCGTGCCCGTGCAGCCCTTCAAAGCCCAGCCTGCGCCCGCAAAAACAGCAGCTCCCAAAACCGCTCGGCGGCTCATCCGCAGTATTTGACGTGACATATTTGATCCTCTCGCGTTAATTCAACTAGACCCTATACCGTAACTTCCTTATTAAATCGCTCAATCCACTCCGAGCGCTGCTGGCTGATCACCGTCCAGTCTTGATAGATATACTTCTCATAGTCATCAAAGCTGGTCGCAATTTTTTCAGCCAAGATTCCCTTGAGCGGCGCGTTTTTGTTCACCGGAGCGATATAGTAAGGCTCATCCGCCATTGCCGACTGCACCTCGGTACTCAGGGCGGCATCAATATAGGCGGTAGCTAGCTCCTTGCCTGCTGTCGGATTTTTTACCACATGCATCGAAGCCCCAAAGGCATAGCTGCCCTCTTTCGGGATCACCCAATCAACATCCACGCCTTTGCTTTGCAATAGCGCAATGCTGGCCAGGTTGTGCGGCGCAATATCAATCTCACCCTGCTGGAACAGCGTCGAGAGCGCCCCCAAATTTGGCGCAACGGCAGCTAAACTAGGCAGCAGTTCCTTTACCGCTTTAAAGGCAGGCTCTAGATCCGACTCGCTGCCGCCGTACATTTTGGCCACCTCAACCATCCAGCCTGTGCCCAGCGTGCTGTTCATGTTGGTAATGCCAACTCGTCCCTTGTACTCTGGCTTCCAGAGATCAGCCCAAGAGGTCGGCGGCGTGGTGATTTTCTTTGGGTTGTAGGCAATGCCAACAAACTGAAGCCCAATAATTGGTCCCCAATCGCCCGAACTGCTGGACTTTTGGTAGCGGGGCAGAATGTCGTTGTAATGCTTGGAGATCTCGGTTGGGAACGCCTGCAAGATCTCGTCTTTGGGCGCATTCACCAGCGGCCCAGGGTCGAGAATCGCCACGTCAAACGGCGGATTGGTTGAGCCAGCAGCTTTGAGTCGCGCCACCTGATCGACTGCAAACATCGGCACCAGCGTCACGTCAGCGCCGCTCGCTTTCTTAAAAGCAGGCACCAGGATTTTGCGATGAGCATCTTCCCAAATGCCTTGATAGGTTGCGGCTACCAGCTTGCCATCCGCTCCGGCTTGAGGCGAACCGTCGGCAGTAGACTGCGTTTGATTGGCGCAGGCGTTAAGGGCGGCCAGCGTTAGCCCGGTTGCAAAACTACCGCCGAGAAACTGACGACGCTTGATCTGATAGCTCATAGTGAAACTCCTGATTGAGCAAGCAAATATTCAAACAAAATATCCTCAAGCATTAAGCCTGAGCCGGAAACAGCGAGCAAGCCTGCGGCGAGACCAGCTCTAGATAGATTTCAGTCCCGGCTTCTAGAGGTGAAACGCCAGGGCTGCGGGGCTGCGTCACCTTCAGCTTGGTGGCTGCATCAATTCGCACCTCGTAGACCATGAACGAGCCGAGCGGCAGACAAAGCTCCACCGTGCCGGACAGCCGATGCGCTCCGGGCTGGAGCTGAATCCGCAGATGCTCAGGGCGGATCGCCAGCAGTAAATCCTGCTCAGACGGCAGCGACGCGCTCTGAACCAGCAGACGGCCACCCGCCACCTGTACCAGAACATCAGCGCCGTCTCGTCCGACAATCTGGGCAGGCAGCAGGTTACAGGTGCCGACAAAGGTGGTGACAAACCGCGTCTTTGGCTGATCGTAAATTTGGGTAGGGCTGTCAAACTGGTGAATTTCCCCCTGCGACATCACCGCAATCCGATCTGACATGCTCATCGCTTCTTCCTGGTCATGCGTGACCAGAACGGCCGTGACACCCTGTGCGCTCAGCAGCCGCCGAATCTCGATCTGCATATCGAGCCGCAGGTTTTTGTCGAGGGCGCTAAACGGCTCGTCGAGCAGCATCAGCTTTGGGCCAACGGCCAGCGCTCTGGCAATGGCAACTCGCTGCTGCTGACCGCCTGAAAGCTCGCTGGGATAGCGCTTAGCCAAATGGCCCAGCTGTACCAGATCCAGCATTTCGCCAACTTTTGTGTTGACGTTGACATTGGACAATCGCTTGGCGCGCAGGCCGTAAGCAACGTTGTCCCAAACTGACATATGCGGAAACAGCGCGTAGTTTTGAAACACAATCCCCACGCCGCGCTGATTAGGTGAAAGATTGACAACAGGCTGACCATCAATGCTAATTTGTCCGGCGGAAGGCTTCAAAAAACCAGCAATAATTCGCAGCAGAGTGGTTTTACCGCAGCCGCTTGGCCCCAATAGCGAAATAAATTCGCCGGGTCGGATCTCCAGGTTGATATCTTTGAGCGCAACCATCTCTCCAAACCGATGGATAACCTGCTCTAAAACCAGGCTATGACCAGGATTGGCCAGGACTTGCACTTCAGGGCGAGACGCTAAAGACTCTATCCGCTCAACTGATTCCATATGTATCCTTCCCGATTGAGAGAGCAAAACCGAATCTGAAAAAAAAGAAGCTGCCTTATCGTTCACACTGCCTCCACATTACGTTCTTACCAATATCTCTAGACTGATTCAGATTAATAAAACCAATAAAGAAATAGGTTGGGAAATAGGTCAACTACGTATTTATCGCGTTCTATGATGCGGCAGACCATACAGCATCAGAACACTTCGCAATGCCTGACTGATACGAAAAGCGTAGGCTAGATGGCAAAACTGTAGACTCGTATCGAGCTAGCATTTGCTGGGCTACAGTTTCGCAGATTGCACCTCAGTATACTGTATGCATTCTGAGGTGATGTATCACAAGCGACAAAAATTCAAAGCGCTCAAAATCTGTTTTCTTCCTGTGCCCATGCCCAAATAGAGTAGACTGCCCTTACGATGTCGATTACGACAGATCTACTACCGATTCAGGAGCGCCGCATGGCAATTCACGTTCAGCAAGCCGTTGAAGTGGGCAAATATTTAGTCACCCAGCGACTGACAGGCCGCAAGCGATTTCCGCTGGTGCTAATGTTAGAGCCGCTGTTTCGCTGTAATCTAGCCTGCACGGGCTGCGGCAAAATTCAGCATCCAGTTGAGATCTTGCGGCAGCAGCTCACGCCTGAGCAGTGCTTTGCGGCGGCGGAAGAATGCGGTGCGCCGATTGTTTCAATTCCGGGCGGGGAGCCGCTGATGCACCCGCAGATCGATCAAATTGTGGCGGGGCTAGTGGCTCGCCGCAAGTACGTCTATCTCTGCACCAACGGGCTGCTGCTGGAGAAAAACCTGGAGAAATTCACGCCTTCTCCCTATCTCACCTTTATGGTGCATCTCGACGGGCTGAAAGAGCATCACGACCGCTGCGTAGACCGCGAAGGCGTATTTGATAAAGCGGTGGCTGCCATCAAGGCCACCAAAGCGAAAGGCTTCCGGATCAACACCAACACGACGATTTTTGAGGGCGCGAACCCGCAGGAAATGCAGCAGTTCTTTGATTTCCTCACCGAGCTAGGCGTTGACGGCATGACGGTTTCACCGGGCTACAGCTACGAATGGGCACCCGATCAAGATCATTTCCTGAAGCAAGCCCAAACCCGCGATCTGTTTCGGCAAATTCTCGCGCCCTACAGGGCTGGCAAAACGGGCTGGAACTTCAACCACAACCCGTTCTTCCTCGATTTTCTGACTGGCGAAAAAGACTATGAGTGCACGCCTTGGGGCAGCCCTAGCTACAGCGTTTTGGGCTGGCAAAAGCCCTGCTACCTGCTCAACGAAGGCCACTACGAGAGCTTTCAAGCGCTGCTCGACCAGACCGACTGGAGTCAGTACGGACGCAAGAGCGGCAACCCCAAATGCGCTGACTGTATGGTGCACTGCGGCTATGAGCCAACCGCCGCCATCGACGCGATGCAGCCCCAGAACATGATGCGAGCGCTGGGGAGCGTCTTGGGCATGGGCAGCTAATGCTCACCCGACCGCAACTGCTGCTGGATTGCCTGTAGCTCTGCCAAAATTGCCCGCAGCAGCTCATGCGTCACCGTCTCGGCAGGCTGCTGTAGCTCAATCGTGACCTGCTTGATTCGCAGCACGTCTTGGGCAAATCGGGCAACTTCGTTGGGGTGAAACAGCAGCAGGTCATCTTTGTCGACGCGCAATTCTGGGTTGAGCCGCTGAGGATTGTAAGCCGGGTTCAGCGTTTCCGGGTCGGTGTTGGCATAGCGATAGATTGAGGCTCGCGAGCGATTCAGCGCTTTTTCGACGGCTTCAACCGTCATCAGCTGGGGCTGGCTGGTAGATTCGGTAGGCATGATCTAGAACATGGGAAAATAGAGAAGCAGTTCATTATTCTAGTCCTAGATTGCGACTTTGGCCTCTCGAATCAAGAATGTCTCCAGCCAGCTATTGCGCCGGGTTAATTCACGCTAGTCAGTCGGTTGGGGGTTGATGTCAGTTGAATCCTTTGGCTGATCAGGCGGCATTGAAACTCACCAAAGTCTGGCGAAAAACGCTGGCGGCTAATCACGCATCAGCCGAGACAGTCGCGCAACTGCCGCTGGCGATTTGGGTGCTGCATCTGTGGGAGATGCGGCTGGGCAACTCAACGCTCCAGCAGCCAACGCTCCAGCAGCTTTGTGGGCAGGATGATCTGAGCGTCAGGCTGAGCGAGCGCTGGCAGGGGTTTTGTGAGCAGACGGGCGGACGGTTTCTAGATCTGATGCCGAGACTTGATGGCGCTGATCCGCTATTTAAGAGCATTTTGGGCAGTCTCTACTATCCTCAGCGCGACCAGTTTAGCCATCTCTCGGTGGATATTTTAGGGCTGCTCTATGAGCAAGGTTTGGCGAGAATTGGCAGACAATCTCGGAAGTCTCACGGCGCTTACTATACGCCGCAGCCGATTGTTGAGTATATCGTTCGCTCGACAGTTGAGGGGAAGTTGGCAGAAGGGATTCCGCAAATTCTCGATTCAGCCTGTGGTGGCGGGGCGTTTCTGCTGGCAGCTCATCGATATTTACACCAATATTGGCCCAAGCAGAATTGGCCAGAGCAGAATTGGCCAGAGCAGAATTGGCCAGAGCAGGCGGCGGATCTGGATGCAGGTAAATTACTCGCCTATGTTCACGGTGTTGATCTAGATCCAGGCAGCGTTGCTGTCACTCAAATTTCGCTGTGGCTCCAGTCGATTGAGCTAGGCGCTATTGATCAAAGTGACGCTAGTTTGCTGAAGCTAGAGCAAAATATTCGCTGTGGCAATGCCGTGATTGATTGCAGCTCAAATGGCGTCAGCTTTTGGCAGAGCGCTTTCCCGGCAGTCATGGCAGCTGGCGGCTTCGATCTGGTGATTGGCAATCCGCCTTATCTAGATGCCGAGCTGATGAGCGCCGAATATCCTGACTGGCGAACCTACTGCGCCCAGCACTACAAAGCCGCAACTGGCAACTGGGATCTGTTCTGTATCTTCATTGAAAAAGCGCTACAGCTCTGCTGCCCTGGTGGAGTCAGCAGCTTGGTTGTGCCGAATAAGCTGCTTTCGGCTGACTATGCAGCAGCCACTAGAGAGATGCTGAGCCAAACACAGCTCCTCTCGATCCGTGACTATTCAGATCTGCCAATCTTTCAGGCTGCGGTCTATCCGATTGTATACATAGCGCGGAAAGTTATACAGAAACCTATGCAGAACGCTGAGTGCTACAGCTCTGAACGCTGGCGATATGAAAAAATGCTGACGCTGGAACAGGTTGCCTCCACCAGCTGGCTGCAGGTTGACCCTGCCGATTCGAGGCATCCCTGGCTGGAGGCCAGTGATCTGATGCGACGGCTCGAACAATTGCCCAAACTCGGTGACCTAGCTGAGCTATCTGGGGCGGCAACTGTGGCAGAAGCCTATCTGCTGCGCGGCTTGATTCAGGACAGCTCTGCCCCTGCCGCTGCCGATCTGCGATTGGTTAACAGCGGCACTATTGATCGCTACCGCTGCCTATGGGGACAGAAGCGATTGCGCTACCTGGGACAGACCTATCTATATCCGACCGTTGCTGCCGCCCAATTTGAGCAGTTGCCACCCAAAAGACTATATCAGGCGCGACAGCCTAAGATTATTGTGGCTGGGATGAGTCTGCGGTTGGAATGCCTGCTAGATCAAAATGGCGGCATCTTGGCCGGAAAATCTACCTCGGTCATCGCTCAATCTGAAGCTATCGAGCCGCGCTATCTGCTGGGACTGCTCAACAGCCGCCTGCTCAGCTTTTACCTGCTGACTCGCTTTGGCGGTAATCGACTTCAGGGTGGCTATATGAGAATTGCTGCCCCCCAGCTGCGCCAGCTGCCGATTGTGGTCTGCGATCACAATCAGCCAAATCAGCGCGATCAAATTATTGATTTAGTAGAGCAAATTAGCAACCTAGATCAAGTGAAAGATGTCGAAAAAATACGAGACATAGATAGAAAGATAAATGCTTTTGTCTATGAGATCTATCAGCTTTCAGCCGCAGAGATTGCTCAGGTAGAATCACAGGCCATACCAGATTTTTAAGTCTTGGAACTGCCAAGTGCTCCTAGACTGAGCGTTCTGGGAAGCAGCACAGATGCGTATAACCGAACTTGAGGCAGGGCAGAAACCTCTCCTAGAAGGCAAGCTGAGTCTAGCTTACAATCGAGCTATTAACATGACGAGAATGCTTCAATGACAGCTCTAGATCTCAATCCGACTCAGCCTGAATTCTGGGATGGCAAAGGCTGCGCCCACTGCGAAGCCAAACAGTTTGCTGAGGCAGTGGCTGCGTTTGATCAGGCTATTGCGCTGGATCCCAACTACTGTCGAGCCTGGAATAACCGGGCGAACGCGCTCTGCGGTCAGAAAAAATATGCAGAGGCGCTGGCAACCTATGACAGAGCCGTTGCCATCCAGCCCGATTACCATCAGGCTTGGTTTAATCGTGGGCTGCTGCTAGCCGAAATTATGGCTTACGGCAACGCAATTGAGTCTTATGATCGCGCTATTGCCATTCAGCCTGACCCGCGCTATCTCCATGCCAAAGCCGAAATTGGTCTGAAGCAAAAGTTGTTCGCATAGCAGCCTCAGCGATTCAGCGTTGCCATCCCCTGCGCGTGATAGCGTTCGCCTGCGGCAACTCCTTGGGGTGCAACGGCATCAATCCGACGCAGATCTTCCTCGCTCGAAGAACCTTGGCAATTCCTGAGTCTCAGATCTGGAATTTGATTGGAAGTGTTGCAGTCTAACAGCTAGCACCACCGGACGCAGATAGCCTACGCCTCTTCACAATATGACGGTTCGTTTCGGTACATGCGTTGTTATCCTGCGATATTTACAGATTGTAGCAAAGGTGATTTACTGGCTGAAAATCGTAGTCTTACATAATCAGCATACCACTGACCCGAAGCGTTACACAGGCTAGGCTTCAAACTACCAATCACCTCTGCTAAGAAAGCATCACGCTCAGAAATTGCGATTGCACCAATAAACGGATTAGCAAATGTTGAAAGCCAGCCACCAATATTAGTGGGGAGCGCAGTTGGGCGGGGAATTAAAGCAATTTCGTTGACTCTAAAGCCTCCTGCTTCCAGTCGTGTTTGGTAGTCTTCTAGGGTTGGAAAATACCAAGGATTGATGGTATCTGCATCAATACCATACTTCCACAATACTTGGCGTAAGGCAGTTTCAATCGCTGATACATTACCGTGACCACCAAACTCTCCGACAAATCTTCCCTCTGGTTTCAAGGATTTCCATACGCCATCAATTACCTGGTCAGGTCTCGTCATCCAGTGTAAGGCAGCGTTACTGAATACAGCGTCAAATTCATTACTGAAATTAAGGTTATGCCCATCTAGAAGACGCGCATCCAAACCAAGTGATTTAGCTGAGTTAATGAAGTCTGGACTAGAATCAACACCAATCACTTCACAGCCAAACTCACGTAACTTCAATGTTAGCGCTCCATCTCCACATCCTAAATCTAGGATTCTTTCCCCTATTCTAGGATCAGGGTTATTTCATTCTAAATAATAACTTGAGTGTGCTCAGACCAAAGCCAGCGAGCCGTTGAGCTTGAGCCATATTCTCAAAACCATTGTGGCGATACAAATTCAGGGCAAAATTGCGCGCTATTG
>JAHHHV010000033.1 GCA_019359155.1 Pegethrix bostrychoides GSE-TBD4-15B
ATACATGCCGATACCTGACATACCCACACCGGATGTTGTGTACATTCCACTTCCTGACATCATGCCGATACCTGACATCCCAATCCCAGATGACGTATACATCCCGATACCTGACATACCCAAACCGGATGTTGTGTACATGCCAATTCCCGACATGCCAACACCGGATGTTGTATACATCCCGATACCTGACATGCCAATACCGGATGACGTATACATGCCAATTCCCGACATGCCGATACCTGACATACCCACGCCGGATGTTGTGTACATGCCAATTCCCGACATACCCATCCCAATTCCTGACATCATGCCAATACCCGACATGCTCAGACCAGATGACGTATACGTACCGATACCTGACATGCCGATGCCTGACATACCCATACCGGATGTTGTGTACATACCTACACCAGACATACCCATGCCAGATGATGTATATATACCGATACCTGACATCATGCCTGCACCAGACATACCCATACCCGACGACGTATATAGGCCAATGCCTGACATCAGGCCGACACCCGATGACGTGTAAATGCCGATACCTGGAATACCTACACCTGACGACGTATATACCCCCACACCCGACATGCCCACACCCGACATGCCCACGCCCGACATGCCCACGCCCGACATGCCGACACCAGAATCTAGCGTAATTGAGCTGGCGGCTGGCACTTGATGCATGGAGCCAAACAGTGAGCCAGCCACATGCTGAGATTCAGCGGATTGAGTTAGCCCAGAAACTTGCTCATCGACTAAACCACCGCTAGCTTTCCGAGCTGGCGAAACCAGATTGCCGAAGCTCTGTTCGCGCAGATCATTGTCCCAGTCAATGGTGACAAACTCCTCCTCGTACCAATCGCTACTGTAGATTGGCGGAACCCGAACTGGGTTTGAGCGCGTTAGCAGCAGCCAACGACCATCATCCGTAACATAACCCAATTCCGCCACGTAATCGCGGTCGCTAATCGGCACCGGAATGTACCAGTCGCGAGCCAGTTCGTTACATTCATACTGCTGCAAGCTGTGCGGATTCGGACGCGCATCTGTGATGTCATAAAACCGTAGCGCAAATCGCTGACCGCCCCGCTGCCGGAGTGCCTGCTTATGCAAATCAGGCACGTCCCAGTAAGCATAGACCCACTGAGGATCGCGAGGGAGCAGGACAATCTGACTTTCGCCATAGCCATCTGGCAGATCCGGCAAGTTTTCATCCACCGAGGCAAGCTGTTCGATATTCAAGTCGGGCAGGCGAGCCGGGGCAATGGGTGGCTCTGTTACAAACTTCGTAGCCACAGCTGAAGTCTGCGCCAATCCAGTCGGAGCCGGAGCCGCTAAGCGCACCGAATTAGAACGCGCCAGACTCAGCCAGCGTTGCGTGGGTGTCCAGTAGCCAATTTCGGCCACATAGTCATGGTCAAATTCAGGAACAGGCACAACCTGGCCTTGATCCAGCTCAGTGCAGCTGTAGTCAGCGACCGCAGACAGATTAGCCTGCTGGAAATCAAACGCACCCGTCGCGTCATAGAGCCGCATGGCAAATCGATTTCCCCCCTGCTGCCGCAGCGATGCTCGCTCTGATTCTGGAGCTTCCCAGCGCGCCGCAATTTGCTCAGTGTCGTAGGGAGATAGCACAATCCGGCTTTTAGGTCGCAGAACGGCAGCTCCCACCGCCGATCCCATCGCCGCAGCTCCCACCGCCGCAATGTCGGCCAGTCCAGCCGCAGCAGGCGGGGTTTGGAAAGGCTGTCCTGAAAATTCTGGAGCTAGTTCTGGAGATGATTCTGGAGATGATTCTGGAGCAAGCCCTGTCAGCGCCGTCACCCGCACCGGCTGCGAGCGAGCCAGCGGTAGCCAAGCTTGACTGGAGTCGAAATAGCCAATCTCAGCAACATAATCCCGATCTGTCTGCGGTAAAACCACCTGCCGATCTTGATCAGACTCAGCGCAGCTGTAGTCCTGAACGATCTGCGGCGCTTGGTTAGGGCTAAGACCCGTCACGTCGGCAATTCTCAGCGTTAGCTGCTCGCCTCCTCGCTGGCGCATTGCCGCTTTCTCAGAGTCCGGCACTTCCCAGTAAGCGTAGCCCTGCTCAGCAGTCCGAGCAGTCAGCACAATCCGACTGCGGCGAGCGCTGGCGGCAGCTAACCCGGCTGCGCCGATTCCTGCTGCTCCCAAACCCGCTGCGGCTAACCCTGCCGCCCCCAACCCTGCGGTGCCCAACCCTGCGGTGCCCAATCCCACAGATGGCTCAGCCAGCGGTGTGGGCGACTCCGGTAATGGTTCTGGCAGTGATTCTGGCGGTGATTCTGGCAGTGGTGCAACTGGTGGCGGAACTGGCGGCGGCACGGCAGGGGTTGCGACGGGTGGCACAGCAGCCGAAGTCTCAACGCCGCGTCCCTTCAAAGCCCACCATAGCCCCAAGCCTGCCAGTGGCAGCAGCAGCCAAGGCCACCAAACGATCCCGCCATCAGCAGGCAGGCTAGCAGCAGGGGCAGGCGTGGCTGGACTCGGTGCAACTGGACTTGGCGCAACTGGACTTGGCGCAACTGGCGCAACCGGACTCAGCGGCGCAACCGGACTCAGTGGCGTAATTGGGCTAGCGGCAGGAGGAGCAGGTACAGCAGCTGGAGCGGCAGCAAGCGCGGCGACACTAGCGGCGGCGATGGCCTGCTGTCCGCTGGGAGCGTTGACATAGCCCAAAAATGCCTGCACGGCGGGACTGGTAGTTTTGTAGGCATAGCCACGCGGCTGAGAGTAGGGATAGCGGGGATCAGTTGGCTGCGTGCCGTGCATGGAGATGATCCGGATACCGGGCTGCCCCTGTACCTGATTGGCAATGGCGTAGGTGATCCCGTCGCTGTCTAAGGCAGCAATGGCCTGACTCGTCTCATCTGAGTCCAGCTGGGTGGCGTTTGCTCCGGTCTGGAACGGCGCGGTCTGAAAGGTGCTGTACTGGCTGAGCGCCTGACGGGTATCGCTAAATTCGGGGCGATCAATCATGCGGATTGGGCTAGCTGCACCTCCCACTTCTGACCAGTCGCGGATTTCGCCCCGAAAGATCTGGGCGAACTGCTCAAAGGTGAGATCCCCACTAAAGGGATTGTCAGCACCGACGAGGATGGCAATCTTCTCACGGCTGATTGGCGCTTCGATCAAGCCCTGCTGCTGCTCGGCTGCGGTGAGCGGACGGCCAATTGCCGCCAGATCGACAGTGCCGTCTAAAACCGCCTGCAATGCCTTATCAGTGCCCTGGCTGGCTAGCTCCACCGATGTGCCAGCATACTGCGCCTCAATTTTTTGCTTCAACGCCTGATTAACCAGCGCCATGCTGGCTGAGCCATCAATGCGGATCGCCGTACCCGCAGGCAGAGTTGATGGCAGCGGAAACGCAGGGGGTGCGGCAGAAGGGGCAGCAGCCTGAGCCTGAGCTGGTTCAGTTGCCAGCTTAAATTTAGCTAGCAGAGCTGACTTGGGGGCTACTGTCAGCACGAGGGCTAATCCCAGAGAAAACGCGGAAGCTTTTTGCAACATCATGTAAAAAGAGTATGAATCGGACCCACTTAAAGTTAATTTTTGCAAAAGACGTGCCAATTATATACCCCACTTCCGGGGATACTTTGCTCTCTAATAGACTTTTCTGCAACTTATTTGGGCGGAAAATGCTAATCGCTTATCGATAGTGGGGGTTAAATGAGAGTCTCTTAATCTGTAATCTGCGACTCAACCTGATTCAGTTCATTCTGCTGCGGTATGGAATGCCAGCTGATTGACTGTAGCAGTCAGGATGAACCAGTCAGGATAAACCAGTCAAAACATAAAAACTCAAGGCGGCGCTGACTGGAAGTGTTTGCAGGATCGCCAGCCCATTAGAGAGCCTATTAATATAGAGACTTAGGAGACACGGGCCAACTGCGGTTCTTGCAGCGCCATGACCAGCGTTGCCCGTAGCTGAGCTGAACTAGTCGGGTCGCTCAAGCGTCGCTGCATTTGAGTCGCCGCGCCCTGAGCCGCCAGCTGTTTGAGCGCTGCTGCTGCATGCAGCCGAACCGTCACCGCTGAGTCGGCTAGCAGATCGATTAAGGGATCAATCGCCTCCGCCTGCTGCAACTGTCCCAGACTCAGCGCAATCTGCTGCTTGCCTGTCACCGTCTGGGCAATGGGGTGAGCAGCGGCCAGCAGTCCCAGCAGCATTTGGGTGGCCAGTGCCGCCTGATCTGTGATGCGCCCCAAAACCGCGACGATCTCCTGATCCAGTGCGGTGGGCTGAGCGGCTTGGCAAGCCAGATGCCGCTCTAGATAGCGCTGAATTTGCGCCAGCGCTGTCGGTCGCTCCGTCCAGGCTAAGGCGTGCAGCAGCTCAACTTGCAGCTCCAGCGAATCTGGATCATGGAGCGCCTGACCCAGTACCGCTACTGCTGCCTCGCTGCTGACTCGCCCCAGCGACAGCACCGCCTGCCGCCTCACCTCTAGGGCTTCATCCTCTAGCAGCGGACGCAATGCTGCAACTAGCGCCTCTACTCCCAACTCAGCCGTCAACAGCTCCGAGCGTACCCCCAGTGCCATGACCGCCGCCCGTCGCACCTCTGCTGCCGCGTCGCTCAGCCTAGCCGTAAACGCAGCCCAAAAAACTGCTGCCTCCGCAGCCTGAAGCTGGCTCAGCGCCACGACTGCCGCCACTCTGACCGCAGCCAGACTATCTGTGGCGGCTTTTAATAAGAGAGGCAGCACCGCCGGATGCTGAATTTGCGCCAGTGCCTGTAACGCCATCAGCCGCGTAGCGGGCTGTCTCAAGAGGTCAGTCAGTGCCGGCAGCGCCGCCTCGCCAAAGTTGGTTAGCGCCATGGCTGCCATTGTTGTAATTTCGGGATCTGGCGCAGTCTCCAGCAGGTTGACGAGCGCTGATACGGCAGTCGGATGCTGAAAGTTGCCCAAAATCCGCGCCACAAACCAAAGCAGCTCCCAGTCGTCAACCGTCACCTGATCCGCTGTGGGGATCAGGCTCAACAGCGGCGCAATGGCCCGATCCCCCAATCCCGGCAGCCGCTTTGCCGCATCCCAGCGCCGATGAAAGTCGCCAAATTGGAGGTCAATGATGGCCGCTGCTAGCTCGGTGTTTGAGCTTGCTTCAGGAACAGCGTCCCTCTCTAACGTTGCGATCACAGGCTGAGATTCAAGCTGAGGGTCAAAGACTGATTCACTCATGAGTTCGCAAGATTATGGCTGGCCTACCGCTGAGTCTACTGCGATTGCCGTGATCAAGACCAGCGCATCTCAACCCGTATTATGCAAAATATGCATCAAGGCCAGCAAAATATCCATATCAATTTACATTTTGTATCCGAAGACACTAAACCCTCTGTTCAATCTCATTAGATTCGTTCTCAAGTTCGTTCGTTGGTGAGTTTAGCTACTGCACTGCTAATGTTCCGTCTGCATAGTTACAAGTAACCGTGACAAGTTAATGTGACAAGCTGGCGTGACAAATGAGCGTGACAAGTTAGCAAGCCAGATTTTCAATTTGCGGCTCTAGCTGAACCTCGCCGCTCAACCTAGCGCCTTCGATCTAGCGCTTTCGATGCGATTCACGCATGTAGGAGTGCAGGAATCGCATTAAATGTGAATTTATGTAACATCAGCTACTAAATCTATCCAGCCTTTTCCTTAATCTGTCTGCAATTAAGATTCATCAACGGCAGCTTTAGTTCTAAGCCAGCGAGGATATAACCGTGACCAGCGTTACCACCAATCAGGTTGCCAGCCAAAACAAATTTGAAAAGCTCAAGGCTGAGAAAGACGGTTTGGCTGTTCGGCATGAACTTGATCAGTTTGCTCAAGTGGGCTGGGAGGCCATGGATGCTACCGATCGCGAGTATCGACTCAAGTGGCTCGGCGTATTTTTTCGGCCTGTTACGCCCGGTCAGTTTATGATGCGCCTGCGGTTGCCCAGCGGCATTATTGGCAGTCAGCAAATGCGGGTGCTGGCCGAGATCGTGCAGCGCTACGGCGAAGATGGCAATGCCGACATCACCACCCGCCAAAATCTTCAGCTGCGAGGCGTGCGAATCGAAGATCTACCGCAGATTTTTGCCAAGCTGAAAACTGCTGAACTCACCAGCGTTCAGTCAGGTATGGACAACGTGCGAAACATTACTGCCTCACCGATTGCAGGACTGGACGCTGATGAGTTGATTGATGTACGTGAACTCGTGCAGCAAGTCCAGGATATGATTACGAATAAGGGCGAGGGGAATCCAGAGTTTACAAATCTGCCCCGCAAATTTAACATTGCGATTGAAGGCGGCAGAGATAACTCAGTCCACGCTGAGATTAACGATATTGCCTTTGTGCCAGCATTTAACGAGAACAATGGTGAGAAAGAGCTGGGCTTCAACGTCGTGGTGGGCGGCTTCTTTTCAGCCAAGCGCTGTGAGGCTGCCGTCCCGCTAGATGCCTGGGTGTCGCCTGCGGATGTGGTGGATCTCTGTCGTGCCATTCTGGTAGTCTACCGGGATTACGGCCTGCGCGCCAACCGCCAAAAGTCGCGACTGATGTGGCTGATTGACGAGTGGGGCATGGCCAGATTTCGAGCTGAGGTAGAGCAGGCGCTGGGTCATCCCTTACAGCCCGCAACGGCCCAAGACGAAATCGACTGGGACAAGCGCGACCATATTGGTGTCTTCGCCCAGAAGCAGCCCGGACTCAACTATGTAGGGCTGCATGTGCCGGTCGGACGGCTGTTTGCCCAGGATATGTACGAGCTAGCCCGTCTGGCCGAAGTCTACGGCAGCGGCGAGATTCGGCTGACGGTCGAGCAAAACTTGATCATCCCGAATATTCCAGACGCGCATCTAGAGGCATTCTTGCAGGAGCCAATTCTGCAAAAATTCTCGGTGCAGCCGACGCCGCTGGTGCGCTCCCTTGTCTCCTGCACCGGAGCGCAGTTCTGCAACTTTGCCCTGATTGAAACCAAAAATCGGGCGCTGGCGCTGGCGCGCGCACTGGACGAGGAGATCGAGCTAACCCAGCCGGTGCGGATTCACTGGACGGGTTGCCCTAACTCTTGCGGACAGCCGCAGGTCGCCGACATTGGCCTGATGGGCACTAAAGCCCGTAAGGACGGTAAGGCCGTTGATGGCGTGGATTTGTACATGGGCGGCAAAGTGGGCAAAGATGCTCATCTTGGCACCTGTGTCCAAAAGGGCATTGCCTGCGATGACCTACAGCCCATGCTGCGCGATCTGCTGGTGCAGCAGTTTGGAGCGAAGGTGAAGGGCGAACCTATTGCCTGAATCATCTGATCCGATTAGCCTAATCTTCTGATTGCAGTCGATTTTGGATTCACTCATTCATCCCATTTCCCTATCTAATCTTTTTAAGCGAGAAGAACATGTCGAAAATCTCAAGACGTAATTTCCTGGTTACGGCCAGCGCCACGACTGCCGCCACGCTGATCATCAACGGCTGTACCTCGACCCAAACTTCCAGCAGCAGCAGCTCCTCACCCGCCTCACCTAGCCCTGTGGCCGCTGCCGACACGCCCGAAGTCACCACCGCCAAGCTGGGCTTTATTGCCCTCACCGACTCCGCGCCGCTGATTATCGCCAAAGAGAAGGGGCTGTTTGCCAAATATGGGATGCCGGATGTCGAGGTGGTGAAGCAGGCTTCTTGGGCTGTGACGCGCGACAATATCGAGCTGGGATCGGGCGGCGGCGGCATCGACGGGGCGCATATCCTCACCCCGATGCCCTACCTGATTACGGCAGGCAAGATTACCAAAGGCAACGCCAAAATCCCGATGAATATTCTGGCGCGGCTGAACGTGAACGGCCAGGGGATTACGCTGGCGAACAGCCACGCGGATCTAAAGCTGGGTGCAGATAGCAGTCCGCTCAAGGCAGTGTTTGCAGCCAATAAATCCAGCGGCCAAGATGTGAAATGTGCCGTCACCTTTCCCGGCGGTACGCATGACCTCTGGATGCGCTATTGGCTAGCCGCAGGCGGCATTAATCCAGATAAGGATGTTTCGACGATTGTGGTGCCACCCCCAGAAATGGTTGCGAACATCAAGGTGAACACGATGGAAGCTTTCTGCGTTGGCGAACCCTGGAATGCCCAGGCTGTGAACCAAAAGGTGGGCTACAGCGCGCTGACGACGGGCGAGATGTGGAAAGATCACCCCGAAAAAGCACTGGCGATGCGGGCTGACTGGGTAGAGGCCAATCCCAAAGCCGCTAAGGCGATTACGATGGCGGTACAGGAAGCGCAAATCTGGTGTGATGACTTAGCCAACACCGAAGAGATGTGCAAAATTGTCTCTGGCCGTCAGTGGTTCAAAGTCCCTGCCGAAGATATCGTTGAGCGGATGAAGGGCAACTTTGACTTCGGCAATGGCCGAACGCTGACCGGCAGCGACCTGCGGATGCGGTTCTGGGGCAACGGGGCCTCATACCCCTACCAAAGCCACGACCTCTGGTTCTTGACCGAAAATATCCGCTGGGGCTATCTGCCGAAAGATACCGATACCGCCGCGCTGATCAAGACGGTGAACCGCGAGGATATTTGGCAGGAGGCGGCGAAGGCAATTGGCCAAGAGGCGATGATTCCCAAGAGCACCTCACGCGGCGTTGAAACCTTCTTTGACGGCATTAAGTTCGACCCTGAAAAGCCGGAAGCCTATCTCAAGAGCCTCAAGATCGTGAAGGCGTAATTTCTCTATAGCTTTTATAGCTTTCTCCCTGTTGCTGACTCTCTTACCCCCTAGCTCCTGGTTTCCCTTTACTAAAGCTAGGGGGATCTCCCACATTCCGCTCAACCCAACTCAACGCTAAGGAAGTCCTGCATGGCCACCAACATCAGCACCGCGCACAACCCCTACGCCACTAGCTTTGGCACAAAAGTATTAACTGGCCTGAAGAATCTGCTGCCGACCGTGATTGCCACGCTGATTCTGCTGACAATCTGGGAGTTGCTCTGCTCAATTCCGGGCGCGACGCTGCCAGGGCCAATTCAGGTCATTGAAGAAACCTGGCCGCTGATCATCGATCCGTTTTATCGCGGTAACGGCACTGACCAAGGGCTGTTCTGGCAGCTGGCGGCGAGCCTCCAGCGGGTCGCATTAGGCTACAGCCTTGCCGCTGTTGCAGGTGTGGCGCTGGGCGTTTTGGTAGGGGTGAGCACGCTGATGTTTCGGGCGCTTGACCCGATCTTTCAGGTGCTGCGAACCGTGCCGCCTCTGGCTTGGCTGCCAATTTCGCTGGCGGCGCTGAAAGATTCACAGCCTGCGGCAATTTTCGTGATTTTTATTACGGCAATCTGGCCGATTATTATCAACACGGGTGTTGGCGTACAAAATATCCCGCAGGATTACAACAACGTCGCCAAAGTGCTGAAGCTCTCGAAGGCGAAGTACTTCACTAAAGTTTTGATCCCGTCTACGGTTCCCTATATTTTCACAGGACTAAGAATTGCGATTGGCCTCTCTTGGCTAGCAATTGTGGCGGCAGAAATGCTGACGGGCGGTGTCGGGATTGGTTTCTTCATCTGGGATGCCTACAACAGCGGCATCGTCAGCGAGGTGATTTTGGCGATTATCTATGTGGGGCTGGTGGGGCTGCTGCTCGACAAGCTGATTACTTTTATTGCCGATCGCGTGGTGCCGGCTGATCAGAAGTAGAGCTAAAGCAGAAGTAGGGCTAAAGACAGTTAACGCTAAAATTAACGCTAAAATTCTCGGCTGGTTCCAGTTTATTCGACCTTTTATCTCCTGATTTCCCATGAGCGCTTTTGTTGTAATCGATCACGTAGACCAAGTGTTTCCACTCGCAAACGGTGGAGCCTATATTGCCCTGAAAAACATCAGCCTGGAGATCAAGAAAGGCGAGTTCGTGACGCTCTTGGGGCATTCTGGCTGCGGTAAGTCAACGCTGCTGAATATCATTGCCGGACTGGCAAAACCTGCTGCGGGCGGCATTCTGCTCGAAGGTCGGCAGGTGACTGAACCTGGCCCTGACCGGATGGTGGTGTTTCAAAACTATTCGCTGCTGCCCTGGCTGACGGTGCGCCAAAATATTGCGCTGGCGGTGGATGAAGTGATGAGCCATCTGTCGGCGGCTGAGCGCAGCGAAATTGTCGAGCATCATATCAATATGGTGAAGCTGAAGCCCGCCGCCGACAAAACTCCCGGCCAGCTTTCGGGCGGGATGAAGCAGCGGGTGTCGATTGCGCGGGCGCTCTCCATCAAGCCGAAAGTGCTGCTGCTAGACGAGCCGTTTGGGGCGCTGGATGCCCTGACCCGCAGCAGCTTACAGGATCAGCTGATGCAGATTGCCCAGGACAATCAGCTCACCTGCATCATGGTGACGCATGACGTAGACGAAGCGCTCTTGCTGTCCGATCGGATTGTGATGCTGACCAACGGGCCAGAGTCCTATGTGGGGCAAATTCTCGATATTCCGTTTGCGCGTCCCCGTGAGCGCCTGAAGGTGGTGAATCATCCCAACTACTACGCGCTCCGCAGCGAAATCAGCTATTTCTTGAATCAGCAGAAGAAGGCCAAGCAGCGTCAGGCAAAGGTGTCTGCCATTGCCCGCAACGGTCTGGAGAAGGTGAATCTGGAGATTGGCTTTGTGCCCTTGACCGACTGCGCGCCGCTGGTGGTGGCGCAGGAGATGGGGATGTTCAAAAAATATGGCCTAGAAGAAGTCATCCTCTCGCGGGAGCCAAGCTGGAAGGCGATTGCGGAAGGCGTGGTTTCTAAACGCTTGGATGCAGCGCAGATGGTGGCCGGAATGCCGCTGGGTCTGACAGTGGGGATGGGGGGCAAAGCGCCTACGCCGATGGTGACCCCGCTAGTGCTGAGCCGCAACGGTAACGCCATTACCTTTAGCAAGCGGCTCTTTGAGGCGGGCGTTCGCAATCTAGCTGACTTCAAGGCACTGCTGGCAGATGATGCTGGGGCTGCTGGGGGTGCAGGACATCAGCACACGCTGGCGACGGTACATCCGGCCTCGATGCACAACTTGATCATGCGCTACTGGCTGGCTTCAGGCGGGATTGACCCAGAGCGCGACGTGAACCTGACCGTGATTCCGCCGCCGCAGATGGTGGCGACGCTGAAAGCTGGCAACATTGATGGGTTTTGCGCGGGCGAACCCTGGAATGCCCATGCGGTCAGCGAAGGACTGGGCTTTGTGATTGCCCAGGATTTGGAACTCTGGGCAGGCCACCCCGAGAAGGTGCTGGGGCTGCGCGAAGACTGGGCGAATCAATATCCCGAAACGCATCTGGCGCTGGTGAAGGCATTGCTGGAGGCCACCGAATACTGCGACGATCGGCGCAACCGGGCCGAGATTGCCGAGCTGCTGGCCAAGCCCACCTACGTGGGAGCCAAGCTCGACTATATTCGCTCAGGGTTTCTGGATGCCTATGACCGAGGCGACGGCAAGCCGCCCGAAATGCTGCTGCGGTTCAACCAGTTCCATATCGACATGACCAACTCCCCCAGCCGAGGCGAAGGGCTGTGGATCTTGACGCAGCTGGCTCGCTGGGGGATTGCGCCCTTCCCGAAGAACTGGGTAGAGGTGCTGGATCGGGTGCGACGGATGGATGTCTACGGCGCGGCGGCCCGGTCGCTGGAAATGCCGGACTCTGCACCCAATCGCGGCGCGTTCGCGCTGTTTGACGGCAAGCTGTTTGACCCTGACGACCCGCTGGGCTACCTGGAGAGCTTGGCGATTAAGCAGGAGATTCAGATTCAGGAAATTGATCTTGACGGCAACCTCAACGGTAATCTAGACGGCACTCTAGACGGCACTCTAGATGGCACGACTGATAAAGCAGTCATTGCAGCTTAGCTCCGATCGTTCGTCTGACCATTCGCGTTCGCGAACGATTTTCTGATTCCTCTACTCTTCTCTGGACTTCTATGCAAATCCTCAATAAAGCTGACAGCCCTGCTGCTGAGATCGACCCGAATGCTTTTCTAGTAATCGACAATATTTCCAAGGTCTACCCAACGCCGACAGGTTCCTATACCGTACTCGACGGCATTAGCCTGAACGTCCGCGAGGGCGAATTTATCTGCGTGATTGGCCACTCCGGCTGCGGCAAATCCACCCTGCTCGACATGGTTTCCGGCTTCCGACAGCCGACCGGGGGCGAAGTTCGCTTGCAGTCGCAGGTGATCACCGAACCCGGCCCCGACCGGATGGTGGTGTTTCAAAACTATTCACTGCTGCCCTGGCTGAGCGCCTACGAAAATATCTTTTTGGGAATCAACTCAGTTTGGCCCAACAAGCCGCAGGCCGAAAAAGACCAGATTGCTCGTGAGCACTTGGCCATGGTGGGGCTGTCGGAAGCAGCTGACAAAAAGCCGGGACAGCTCTCTGGCGGCATGAAGCAGCGGGTCTGCATTGCGAGGGCGCTAGCGCTGCGTCCGCAGGTGCTGATTCTCGACGAGCCGTTTGGGGCACTTGACCCAATCACCCGCGAGGAATTGCAGGAAGAGCTGCTGAAAATCTGGACAGAGCATCAGGTAACGGTGCTGATGATTACGCATGACATTGACGAGGCGCTGCTGCTGGCCGACCGGCTGGTGATGATGACCAACGGCCCTGCTGCCAAAATCGGCGAAATCATGGAGATTCCGTTTCCCCGTCCGCGCGACCGAGCGCAGGTGATGGAATCACCCACCTACTATGAACTTCGCAACAGCGCCCTCGACTTCCTCTATCGCCGCTTTGCCCATGACGACGTAGAGTAAGCCCCGCTTCCAACCATTCTTGAGATTGCATCATGTCCGAACCCACCCGAACGATCTGCCCCTATTGCGGCGTTGGTTGCGGTCTGGAGGTTTTACCGCCTGCTCAGCCCGGTAAAGCTGTACATCGTGACGCGCAGGGTACGCCCATTTGGCAAGTGCGGGGCGACCGGGCACATCCGTCGAGTCAGGGGATGATCTGCGTCAAAGGCGCGACGATTACCGAGTCGCTGGCCAAAGATCGCCTGCTACACCCAATGTGGCGCGAATCGTTTGATCAGCCGTTTGTGCGGATTAGCTGGGACGAGGCGTTGGGCAAAATTACGGCGCAGATTCAGGCGGTGCTGGCCAACCAGGGCGCAGACGGCATCTGCATGTACGGCTCTGGGCAGTTCAACACCGAAGATTACTACACCGCCCAAAAGCTGATTAAAGGCTGTCTGGGCACAAATAACTTTGATGCCAACTCGCGGCTCTGTATGTCTTCGGCAGTTTCGGCCTATATCCAGAGCTTTGGCAGCGACGGCCCGCCCTGCTGCTACGACGACCTAGAGCAAACCGACTGCGCCTTTATCATCGGCAGCAACACCGCCGAATGCCACCCGATCATTTTCAATCGGCTGCGTAAGCACCACAAGCAGCACCGCGACACCAAAATGATTGTGGTCGATCCGCGCCGCACCCCCACTGCCGAAGCCGCCGATCTGCATCTGGCCATCAAACCGGGCACCGATATCGACCTGCTCAACGGCATTGCACATCTGCTGATGCGCTGGGAAAAACTCGATCTGGTGTTTATCGACGACTGCACCAGCGGCTTTGTCGACTATGCTGAGGTGATCCGTCAGTATCCCCCAGAACTCGTCGTGCGCCGCTGCGGCATTGGCTTGGACGAGCTGGAGCAAGCCGCTCGCTACTGGGGCGAATCGCAGCGCCTGCTGTCGCTCTGGTCAATGGGCGTGAATCAATCTTCCGAAGGCACAGCCAAAGCCCGGACGCTGATCAATCTGCACCTCATGACCGGACAGATTGGCAGGCCGGGAGCAGGGCCATTTTCGCTGACTGGGCAGCCCAACGCCATGGGCGGACGCGAGGCGGGCGGACTCTCTCACCTGCTGCCGGGATATCGCACCGTCAAAGTTCCCGCCCATCGCGCCGAAGTCGAGCAGTTTTGGGGACTACCCGCTGGCCAGATTGCTGATACGCCGGGACGAACAGCCTGGGAGATGATCCAGGGATTAGAAGCTGGAGAGGTGGGTCTATTTTGGATTGCCGCTACGAATCCGGTTGTGAGTCTGCCCGATCTGGAGCGCACCAAGGCTGCACTGCTGCGCTCGCCCTTCACGATTTATCAAGAGTCCTACTACCCGACCGAAACCTCGGCCTATGCTCACCTGCTGCTGCCTGCGGCTCAGTGGAGCGAAGCCCCCGGCACGATGACCAACTCCGAGCGCCGGGTGACGCTGGGACCGCAGTTCCGCACGCCCCCCGGAGAAGCCCGTCCCGACTGGGTGATTTTTGCCGAAGTCGGGCGACGCTTGGGCTTTAGCAAGCAGTTTGCCTTTAACAGCGCTGCCGAAGTTCACGCCGAGTTTGTGCAGCTCACCAGCGGTCGCCCCTGCGATATGACCGGCATGAGCCATGAGCGGCTGCGCCGAGAAGGGCCGATGCAGTGGCCTTGTCCTGATAACTCGCCCAATAGCCCGCCCAATAGCCCGCCCAATAGCCAAACGCCGCCATCCCCTGACCGCCTCTACAGCGACCTGCGCTTCAACACGCCCGACCAACGCGCCCGCTTTGGAGCCTATCACTCACGTGGCTTGGCCGAACCTGCGGATGCCGACTATCCGTTTGTGCTGACCACAGGCCGACTCTACGGTCACTGGCATACACAGACGCGCACGGGGCGAGTGGACAAGGTGCGAAAAATGCACCCGGAGCCGTTTCTGGAAATCCATCCCAAAGATGCTAAGAAGCTCAAGATTGAGAACGGTGACTGGCTCGAAGTCAGATCGCGGCGGGGAATGGCACGACTCAAAGCAAAAGTTACACAGGCGATCACGCCGAATACGCTGTTTGTGCCAATGCATTGGGGGACGCTCTGGGCTGAGGCCGCAGAAGCCAACGCGCTGACTCACGCTGAAGCTTGCCCGGAATCCGGTCAGCCAGAGCTGAAAGCCTGCGCCGTACAGGTCGTGCCAATTGCGCGTCCGGCGGCTGAGAAAGGTACAGAAAGCATCACGGCTAGCACCACGGCTAGCACCACGGCTGCGACGGTTCGGCTGTGAAGATGCGGCAGCTTTGAAATCAGCAAGTAGCTGAACGCAGCCGAAACCCAGCTGCCATGCGTGATAGATTCTTATAGGCAACTCACGGAACACTGCTGGCATGAATCCTCATGCCTGTTAATCTCGGCGGCCATTTGACCGATCTTCTCCCCTGTCTCCTGAACCGCTGATTCAGACTTTCGGCGACTTTCGGCGACTTTCGGCGCAGTTGTCCCACCTGTTCTCCATCATCGCCCCCTGCTCATGCAGAATTCTTCCGACCCAACATTAGATTCAGCAAAGTCTGGGCTTGCAGCCGTGCAGTATCTGCGGTCACCTCAGGCAATTCGCGAACGCTGCGGTGAGCTGTTCAAGCTTTGCCTGGACGATCAGCTACAATTTCGCTGCGATCTCAGCCAGCTCGATGCCGTAGCTGACTATGTGATTCAGGTAATTCAGCAGAACTACCCAGACTGGCAGGTGCCGTTTCACAGCCGCTGGCGACATTTTCAGGCGGGTGGCATTGATCGGCTGGCGCAGCTTGCCCCGCGCTGGCAGCAGGATCCGCTCGAATATGCCCGCATCCAGTTTGATTTGGCGGTGACGAGCGTATTGCTAGATGCGGGAGCTGGCACGGCTTGGCGCTACCGAGAACCCGCAACAGGCAAGCTGTTTCAGCGCTCAGAAGGGCTGGCTGTGGCGAGCTACGATCTGTTTTTGAGCGGCAGCTTTTCCAGCGGCCCGACTCGGCTGATGGCGGATGCGGCAGGACTGCAAAATCTGACTGTTGCCGCGCTGTCGCAAGGGTTTCAGCTGTCAGAATCCAACCCGCTAGTGGGGCTGGAAGGCCGGTTAAAGCTGCTCCAACAGCTGGGCTTGGCGCTGGCTGAGGCTCCAGCGCTGTTTGGGACAACAGATCCGCGTCCAGGTGGCCTAGTGGACTACCTGACGGCGCGAGCCCTTGGTGGGCAAATGGGCGGGCAAATGGGCGGGCAAATTTCGGCTACAGATGTCTTTGCCGCAGTTTTGGCAGGCTTCAGCCCGATCTGGCCGGGGCGCGTCACCCTGGCCGGCGAGAATTTGGGCGATGTTTGGCAACATTCTAAGCTGCCCATTCAGCCGCCAGATCAGCTGCCAGATCAACCGCTAGGTATCAGCTTGGGGTCGCAGCTCGTGCCGTTCCACAAGCTGTCGCAGTGGCTCACCTATTCGCTGCTGGAACCCTTGCAGCAGCTCGGCTTTGAAATTACCAATCTCGACCAGCTTACCGGATTGGCTGAATACCGCAACGGCGGACTCTGCCTCGATTTGGGGCTGCTGCAACCCAAGCAGCCTGATATTCTTAGCCAGCCGCATCGACCCGACGCGGAGGTGATTGTCGAATGGCGTGCCCTGACGATTCTGCTGCTCGACCAAATTGCGGCCAAAATCCGCGAAAAGCTCGATCTAGATGCCAACAGCCTGCCGCTGGTCAAGGTTTTGGAGGGCGGAACCTGGGCGGCTGGACGCAAAATTGCCGCTACGCTGCGAGCTGACGGCAGACCGCCCCTGCAAATTATCAGCGACGGCACGGTATTTTAGCGCTGGCTCGCTAGAACTTATTCTTGGTGCGGACGCGCTCATATAGCTCCTCCATGGAGGCAATGAAAGACTGATCTTTGTCCCAAAAGGCCGGATAGTCGCCCTGTTTTTTGATGAGCACCGCAGGCACACCATCTTGCCGGACAGGTTCCAACAGAGGTAAGCGCTTAGCGCCCTGCCAAAAGTCGCGCAGGCTGATATCGGCTGGCAGCTCCATTGCCTGATGAGGACTGTAGTAAGCGGCTGCCGGTCGAGGCTCTGAGGTTTGCGCGTCGAGTTCAGCAGAGAGAGCCTGCCCCAGCGGCGAACGGGCTAGCTCTTGCTTCAGCTTATGGCGCGAGAGGCCACGCAGCTCAAACAGCAAAAACGGATCTTCATCCAACTGGCTGGCCAGCAGATAGTAAACGCCCGCAATATGCTTGCAGGGATTGCTGTAGTCTGGGCAGGTGCAGCTTGTCTTGAAATCAGCTCGTCTGTTGGGCAGCAGATGTAGCCCCATTGGCGTAAAGGCATCCTCAATATTGTCTGGCATTTCGTTGAGCAGCAGCTTAGAAATAAAGCTGGCTTTAGAGGCAATATGAGCAATTGCCGCCTGCCATTTAGCGTCGCTAATCGGCTGGATCTCGACGACAGTTGTGTAGGTTGGCTCCGTGTAAACGCCAAAGTAAGGATTGACCGAGCCGCGCACGTGAGCAATTGCGGTACCGTCCTGGATGTGAAAGGTTTTCACCTTACTGCCGCGTGCGTAAGAGCGGCCCCGGCTCAAGCGTCCAGCGTCCGTAATATCTTCTAATGCGGCGATAAACTGCTTACCCCACCAGGTTCGTGAAAAGTTGCTGGCCATATGCTACTCCATTACCGCACTGCGATTGAGGCGAATTAACTGCTTAAAGGCATTGTTATCTAGCTCGGTCAACCAGGATTCATCAGAGCCAACAATCGAGTTTGCCAATTTTTTCTTATCTTCAATCATCTGATCTATTTTTTCTTCGAGCGTGCCAATAGTTACAAACTTATGCACAAACACGTTCTTTTTCTGGCCAATCCGAAAGGCGCGATCGGTCGCCTGGTTCTCTACCGCTGGATTCCACCAGCGATCAAAGTGAAAGACGTGATTGGCCTTTGTGAGCGTAATTCCCACCCCACCCGCCTTGAGTGACAGCACAAACACAGAAGGTTCGGTTTCCGGATCTTGAAATTCAGCAATCATTTTTTCGCGCTTCTGCCGCACCGTGCCGCCATGCAGATAGTAGGTGTTGTAGTGCAGGTGATGCTTCACGTATCGCTCTAGGGCTTCCCCAATCTCGGTAAACTGCGTAAACACCAGCAGGCTTTCCCCTTCTTCGACGGCTTCTTCGACCATCTCTTGCAGCCGCTCCAGCTTGTGAGATCGCTCTGGCGTGAAGGCGCTGCCGTCCTGCAAAAACTGCATAGGGTGGTTGCAGATCTGCTTCAGCTTCAGCAACGTCGAAAGGATTAACCCCTTGCGCTGAATTCCTTCGGCATCCTCTAGCTGTCGCTCCACGTCTTTGACCAGCGCCTCGTAGAGCGCTGCCTGCTCTTTGGTCAGGTTGCAAAACAGCTTTTGCTCTACTTTGTCGGGCAGGTCTTGGATAATGGTTGGGTCGGTTTTGACGCGGCGCAAAATAAACGGCTCGACCAGCTTTTTCAGCACAGCAGAGCGGGAGGGATCGCTGTTTTTTTGAATGGGTGTCTCAAACGACTGGCGAAACTGACTCTCTTTGCCCAAATAGCCCGGATTGAGAAAGTTGAAAATCGACCAGAGATCGAGCAGGCGGTTTTCAATCGGCGTGCCCGTTAGCGCCAGTCGATGCTGCGCCGAGAGCTTCAGAATCGCTTTGGTCTGGGCGGCTTTCGGGTTTTTGATATTTTGAGCTTCGTCCACCACGAGCCGCTGCCACTCAATGCCGTTCAGCAGCTTTTCATCCTTGCGCGCTAGCGTAAATGAGGTGATTACCACGTCGCAGGGGGCAACCGCCTGCCGAAACGATTCTGGCTCCTGATTGCGGTCGCTGCCGTGATGGATCATGGAGCGGAGCTGTGGCGCAAATTTTTCGATCTCTTTCTGCCAGTTGCCCACCACCGAGGTGGGGGCAATTAGTAAGGTCGGCAGCGGCTTGTCAGATTTTTGGGCAGATTTTTGGGCAGATTCTGAGGCAGATTTTGAGGCAGATTTTTGGGCAACTTGCTCGCGCTCTTGCAGCAGGCGGGCAATCACCTGCGCCGACTTACCCAAGCCCATATCGTCAGCCAGACAGCCGTTGAAGCCAATGCTCTCCAGGTAGCTAATCCAGGATACGCCACGCTTCTGGTATTCTCGGAGCTGACCTTGAAACTGCTGTGGGTCAGGCAGCACCTCCAGACCGCTTTTGTCGTTCAGCTTGCTCAGCATCTCGGCTAGAGCCTGATCGTGCGATAGCTCCACCTCAAAGTCATCGCCTTCGGCCATCAGCTTCACGAAGTCAATCAGGCTAAGCTCTGGATGCTCCTGCTTGTGGCTTTTCCAAAACTCCAGCATCTGCTGCATCTGATCTTGATCCAGCTCCATCCATTCACCTCGAAACTGCACTAGCGAAGATTTCGCGTTGACCAACGCCTGCCATTCGCGTTCGCTGACGGGTTCTCCGTTGATGGCTAGTTCATACTGATAGTCCACCAAGGTTTCTAATGAAAAATACCCTTTGCTCTTACTGTTACTGCCCAGCTTGCGTCCGCTGGCGCGCAACCGAATCTTAGCTCGCTGCTGGCCTTTAGGTGTCCACCAAGCAGGCACAATCACCTTATAGCCGGATTCTTCCAGCACCCAGGCGAGATCTTTGAGGAAACTGCTGGCCTCGTCGGTGCTCAGCTGCACCCCGGTTGGCTGATCGGTTTCCAGCCCTTCCCAGAGCTTCGGGTAGATCCGTGCCGCATAGCCGAGCTGCATGAGTAAGTGCTGTTCAAAGTTCTTGCCAATCTTGCTCTGCGCTGACTTTTGTTTGGCAGTGCTCAACTGCCAGTAGTCGAGCAGCGAAACGCGAGTTGAAGGATCATCGCGGCCTGCGACCAGAAACTCCAGAAACCAGAGTGCTTTTGGGTCTTCGGGGGAATGCAGTCGGAAGCAGAGATAGAAGGGCAGGTTGGTCTGGCTGCGGGTAATCTTGTCACGCCAGTTTTGCCATTGCTGGTAGGTAACGAGCGCGGCTTCTGTAGAAACGGGTTCGTCAGAGCGCAGGCAGTCTTCAACCAGCGTCCCCTCAAATTTCTTGCTGAAGGCGGCGGTGCTGGGCATGCTGCGCAGCAGATGGGTCACAAAGCATTCAGAGAAGTGGCGCAGCAGCCATTCGGGCTGGTGAAATTCTAGCCTTGTCGGTCGGTCAATGAATCCGCTGACGCAGAGTAGCGGCATATAGTCTACAAAGCGTTCAATTTCTTGCTCGTAGGCGTTAGAGATAATTTCCCAGCCGGGATAGATCTTGAACTGCCCGCTTGACTGGCCAGCTTGCTTTGAGCCAGCCTGCTTTGAGCCAGATTGCTTTGAGCCAGTCTTTTGGCTCTGAACCACGCGATATTTCAGAGCTGGAACATAGTGATCGCGGAAAACTATCTGCTTGAAGCTCTGGCTGTAGTGATACCAAAACAGCAAATCTGCGCCAAGCTGAAGTTCTGTCAGGCTGGTGCTGGCTAGAAAATGCAGCTCGTTCAGCATTTGGATCAGGTTGCGACTCTGAGTCTGAAAATTGCCCTGTGGCGGTATTTCTAAGCAGTCAATTTGCCAGTAGTCCCACTCAAAGGTTTCGGGCAACTCGGTTTCTAGGTAGCGGGACAGCTCCAGTGAGGGCAAGGGCTGCTGGTCATGGGTGGGCAGCAGGAAATACTGCGGGTAGATGTTGTCCTTCGGCGGTTTGAAGCCGAGCTGCTCGACTAAAAAATCGGCAAGGGCGGCTTGGCTCAACTGCTGCGGATGTCGAGCAGTTGGATCAGCTGGGGCAGGCTCTGCGACTTCAGCAGTTTCCACCCAGAGACAAAAGCATCCCTCCTGGATAAACTCATTTGGATCAGGCTCGTCCGGAATCCATGTGCCGTGAAGAATGTTCATACCTTTCCCGCTGAACTCCCACCCTGAATTTACCAGATTTGTCAAGCCTGCGAAAGATCAAGCTTGGGGTAGCGATTTGGGTAGCGGTATGTCAAAAGAGCGGCGTTGCTGAATTGAAGGATAAATCTCCGTCGAGGTAAGCTGCGAGTTACCATTCACCACCAAGTTACCATTCACCGCCATCAGAAGCTTTGTTTGGGCTGAATGAACTGTGCCTTTAATCGCCTTCAATCTGTGATCTCGTAGCGCACTAACTTTCTGACATCTTGGCGAGAGAGCCCTAGCTCTTGAGCAATCGTAGATTCTAATTGATTGGTGTCCGTGACAGGAAAGGTAAATTCCAGCTTCCTCAAGTTCGACTCTGTTGTCTGCACCTCCAGCTGAGTTGTTCCTTGAGCTCGGTCAATCACTGCTTTAATCGTAGCAATGTTAACCGATACATATACCTCCAGCTGCGTATCGGCTTGCAGTTTGTCTGCGGCACCATAAGAACGGCTGAGAACCTGCGCTGACATCAGGCTACAGCTCAGCCAAAAAACTAGCGCTATCAGGGGCAAAGGCAGCCAAAATTCCAGACCCAAACCTCGCAGCCAATATTTGCTGATCTGCCTCATGGCGCTTTCTGCCTTGGTACTCACCTGATGGGATTACTGGCATCCTAATCGTGCGTGCAATATTTGAAATCTTGCTAATGGAAGACGATGATCCAATAGGACTGTTCTAATGTGAATAAAATGTACTGCAAAATCCAAGTATGAAAATCCTACTGGTGGAGGATGACACGAAGCAATTGATGCCATTGCAAACTGTGCTCTCTCGAGCAGGGCACAATGTGGATGGGGTCAGAGATGGGAAAACGGCTCAGTGGTTGCTGTCGGAGAAAGAGTACGATCTGTTGATTCTGGACTGGATGTTGCCCTATATCAGTGGAGTCAGCCTCTGCCAACAGTATCGCGCTGCGGGTAAAGCAACTCCAGTGCTAATCATTACTGCTAAGGATACAACACCTGACAAAGTTGTGGGGTTAGATGCGGGTGCGGATGATTATCTGGTCAAGCCGATTGATGTCACTGAGTTTATGGCACGGGTGCGGGCACTGCGACGGCGCTCACCGCTCTGGCGGGGAGATATCCTCCGGCTTGCCGATTTGCAGCTCCACCTTGACAGCCTCACTGTTGAGCGACATGGCACGGTAGCTAGGCTTTCCAGCCGCGAATTTCAGCTTCTAGAGTATTTTATGCGACATCCGAGACAGGTGCTAACTCGCAATCAGATTGAGCACGCCGTATGGGAATGGGGCACTGAGCCAGAGAGCAACGCGATTACTGTACTAGTTCGCAAGCTGCGTCAGCGGCTCCAAGAGGTAGAGGCTGCAAGCTGGATTGGATCAGTATATGGCATGGGATATCGACTGAGTCCATCAGAGTGATCGTGAGCTTATAGTCTCGAAGCTAAATGTTCAATCGCAGTCGCCGTAATTTAGCTCGCTGGTTTACGCTGTCGATGGGGAGCATTCTCATTCTGTTTGCCGCGACGCTTTACTACCTGCGGGCTGAAGATAAACTCAAAGCATTAGATCAGCTGCTCTACAAAAAAACCAGGATTATGGCGGCTAGCGTTCAGTATGAATTGCGCCAGGATCAGCCACAGGTTGATCTCAACAATGTCCCGCTGCTGGGCAATAGTTTGCAACCGCTTGATACTGAGCTGGTATATGTTCGTTGGTATAATGCCCAAGGGCAACTGAAGCGTTTTTTTGGCGCACCACCTTCAGAGCAGTTGAGCGCTTCTCCAGGGTTCCTCTCACTGAACGATCCAGCTCCAACCGATCGGTGGCTTCGTCAAGTCACGCTGCCAGTGCAGGAAGGCAATAGGTTGCTGGGCTATCTCCAAATCGCTGTTCCACTCACCGATACTCAAGCCGATCTGCGTCAGTTTCAGCTCGTCTTGACATTGACTGTACCAATTGCTTTGATCTTGATTGGCTTCACAGGCTGGCAACTAGGAGGCCTTGCCATGCAGCCGATCCGCCAAGCCTACATGCAGCTCCAGCGCTTTACTGCGGATGCCTCTCATGAGCTGCGCTCGCCTCTCTCTGCTATCCTCACGAACGCTCAGGTTGGGATGCTGTTGGCCAAAGATGCTCCCGAAATTCAGCCGTCTTTAGCAAACATTATTGACAGCAGCAAATCTATAAATAGTCTAGTCAGTAATCTGCTATTGCTGGCTCGCCATTCAGGAAGAATCGCTTCAGAGTTGCTAAAACCGGTTATCCTGAACAACTTGCTGGAGGAGTTGGCTGCTGATTACACTGCTGAGGTTGCCAAGCATGATATCAAGCTCGTCACCCACCTACCGAAACATCCGATTGAGCTGCGGGCTGATCTAGAGCTGCTGCGGCAGGCTGTGAAGAACTTGCTCAGCAACGCCTGTAAGTACACCCCGGCAGGCGGAACGGTGTGGCTGCGGCTAGAAACTCATTCGCATCAGGCGATGATTCAGGTCGTCGATACAGGTATTGGCATTGCCAAAACGGATCTCCCCCATATATTCGAGCGGTTCTATCGAGTTGATACCGAGCGCGCTAGAGAGAGCGGCGGTTTCGGGCTGGGATTGGCGATTGCTCAGCAAATTGTCCAGGCACATGGCGGCCAGATTTATGTCACGAGTACTGAAGGTAAAGGCTCTACCTTTCAGATTGAACTGCCCCTCTGAGAATCTCATCGCCCATTGCTAACAGTCCAACTGTCTTTGTTTTAAATCTTTGTTTTAAATTATGTGTATATTTTGGCCCAAATCTCACCTCTACAAAAAGTGAGATATTTGTTGCAGCAGCAATCAGTCATTTTTGAGTCACATTTTCCGTTCACACTGAGTAGGTAAGAACAGTCGAGTCGGAGATTCTAGAGATTGGAGTGAGACTGCATCTAGACCATATCTAGATCAGGCAGATTTCAACCGCAGCTAGATTCCTCAGCGTTCGATACAGAACGTTCGACAGAGTTTGTTAGGAGAGCATCATGACTACTCAATTTCGCACAGGTATAGCCATTCTGATCGGGGTTGCTGTATTCCCAATGCTCGCGACTTCGGTGCAGGCAGAGCCGTTAGATGCAGTCCCTGCTGAATCTGCTGAACTAACCGTCTCGCAATCCGCCGAGGATCTGGTCGCGCAGCAGATTACGCCCGGTCGGGCGACCCGCTCTGGCCCCAGCTATATTGGCGTTGGCGGCAACATTGGCTTTGGCGGTGATACCGCGATGGGCAGAGGCAACTTTACGATCTACAGCAAAATCGGCTTGACCAGCCGATTCTCGGCGCGTCCGGGGCTGGTCGTCGGAGGTGATCCAACGATTCTGCTGCCGCTGACGGCAGACTTCCCAATTGCGCCCGTTGCGGAGAATGTAGACTTTGCGGTTGCCCCTTTCGTCGGGGGCGGTCTGGCAATTTCGACTGGCAGTGATAGTCTCACAAGACCCTTGATCACAGGTGGCATTGATGTTCCCGTGGCCGACCGGGTCACGCTAACCGCTCAAGGCAATGTAGCGTTTTTCCGCGACACCGAAGGCAGCGTGATTCTAGGCGTTGGCTATAACTTCTAACAAATTTGAAACTCTAGCCGGTTTGAACCTCACCGTATGAGTCTCTGACTTGACGAATCGCTAAAAATGCAAGCAACTACAATCACAAACGGAGATCAATAGCCATGAGATTGAACCAAGTATTCATGTTAATCGTCGCAAGTGCCGGGATTGTTGGGATGGGCGTGGCGAGCTGCCAACCGCAAAGAGCCTTTGACACTGAAGCTACAGCGCCAGCCCAAACTTCGCCAGCCCAAACTTCGCCAGCCCAAACTTCGCAGCCAGCCAGCCAGCCGCAGGCTGTCGATCGGGATGTGCCCTATGTCCCTACGCCAGAATCCGTTGTGGCAGAAATGCTGCGTGTTGCTAACGTCAGCCAGAACGATGTGATTTACGATCTGGGCAGCGGCGATGGTCGAATTGTGATTACAGCGGCTCAAGAGTATGGTGCTAGAGGAATGGGTGTGGATATTGATCCGGCCTTGGTGCAGCAGGCGAATGACAGGGCGCGTCAAGCAGGCGTGAGCGATCGGGTTCAGTTTGTGCAGCAAGACCTGTTTGAGACAGATATCAGCGAAGCAACGGTCGTGACGCTCTACCTCTTGCCAGACGTCAATTTGCGCCTACGCCCTAAACTTTTAGAAGAGCTTCGACCCGGAACGCGAATTGTCTCTCATTCTTTTGATATGGGCGACTGGGAACCTGAGCAGGTGACTCAAGTAGATGGCCGCACGATCTATTACTGGGTTGTGCCAGAAGAAATCCCAGCATCACTACGTTCTTAGGATTTACCATGATCAGCGCAGAACAAAAGCGATTAGCAGCAGATCGGTTGCGTCAGGCCTACTGGCGGCGCTGGGGCCCCTACTTGAGTGAGCGGCAGTGGGGCACAGTGCGCGAAGACTACAGCGATGATGGGAACGCTTGGAACTACTTTCCGCATGATCACGCCCGCTCACGCGCCTACCGCTGGGGCGAAGATGGCATTGCTGGCATTTCTGATAACCATCAGCGGCTCTGCTTTGCAGTTGCGCTCTGGAACGGAGCCGACCCAATCTTGAAGGAGCGATTGTTTGGAGTAACTGGCCCAGAAGGTAATCATGGCGAGGATGTGAAAGAGTACTACTTTTACCTCGACAATACGCCTAGCCATGCTTACATGAAATATCTCTACAAGTATCCGCAGCAGTCATTCCCCTATGCAGAGCTAGTCTCTCAAAACCAGCAGCGCGGTTTCCACGACCCAGAATTTGAATTGGCAGATACCGGCATTTTTGCTGATAATCATTATTTTGATATCTCCGTTGAGTATGCTAAAAACACAGATGAAGATATCTTGATTCAAATCTGCGTCACCAATCGCTCAAGCGAGGAGAAAGCGCTGCATCTGCTGCCGACGCTGTGGTTTCGCAACAGTTGGTCATGGGATGAAGCCAGCCAGAAGCCGATCCTGCGGCAGGTCGAATCTCGGCAGTCCGCTGCTTGGCAGTCTACTCAGGTGATTCATGCTGCACATCCGACGCTGGGCGACCGCTGGCTCTACTGTCAGGCTGCTGATGCCTTGCTGTTCACCGAGAACGAAACGAATCATGAGCGACTGTTTGGCGGCAAAAACGCATCGCCCTATGTTAAAGATGGCATCAACAATTACCTGATTCATCAGCAAGCTGATGCCGTCAACCCCGCCCAAACGGGAACCAAAGCTGCGGCACACTATTCTTTAACGCTGAGCGCAGGCGAGACCCAAGTTGTCTGGCTGCGACTCACCAATGCTGCTGATTTGGCGGAGCGATTCACGACTGATTTCGATGCCATCTTCCAAAAACGCCAGCAGGAAGCCGACGAATTCTACCGGCAGATCACGCCAGGTCTCTTGCCAGAAGCGCAGCAGGTGCAGCGGCAGGCATTTGCAGGGCTGCTCTGGACAAAACAGTTCTATCACTATGTTGTCGAAGACTGGCTCACCGGGGATTCAACCCAACCTTCTCCTCAGCGTCACCATCCTCGCAACCCCGAGTGGATTCACCTATTTAACGACGATATTCTATCGATGCCAGATAAATGGGAGTTTCCTTGGTTTGCAGCCTGGGATCTAGCGTTTCACTGTATTCCACTAGCAATGCTCGACCCCGATTTTGCCAAACGGCAGCTCGACCGCCTCACCCGAGAGTGGTATATGCACCCCAACGGTCAAATCCCGGCCTATGAGTGGCATTTTAGCGATGTCAATCCTCCGGTTCATGCCTGGGCCACTTGGCGCGTCTACCAAATTGAGCAGGGGCAGTACGGCGTGGCTGACACTGACTTTTTAGAGCGCGTGTTTCAAAAGCTGCTGCTCAATTTTACCTGGTGGGTCAACCGCAAAGATAACAACGGCAACAATGTTTTTCAGGGTGGCTTTCTGGGACTCGATAACATTGGCATTTTCGACCGCAGCGCCACGTTGCCTACTGGCGGCTACCTAGAACAATCTGATGCGACAAGCTGGATGGGGATGTATTGCCTCAATATGCTGGCAATGGCGCTAGAGCTATCCAAAACCAAGCCCGTCTACGAAGATATCGCCAGCAAGTTTTTTGAGCATTTTCTCTATATCGCTGATGCAATCAACCATATGGGCGAGACTAACGTGCCGCTCTGGGATGAAGCCGATCAGTTTTTCTATGACGTGCTGCACCTGCCGCATGGAGACTATCACTATCTGAAGGTGCGCTCGATGGTCGGATTAGTGCCGCTGTTTGCCGTCGAAATTCTGGAGCCTGACGTACTCGCTCAGGTGGCCAGCTTCCAGCGGCGCTTTCAGTGGTTTATTGATCATCGTCCCAATTTACAGCGCAATATTGCCTCCCTGGAGCAAGCAGGCGACAGCTTTAATCGGCTGCTGGCAATTGTCAACCCACCCGATCAGCTCAGAGCGATTCTGCGTCGCTTGTTGGATGAGGATGAGTTTCTCAGTCCCTATGGCGTCCGCTCGCTCTCTAAGTTTCACGCTGAGCATCCCTACCGCTTTGAAGTAGACGGACAGACGCATGACGTTGCCTACGAGCCAGCCGAATCAACTACAGGTATGTTTGGCGGCAATTCTAACTGGCGTGGCCCAGTCTGGTTTCCAATGAATTTTCTGATCATCGAATCGTTGCAGAAATTCCAGCGATATATCGGAGATGATTTTCGGGTGGAATGCCCAACCGGATCAGGTCAGTGGATGACGCTGGCAGAAGTTGCAATTGAGCTGTCACAGCGACTGACTAGTATATTCCTACGAGACGAGACAGACAATCGACCTGTGCATGGCGATAATAGCCTATTTCAAAAGAACCCACAGTGGCGAGATCTGCTGCTGTTCTACGAATATTTTCACGGCGACAATGGCGCTGGGCTGGGTGCGAATCATCAAACGGGCTGGACAGGATTGGTTGCCATGCTGCTCCATCAATGTAGCCCCCGTGAGCAGTCAGCAGAGATTTCGAGAGTGCTAAAATTGCATAACGCCCAGACTCAGCCCCGGATAGAACTTTAGGCATAACGTTTTGAATAGGAGCGGATCAATGCGGAAAAAACTTTGTATCAGTGGAATTACATTCAGCATGATGGGTTTATTCGCCTGCGCATCCACCTCTGAACCAACCCAGCCAATCCTCACATCTCCCCAGAATCAAGCGCAAACTGCTCCCCAACCAGCCTCAACCCAGCAGGCATGCAGACTAGTGGAAAGCGGCTTTGGCCCAGAAGGAAAGGTCAACGTGCAGGTTGAAGAAGTCGTGACTGGATTGGATGTGCCTTGGGGAATTGCGTTTCTGCCTGATAATCGCATGTTGGTAACAGAGCGAGCAGGACGAGTGCGGCTAGTGCAGAACGGTGAATTGCGACCCGAGGCGGTGGCCACTATCGGTGTCAGCGATCGCGGGGAAGGAGGTCTGTTGGGGATTGCAGCCCATCCTGATTTCACCAATAATAGCTTCTTCTATGTCTATTTTACAGCTGACAACGGCGGCGCGGCTGTGAACCGAGTCGAGCGGTGGCAGCTGACGCAAGATGGGCTAAGTGCGAGCCGCGATCGAATTATTGTGGATAATATTCCAGTTGCCCAATTCCATAACGGCGGGCGAATTCGATTTGGCCCGGATGGGATGCTTTATGTTGGCACGGGAGATGCTAGAGAACCAGATCTCTCGCAAAATGTGGATAGTTTGGCAGGTAAGATCTTGCGCGTCACGCCTGACGGAGCAATACCCGCTGATAATCCTTTTGCAGACAACCTGGCTTATATTCTGGGCATCCGCAATACTCAAGGGTTTGACTGGGTCAACGCCTCAACTCTCTGGGTCAGCGATCATGGCCCCAGCGGCGAACTGGGACGATCAGGACATGATAAAGTCAGCGTGGCCCAAGCGGGTGACAATTTGGGCTGGCCAACCACGTACCGCTGTGAGTCAGCATCAGGGTTGGTGACACCATCGATTGTCTGGCAGCAAGCGCTACCGCCTGGAGGCGCCACAATTTATACAGGTGATGCGATCCCTGAGTGGAAAGGGAGCTTGATGATTGCCGCTCTGAGAGCAGGGCAGTTGCAGCGAGTTGTGATTGACCCTGAGACAAACCAGGTACAGCAACATGAAGTTTATTTGCAGGGGCAGCAGGGGCGACTGCGAGAAGTAATTATGGGGCCTGACGGCGAGCTATATGTGACAACTAGCAATTGCGACGGTCGCGGTAGTTGCCCGCCCGAACAAGACAAAATTCTGCGGATTACTCGCGAGTAAGTAGATCTGACTGCATTTAATTGCTAGCACCTTTTTCTACTGTATTAAGTTGCATTCGGTTGCATTCGGTTGAGTCAGAGACAACAGTTTACTTTTCTTGATTTCGCCCTAGTCGGCGACGAGTTACCCAAACAGCTATACCTACCGCTACAGCCAGCAGCATAACTAGAGAAGCAGTCCCCAAATATTTCTCTACTAACTGATAGTTCTGTCCCAGAGCATAGCCTGCGTAGGTCAATAGTCCGACCCAGATCGCTGTGCCAGATGCCGAATAAAGCATGAATGGTAAGAGAGGCATCTCGCCAAAACCAGCTGGTAAGGAAATGTAAGTGCGAATACCGGGAACAAATCGACCAAAGAATACTGCGCTGCTTCCATGTCGCTCAAACCATTTTTTTGATCTATCGACATCATTGCTCGATAGACTTAGCCATCTACCATGCCTGTCTATCCACTGTCTCAGATGTTGTTCGCCTATTTGTCGCCCCAGACAGTACAAAACCAGTATGCCACCCAGTGCTCCTACTGTTCCTGATAAAACAACAAGCGGAAAATCAAGCTCACCTTTTTGCACCGTGAATCCGGCTAGAGGCATAATTATCTCCTCGGATATAGGAGGGAAAAAGTTTTCTAGTAGCATCAATAGGGCAATGCCCCAGTAGCCCATTCCAGAAACTATGTGTGTGATCCAGTCCAGCATAGTCTGCTAAGCCAGTTTGATTAAATTTGATTAACCTGTAGCAGCGGTTTACAGCGGTTTGCAGTCAGGTCAGATAAAGGACAACAGAGAGTCGCAAAAGTAGTGCCCACTGCTGCTATTGCCCCTCATGAATCGGCAAGCCGCTGTATCAACTGTGGTTCATCCTCTCGGTGAATTTTATAGCGAGCGTCTGCGAAACGAGCTTTGCCGCTTTCTTCGAACCGATAAAAGGCCAGACTCAATCTGCCAGAAGCTACGCTCAGTTGTAGAATCTGTAGGATTTGCAGGGTCTGTAGAATAAGGCTGATTGGAACTGCTCAGGCCACGTAACCCATGCAAATCGAGAAAGCTAAAACCTACTTTGGAGAAGAACGGCAGTAGGCAGAATAGAAATGTATCTACCGTTTGATTAGTCCAGCCGAAGCCAGATGGGCCAATGATCCAAACCACAGGATAGCCAATCCATAGCACCGTAAAGTACGTAACCAGCTTGTTGTATAAGTCTGATAATGCTGCCCCCTGCTGACGCGCTTTAGCTCGCAGTGGATTCCAAATACCCCACAGCACAACTAAAAAAGCAGCCACGCCACAGATATACCAAAGATACCTTACCCAATCGCGTTCTGACAGATCAGCAATCAGCCCAGTAGCAATTACCACAATCTGCGTACTCATCAAGAAGCCAATCAGCGTCCAATCTTTTTTGACAAACTGCATCGCTGTCCAAGAGAGTGTTAGCAGCAGCGGGGTAGTGACAATCCAATCAATGTAACGAGCATAATGAGCTACCTGTCCCGCCGTTTCGATTTTGCCTTGATCGAGCGCCATCGCCATATATGCTAGCCCTGACCAAATAGGAATAAAGATAGCGACTAGATACTCAGATTGGGGTACACCTTTGGGATTACGACTTAGCGACCAAAAATATAAGGCTCCAACTGCCATCCCTGCTACATAAACCCAGTGAAACAATGACTGCCAATCCATAAAACACCTCGATAAACAGAATGCTCTTTAAGAGTCGGGAAATCGATCCATCTTTGTCTTCTACCCTCAGAAGGAAATAGAGCGTCTCATCTTGTAGTTTTCTATCCTTTAGCTTATCTCCCAAAAATGATGAAAAAGTGACATCTATAGGCAAAATCAAAGTTCTAATGAGAATTAGTAAATCTGTCTTCAGGCTATTATCTCGGCATAACTACAAATATCTATTGAAGAGAAAGTTAGTAGAAACTTGGGCTTATCTACAGATTTCACTCTATATTTTATGGCGGACTCGCTACCCATTTGCCATCCGTGTTTAGGGAGGTTCTGCTGGCGAGGCAATTAACATCCTCCCTGCGCTAGATGATGGCTCACATAGCTCATGCTTTAGTTAACTGGGAATTATCCTATCTTTAGTCAATCGAGCCGTGTCAGGTTTACTCCACTTGCGTGAACGTCTTAGACAATTTCGGAGAGCTAAAGCAGAACCTACTCAGCTTCAGCAAATTCAGGCTGATCTGCTGACCGAGTCGCTGCCTGATTTGACCTACCTGATTTTGATCATCGGCTCTTGTGCAATTGCCACCTTTGGCCTACTTGCTAACAGTACGGCTGTAATTATTAGACTTAATCTGTAATAAAGGTAAGATGTTCACAAGAGAAGACGCTCAGATTCTGGGAGCCTGCCATGCTCAGCTATGCCCTAGTCCAGCACAAACCCCGCATCCTCAATAGCCTCACAGGACTCAGACCTGACGAGTTTGCTGCTCTCTTGCCTAGCTTTGAGGCCGCATGGCAAGCCTACCTCCAACAGCAGTTCATCGACCCACCTCGGCACCGTCGCTATGGCGGAGGTCGCAAACCCCATCTCCAAGCCATCGAAGATAAGCTCCTGTTCATCCTGTTCTACTTTCG
>JAHHHV010000034.1 GCA_019359155.1 Pegethrix bostrychoides GSE-TBD4-15B
TGTTTGAAATGTCGGCTCAGGTGGCTCTGATCGGTGAAGCCAGTGCATTGGGCAATCTCCCCAATCGACAGCTCGTTTTGCCGTAGCAGGGCTTTGGCGCGCTCAATCCGGCAGCGAATCAAGTATTGATGCGGCGAAATGCCCACCGTCTGCTTGAAGCTGCGGGCAAAATAATGCAGGCTCATCTGCGCCTGATTCGCTAACTCGCTGAGGCTGAGGTTTTGGTCACAGTGGCTCCGGATATACTCGATAGCTTCACTCAGCTTTGAGGCAGGCTGAACTAGAGGTTGCAGTAGTTTTTGGCTCGTTTTCTCTCCAGCATAATGTTGCAACAGATGAGCCGCCAGCGCCAACGCCAGCGATTCGCCGTAGAGCTGGTTCAAGCGGCTCTGAGTCTCAATTGCTGACTTTAGCAGTAAACCCGTCTGGTAAATAAATGGATCAGGCTGAGGAAAGTGCGGCAGAATTTCGATACGAGCCGGATCGATCACATCCTGCGCCACTGACGCTACCCAGTCGGCTTTGAGATAGAGCAGGATATAGTCAATTGCCCCCTCAAAGCACTCCCGAAACTGCACTTGCTCTGGCAGCAAAAATACATCGCCGTGAATGATCGGGCGCTTCTGAAACTGATGATCCATCCATTTGCGGGCACCACAGGAGCGCTGAGTTGTTTCAATGCATAGTAGATGCCACTGCTTCAGAGCAAGGCTACTGTCTTCACCCTGAGGCTTATGGTGATATTCCAATCGTATTCCCTGCCAGTCTATATCCTGACTAGAGAGCAGCAGCGAGGTCTCAGAAGTAGGCAGTATCGCCATTGATGAATGCAGATGATCAATGCAGATTTCCCAGTATAGACTGACTCTACAGCGACTTCACAATCGAGTCGTCATAAAGATCCTCTGGCTTCATGCCGTCGGAAATCACCTTCATCTCAGCGCCGGTTTTTAGGGTTAGATCAAAGTTCTTCAAGATGTTATTAGGATCGCTCAGGTTAAAGCCTAGATCTTTGTTCATCGCAATGTCAAAAATCTTGACTCCGGCAATCTGCTCTTTGGCTTCGGCTTCAGAAACGCCCATTTTGTCAGCGGTAATTTTGATTGCTTCCGCATCGCCTGCATTCACCAGCTTCACGCCTTGATCCACAGCCCGCAGATAAGCCTGCAAGTCCGCCTTGCGGGTTTCAATGATCGACTGACGTGTGGCGATCACGTCGGCAATCAGGTTTGTATCTTTGGTGCTGAAGATGACCTCACCGCCGCCTTCTTTGGCCGATTTGGTCAGCCAGGGTTCGTAGGAGACTGCTGCATCCACCCGCTTGGCGGCAAAAGCGGCAGCAGCGTCACCCGCCGTCATGTCCTTGAGCACCACGTCCGCTTCGGTAAGACCACCTTGGGCGAGATAGGCGCGCAGCAGCACGTTTTCAAACAGGATATTTTCGCGCGCGATGGTTTTGCCCTTCAGGTCAGCCGGACTTTTGATCTCGCGTCCCATAATCCCGTCTGAGCCGTTCGAGTAATCGACGACATAGATCATCCGAATCGTCGGATCTTTTTCAGCCGCCTGGATCGCATCGCCAGAGGTCAGCCAAGCGACATCCACTTTACCCGCTAAAAAGCTAGTGATACTTTCGCTGGCACTCTGGAAAAAGACTTCCTGCACGGGAATGCCTTCGGCCTTGAACAAATCCTTGGCAAGCGCCACATAGTGACCGGAGTACCCCGGCCAGGGGTTGACACCTGAAATGAGCGGCTCTGTCGGGCTGCTGGAAGTGGAGCTAGACTGCGTGCAGCCATGCAGTGCCCAGCCGCCTGCCAGACCGCCCATCAGCCAGAGCGCCCGACGGCGATTGAGGGAGTAAACGTGAGAACCCATGAACTAGGAAGCTCCTTAGTTGGCACTGCTTTTTAGCTATCTTTGTAGTTAAAGGGATCTGTGAGCGCAAATATGTGAGCAGAAATACAGTTCTTGAAATCTGTAAAAGCAGGTCGCCAATTCTCGTGCCCATTGATACAAATCCGCGCTGGAAGCCGCTATAAGCTAAAATCTTATGCAGATTGAGTGCCGCTCTACGGTTGCCCCCACTGTCAACAGCTACAGTCGATATCTACAGTCAACATCATAAAATATGCTGCGGGTTCCGCTGGCGGCAGGGCGGGTTGAATGTCGAGCGGTAGATTTTCAGCCATCTATAATCTGGGCGCAGCCGTGATGGTGACGGCAGGTTTGGAAAGCGTCTGCGAAGGGCTTGATCCAGGTAGACCACATACTGAGAATATCTATGAGTATTCGCAGGCGCAGCTTCAGGAGATGGGGATTCAGTTCTGGCCGCGCAACCTGAATAGATGGAGGAAATACCGCCGATGGCTCACTCTAGTATCACAGATCCGATGCGTCCGCAGTTTACGCCACTCTCTGGCGAGAAGCGCTACCTCAAGCCTTCAGTCTTCTGGGGGATTCGCCAGAGCTTTCCGCGCTGGCTATCGCTGACGATTATGGCGGCTTCCTTGGCGGTTCCCCTGACGCTCTGGGCAATGCTCAGCTACGCTCAGCTCGTGCCGCCGCTGTTTTTACCCACGCCGACAGCAGTGCTTCAGGCAGGCTACAGCATGCTGATGGAAGATAATCTGCTCACCGATATTTGGGTGAGCTGTGCGCGGGTGGCGGGCGGTTTTCTACTGGCGGCTGTCGTGGGTGTACCCATCGGCTGGGCAATGGGCACATTCAACAGCATGGAAAGCCTGTTTGTCCCAATTGTCGGCACGGTGCGCTATATGCCCGTCGCGGCATTTGTGCCCCTCATCGTGATCTGGGTTGGCTTGGGCGAAGAGGCTAAAGTGCTGATTATTTTTCTGGGCGTGGTGCTCTACAACGCAATGATGGTGGCAGATGCGGTCAAGTTTATTCCCAACGACATGATCAACGTTGCCTACACGATGGGCGCTAACCGCTGGGAAGTGCTGACCAAAGTGATTTTACCCGCCACGTTTCCCAGCGTTCTAGACACTCTGCGCGTCAATATTTCGGGAGCCTGGAACTATCTGGTGATTGCCGAACTGGTAGCGGCACAGAGCGGCTTAGGCTTCAAGATTTTGCAGGCGCAGCGGTTTTTGCAGACCGAAAAGGTGCTGTTCTGCATCGCCATTATCGGCCTGATTGGGCTGCTGCTTGACTATTCTTTAAAATGGCTGTCCGCTTGGCTCACGCCTTGGGCTGATCAATCTCGCAGCTGAGGATACTGGCTGTTTGAGGCGGCAGACAGGCGTTGGGGGCGAACAGACTCAGCGCAGGTGGGGGAACAGTTGCAGTACAGTAGGAGGTGGAGCAGCTTGTCTGTCCTAATCTTACAGGTTGCTTTGTGTTCGCCCAGCAGGTTCCATAGCGCATGCCAAATATTACCTACGGTAAAAGACGAAACCAGCGTAGGGTAATCGACCTTTATCGCAATCCAATCCTATTAATTATTCTCGGCAGCTTGTTGCCCACAATCCTGCTGCTGACCATTTCATATTTTCAGTCAATTGCCGATGCCAGAGCCAGTCTAGCCACCCTCGTCAATACGGCGACTTCTGAAGCTGATAAACTCTTGCGGGATGCCGATCAGATCCTACATCGTCTCAAGGTCGATCTCGATCAGGCAGATCAAAAGACTGCGGCTAGCTTGCTGCAACGCCAGATCTACAGCGATTTTCGGTTTCGAGAGGCTGGCATCTTTAATTCAAAAGGCTTGCTGACCGCAACCAGTCTGGGGATTGTCGATCCGCCTGAACCTGTTTCTTTCACCAAAAGCGGCTTTGACCCAAATAACCCGAATCTGCAAATACTGGGACCCGGTAGAAGCCAGGTCATGCAGGAACGCTCGGTTGCCCTGACGCTGCTCGGTTCAAAGTCAATCAGAGGGATTTATCTGCTCGTCGATCCGGTCATACTCACCTATTTTCTAGAGGTAACCCCAGATCCAAATCTCGGTGCCGATGGGTTCATCACCATTATGACCCGCGACCAGCGCATCCTCAATACTGCTAACGCATCGTCCCAAACGGTTTTTGATCAGTTGCTCAATCCGTCCCCCGAGCAGATTCAGATCACGCAAACAACCGATGATGGCAATATCACAATTGTGGGGCAGATCAATCGAAAATGGGCATTGCGGCATTGGTTTAAAGAGCTGGCTATCATTGCCCCGATCACCTGCTTGATTAGCGGACTGCTCACCCACATCTTCATTCGGCAAGTGCAGCGATCTGCTGTGTTGGACTATGAACTCAAGCTAGGGCTTGCTCAAAATGAGTTTGAGCTGCACTACCAGCCAATTGTCGATTTGAAAACCAGGCGGTGCGTCGGGGCAGAAGCCCTAATTCGCTGGCATCATCCTCAGCAAGGCATGATCTATCCGGGGCTTTTTATTCCAATTGCCGAACAGACGGGATTCATTATTCCCATGACCGAATGGATTATTAAAAAAGTAATTCAGGATCGAGCCAGTTTAGACGCTAAATTTCATAATCTGTATACATCTATTAACCTATCGCCTAGCCACCTAGATACAGGAGATGTAAACCAGATCATTCAAACTCTTGAAGCAGCAGATGATCCCTATAGCCTGAATATTGTATTTGAAATTACTGAGAACAAGCTGATCGAAAACTGGGAAACCGCCGCTCAAGATGCGATCGCTCGCCTGAAGCAGCGCGGCATTCGTTTTGCAATTGACGACTTCGGAACCGGATATTCGAATATTAGCTATCTGCAAATATTCGATGCTGACTACCTAAAGTTAGATCAGATTTTCGTCAAGGGGATTGCTCAAGACCACGGCAGCCGCCAAATTGTCGATAGCCTGATTGACTTAAGCAACAAGCTCGGTTTAGCCACTATTGCGGAAGGTATCGAAACCGAAGCTCAATTCCACTACTTACTAGAGCGAGGTGTGCGCTACGGGCAGGGCTGGTTGTTTTCTAGACCGCTCCTGCTGGAAGACTTTCAGAAGTTCATCCAAGAGCATCAGTCAGATTAGATTCTATATAAAGAAAAGTGCTGTAGAGCAAGATACGCGCAGAGCAGCCCAGATGAGAGATTTCTCATCAGTTTTTCATAAAAATCGCATATCTGTAAACCATACTTTAATTTAAGCTCTATAGCCAATCAAGAGAGTCTAGTAGCTGTACAGAAGACTCTCAACCTCGAACGCTTCCTACCATCACGGCTTTCTACAGTCCGTTTTTTATATCCAAACATTTTCATTTAGTCTACGCAGACTGTGCAGTTTTATGTTTGCTGCGATTGAATTTTGCTTGTTCCTTCAGTTTAGAACTACTTGAATATTAAAGTCACTTGGTAAACGGAGTACCTGAGATGTCGGATATCTACTGGATCTTGATTGAAGTATTTTATACGGGCTGGCTGTCTCTAGAGTCAGAGCAGAAAATTCGAGAGGAATTTGACAGCAAGCCGACTTGGAGCGGCAAAGATATTGAGCTTCTAGATGATTTGAGACAAGCGATTGAAGGTGGCCTGATCAGGCGCGAGGCATCAGAGATAACGCAAGATCTCAGCTAATTAAAGGCTGCTTTGTCGGAACTTCACTCAAATCATCTAAAAGACTTTTAATCGGAAATAGGAGAGAAGCGCTTCTAATAGCGTTGAATTGGTCAGAAAATTGATGTTTTTACGCTATACATAGCGGAGTCTCTCTATTATCGATTATATCTAAAGAAACATTCAAGGGTCGCTATCCGTTCAATAATATGCAATTATCTGTTTATGAGCAGTACTGTATTCGTAAACTGCTGCGCTGCTATCTTAGCCGGTTAAACTATCCGACATTTGGAGTTGCAGCTTGTAATTATTTTCAGTCTGATCTGAATCAAATTATGAAGCAACTTTATCCGAATGACTTTCGGAACAAAATTCAAGATTTAAGAGGCTTGATTGGACTACATGCAGCAGCAGGAGAGCGCAAGCTTAATGGTCTAGAGCAGATCGAAATTGAGAGAAGGCTGCTTTGGCTGCTTGGCTTAAAGTTCCTGGTTTTGATTGATAATATCTCTATGCCCATCATATCCGAATCTGCTGCGATTCACTTCAACTTTCTGTGGGACGGAGGAGTTCATCGCGGCATTCGACAAGCTAACGAACTCTATAGACTATGTTTTAGCTTTGCTCCAGAGCCTGATGCTTTGTCCTACCGTATGTTGTTGACTGGAGTGAGTCATCATGTTCCTTTGATTTTAACCGTTTCTCAATACCACCATATAGTCTGGATTAGTTTACGTTCACATACTGATTACTTATCTGGATTGAACCTGTTCGAGTCAATACCGATTCAGAAAGTTCAGTCAGTTCTCAAAATCGTAGCCTAACTTATCTGAAGCAGCAAGCTTGAGAACTTCAAAAGCGAAGTGAGCCTCATCTTTAATTGAAAGAGATGAAGCTCACTTCGCTTTTGTAAATTCTTCGTAAATGGGATTACACAGCAAGCTCCGCGACAGATTGCTCAGTTGCTTGCTCCAGTTCCTGCCGCTGAGCATTTGACATGAGATAGTCGCCAGCTTTGGCGTTCATTGTGACCTGCTCAGGAGATTTTGCACCCGGTATCGCTACAGGCTGTACTGGATGCGAGATCGCAAATTGTAGAGCGGCTGTGATCATGCCTTCACCAGGCTGTATCAGCTGCTTGAGCCGTTCCACTTTCGACAGATTGGCCGCCAGCCGACTGCTGCTAGCTTCATCTTGATACCATTCTGAGCGCACTGTGTCCGTAAAGACAGTGTCAGCTGCGTACTTACCTGAGAGCAAGCCCTTGTGCAAGGGGCCACGTACCAGTACAGCAATGTTGTACGCTTGGCAGTACGGAAAAAATTCAGCTTCGGCTTTACGGTTGAGCAATGAGTAGTCTACTTCAACGACGCTACAGCTATTGTTGATGTTGAAACGCTTTAGCACTTTGAGCTTGTCAGTTGAAATCCCAAACGTGCGAATATAGCCTTGCTCTTTCAATAGTTCAAAGCCTTCCAAGTAGACACTTGGGTCTTCTATCTTGCCCTCATGGCAGAGCATCACGTCAATGTAGTCTGTCTTGAGCCGATAGAGCGATGCATGGGTGCAAAGCCTCACCATGTCTACTGTGGTCATCGGTACAGTTTGGCCGGAGCGCCTGCCCCAGCGCCCAATTTTAGTCGCAATATGGACTTGCTCACGGATGCCCTTGAGCGCTTTGCCAAGCCGTTCTTCGGAGAGTCCAGCGGGAATGCCGTAAGATTCGGCGGTGTCAAATAGATTAATCCCGCTTTCTACGGCAGCCCGAACGGTGGCCAAGGCCGTTGATTCCTCAACTTCGCCCCATTGATTGCCAATGTTCCAGGTGCCCATGCCGATTGTGGAAAGATTCAGTCCAGTTGTGCCAAACGGTCGATAAAGCATAGTTTTGGGGTTGGTAGGATAATGATTGGGGGCGCGTTGCTGCCTGCTGGTGATTATTTGCTGGTGATTATTTGCTCGTGACTCTCCTGCTATGCTGCTGAACAACATAGTGATTGAGTCGCTTCTCTAGCTTGACAAGGCGTTTTTCTAGCCATTTGCGGCTAGTGCCGTTTAAGAAGCTGAAGTGCTCTAGGAGGGGCTGAATCATCTCCTCACGCCTACGCCAGCCGAGTTTTTTCAAGCGCTTCTGGAAATATTTATTGTCGACCAAGTGCCATTTTCGCTGAAAGTGGAGCAAGCTGTCGCGTTCCCAGCTATCGCTCCAGCGCACCATGAAATAGGGCAGATCTGCCCACTGCAAAGCGGGCGCAGGGGGATGGGTGAGGAAGGTGACCACAGAAGCTGGCTCTAGATACACCGTGCCACCCGCCTGCACGACAGTCATGCAGAAGTCAAGGTATTCTTTGGTGCAGGAGAACCCCTCATCTAGAAGCCCAACTTGGTCAAAGATTTCAGTCCGTACCAGCATCGAGTGGAACTCAACAAAGCCAGTGGGCTGACGATGGAGCTGATCACGCACATCTGCTAAGCCGCGATTCTGGAAGTAGGTCTTTTCGTGAATCTGCCACTTACCTGAATTCTCTGCCGTCTGCGCTTCTGTTGTTTGTGTTACAGTCGGTTCACCTTTGATGAACTTCGCGTAGTCATCAGGCGACATATAATCACCACCAGCACAGTGGACGACGGTATGAACAGGGCGATACTGACAAACCAACGACCCGACTACCGTTGCTCCTGTCTCCTCCGCGCAGCTTACTAGAGTTTGCAGCCAGTTGGGTGCGAAAATAATATCATTGTCTACGAATACAACATATTGACTCTTCACCTGACTCAGCCCTAAATTTCGCGCTTGATTGGGCGAGAGAAATCGCTCAGAGCGGAGCAGTTGGAATCCATACTTCTCAGCAGCGCTCTGCAAGTATTTTTGGAGCTGAGTCGGCGAGTTATTGTCTACATAGACTAGCTTAAAGGGATAAGCTGTATTTTCATAGAGGCTTTCGAGTGACTCTTGGGCAAATTGAAAGCGCTCGCGTGGTACCACTACAATGGTGAGATCATGCCTAGCAAAGGACATTGAAAATCTCCTGAGAATCGAAAAAATTAGCAAACTAGAGATGGCAGAGCGAATCAAGGCGAACTCTCATCGTTCTGCCATCTCTCAAGCCTTAGTTGATCACCTCGAATGCGCTATCCACCGACAAGACAGGCGCACCCTGAACCGTGGCGAAATGACCGCCCGTTCCAAAACCTGCGGCGCTGCCATTCTGATTGAAGAAGATCCGCCCGGAGCCTGAGCTGTAGAGAACAGCCCTGCTGCTGGTGGCAGCCTGTGCATCGTTGGCTACGATACCAACCTCAGATAAATCGTTAATTCCAAACGTGTTCTTATCCAGCGTGATGCGATCGAAGTCGTTGACGAAATCTGTGATAGTATCGACTCCAAAAGCAGCGCGCGTGAAGGGCGTAGCCGAAAGGAACTGGAATTTATCGGCTTCAGCGCCACCTGTGAGTCGGTCGTTACCTGCCCCGCCAACGAGGATGTCGTTGCCGCTACCGCCTGTGAGCCGATCTGCACCACTGCCGCCATCTAGAAAATCGTTTTCGCTGCCGCCATCTAGAATATCATTGCCGACTTCACCGTAAAGTTCATCATTGTCTGCGCCGCCCAGCAGTCGGTCATTCTCAGTACCGCCATAGAGAATGTCATTACCAATACCGCCATCTAAAATATCAATCCCTTCATTGCCATAGAGCGAATCGTTGCCTTCTTCGCCAAACAGCCGATCATCACCCAGACCACCACCAAGCGTATCGTTGGCATTGCCGCCGCGCAAAATGTCATTTCCGACTTCGCCGTTGAGAATATCGTCACCTTCACCACCGAACAAACTATCGTTCTCAGTGCCGCCGTTTAAGGTATCGTTGCCTTCTAGGCCATTCAACCTATCTGCACCGCCGAATCCGTTGATCACATCATCTGAGCTGGTGCCGTTCAGGATATTGTTCAGATTATTGCCGTTGATTGTTGCCATGAGAGTATCCTTAATGTTTTTTGGGAACAAGAGCAATTCATCTCTGCTCTATATAATTAGTTTCCTAGAAATGATTAAGCTAACCATGAAAGATCTGTGAGGAAATTCTCATTGAGTTGGCTCTTATACTGAAAAAAAACCAGAACCTAGGTTCTGGTTGGAGGGAGCCTGGTGAGGAGATCAAATAAACCGCTAGACGTGACGCTGAAACTGCCTGGTAACACCCAGCGCCTGCTGATAGACCTGCTCCCAGTTTTGCTGCTCTATTGCCGGGGCTAGCTGGGTCAGCACTTTGTCTCTGGCGGCAATGCCGAGCTGTTGGCGTAAGTCTGGCTGCATGATCAGATGGCGCAGGGCTGTTGCGAGTTCGTCGCTAGAGAACGGATTGACGACCAGAGCGTTCTGCCGATCTGCCAAGATTTCGCCAATTGCATCAACGCTAGTGCCAACAATTGCTCTAGCAGCCAGCATTGCTTCTAGCAGCGCATTGGGGCAGCCATCATGGATAGAGGGAATCGTGAAAATATCCATCTGGGGTAAATAGGCTAGGGCTTCAGCACGGCTGATTTTACCTGTGACCACAATCCGATCGGCAAGGCCACTATCTTGGATCTCCTGCTGCCAATAGTCACTTTCCTTGCCCACAAAATCGCCCACAAACAGCAGGGTAAACTCCAAATCGCCCAAGCTGCGGCAGGCATCCAGCAGATATTCTACGCCTTTTTTGTCGCGGAAGCTGCCCACTGAGCCGATCACGATGCCCTGAAGTCGCTCAGAGAGAGCAGGCTTGGACAGATGATCAAACTGGATGGGGGTGATCGAATTCCAAAAGGCAGAAGAGCGGGATGTAATCGAGGGCGCTAAAACTCTGGCGCGTCTCATCAAATCGCGGCTGACAAAGGTTGTCCAGGCGGAGTTTTCTAGCGTCCAGGTAATTTGTCCATGCTGAGACGGGCTAAAAATATGCTTGTGCAAATCTGCGCCGCGAACGCTGTTGATCACCGGGAGATGATTTTCCTGGGCCAGCAATGTGGTTAAATAGCCCATTTCATTGATGAAAAAGGCATGAAATAGATCAAACTGGTAGCGATGGTGCAAAATACTCAGCTGATCATAGATATCGCTGAGATAGTCTTGCTCTTTGGCCACCGTTGAACGGACTGCGGCTTGAATCCGGTGAACCATAATGCCGTCCCGCTCTGAGGTCTGACAGCTGGCGCGGCGATATTGCCCCGCTGCTGCTAATTCGCGTTCGTTGCGAAAGATCGCGCGAAACACCGCTACATGCACCTCATAGCCAGATGCTCCTAACATTTGGGCAATCCGGTAAACCGATTCGCCGACACCGCCAACATCTGGGGGAAATTCCAGGGTTGTGATACAAACTCTCTTCATAGTATGACCTAGCAAATATTGTCTGATTGAGTGTTGCGCTGGCTTAGCAACTGATGATCCGACTGATGATCTAACAACTGATGATCTAACGACTGACGCGCTCCATAAAATTCTCCATGCCCCAGCTTGGCTGAGGCGGAGCCGGTTGGTCGCGAAGCTGCTGCTGGTAGTGACGATAGACGGCTCGATTGATCCAGCGCTCGATCGGCACGAGCCGATTTTCTAGCCAGAGGCTACCCTTGCCAAAAGTCAACCGACGAACCAACGGTTTAATCAGCAGCTCATGTCGCCGCGCCCCCACTTTCTGGTAGCGCTTTTTGAAGTAGTGATCTTCGCTTAAGTTCCACTTGTCGCGCAGATGATGCAGGCTAGCCAGATCCCAGGCATCATTCCAGCGCAGCATAAAATAATAGAGATCGAACCACTTAAACTCAGGTAGCTGCGCCGTGCCAAACCAGTCAGTTAAGCCCTGCTGATTGGTTTCAATGCCGATGGTATCAGTGGTCACAACAGCTTCGCGCTCGCTGTAAATACTGCCGCCCGTCTGCGTCACCATAAAGCAGAAATCGATATGCTCACGAGTTGCCAGCATTCCTTCATCCAGCAATCCAGTTTTTTCAAAAATCTTGGTTCGCACCAGCATACAGTGGAATTCTACATAGTCTGTTTTTTTGCGGGTCAGCTTATCGGTAACTTCAGCAACTGCTTTGCCTGTCAAAGCCGCACTCTGATAGATATGACGGCTAGTCTGACCTTCTTTCACCTCAGTTGTAATATAGGACTTACCGCCCGCGTTGTGAATCACTTGGTGAAGGGGATTGCCAATGCAGGTCAAGGGACCAACAACTGCTGCGCCTGTCTCTTCTGCACAGGCCACGAGCTTTGCTAGCCAGCCTGATTTAACCAATACGTCATTTTCAATAAATACGACGTATTTATATTGATCTTTGGCCTGATTCAAGAGATAGCGCAGGCCAATATTTTTGGCTGCTGTTGGCGAAACATAGCGCTCTGTTCGCAGCAGCTTAAACTGTTTTTGATGCGACTGTGCTTCTAGATATTCCTGAATTGGTTTCGGTGAATTCACGTCAACATAGACCAGATCAAACGGATAGTCGGTATCTTGATAGATACTTTCCAGCGAAGCTTGAGTTGAGCTAAATCGTTCGCGCGGCCCCGCAATCAGGGCAACTTGAGGCTGTGACACTGTTAAATTCTCCTAATTTCTCCCAGTTCAATGCTAAAACGATGCCTAACGACTCATCAAAGCTGATTGAAAGACCAGATCAGCTAAGCCAGATCAGCTAAGCTAGACCAGCTAAGCCACAGACGCAGTTTTGTACAGCAGCTTTTGCAGCTGGATAACAGACTGATTGGCACCTTGCAGATCAAAATGATGGGAACTCTGCGGCTTTTGCAGGGCAGTCAAAATCACCTGAGCCAGCCGCTGAGGCTGCAAGTCAGGGCGATACAGCACTTGCAGCACACCTTGCTCCGCCAGCTTTTCAGCCCGAAGCGTCTGCTCTCCAGTTTGCTCTTCTGAGGCTTCTGGGAAAATCAGCGACCGCACTCCGGTTCTGAGAATATTCATGGTTGTGTTATATCCCCCCAAACTGATCGACAAATCAGCGCGCTCTAGGTACTCCAGCAGATGGGGGGTATAGCGACGGATGACGATGCGGTGATTGGCTTGGGCTTGCAGCGTCGCAACTTGAGCCTCCGGCATGAATGGCCCCGTGAAAATCTGAATTTGGTGCGGAATGTGAGAGTTGAGAATTTTGCCAGCTTGCACAACAGCAGCAATTAGCTCATAGCCAAACCGACCCCCGCCCGCACTCACTACAATCATGGGCGTGGCTTGATGCAGCACCAGTTCGTCCTCGGCGCTCAGTTGCGTTGATTCGGGTGGAGATTGAGCGACATATCCGGTATAGACAACTGGACATCTGAGCTGATTAACCTTGGGAAACTGAGCTTCTAGCTTGACTAGCTTGGGATCGCTATGTACTAGCACCAGATCAAAATATTGGTTAACCAGATCGCGAACCTTGTCGTACCGAGCCATCCAAGCTTCCGCCGTCATGGTTTGAGTCATGATCAAGTCTCTCAAGCTACAGACAACCTTCGGGGGATGAGGCGCAGCTTTTACCCAGTCAAGCAGCGGAATCAGCTCAAACTTGAGCTTATGCTTGCTAAACGGAAAGCATTCGATAATTAAACAGTCTGGCTGAAATGCCTCAAAAATCTCGATTAGCCGCATTTTTCGAGCCGTTTTGACTGCGTCGATGCTTTGTAACGCATCAACTGCTTTCAGTTTGCCAGCTTCCTCCAAAATCGGCGGTAGATGCACGACCTCTGCCCCTGCTGGAAACTCAAATCCGTCAATAGGCTGCCCGCCATTGACAAAGCAAACCTGAAACTCCTCTACCAAGCTCCGGATAATCTCAGTGCTTCTGACCAAATGCCCCATGCCGGCTAAGTATTGGCAATAGAACATCATCTTTTTCATTCCCTTTGCCTCTTTCCAACTGATTGAGCTTGTATCTTATGCTTTTCCCTGCTTTCATCTCTTAGCTTCTCAGGCTGAACTAAGATGGGCATGAAGCTTTGATGAGAAGCCTTTCATGCTCAAGCCAGAGCAGTTTCAGCCGCAACAGTTTGCCGCTGTGCCAACGCCTTGATAAACTGGGCAGTTTTCTCAACGCCCTGCATGTCGAAGTTTACAGGGGCAGGCGTTTGTTGCAGGCAAGCGATGATTTTTTGGGCAAAGCGCTCTGGCTGCAACTCCTGCCGCTGAATCACGCTGACGATTCCGAGTTCCTCTAGTCGCTCTGAGCGCATCCGCTGCTCTTGATCATCGTTGCCAATAAAAGGCAGCAGCATAGCGCGAACGCCGGTTGTCAGCACGTTCATTGTGGTGTTGTATCCTGCCATGCTAATTGAAAGTTCCGCCTGTTGCATATACTGCAATAAATGGGGCGTAAATCGCTCGACGCTCAGGTTGCGGCGCTGTTGGGCAATCTGACAGAGCTTGTCATACAGATCGTCTGGCGAGAATGGCCCCGTAAACATCTGGATCTGGTGCGGAATCTGCGTTTCGAGCAGGGCGCTAGTCTCAGCGACGCACTCTAGCAGTTCATGCCCAAAGCGCCCACCGCCAACGCTCGTTACAATCAGGGGCAGATCGAGCGAGAGCGCTGGCTGATCGGCTTCCTGCTGCGTGACCTGCTGCGTGACATAGCCCGTGTAGTGAACCTGGCAATTTAAATCTGAGATGCGCGAGAAGCTAGTCTCTAGCGGCATAAATTTGGGGTCGCCGTGGATCAGCAGCAGATCGAAGTACTGGTTGATCAGCCGACAAATCTTCTCTTCGTGCTTGGCGCGATCTTGTTTTGTCACGACAATATCGCGTAGGCTACAGACAACTTTTGTTGAGGTCGCTCTGGCACGCTCCATCAGGGGGATTAGCTCTGTCGAGAACCGTCTGCGTCCAAACGGAAATAGCTCAACCATGAGCGCCGTGGGCTGAACTTGCTCAAAGATAGTTAGCAGCAGATCGCGGCGATGCGCTAGCACTTGCTCAAGGTTCTGAAAGTCGGCTGGAATTTGCAGCTCTCTGAATTCGCTGTCTGTTTTAATCGCTGGGATATTGATGATCTGCAAGCCATCTGGCAGATCAAAGCCTTCAACCACCTCGCCGCCATTGATAAAAAACACCTCAAAGTCACTCAGCAAGCCTCGCACGATCTCGATGCTGCGAACGAGATGACCAATGCCTAGAATATGTTGACAGTAAAACATCAAGCGCTGCATAAAAATCCTCAACTGGGTGACTAAATGGGCTGGATCGATCATCGGGCTGGATCAGCCTGCCGACCTCCCTAATATCCGCTAGCTGCCAAAGGCAGGGGGTATATTGCTGGATAGGCAGATAGATATGCAGATGCAGAGCTTGGGCGGACTAATCGAGAGATACGGTCAGCGATTCGGGGAAGCGCATTCATATCAAGACGTGACGGCGTGACGGCATCGACCGCATCTAGCTCCCTCTGAAGCTGCTGCATCAAATGCGCTGGAGTGAGTTTATCGGGGTGAATCGTGCAAAACAACCCCAGCGCCGCCATGCGTTCCGCCCGAATCCACTGCTCTTCTACTGGCTGAACCCGAGGCACAATGACCGCCCGCTTCTGCAACGACAGGATCTCACCTATCGTGTTGTAGCCTCCCATCGCCACTACCACATCGGCTGCATCTATAAATCCAACCAAATCATCTGTGAACTCCAGCCAATCCACCTGGGGCAATAGCGCAACGCGCTGCTGAATTTCGGTGCGCTGAAGCGACGGCATTTCTGATCCAGAGATAATTACGCTACGGTGGCTGCTGCTGCTGCCCTCTAGCCCGTCTAGATAAGCCTTGACCAATCGATAGCCATCTGCACCACCTCCCGGCGTGACCAGCACTAGCTTTTGATCTGGGGCTAGATCCAGATCTTGCCGCAGCACCGAACGCGGCTTGATGCCTCGCTCTCGGCGGATATATCCCAAAAAGGAGGTCTTCTGTGATACCTCAGCCGGAAATTGGTATTCGCGACAGACATCAAAGATTTCAGGAACGCCAACAACCCAAACTTGATCATACCAGTCGGCAATGATGTCGTAATAGCCGTGGCGCTGCCATTGAGCAATCGTGGCTTCCGGGCGATCTAAGATATCGCGGAGCAGCAGCACGAGCTTAGTCTGCGGCTGCTCGGTTTTCAGATAGGCTAGGGTTGCCTGAAGCTCTCGCTGCAATCCATCTGGCTTTTTATCGACTAAAACTAAGTCGGGTCTAAAGTTTTTGATGGTTGAAAGAATGAGATCAGAACGCAGCTGTACAGCCTCCTCAACGTCTGTATCTAAATATTTGGCTGAAACGACACCCGCTTGATCGCGCTCTAGGCAGGGGAGTTTGATATAGTCAATGCCTCTGGGCAGGCGTAAACTGTGCAGCGCAGGCGAACCAGAAACAACCAGAATCGATGCCTCTGGATCGGTTTGGACAATATAGTGGCAGATCGCCAGCATTCGTCGAATATTACCAAGTCCAAAAGCATCATGAGAATAGACAATCAACCTCATTTTTGAGTCCTTCTGATGCGGTTGGGGAACTAGCGATTTCGAACTGGAACCATAAGGTGATAGGCAAACCGGATGAGGCGGCGAAGCAATAGAAGATGTCATCTGTTACGCCCTGGATGAAGAGTTAAAGTGTGACTAGGACTATAAGTATTAGAAATATGTAACAGAGGTAAATTGGCGAATTGCTCCCCCCAACCAGCAAAGCCAAGGGAAGCTGAAGCGTACCAGCTACGCCGCAATCTGTTGGCGCAGCGAGCGCGATGCTGCGGTTGGATTACCCGCTGAGGGACGGCCAATGCCCACATAGTAGAACCCGGCAGCGACCATTTCATCTGGGTTAAGATAGTTCCGACCATCGATCACAACTGCAATATTCATTCGCTGAGCTAGATCTGCATAGTTCAGTCCACGAAACTGCTGCCAATCGGTTACTAAAATGATTGCATCACAGTCTTCTGCTAAATCCTCTGGCGTAGTCTTTAAAATTACCTGATCTGGAACAGCCTGAAATCCCTGCGAATCTTCGGCATAGATCGGATCGTAAGCTTTGACTTTCGCACCTAGGCGGCTAAGCTGCGTGATCAAATCCAGAGCGGGCGTATCGCGCATGTCGTCGGTGTCAGGCTTGAACGTGAGTCCCAGCAGCCCAATCGTCTTGCCCTTGAGAATACCTAACGCCTGCTGAAGTTTTTCGACGGCTAGCAACCGCTGTCGGCTATTGACGCTGACTGCCGTTTTCAACAGCTCAGCCTCATAGCCGTAGTCATCTGCCGTATGCACCAGCGCCGCCACATCCTTGGGAAAGCAAGACCCGCCCCAGCCAATGCCAGCCTGCAAGAACTTGCTGCCAATGCGAGAGTCTAGGCCAATGCCTTGCGCCACCTGCGTCACATCTGCTCCCACCCGATCGCAAATATTGGCAATTTCGTTGATGAAGCTAATTTTGGTTGCTAAAAAAGCGTTCGCTGCATACTTGATAGTTTCTGCTGAACTCAGATCGGTGGTGACCACCGGCACCGGCGGCAGATCAGGGTTTTCTGCGAAGACACGGCAAATAATGGGCGCATAGAGTGCCTGCATGCAATCAAGTGCTTTCTGACTGCTGCTGCCCAGCACAATCCGGTCGGGATTAAAGGTGTCGGATACTGCTGAACCTTCGCGCAAAAACTCTGGATTACTGACCACATCAAACTTGACGGCTGTTGACTTGGTGCTCAATTGGGCTGTACTTGCTTCCGGATTTGCTTCCTGCCGCTCGGCAACTGCATCTAGGATAATGCGCCGTACCCAGTCACCCGATCCAATTGGCACAGTAGACTTGTTCACAATCACCTTATAGCGATTGCCTAAGTGCTGCCCAATCCCGCGAGCGACAGCCTCAACATAGCGCGTGTCGCTTTCGCCAGTTGGCAGAGGCGGCGTACCTACGGCGATGAATAATACATCACCATGTTCGACCCCCACAGCTAAGTCAGTCGTAAACTGCAAGCATCCAGTCTGCATTGCGTTCTGCATCATTTCTGCTAGACCTGGCTCATAAATCGGCGATTTGCCAGCTTGCATCATGGCGACTTTTGCGGCATTGTTGTCTACGCAGATCACCTGATGTCCAGCATGAGCTAAACATGCACCAGTCACTAAACCAACGTAGCCAGTCCCAATTACGCAAACTTTCATAGGGCAATCCTTTCGCTGTTAGATAGAAGTTTGAGTCTGCTCATTTAACTTGTGCTCTTGAGTAATAGATTGCCAGCCTTGAATGAAACTTGCTTAAAGCATTGATGAGAGCTATCTCATAAAGCTGCCAGCTCAATGAAAGCTTTTTCATGAGATCGCTTTAGCAATGCCGAGTCAGCCACAGTAAAACAGCGCTCAAGCAGCGTAGAGAAACTTTTGTATCGCTAAGCCGTCAGAAATGCTAAGTCGTCAGAAATTCGGTCGTGTGGGCTTGTAGCTATTGAAATGTTCGCTTACTGCTTGTTTACTGCTTGCTTACATAGATACAATTCTTGAGATGCAATCATGCCAGATCAGCGTCAGGAATTTTCCACATCTACTGTCTCAGTTCAAGCTCAGGATATAGATTATAATCTGAACCAATTGGATGTCCCGCGTGGCTGGTGGTATCAGGTGTGGAAGCAGACTCGAACTCGCATTGTACTGATCTATTTGCTGCTGATGGCCGGGGTAACGGCAGCTTCGATCCCGTTATTCACGGCTCTGTTCTTGTATAATGTCGATCAGCGCGTCAAAAGCGATCTCTATGCCGAGATGCAAAGCTTTCAGCGAACTTTTGCAGCCTGGAAAAGCTCGCCAGACTACGATGGCAATCTCGAGCAGTTTGTCTCCAAGGTGCTAGGAGATATTGCGCCAGAAGATGACAATTCGCTGATTTTCTACATCAACGGTGAATATTATAAATCCAATCCCAGAAAGCTGCCGCCCGAACTCGCAGCAGGTTCAGAAAGCGAAGCCTCCTGGATAAAAGTCACGCAGCTTTCAGAGGGGCGGCTGCCCTCCACAGATCCGCAGATAGAGGGCATTATTTACTTGGCTCAGCCTTTGGAGATTGCCGGAGAGCAACGCGGTCTGTTTGTCGCAGCGCATACAACTGGCAGCGAACGCCAAGAAGCGCTGGACGGAATTGCCATTTTTGTCCCCATCGTCATCGGCATATTTCTGATTGGCTCTGGCTTAGCTTGGCTAGCGACCGGCAGACTGCTGCGCCCTGTCCATCAACTCGCCACGACCGCCCGCTCAATTAGCGAAACCGATCTGTCGCAGCGGCTGACGCTTAGCGGCTCAGGTGAACTCGTTGAGCTAGCCAACACGTTTAATGGCATGATGAATCGGCTCCAAGAAGCCTTTATGAGCCAGCGCAACTTCATCAACGATGCTGGACATGAGCTGCGTACACCGATTACGATTATTCAAGGGCATCTAGAGCTATTGGATGATGTTCCTCCTGAAATGACTGAAACGCTAGAGATTATCCAGGATGAACTCGACCGGATGGCGCGCTTGGTCAATGATATGATCTTGCTCGCTAAGTCCGAACGCCCCGACTTCCTCCAGCTCGAAACCGTCGAGATTACGCCGTTTGTGGAGGAGCTATTGCAAAAGGCACAGACTCTAGCCGAGCGCAACTGGCAGTTAAAACAGCAGGGGCAGGGGGTTGTCGTGGCCGATCGGCAGCGACTGACCGGGGCGCTGTTAAACCTGCTTAACAATGCCGCTCAGCATACCCAACCCCAAGCCCTGATTGAGCTAGGTGCTGCCGTACAGGCGCAGCAGGTGCGCTTCTGGGTGCGCGATATGGGCACAGGGATTGCGCTCAGCGACCAGTCACGGATCTTTAAGCGCTTCGCCCGCGCTACCAACAGTCGCCGCCGCTCCGATGGTTCAGGACTCGGACTTGCAATTGTGCAGGCCATTGCCGAAGCGCATGGTGGCCAAGTGCATCTCGCCAGCAAGCCGGGATACGGCTCAACGTTCACGCTGATTTTGCCCTTAGATTCTCCCAAGGAACGCCCCCCCCATGACACATATTCTGATCGTTGAAGATGAACCTCGCATTGTCACCTTTTTAGAAAAAGGGCTGCATTCCAACGGCTTTGTCACAACGACTGTGCTAGACGGCGCGGCAGCCGTACCGATGGCGCTAGAGGGCAGCTTTGACCTGATGATTTTGGATCTGGGGCTTCCCGATAAAGATGGGCTGACGGTGTTAGAAGAAATTCGCGGTCAGGGCGCACAGCTGCCAGTGCTGATCCTCACGGCCAGAGACGATATCCAAGACAAGGTGACTGGCTTTGAGACGGGAGCAGATGATTACCTCACCAAACCCTTTCGATTTGAAGAACTGCTGGTGCGAATCCGGGCGCGTCTGCGTCCGACCGTATCCAAAACGGCTCAAACTGCTGACCTGACGCTGCGCCACGGCAACATTACGCTAGATTTGCGAACGCATAAGGTGAAATTGGCTGATCGACCCGTTGAACTGTCAGCCCGCGAATTCACGATGCTGGAGGTTTTTCTGCGGCACCCAGGGCAGGTCGTCAGCCGCGAACAGCTGCTGAACTCTGTTTGGGGCTATGACTATGACCCAGGCTCTAACGTGGTCGATGTCTACGTGGGCTATCTCCGCAAAAAGGTGGGCAGCGAGGCAATTGAAACCGTGCGGGGGCTGGGCTATCGCTGGAAAGCATGAGAAAATTCTCATAAACTGTTCATTAGCTCCTTACTCCTACCGTCTAGTCTAGAATTAGCTCTCCTGTCACGATCTGTCACTGCTTTGGCCATCGAGCTAGGCTCCAAGTTGGTTGCATCTGATCTCAAATGTTAAAGGAAATCATCATTTTTGCTGAGCACAAATCTTTTAGCAGTATTGTGATTAAGACTGATTTAGCGGTTCTTGGTTTCCCTTTCCCCTAACGCTCTTCAATCCTAAAAACTACAGAGCACCTACCGTTATCTATCCAGTATCTATCCATTGTTTACATATGGTTTTAACAGCTTCAACCCTCTCCCCAGACATGTCCCAGATTTTGATCGTCGAAGATGAACCTCGAATTGTGGCTTTCCTAGAAAAAGGCTTGCAGAAGCACGGCTACGAAACTGCCGTGGCCATCGATGGTGAAGAGGCGCTGCAAATGGTACAAAAAGACGACTTTGATCTGCTGCTGCTGGATTTGGGACTGCCCATTAAGGACGGCTGGACGGTATTGAAAGAGCTACAGTCTAGCGAGTCGATGCCTGCGGTGATTGTCCTGACCGCAAGGGCTGACAACGGAGACAGAAGCCAAAGCTTGCAGATGGGAGCCAAAGATTATCTCACTAAGCCGTTTCGATTTAACGAGCTGCTGGATCGGATCAAGGCCATTTTGCCGGACTAGAGCGCTAGCGCTTGATATACTCAGGTATATTCTCTAGGCGGAAGCGCCATCACAGTTCGTAGTGCTGAACACAGAGCGCCGTCCGCGCAAGAGCTGGGGGTCTGGGAAGAGAATGGAAAATATCCAAACGTGATTGTTGAGGTACTTTCCGACTCAATCGCGAAGACAGATCAGGGACTGAAGAAAGAAATCTACCAAGAGATCTTTCGCACGCCTGAATATTTCTGGTTTGATCCCGACAGTCTAGAGCTTCAGGGGTTTGCGCTGGTGCAAGGCCAGTATCAAGATATGCAGCCTAATCAGGAAGGCCGACCCTGGAGCGAGCAGCTTCAGCTTTTTCAGGGGTTCAGGATACTCACCTGCGCTTTTTCACGCGAGCAGGTGAGCTATTGCTCAGTCCCACCGAGTCGGCTCAGCATGAACAGCAACAGCGTCAGGTCGCAGAGGATCTGCTGGCTCAGTATCGCGCCCGGTTTGGAGACCTGCCGAGTGACTAACTGCCCATTTACGCTTATGCAGCAACCTATGCAGCAGCCTATCCAATGCGGCCAGACGTTTCAGTTCGAGTTTATCAATCTTTTACAGCTATGCATAGCTTGGAACCTTAACCCCCGCCTACTCACTGAAGTATCCCTGGCGACCTCCAATCGGGTCTGTGTTCTAAATCACATTTCTCCAAAGTAGTCTAGAGCACATTTACCTGGAACTTGCCCTAGTTACGTTTAGCTTGGTCTCTAACATACTGGCAGCTCATCTCTATAGCGCATTTAGGTTTGGACGCAATCTATCTTACAGGTGATTCACGGAAATTGCCGATCCGCTGATCACTCATTTGAAACTCTCAGCGACTTGTTGTACTCTGAGTGGGTGCTCTGATCCTTGACTGACTTTAATACCCACTGTTCTCGAAGACTAAACGATGACAAAGACAATCTCAGCAGTTAAGGCATTTATTGATACTTACGATAGTGCGCCTTTGGCCTATCAGGATTTAGACCAGGCGATTGAAGCCATTTGCTGTAGCGCAGAATTCAAATCCCTGCTGCTAGCGCTGATTGAAAGCGACGCTTTTTCCGAAGCATTTGGTCGAGAGTTTGCCGCAGCTGAAGCGATTTCTGGGCTGCCGGCCTGCCGCAGACTGCGGAGTAGCTTAAGCCTCTCGCTGGGCAGCTTTTTTGAACTGTTAGCCGAACTTACAACTGCATTTGCTCCAGCAGCCGGAGCCGAATGGTCTGCTTTTGCGAATCGACTGCATCCGTTTGAGCTGAGTAAAACCAAATTGATGGCGCTGCTGTTGCAGAGTCGGGACGGCAAATTTTATCAGGAGCTGGCGGCTGATCTCGTTGAGACAAATCCCCATGCTCTCTATCCCACCTCCAGCTACCGCGAGAGTCGGGGGCATGTCGTGAGTACGCTAGATGGACAGAGTATTGAGGCGGTGATGAGCGCGAGCACCTTCACCTCCATTAAGGTTGTCGAGAACTCTCTAGATCCGCAGCAGCATCTTCTCAGAGATATGTACATCTCCAGCGGGCGCTGTGTTTGTCTAATCGACCAGAACGTAGAGCGCCACTACGGGCAGCAGATTCAGGATTACTTTGACTTCCACCAGATTCGGCTGGATAAGCTGGTCTACCGAGCCATGGAAGTTGACAAAAGCATTCACACCGTAGAGCGAATGCTGGGCGACTTTAAGCGGCTCGGCATCTCTAGAAACGAACCCGTGCTGATTGTAGGCGGCGGCGTGCTGAGCGATACAGGTGGCCTAGCCTGCGCCCTCTACCACCGCAATACGCCCTACGTAATGCTCTCCACTTCGATTGTCTCTGGGATTGACGCGGGGCCGTCTCCGCGCACCTGCTGCGATGGTTTTGGCTACAAGAATCTGTTTGGGGCTTACCATGCGCCGATTCTGTCCATTACCGATCGCTCTTTCTTCAAGACGCTGCATCCCGGCTGGCTGCGTCACGGCATTGCCGAGATTATCAAAATGGCGGTTGTCAAAAACCCAGAGCTGTTCGCAGCGCTAGAGCAAACGGGTTCACAGCTGCTTCTCTCCCGCTTTGGAACCGTCCACTGTCAGCCCACCGACGAGATTAGCCGCCGCTCTCAGCGCATCCTGGGGCTGGCGATGCAGAGCTACGTTGAGGCGGAGTACGACAACCTCTACGAAACGCATCAGTGTCGGCCTCATGCCTATGGCCATACCTGGTCTCCCGGCTTTGAAATTGAGGCAGGCTTACTGCACGGCCATGCGGTTGCGGTTGGTATGGGGTTTGGAGCTTACTTGAGCCAACAGATCGGCTGGATTAGCCATGAGGAAATGCACCGGATTCTGCGCCTGATTAGCAGCTTTGAGCTGAGTCTCTGGCACGATATTATGCTCAACTGGGAAACGCTTTGGGCAGCGCAGGAAAAAATGGTGCAGAAGCGAGGCGGTAATCTAGTCGCGCCTTTGCCTAGAGGCAGAATTGGTCGCTGCGGTTACCTGAATGCCCTGACTCAAGACCAGCTCTACGAGGCAGTTTTGGGATACCAAACGGTCTGTGCAGAATATCCCAGAGGGGGTGTTGGCATTGAGCCGCTTTGCCGAGACGTTGGGCTAGAAGATCCCTCAGCGACATTCCATTTGCCAGTCGAGCCGCTGCCCCACCCAGAGAACGGAGCGCGAACGCTATCGGAAGTATAGAGAGGAGATTCTAGGATATGTCGCCAGCACCCTTCGACTTTGTGATCCCGCTCTATCAACTGCGCTGGAATACGAGAGCTGTACTAGAGGGAATTACCGCCCACTATGCGCCGCGCTCAATCCACGTTGTTGCTCCAGAGCCGCAGGCAAATTCTGTCAAGACATTGGCCGAGGGGTGGCAGGTTGCACCAGTTTATACGCATCCAGAAGAGCTGTTTTTTCAAGGCAGCGGTCTGACGAAACAGGCCATCTGCGCGGAGCTGGAGCTAGGAGCCTCGCTCTATACCCCCGGCTGGTTTTATCAGCAGTTGCTCAAGCTGGGAGCCTCTGAGGGAATTGATGGCCTCAGCGAGTGGTTTATGGTCTGGGACAGCGATCTGCTGCCAGTCGCCACCTGGCCAATTTTTCAGCAGGAGGCTCATGCGTTTGCGCTGCTTCAGCATAATCAGTGGGGCAATGCGACGATTGTGACCGCTTGGGCGGACTGGATTCGCGCGGTGCTGGGCGTGGAGCCATCGACGGATCAGACAGGAACCTTTGTGCCGCATCATATGTGGTTTAAGCAGTCGCATCTTACGTCTTTTAAGCAGCAGGTGCAGCGATATTTCCAGTCTGATGACTCGTGGCTACTGCTGATGATTCGCTCGGCCAATCAGTTTGGCACCTTTAGCGAATACTGGGCGTATGTCTCCTGGGTGGCGGCCCATGCCCCAACAGACTTGGCGTTTCATCCTTATGAACAGTACGGAGTCACTAGCGAGCGCTTCTTTGATGATGGAACGGGTCTGTTTTTTACGGCATTCCAGCAGTATCAAGGCGCATCTGCCAAAACCGCTGACAGCCCTGCCTATGCCGAAGTGGAAGCGTTTATTAAAGCAGTCTATGGCGCAGATCCAATTCCGTCCTCGCTGTCATTTGAAAGCAGCCCAAGGCACTTGAAAAAAGGCGATCAAAACCGCCATCTTGAAGAACTGCGCTCTCGCTGGCAGGTAGTCAGGGCTGCGTCTTAGAGCAGCATCTGGTTGAGCTGTCTTAGCTGGCTAGCTGCAACAAATGCTCTGGATGCTGCTCTTGCTGAAGCTGACATGCGAGCTGCTGCTCTAGGATGGCGACAACAGCCAGCTCTTCAGGCCGTAGCGCGTGAGGATTGCTGTCTACGGCTCTGGCATGAAGCTGCATCGCCTGCGGCAGCGTCTGATCGAGATAGGCCTCAAGGATACCGGGATGCACATAGTATTTGCGGCAGGTGGCTGGGCGATTGCCCAAATGAGCCGCGACTGTTTTGATCACCTGAGCGAGATCTTTTTGAGCCTGAGTCTTAGAGGTGACTAGCTCTAGCTCAGCTAGATGAGTCGCCGCCAGAACTGTACCCGCCCAAGTCCGAAAATCTTTGGCCGTAAATTCTTGACCCGAAATCTCTTTTAGATAGGCATTAATCTCCCCAGAAGTGATCGCCTGATAGTTTCCCTCTGTGTCAATATACTGAAACAGGTCTTGGCCAGGAATATCCTGACATCGTTTGACAATTTTGGCGAGGCGGCGGTTTTTGAGCTGAATGTTATGCTCCACGCCACTCTTACCGCGAAATTGAAAGCTGATGGTTGCGCCAACAATATTGGCATGTTCATCTTGCAGCGTCGTTAAGCCGTAGGTCTGGTTGTTGCGGGCATAGTCCTCGTTGCCGACTCGGATACGGGTTAGCTCCATCAGCTTGACGACCGTAGCCAGCACCTTTCGCTTCGGCAGTCCCGGCAGGGATAGATCCTGCTCCAAATTCTCTCGCAGTTTAGGTAGCGACTGGCTGAAGATCAGCATTCGAGCAAACTTGGTCTGATCCCGCACAGTACGCCAGAGCGGATGATAGCGATATTGCTTGCGGCCTTTTGCATCGCGTCCGGTCGCCTGAATATGGCCGTTCTCAGATGGGCAAATCCAGACATCTCGATAGGCTGGCGGAATTGCAATGGCCTCAATCCGTTCGATGATTGTTTGCTCTCGAATCCGTTCACCGTTTATATCCAAATAGATGAATCGCTTGCCGCGCTTTCGACGCTGAATGCCGGGTTGACTATCCGACATATACTCTAATCCTAGAGATTCGGTAACCTCTAGCGGATCAGCGCTAGTAATAGCTTGAAGATGACGATGAACGATTTTTTTGCGAGTTTTGTGGCTCATTTTCGGCGAATCCGGAGAATTATTACTGAGCTAAGTAATATTTATGCTGAGTAATATTTATTTGATGCTTAATTTGAAGCTTAATCAGGTATCAAAATGGTCGGAATCAAAACGCTATCAAGGACGTGAATCACTCCATTATCAGCCAGGATATCCATCGATGTCACTTGAGCGCCATTGATGCTGATACCTTCGCCCTGCTCAACTATGACAATCGATCCCTCTAAAGTAGGCGCTTCATGGATGGTTGCTAGGTCGTCGGAGCGAACATCTCCAGACAGCACATGATAAAAAAGTACTTGCTTCAGAGCTGAATTATTTTGCTTCAACTCGTCTAATTTGCCAGCAGGCAACCCAGCAAACGCTTTGTCTGTTGGAGCTAACACCGTAAAAGGCCCCGGACTCTTGAGCGTTTCGGCTAGCCCTGCTGTCTCGATCACCTCTAGCAGCGTGCTAAATTGCCCTGCCTGTGCCGCAGTTTCCAGTAGATCAGCCATAGTACTTGCTTCCTGATTTCTGTCCTAATTTCTGTTTAGATTGCCGTACAGATTGCCTTGCAGATTGCCGTGCAAATTGACTCACGCTACAGGCATCCTGAATACAGAATGAGAGAATTTAGCCTGAACTACAACCTTCCTAAGGTAGAGCTTGAGAAGGTCGGGCTTGACGAGAAGCAGACGAGAAGCAGACGAGAACCACAGCACATTGTCTAGAGCTGCATTCTCTAGAGATTGGCCTATGAGCTAGCGGCCTGAAGCTTCAGCAGTTTTGCTGTCATCGCTTGCCACTCAGCCGAGCCAATTAGCGCCGCTAGATCCAGCGATTTGCCGTAGCTCGCCTCGTAGGTTTTGAATAGCTCAATCCACTGGAGCATCGCCTCTGTCCAAGTGCCGGGACGATAGCGAAAGGCGATTTCGAGGTAGTGAGTCATCTCTGCTAGCCGCTGCGTGTGGTAGAGTCGCCAAGCAATCCAAACCGCATTATAGTAGCGGCTCTCTGACTCCAGCTGACGCAGCTCTAGCGGTAAATCGGGGCGGGCAAACAGTTCGTCCTGCACGGCCCAGCATTCGGCAGCCTGCACCAGCGTATTGCGCGAATCGTTGCCGGAATGCTGCCGGTAGAGCACCGTAATCTGCGGGAGCCAAATCGACTCGCAGCCCGCCAACACTAGCCGCTGCACCAGTTCCACATCGCAAACCTGCTTAAATCGGCTGCTCAAGCCCCCCACCCGCATCAGCCAGTCGCGCCGAAACAGCATGGCGCTAAATAAAACCGGCATCCGGCGAATCCAGCCTGCGGCATCCAAAACTGGCAGATCGCGCCAGGGTTCAACATCCGATAGGGTTTGCCCAGCCTCATCCACCAGCCGCCAACCGCTGTGCAGCAGGCCAGCGGTCGGATGCTGCGCTAGGCAGTCTACTTGCAGCTTCAGCTTATTGGGCAGAAGCAAGTCATCTTGGTCTAAAAACGCCACGAACTCCCCCTCAGCTGCGGCCAAACCGCGATTTCGGGCGGCGGCTACGCCTAGATTGGGCTGGTTGATAATGCAGATCTGAGCCGCATAGGCTTGCAAAACGGCAGCTGTTTCGTCTTCTGAGCCATCGTTGACCACAATAATCTGTTCGGCAGGCCGAGTTTGCGCCAGCAGGCTCTCTAGCGCTGCGCCAATAAACTGCGCGCCATTGTAGGCAGGAATCACAACCGTAACTCGCGGCATCATCATCAGGGATAAAACACCTCCTATTATGGCCGCTGGTGACCCAAGGCGTTAGTTCTCTCCAGCCCGAATCGGCTGCTCTCTAGTGCGCTCTCTAGTGCTCTCTCTCTAGGCGTTCTAGCAGCTCGCGCAGCTTGGCCTGAACAGATTCATGCGTATATTCGTCGTCTGGATGCGGCGGCTGGTGCGGCTGCTGGAAATGCGGTCGCTCATCGTACATCTCGCCCCACTTCACATCTACCTGCCGCGTAAATTCGTAGAGCATTTCTGGGCGATCAATCAGCAGCAGCAGCAGTTCGCGCAGTGCAACAAGCGGCTGGTCAAGATGCTGACTCAAAGAGCTACCCTCGCCAGTGCTCCAGCTGCGTAAGACGACCTCCAGCGCGCCAGGGGCATCGCTCAACTGGCGGTTGATGAAGTCGTTGACAGCAGCAGCAGCTTTAACCAGTCTCGGAATCGCCGCATCGCCGTGCAGAAATGAGCCAGCCTGCTGGCCAATCACATCTGCCAGCGAAAAGGAGCGGCCTAAGCGAATTTCCTGCTCGATTTTGCTGTTTAAGTCAGAGTCTGGATCGGATGGCGGATTAGAGGGGCTAGCAGATGCAGAGTTTGGCATTGGGGTTAAGCTGGCGGCGGATTTAGCGGTGGGTTTAGCAGTGGGGGCAAAGAGTCGCTTCAGTTTCAATATCTTCGGTATGATCGAGGCTATCGTGACAGACTGGTCGCAGAATGGTTGCAGGGGAGAGATAGTGCTAGGTTTTTCGCTCGTTTTGCTCTCCGCGTTTCTCTTCTGCTTTCAGAATGTGATCGTGCGGATTCTATTTAGCGAACAGATCGTCTTTGGTCTGCTGCCAACCGGCGGCTTCGTCACGCCAACCCTCCAGCATTCGTTTTTGCTGATGTTTATGCGAATGCTGATTGGCGTACCGCTGATGGCAATTCTAGCACCCAGACTCTATCCGCCAATCTGGCAGGATATTGCCCAACTGCGCCAGCCAGAGCAGCGGCCTGTTTTGGCTGGCGCAGCTGTCTGCGGCAGCCTGATGTTTCTCTATCTGATGCTGCTCTACGTCTCGATTGGCATGATTCCGACTGGCATTGCCCTCACCTTATTCTTTACCTATCCAGCCTTCACAACCCTGCTGGCATGGCGCTGGTTTAATAGTCGGCCCACGCTGTTTCGCTGGGGGATTATGGCAATGATTCTGCTCGGTAGCTTTTTGACCATGCCGCAAACTGGCCTCGTTGACGGTGGAAACTATTGGTTGGGCGCTCTGTTTGGTATCACTTCAGGAATTGCCTATGCGTTTTATACTGTGATCGCCCAAAAAAGCTTTGAGCAGCTTCATCCGATGCCGTTCACCTGGATTAGCTTTGCAACCACGCTGCTGCTGTCAGCCATGAGCCTAGTTGTCTGGCAGCTGCAAGATTCGCAGATTCCCTGGACACCGCTCTGGATTGGTGGATTTCTGTCGGCTTTGGTCACGTTTTCTGGCCATTTGATCAACAATTTTGGGATTCGTCTCGTCGGTGCATCTACCGCTTCGATGGTGGGGGCAACCAACCCGGCGCTGACGGTTGTCCTGGCGTGGCTGACGATTCAAGAAACGCTAAACGGGCTGCAAATTCTGGGAGTGGCCACAGTGACGCTGAGCGTAGCGCTGCTTAGTCTAGAGCGCCAGCCTACTCAAAACGTTGACATCTCTGAGGATTGATCGAGGATTGCACCATGTCTCGCCCCATTGATCCAAAATGCTGGCACTGTAGCCAACTTGCTGTCGCCACAGCACGCGAGCGGCATGGCGAAACGGGCGACGGCTGCTGGAACGAGCAAACCTGCCACCGCAAGCGCTCCCATTACCGGAATCGCGCTGACAATAATCAAAAGCGAAAAAGCGAATATGCCGCCGATAAAGCCCAGCGGCAGATCACCTCAGCCCAGCCGACGCCCATTGCCCTGCCCCCTATTGCCCCGCCCCCCATTGCCCTGCTCTATCTATACCGAGAGGCGCGCAAGGATGCTCACCTGCATGCGCTGGCAATTGCTGTCTGGCAGGGGAATGTCAAGCTAGAGGAAATCCCCGCCACTCACTGTATGGGCATGACCAACAGCCAGGTGCGGCAATATCTTCAAACTGTTTTAGCAGACCTGCATCAGCGCTATCGGATCCAGACCTTTGAGCCAGAAATCCGTTACGATCCCTGCTTCTGTCCCATCCGCCCCTGCCCGCTCCAGCTGCATGCCGCTGGTGAGACTGCTGGTGAGACTGCTGGTGAGACTAAAAAACCCTTCCCAGATTCGGCAAGGGTTTGAGCGTTAGGTTTGAGCTTCAGTGAAGGCAGCTATTTTCTGTAGGGGACTTTGGCGAGGAAATCGCCAGCAGGGATGTTGTTCTTAGGGCTGGAAGCCTTCGGGTCAATCGAGCGCGCCATCGACAGATAGTTCTGTGGGTCACCCGCTCTCGCCTGCATCTCCTGCGGCTTGAAGGAGCGTGTCGCATTCTGCCAGACAATCTGCGGAAAGCCCA
>JAHHHV010000035.1 GCA_019359155.1 Pegethrix bostrychoides GSE-TBD4-15B
ACAACTTCAACAACTCGATCCAACTGCTCAATGAGTCGTTAGAGCGAATGAATGGGTTTTTGGATCTCCTCATGGCTCAGGAGGATCGCAAATAGCGCGATGTTTTTAACCACGCGAATCAGGCAAGAAACCGTCAGTGAGTGGATCGGCTGGATTGTGGAAAATCCAGACATTAAGATTTCTGGATCTCATCGTGTTGCGGTATCTCGCAAAATCAGAGCGCTGGCTCTGAGAGAACTGGCGGATCGAATTGAAGCCGGGAATCTGGATCAAGAGAAGAACTTTACCGTTTATCAAAGCATTGCAGCGAGTGAAGATGAGATATAAACCCTGGGCAGTGTACGCAACATTCAGCATTACGACTAGAAAAGAGCTGGGCATCTATACAAGCCGAGAGAATGCAGAGAGGGATAGAGGTATATATAGGCGGTGTCTGCCTAAGAACGTAGCTATCGAGGTTGTCTGGGTCGGTGAGGAGATGAGGAGATAGGAGAAAAGAGAAGCCGCTGATCCCACAATCAGCGGCTTTTTGTTGGGCAGTCTAGAGAGTGCCAAGTTTTCCAGCCTATACTTCCCATGACGCAGAAACAATCACCTCGCAGAGACGAGCCGATCGGCAGCGGCTATATTCTGCTCTCACTTTGCAGCCTAATACTTGAAAGCTCAAGACTGTTCAGAAAATGGCTGTCTCAGCAGACCATCAGCACTCAGGACATCGGTAATCTGCTGCTGCTTTTAATTCTGCTGACTGCCGCTGGCTGCATCGGACTGCTGATTCGAGAATTTCTCAAGGCCAGAGATCCGGCAGTGCCACAGCCAAAATATCAACGTATTCCAGTTTATCCACCGAAGCGCAACGCTCAAAGCAGTTCAGTCCCGGACGCGCGGCCAGTCCCAGCAGCGCGGCCAGCGCCACCAAAGCGCAATGATTCAAACAGGCCAGCCCCAGCAGCGCGGCCAGCCCCAGCAGCGCGGCCAGCGTCCCCAGCAGCGCGGCCAGCGTCACCAGCAGCGCGGCCATCGGCTCGACGACGGCGAGCGCCGATCCATCCCAAGCAAGGCGAACTGCTCGGACTGCTCGGCGGCAATCGGGACACAGCCCAGCGGCTGCTGACGCATTGCAAACAGAGTAATCCCGGCATGGGTGAAGATTGGTATTTTGAAAAAGTGATTTCAGATATTCTCAGAGACAGGCGCTAGCTAGTACATACGAGCTAACAGGCTGCATAATGGGTTCAATCCCTTATGAGGCTTGATTATGGTTGCGTTTTCTAAGGCTGACTTGCCCGACTCGATCAACACAGTCGAAAAGCTTGAACTCTGGGCTGTGACGCTGCTGCAACACTTGAACCCAACCACCACAGTTATTGAGGCCGCAGGCTCTACCGATAGAGCGGTCGTCTCGCAGCCCTGGTTTATTACGGCAGACGCTACACCAAAATGGCGCGTCATCTCTCGCAGCTCGATCGAAGTGAACTCAAACTGGCAGCGCGGCGGCAAGATTTGGAACTTTGCCGTTGAGATGAGCAGCGCAACCATCCCTAGCGAATTCAAATCAAACTAATGCCCCTAGCCGCAGACGTTGAAATAGACAGGTTAGAAGCCCTGTATCGAAACAATGAGGCCAGCAGACAGGCCGCAATCGATCAGGTAAACGCCTATGGTGAGGCCAAAAAACTTCACAGGCTGGAGCAGGAGGCTTTAGCCCGATTGAGACGATCAGGCGCAATCAGAACGCCAGCGCCAACCCCAGCGGCAACAGTCACCAGCGGCGGTTCTGTCGGGAAAGTCCCGACCCCAGGATCTAGCGTCAGGATTCCAACCCCGCCGACAGCAATCCCCACCGCCCCGCCCGTAGGATCGTTGGCGGGGAGATTGTTTGGTGCTTATGGTGTGGTTCAAGGCTTACAGTTGCTTTGGCAAGGGCTAAAAGATGTCAAGGGGGGAACTGAAACATGGTCAATCATCGCAGGTGCAACAGCTCAGGGACGCGATCTAACCGTCTCTGAGAGAGCAAGGGTAAGAGAGCTGAGCGATCAGAACTCAAACGTTCAGATGCTGAACAGCACTAGATCGATCATAGATTCTGCAATAGGCTCAGTCACAAGCGTTCTAGGAGGTGCGAGCAATCCACCCGGAACAGTCCCCACCGTTCTACCCGGCCCAACTCCCGGCGCTGGCAGCGCGACATCTCCAGCTACCAGCCCAGACCGCCCCACTCCAGCAGCTCCCGGAACGGGTAGCACACCAGGCGGCAGCGGCAGCGGAACCAGCGGAGCGGGAACAAGACCCGGCACAGGGAAAAACACCCCTGTAGGCGGCTTCATTCCCGGCAGCCCTGGCAGCCCCGGTAGCCCCGGCAGCCCTGGCAGTCCCGGCAGCCTCAGCCAAACCAACAGCACCAGCACAAGCCCCGGCAGCAGCCCCAGCGCCACCCCTGGATCAGGCAGTTATTCCACCCCTGGAAACTTCCCAGGTTTTGCGCCATTCGGATCACCAAACGGCTCACCCAGCAGCAGATCTACAAGTAGCTCACCAAACGGCGCACCCGGCAGCGGCAGCGAACCAGGCCGCAGCAGTGAGGGCGGCGCACCAGGCGGCGGCCCCGGTACACCATCACCACTGAGACACTTTAATATTCGTTTTGCCGTTAACTTTAGAAACGAACAGGGGCAGATTTCTACTTTCAGAAATCAGCTTTTGGCTCAGCCATCAGTAGGCAAAATTTTAACAATCGTCTCAGACCGGGGCGAGCCTGGTTATATTAACCGAGGCGGTTTGAGCGAGTTCCGCTACAAAATTACAGATACAACGCACTACTATCAATTTCCAAATAATGCTCAAAGTCCTTTAAGCTTGGGCGGTCATACAATTCCAAGCTATCGGTTAGCTGATAGCGGCCCAGAGCGGCGGCCAGACCAAGGTAGCCTTGTTGGCATGTGTGTCGAGGCAGTCTATGAGAATGACACCATTGTTACAACCTGCCGCAATAGCCCCGGCCCTGGAGCCAACACAGCGCCCGCGCCCGCACCCGGCAGCACCCCTGGCAGTAGCCCTGGCAGCACTCCCGCCCCTGACAGTAGCCCCGGCAGCAGCCCTGGGAGTATTCCCGGCAGCAGCCCTGGCAGTAGCCCCGGCAGCACTCCCGCCCCTGGCAGTAGTCCCGGCAGCAGCCCAGCACCCGGCCCCGGCAGCAATCCCGGCGCTAGTGCTAGCAGCAGCAGAAGTAGCAACACTGGGAGCACTCCCGGTACAGCGCCCAGCCCTGGCAGCGCACCATCCACAGGCCCCGGCAGCGCTCCAAACCCCGGCAGTGGAGCATCACCAACCCCTACGCCTGGAGCCGCTCCAGGCAAACAAACGACGGGCAGCACAACCAATCGCTACCCGCCAACAATCACAGGCACGATCATCCCGGCCATGATCATTCCGGCAGTCATGCGCTCTCCCACTACCTACACAGGGCTAAACCGCCCCCCTAGCTCTGGCAGCAGCTCCAGCACAACACCCAGCACAACGCCCAGTACAGGCACAACACCGGGCGGCGGCAGCAGCACGGGCACCCAGCCGCCTAGCACTCCATCCTGCTTCTATGACTCAGCAGGCATCAAAGGTGATGCTGTTGCAGCCAATAGCAAACTAGATCGCCTGACTCTAATCTCTGAAGCCATTCAGATCTACCAGCAGCAGCAGATCAAAGGAACGCTGGATGTTCTGGACACCAAACTAGGCGATCAGATGCCCAACGGCGGCATTAGTGGCGCGCTCAAACGAGCATCAGACTTTGCCTCTAAAACCTGGGATTTCCTGCAAGTCGATCGCGTTCTCAACGTCATGACCTGGATTGCTGTTCTTCATAATGCCTACATGCTGAGCAACAACATTGCTCAAACGCTATTCAGCGCGATCAGCATTTCGCTGGATGTTTTCGGCGTTGAGAAGGCAGACGGAACGGCGTTCGATGTTGGCAAAATAGTATCTGATTTCACCGAGGGATTCTTTAAACAGATCTTCGGAGTAGAGACGGTTGAAGGCATCAAAGCCAACTGGAAAAAGTTCAACCGTATCTACCAGGCTGCAACAAATCTAATGTTCACAATGCAATCCCTAATGTATTCAATGTTGGATTCATTAGAAGTGGTTGGGAACTATGTAGCCAAGATTGGCAACGCCGCGCGCATCTTTGGGACGTTTGCGGAAAACGCCTACGGCTGGATGAATCCAAACCTAAACTTCACTGAAAACCGCTGGTTCAACGCGCTCAATAAAATTCAGGATGTAACTGAGAACCTAGAGCAGGTTGCCGCCAGCGTGAAGGACACCCAGGAACTAGGCGCAGAGCTGTATAACAACAAAGTCGCGTTAGAGACAGCGCTAGGAGCTGAAGAAACGAAACTGACGGCAGCAGCAACAGCCGCCAAAACTGGCAGCGTTTCACCCCAAATTCCAGTAGAATCAGAGAAGAAACCGGAGCCTTAACGATGCCGCTGCCACCTACATTCAGCGACTGGGAGCATTTTCAAAGCACTCTGATCAGTGTTCAGAATCGGCGCATCCGTAGAGACTTTGATGACGCTCCAGATGAGGATATCACCACGCCGCGCGGCAGTCTAAAACAAGCCTGCCTGCTGAAAGATAACGACAGCGCGATCCAAACTCTGAACCGTCTTTGGCTCTACTACATCATCTTGGGGGAAGCGGCAGCGCTGCAAACTCCGATGTACACAACGCCTGTTGATTATTTTCAAGAGCGAGTTGCGTTTAAGCCTCAAGTAACGTTGTTCTTTGAGGAGTCACGGCGCGATGTTCAGGAAGGCTATAGACCCATCAAGGCAACGGTTTCTATCAGGATTAAGAACGAGAGATATAATACTTTCTCTGAGGCTGAAGCTCGCTCTCTTGCTACCAGAATTAAGAATGAATTTGCGAATGGTACAGAGTATCGCTGGCAAAAAGGCCGTCTAAAGATGACCTATAGAGATCCCGAAAAAGATTATCTACTGATCATCGCGCCTGCAACTGAATCAATCGGGAAAGCGCTGATCACCAAAGTATTAAGCATCCAAAACGACATTCTCGAACCAGACAAGCTAAGCATCTCAAAACTAGAACAAAATCCCCCTAGCACCCCCAGAAGCGAAACAATCTACGGCAAAGTGCGGAGACTGCCCCGTAAGCGTCCAGGCGGTTTTGTTCGGTTCAGATATGCAGAAGCGCATATCTGGGGACTAAATAAAGCTATCACTCTAGTTGATGCAACTGGATTCAGGCCAGATGCCATTCTCTACACATGACCAGTCTTTGAAATTTTGACACAAACCCAATGGTTTAGGCTCCCCCTACAGCTCTAAAAGCCTTGCTATAGTTGGCTTACACCTATAAATTGACCCCTGAATCATGGCAAGAAAACGTTTTTCTCGGATTAGAGCAGTCAAGCGGCTTACTCCTGCTCTGGCTGCTTATGAAGCCTGGGAGGATCAGCGCGGAACTCGGCCTAGAGTGGCCCGACCTGCCAGTTCTAAACCTGGGGGATATTCACCCCGTCAAATCATCCCTTTTGGTCGCGATGGTGCGGATCTAGTTCGCGTGCGGGTTTCTAATCGAGCTATTGCAGCAATCGGATCGATCATCGCAGCGCGAGGGGAAGAAGCAGCAGCGACCGCCATTTCTCTAGGCAATTTCCAGCCAGCGAAAGCGATCATCTTTATTGGAACTGGAACCTCAACAGAGGTTCGCTCCGAAATTACGAACCTGACTTACGAAAAGCGGACAGGGAACAGCTTCACTGCTGCCTTCGGTGGAGCAACTGTAAGCGAAAAGGAATTTGAAGCGCAGCAGGCGATCTCTACTGCGGTTTTTGCCAGTCCTAATCGCTCTGTTTCGTTCACGCCCGAACGCATGTTTATGTATCAGTAGTTGCTCAATGCCACGTCTAGCGCCTTTCTGCACGTTCTTAACGCCTCATCCCGATCTCTCACCTGGCGAGCTTCAGGCTGAGATCGCGCGGCTTTACGAACGGCAGAAGGCGATCGACGCGATGGTTCATGGGGAACTAGATCTGGAGAGCCTGCTAGACCTACTGGAAGATCACGAAATTGATCCGCAGCAGTGGATCGATACCAGCATTTCCAACATTGAATACATGATGAACAATGATTTGTAATGCCCTGGACAAGTTTGGGAGCCGTCGATCTCACTCGCACCTGGCGGCTATTCCCGCAGCAGTCATTTAGCAGCGAGACGTTTAGGCTATCGCAGCCACTTCTAGGCGCTGTAGATGGTTATTTTCTGCTTCAGCCCTATTACGTTCTCTCTGGAGCGGTCGGCAGCACCCGGCGCGTTTATGCCAGCGATGAGGCGAGAATCTTGACAATCCCTCAGCCGCCAGAATTCCTAGAGCGAGATCTAGGCGTTCGCAGCTTTGGGGTGAAGCTGTCAGCCAGAGCGCGGATCTTTGCTGGGGAAGCTTGGAGAGTTGAGCTAGAGGAATTTTATTAATGCCAGCAGCAGTTCTAGATTTAGTGGATTCACGCCAGATAGAAGCAAACAGCTATTGGAGCATGGAAGTTTTCTATCCTGGGAACATGCTTCGCTCTAGGCTCAAAGGACAGATCCGAAAAGAGCTAGGCGGTGATTTAATCGGAAATTTCAAGTTTGATAATCCCGTCTACGATGAGATAACTGATCAAACACGCTTTCACGTATTTTTTAGGTCAAGTGAAACTGAAAAATTCCCCATTCCTGAGCCTGATGAATTCTGGGTTTATGACCTGCTGATATTGCTGCCAAATGGTGATTATCAGCGTATTCTGAAAGGTAAAGTTGCTGTAGACCCTGGGGTAACTGATGTCTGATTTAACAATTGAAAGCAGACCGCCGATTACAGTCACGATCGCCCCTTCTGATCCGGTGCTGGCTAGCGTAGTCGCTGAGTTTGCAGCCACGCTAAACTTTCTTTCAGCTCAAGTTTCAGAAGCTGCTGGAACTGTGAGCAATAAAGTGAGCCAAAGTCAGTTAACCGATCTCTCTGACCTGGTAAGCGCGGTTAGAGATGCCGTGACGACACTGGAAGCTGTGATCGCCACAAAAGCGGCAGCGGATCACACTCAGCCGATTAGCTCAGTCACGGGTTTAGATGAACAGCTGGGGCAAATCGCTCAGCAGCTCTTGGCGCTGCAAGGTGGTGAAGATCTCGCAAATCAGATCGCCGCGCTCCAGGCGCAGATCTCAGCAAAAGCTGAGCAGACCGCGCTGGCCGCTCTAGATCAAGAATTTGATGGGCTAGATGACAATCTTCAAGCCCTCAGTCAGGCGCTGGCCGGGAAAGCCAACGCTACGCACGGGCACAATATCGAGGCGATCGACGGACTACAGGCCGCGCTCGATGCGGCTGGCAGCGCAGCGCCTGCATCTGCCAATCTGGTTTACACAGTCACCCAGTCTTCTGTAGATGCTGGGCACAACGGAACCTATGCAAAGCTGACAGACGGATCACAAGCCACGGGCGCAGCTACGGGCAACGGCTCTAATGAATGGATTCAATTCGATCTAGGCGCTGTAAAGTTTGTTGACTTCTACCGGATTCCTGCTGGCACTCTCACAGGCTGGGGAGCCGTTTCAACATACACAGGCACAGCCAGAGCTGAAGTCTCTTTAGACGGCTCTAGCTGGATACTGCTCCGGGCAAATCATTCAGAGATTGGAGTTCCGAACGTCTCAGATAGATTTAATGCGTCTCGGAGGTTTCGCTATCTAAGGCTGACGAGAGCGGCATATCTAGCGCTGATTGAATTCTCAATCTTTGGCTACTGAGGCCAAGACATGAACAGCGCTGAAGTGCAATCACAGATTCTAGCTTTCATCGTTTACTCAATTCCCCTGATCGTGGCGCTCTGGAAGATCTTCAGCTGGCTGGAGTCGATCCAAGACAGTCTAGAGCAGCAGATCAGGGAAGTAGATCGGCGGCTGCTAGAGTCAGAACACCGAGCGACGCTCAAGAGCAGCCAGATCGAAGCTCTGAATGATAAGGTCGCTCTGGCCGTGAATGGGGTCAAGGAGCTAGTGAACCATCTCCGAACGCGAACCAAAAATGATGATGAGCATCTGCACCAGCGGCTAGCTCAAGTCGAGCGCTATCTCTCAAAGACCACAGATTTTCAGTCCAGAGACTAGATGTACTACAAGGCTGGACTAAATTTGGCCTGTAGTACGATAATACAACCACCCGTAAGCCGCATTCTACCGTCACGCCTGAGCGGCTGAAAGCGGCTTTTTTCGGTTGCTGGCCTGCTATTATCAGCAGGTAGGCCAAACGCTAGACGGCCTGCCAAAGAAGCGTCAAACGCCTTGTTTTTCAAGGCTTTTCGAATTCCCCTGGGGGTATCAAAAGCTAATAGTTTGAAATGAACCCTGTAAGCAACGATATGCTTGCAGGGTTTGTTTTTGAGCGTTTTAAGGAGCCGAGGACATCCAGATCTTTTTCAGCTTGCGATCTGTAGCGCAGGGCTGATGGGGAGCGCCAAAAGGTTCAGGGGTTCTGTACGTTGCGAGAAGAAGAGGATTTCTAGGTTTTCGACGCTGCCGGAGGCGGGGTTAAGACGAGCAATGATTTCATCGTCCAGTTCTTCGGATTCTTGAGCGGCGTAGGGCAGGCAGGTATCGGTGTAAAGGATATCGCCAATTTTGGCTAAGAGGCATTGAGAAAAATCAATTTTGAATTTGAGTCTCATCTCTCTACAGGTGAGACAGCGCGGCGATCGCATCACATTACTACTCCAGTAGCGCCAGTTGCAACAGTACAGTCATCAACAAAACCTCATCCCGCACTGGCTGACCTGACCAACAGCGACATGGCGGCTGCCCAGGTTACTCGCATCCTACACACCGCCTACCTGCCAGCTTTCATCAATCGGCTTCTCTAACCGTCCCCGCCGCTGGCTTTGCTTCCTTGCCTGCTGCTGCACCATCGCCTCAGAAAATTGCAGCCGCCGCAGCTGATCGCCCTCGGATAGTTGCGGGATGAGCTGACCCAGTTTGCCTAGTGTCGTAGTCGACTATATGTCTCAATTGCCGCACTTGAGTCCTAGATTAAGACAGTCAGTATCACTCCCTAGCTAAATCGCTTCAGTCCAACTCGGTTCGCTCTGGTCGTGAGTGCTCTTCTGACTTGACCAGTTCGAGGTCAGATGCAATCTCTGGCAGGTTGGCGGTAATCCAGCTATGGGCAAAATCTCTGGAGCCGAACAATTTCCATAACCTTGACTCAGTATCCTGGCCACCTCGATTGGTAATGCCAATGCTGGGATCAGAAATTCTCTTGATTACGAAACGCTGCATTTTGTTTAGTTGAAGTTTGCTGTCATCAGCCTAACCTCTTGAGGCAGATCCCAACCTGCTTTAGAGATTGGGCAATGGTTGGGCAATGAGCTGGTTTGATGGGGCAGCAATGGAAAGAGGATGTGCGGGCATACGCTGCCGCTGAAGTCGCAAGATTTGGATCTGGCATAGCTACATACGCCTACCGGGATATATGGCCATGTCAGCCATATAGTCTTAGAGTGAGAATTAATTGCATTGAAGCGAGATTGACACAGCGTCAGGTCTGATGCCTGGAAAACATTAAGGCAACTGTCCTTCACCGCTTGCACGGGAGATGCTTATGATAACGTCAAAAACTGGTTTCGAAGCCAGATCAGAAAAACTTGAAACAACCATTCCAGAACTTCTACAGGCTCCAATCCCCGACGCGCCCCTCTGGCAAACAGCCGATTCGGATCTGGGTCTGTGGCTTGCCCAATGGCGTAAATCGCGTCGTACATCAGCTGCATCTGCTGGGTTTTGCTGAAGCAGGCGAGTGGAGTCCGGCCTTGCCCTCGCTGATTGCCGGAGAAGTAATGCGGATTCTAATTCGCTATCACGTTGCCTAAACCAAAATCTAGTGAACGCCCGCGAATAAATTGCGGGCTATAGAAATAGATAGCCGAAATTCAACCACCGCCCCGCAAAATCAAATAAACCGCCAGCAATACCGCCGCCGCCGCCACAGCCGTAGACCAAATCGGGTGATGGCTCAACAGACTGCGGCCTTGCTGAACCTGAATTTTATCCACATCAATCCAGGGCGTTGCACCCCGCCGAAACCAGCCCGTCACCGTCACCATCCGACCAATTAGCGCAGTCGGACGCTGGGCTTGCGGAAACAGATCACTCAGCCAGCCCAGCTTGCTGGTGTAGTGCAGCCGAATCAAGCCGCTGGAGGTTTGCAACATTAGATCGCGGTAAAGCCAGTTCTGCAAGCCCGCCTGCCCCACCAGCTTGCCCTGCACCTGTACGGGCAGACTGTCGAGCGGCAGCCGCTTTGGGTCGCTCAAGAGCTGCGGCAGGTCAAAATCGACTAAGTTGGCGCGTTTAATATCCGGGTAAAAGGCGTTGATTCTGATAAACAAACCGATCCCAAACCCTAGCAGACAGCAAGCCCAAAACACTGACCGCTCAGTCGCCAGCCACGACAGCTCAAACCAGCGCATCTGAGTCGCCAGCTTGCCCGCCGCCCAAAGCAGCAGCGACGAGAGCGCCCCAAACAAAATTCCAAAAAACGGCGCAGCTTGCAGCAACAGCCGACTGATCTGCCGACTGGTCTGCGGCTTGGGGCGGCTCGGCTGGCCCAACTTAACCTCCAGCGGCAAGCGCCACTGCTGCGCGTACTGCATCAGCAGCGCCAAACGTTCTCCCAGCGGCGGATGGCTGTTGTTGAGCTGAAGCCAGCGGCGGTACGGGCTGTGGCAGTCCCAGTCAAACAGGGTCGCATCGCCCTGATAAAGGCTGCTGGGCAACGCACTGCGAAAGCCCACCGGAGCCAGCAGCTCAAAGCCTTCCAGCAGCGGCTCAGTCTGCATCTGCATCTGCTGCGCCGTGCCTGAAGCGACTTTTAAGAGCGCTCGCGCCAGCCCGTTGGGATTGCCCGTCAGGTCGCTGGCCAAGCGGTCGCTGTAGTAGAGCCGCACCCGTGACAGCCAGAGTCCGGGTAGCCGCAGCAGTCGAAACAATCCATAGCCGATGACAGAAACCGCCACAGCCAGCGATCTAAACAAGGGATTCTGCCGCCGATCGCCCCAGTTGGCCGCTTGCCAGTAAACCCAATAGGGAATCTGGGCAATCAGCGTCATCGCCGAGAGTGCTCCAAAATCCCAGTAGCGAATATGCGCCAGTTCTGCCGCAAATAGCGTTGCCGTCTCGTCCTCGCTGAGCTGATCCAGCAGTCCCTGACTGACGGCAATCTGAGCGTGGCGGGGTAGATAGCCATAGCTGAAAATCATTGGCACATTGGCGGGCAGCAGCCCCAGATCAGGCAAGGGCCTGCTCTGCTGATTGCAAACACGCCGCAGCAGTCGGGCGCTCTCTGGGCTGCTGCGCTCAAGCTGTGAGAAGTTTAGCGGCTGCAAGCCATAAGCCTGTCGTAAAATCAGGTGCAGCAGCCAGGGTGAAGCTGCGGCCAGTGAGAGTAAAAGCAGCAGCAGCGGCAGGCCAATTTCAGTTGGCAGGATAAAGCGCGGTATGTTGATTAGATTACTGACGGCAATCGAAAACCCGTTCCAGAGGCCAAACGCCCAGCGCAGCAGCGTCTTGCTCATCCAGAACAGCAGCACCAGCGAGCCTGCCTGCAATGCCCAAAGCCCAGAGGCATCGACTTTGCCGAGGCTGTTCCACTTCTGCACCCGGCCAGCGGCAGCAGGGGGACTGGGCACTAGCGCAGTTTCTGCGTGCTTGCGGCTAGCAGTGCGGGGTTTGGCGGATGGCGGCGGGCTGTTAGGTCTGGGACGGGTTGCTGTGGGGACAGGATTTGATGCGGGATTTGATGCGGGATTTGATGCGGGATTTGATGCGGGATTTGATGCAGAAGCAGAGAACGGCACGAAACCAGTTGCGTCAGCGGCCTCACCAGCGCTGGGCGGCAGGTCGGGAGCGGTGAGTTCGGCTAGGGTCTGCTTTGCCCAACACTGCACCTGTGGATTGGCGTGATCGCAGAGCGGCTGGGCGAGCAGCGCCGCTGCCTGCACTTGCTGAGTCCGTACGTAGGCTTTGATTAGCCCCATTTGCGCCTTCAGGCGAACGGCGGTATCCAGGCTGGCTTCGCAGGCGCTGAGTTCGGCAATGGCTTTGGGGTAGTCTCGCTGTTTGAGCGCCGTCAAGCCAGCTTGCAGCGAGATTTGGAGCTTGGCCTCATGTTTGGCCTCAGCCAGATCGAGCGAGGCTGATGCACCCAACGATTCAGAAAAGTCAGTCATGCTGCCGCACCACAGAGAATAGGATTTTATTTTACTGGGTAGGATTCCCTCACCCGCTCATTTTATGCGCTCTAGCTCGTTAAAGTTCGCTTCCAGACGCGATAGCTCCTGAGCAGTCAGTCAGCGGCGGGAACTGAACGGTAAAGCTGTGCAGCGGTTCCAGTCAGCGGTCTGCCAGATCTTGACAACGCTTGCTAGACAGCGCTAGCCTCGACCCGTTACCGACAGCCCTTCTACAATGATTGACGGCGTGTAGCAAGCACCATTCCATTCAGCATCTCCACCTAAAACTATCTGCTTCAATGCAGCGTAGACGTTACCGGAAACCATCGTATCCTTAACACGTCCCACAATCTCTCCCTGCTCAACCCAATAGCCTAGCTCCACATTCACCGAAAACTCACCCGACATGCCGGCTCCGCCCCCCAGCATTTGATCCACCACCAAGCCAGTTCCCATCGTGGCAATCAGCTCGCTGAGGCTTTGAGTTCCCGACTGAATCACAAAGTTAAATCCGCCCGGTGTCGGGTAGCTGCCCAGGCTAGGCCGAAATCCGTTCCCGGTCGTACCGCTGCCCAAGCTGCGGCCAATGCTGCGGTCGGTATAAAACAGCTGAAGCACGCCGGACTGGATGAACGTAATGGCGCGCGTGGCCGTGCCCTCGTCGTCAAACGGGCAGCTAAACGGGCCAGACTCCGGCTGCTGAGACACCGTGACGGCAGTGGATGTCACCTGCTCGCCAATCCGGTCGCTCCAAGGCGACGAGCGCTCAACCACCTGCTTGCCGTTGATTGCTGCCTGCACCGTGCCCCAGAGCATATCAGCAGCTTTGGCGGTAAACAGCACCGGCATCCGGCGGCTCGGCGCGACCGCAGTCCTTTCTGCCCAGCTCAGCCGCTGTATAATCTGTTCAGCCAGCGCCACTGGGTTGAGCTGATGCCGCTCAGTTTGGCCATCCGAAACGCTGAGGAAATCGTCGCCGCGCACCCATTCGGCGGAGGCAAAGCAGCTCAGCGTCGTATCGGTGTAGCCGCAGTCTAGCCCCTGCGAGTTGACGAGGCGAGTCGTTTCAGCGTCACATTCCCATTCCAGCGTGCAGAGCAGTTCAGGATAGGCAGCGCGAATCAGGTCGATGGTTTGGCGACCCCAGTCCACGAGCGTTTCCACCGCCACAGCGCTGCCGAGATCCGGGTATTGAACCTGCGTAGCGGCGTTTAGCTCAAGCGTTTCAGGCGGGTTGAGCTGGCTGAGCGCTAGGGCGCGATCGACCAGGATTTTGGGATCGACCGGGCCATAGGCGACCGACAGCCCCGGACAGCCATCCCGCCAGAGCCGCAGCGCAATCCCCTCTGACTGCGAGCTTTCCAGCTGCTTGAGGCGATTGGCTTCAAAAAATACCGGACGCGAGAGCGAGTAGGATTCAAACACCTCGGCGGCTTCTGCCCCAGAGCGCAACGCTAGCTCTAGCAACTGCTCTGCCATCCGGCCTTGCTGCGGATCGATCATAAAGAGTGACAAGATGAGATGAAGGGCTTGAGTTCGCAGGGAGTGACGCAGGGGCAAGCCCAACGCGACCCGCAGCGCAGCGCAACAACGAAGCGATAGTGCCGCTCCTGCAAACCTGATTACTATCTTCGCGGATCGGGGGACATTAGGCTAGATTCAGCTGCTGCATCAGCCAAAAGCCAGCAAACGCCTCCGACTCTGGCTTGGTCTGCACCGCCAGAAAGTGAATCTGTCCAGACTGCTGCTTGGCAGCTTCAAAGGCTTGAGCTTCGGCCTGAAGGCTGGGGCTGGTGAGGCTGGCCAATATCCAGGCATCGCTGGCGCCAGTTTCCAGCACCAGCTGCGGCGGCTGAGCGTTAAAGCGGAGAAAAGCCATTTCCAGACCTGACATCCAGCCCGCCAGCGGCAGCGCCCGCCCCGAGTAAACAATCAGCCCCGGAATCAGCGTCTGAGGTTGGAGGTTAAACATCGAGAGCGGGAAGGCTTCGCTGAAGCTGATGTCCCAGTCGGCCATTTCGGCAAAGGCGGCAGCCTCCAAACTCATAAACGACCAGCGTTCGCCCATCAGCGCGTCCGGCAGCGGCAGCGGCTTGGGCGGCGGCAAATTCACCGAAGGATTGCTGCTAGCCTGGTAGTTGGGCAAGGTGGGGTAGTAGACTTGAGTCCGCTCGTCTAGCCACTGGCTGACCATCAGGGTGCGGCGGCTGGCATAGGCGGGGATGCCCGTATCTTCGCAGGCTTTGCTGATCATGTTGGTCATCTGCCGCCGAAAAAACCGGATTTTGTCGGGCGGCTTCCTGCCCTGCTCAATCGCCTGCTGCACCGCCTGCTCAATCGCCTGCCGCAGCCGCAGCGAATTGACCTCAGCATTCGACAAAAATTCGGCGTAGCGAAACAGATCCTCAGCCTGCGCCGTCAGGTCGGTCGGGCTTTCGCAGATCAAAACTTCCCACAGCTTTTTTTGTGCCTCGTCTATGATCGGACGAGAGTAGAAATCTAGCTCCCAAATAATCGCCATCTGCTGCACATCCCATAATTTGAGCGCTGACCATTTGCTACCCTACACCCGCAGCGCCACCATTTTCTGCACAGCTTCTACAATCTGCGGCGGCTGCACAATCGTCAGGTTTTCCAGCGTGCCGTTGTAGGGGGTCGGGATATCCTGCGAGGCCATCCGCAGCACGGGCGCGTCTAGCTCGTCAAACAGCCGATCGTTGATGGAGGCGGTCAGCTCAGCCCCAATCCCGCCAGATTTCATGCATTCTTCGACGATAATCACCCGATGCGTCTTGCAAATTGATTCGCCAATTGTCTCAAAATCTAGCGGCTTCAGCGAAATGAGATCAATCACTTCTGGGTCAAATCCCTCTTTTTCCAGCGTCTTGACTGCTGCCATGACGTGGTGCCGCATCCGTGAATAGGTGAGAATCGTCACGTCTTTGCCGGAACGCACCCGCTCGGCCTTATCTAGCGGCAGCAGGTATTCCGTGTCGGGCAGGTTTTCTTTGAGGTTGTAGAGCAGCACATGCTCAAAAAACAGCACCGGGTTGTCGTCGCGGATCGCGGATTTGAGCAGCCCTTTGGCATTGTAGGGCGTAGAACAGGCCACTAGCTTCAGGCCAGGAACGCCCTGAAAGTAGGCTTCGAGCCGCTGCGAATGCTCTGCGCCGAGCTGCCGACCCACGCCGCCGGGGCCGCGAATCACCATCGGAATTTTGTAGTTGCCGCCGGAGGTGTAGCGCAGCATTCCGGCGTTATTGGCAATCTGGTTAAAGGCCAAGAGCAAAAAGCCCATGTTCATGCCTTCGATGATCGGACGCAGCCCGGTCATGGCCGCCCCCACCGCCATGCCTGTAAAGCTGTTTTCGGCAATCGGCGTATCCAGCACCCGCAGGTCGCCATATTTTTTGTAGAGGTCTTTGGTGACTTTGTAGGAGCCGCCGTAATGCCCCACATCTTCTCCCAGAACAAAGACTGACGAGTCTCTCGCCATCTCTTCATCAACTGCTTCCCGCAGCGCGTTAAAAAGGAGGGTTTCTGCCATTGCTCTCTCTCAGGTGCCTTCTGGGGCGTTAGGTTGCGCGTATTTGGCTGGTTTGGCTAGCTGATCTGACATCGGCCAATCGCCCTAATGCATCTTAACTGGTTAAGCGACAATCCGGGCGGTTGGCTGAGCATCATCTGAATTGCCCAAATCTTGTGCCCAAATCTTATAGAGAAAGTCGAGATAATTCTGCTCAGGCTGAGTAAAATTCACCTGAGGTTAATCAAACTATCGAAATCTGTGCAGAGTCTATGCGGAAACCGCTGCGGAAAACTCTAGAAATTTGCGAAGAGCTAATCAATCTCAGCAGTTTCAGCCTTAATCTGTAGCTAACCTGACTTGAAACAAATGGGGTCTTGCGCGAGGATATGTTTACTGTTGGTGAGAGAGTATGAAATCCGACCTTCGAGCGCAGGTTGCCCAATTCCTGTCCCGCACTGTTTCCCCATTTAAGACTTCCCCATTTAAGACCAGATTTGCTTCCAGATTTACTAGCAGATTTGCCGCTTACTCAGCCCAGATCTCGACCCAGATCTCGACTCAGCTCAACACTCTGCGGGCTAAGCTCGTCTCAATCCGACAGCGCCTCTGGCAAACAATCAGCCTCAACATCAGTGCGATTCGTCGCCTCAGTCCTCAGTCGGTCTTGCTGAAAGCAGTCGCGCTGGGGGCAGTGGGGCTGATGGCGACGTTAATTGTCGGCGGGCTTCAGTCTGCGAACGAAAAGCCGTCAGAGCCTGCTGCTCAGGGCGTTCAAGCAACTCTCACCGCTCCACCGCTGCCCCAGGGCTGGAACCGCCTACCCAAGCTCTCTGGCGGATCTGCGGCAGCAGCCCCAGCTCAGCCGCCCAAACCTGCGGCCAGTCCTGTTGCGGCCAGCCCGACCAAAAGCGTAGCCAAACCCGCTGCTAAGCCCCCTGCCAAATCTGCCGCCAAATCTGCCGCCAAATCTGCGACCAAACCCGCCGCCAAACCTGCCGCCAAATCTGCCGCCAAACCCGCTGCTTCAGCTAGTCAACCCGCTCAACCTGCCGCTCAACCTGCAAATTCTGTCCTCGCCTCAGCGGCGCTCCAAGCTCTCAACGCCAATATGCCACGTCAGGAGTCGGCGCCAGCGCACCCCAGCAACTATGGCGTTCGGGTGGCGAAAGATGTGTTTGGCAAGCCTGTCTCCAACCCGCCGCTGATTGTGCTGCATGAAACCGTCGGCTCGGCAGACAGCGCCATCAACACCTTTCAAACTGCCCACAGCGATGAGGGGATGCAGGTCAGCTACCACTGCATCATTCGCCAGGACGGCACGCTTGTTTATGTGGTGCCGCCCGAAAAGCGCGCCTTTGGAGCGGGCAACTCGGTGTTTCGAGGATCGCAGGGGGTAGAAGCCGTCAAAACCCACGAGCAGTTTCCGCCTTCGGTGAATAATTTTGCCTATCACATTTCGCTGGCAACGCCGCCCGGTGGAGCCAATGAGAACGAAACCCACAGCGGCTACAGCGAGGCGCAGTATCGCTCTCTGGCTTGGCTGATCGCGCATACCAGCGTTCCGGACGAGCGGATCACCACCCATCGCGCCATTGATCAGTCGGAGTCGCGGATTGATCCCCGCAGCTTTGATATGCAAAAACTGCTGACAATTTTGCACAGCTTGCCTCGGCCTTATGTGAACTAGGCTTTAGGTTCGCTCAGCTTTCAGTCGTCAGATGGAGAGCTTGTCAGATTGGGAGTTGCGCGAAACCGCAGCTCTTGTTCTAGTGACAGGTCAAACATTAGCTCGTAGGTGATGGCTGGACTGAGAGCTTTGAGCAGGCGGAGATGGTCTTCGGCGTTATTGCGCTGGCGAAAGCGGAGGATGATTTGGCGGCGCATGTTGGGCAGATGCTGGACAATGCACCAGGGAGAGAGGGCATCGCGATAGCTCATGGCTGATCTCCAGTCGTGGAGTCTAGCGCTAGCGCAGCAAAATCGACCGCTGAGCGCGGCATTCCTGATATCATGGGTTCACCTCCCGCAATGGGAATTTGCAGCGATCGCTCTCGTGTTTTCCAGGCAAGAAGGGCGATCGCTTTTGATGTTGATATGAATTATTAAAGGACTCAATTGAGTCTTTGTCAAGTTGAAATGGGGTTAATTCGGCTGCGGATTCGTGAACTTGCAGAGGCACGGGGATGGACGCTCAAAGAAGTTGCGGAGCGTTCTGGACTTAATTACAGTACGGTCAAAAATTACGGTCAGCGGGAGTCCATGACCATGACGGACTACACCGCAATTCGCCGCTTAGCCCGTGCGTTTGATGTGGCGATCGAGGATTTGGTCGAGATTCTGGAAGAGTGAAGGCTTGTTGTCTAGCTATAAAATCAAGCGTGTTTAGGTTGCGAATCAAAGAACTTGCGGCTGAACGAGGCTGGACGCTTAAGCAGGTTGCTGAACAGTCGGGGCTTCCATACAGCACGGTTTCAACCTACGCAAACTCGATGGGAATGGTGATGGTCAATCTGTTGTCACTCAGGAAAATAGCGCTTGTGTTTGGTGTGACTCTCGAAGAGTTGGTCGAAGTTTTGGAGGAGTAGGATAACGGCAGTCGAACCGATCCCCCTAACCCCCTTAAAAAGGGGGAACCGAGCCAAAATTCATCAAGTTTCAATTTTTTGAGGCAAATTTAGACGAAATTTCTCAAAGTCCCCCTTTTTAAGGGGGATTTAGGGGGATCTTTTAAATTTCTAGCGTTCTCAGCCTGAATATGCTAGATCTGTGGCAGTTTCCCCATGCCCCCGCCCGTAATGAAAGCCAGCGAAGTCCTGAGCCGCTATGCCAACGGAGAACGCAAGTTTTGCAATGCCGATCTGCGTGGCCAATCATTCAAAGGCAAAGATCTCTCCGGCGCAGACTTCAGCGAAGCGGATATTCACAGCGCCAATTTTACGAACGCCATCCTGAAAGGGGCAAACTTCAGCGCAGCCAAAGCCGGACTGCAACGCCGCTGGATGATCCTTCAGTTGGTGCTGTCGCTAGTGCTTTCGGCCTTGTTTAACTTTATTGCTGCCATCCTCAATGCATTCTTTATTTATATTTTTCTCGCGGATAGTTTTGTCAAAGACTACGGCTATGTTCCTGGTATCTGCTTCATCCTGGCAATGGCAGTTATTTTCTGGGCAATTGCCCGCCAAGGGTTCACAATTAAGGCATTGATGACCAGCGCAGGCGAAGGTGCAGTTGCAGTTGCAGTTGCAGGCGCAGTTGGAGTTGCAGGTGCAGGTGCAAGCGCAGGCGCAGTTGGAGTTGCAGTTGCAGTCGCAGGCGCAGTCGTGGGCGCAGTTGCAGGCGCAGTTGCAGTTGCAGTTGCAGGCGCAGTTGCAGTTGCAGGCGCAGTTGCAGTTGCAGGCGCAGTTGCAGGCGCAGTTGCAGTTGCAGGCGCAGTTGCAGTCGCAGTCGTAGGCGCAGGCGCAGGTGCAGACGCAGGCGCAGGCGCAGTTGGAGTTGCAGTTGCAGTTGCAGTTGGAGTTGCAGTTGCAGGCGCAGTTGCAGTCGCAGTCGCAGTCGCGCTGCTGAGTAGCTATGTGGCTTGGCGGGCGCTCAAAGGCGACGAAAAATTTGCCTTTGTTCGCACCACAGGCGTGGCATTTGGGGCGCTGGGCGGTACGTCCTTTCGTGGCGCAGATTTGACTGGGACAAACTTCGCTGCCGCAACGCTGAAAAGCACCAGCTTTAATCACAGCCGCCAGCAGCCAACGGTCTTGACCCACGTTTGCTGGAAAGATGCCCAAAAGCTCGACCGCGTTAGAGCAGGTGATTCACTGCTATCCAGTGCTGTCGTGCGTGAGCTGCTGGTGACGCGCAACGGCTACAAAAAATCCTATATCCGCGCCAACTTACGCGATGCTGATTTAACAGGCGTGAACCTGAATTGCGCCAACCTGCAATGGGCAGATCTCAGCGGTGCGATCTTGCAACGAGCCGATCTGCGCGAAGCCAATCTCCGCGAAACCTTGGCGCTTGGCACTGACTTTAGAAATGCTTCTTTCACCGCCGCTTGCCTCGAAGCCTGGAACATTGACGATAAAACCAAACTCGACGAAATCGACTGCCAGCATGTCTATCTGCTGCGCGACCAGCAAGAACGTCGCCCCAGCAGCGGTGACTTTGCGCCTGGAGAATTCACTAAACTGTTCCAGGAAATGCTAGACACTGTTGATCTAATCTTTCGCAACGGCGTAGATTGGAAAGCATTTACGGCTGCCTTCCAGCAGGTACAAGTCGAAAACGAAGGCACCGAACTCAGCATTCAAAGCATCGAAAACAAAGGCGATGGCGTGATTGTGGTGCGGGTCAACGTGCCGCCCGAAACCGACAAAGCCAAAATTCACAGCCAGTTCACCCAAAACTACGAAGTCCTCGCCGCCCGCCTAGAAGAAAAAGAACGCCACGTTGCGTTTCTTGAAGGTGTTGTCAATCAGCTAGCAGGCAAACCCACTACCGTAGAAGTAAACGTCAAAGCCGAGAGTAAAGCCATGACCGACAGCAAAGACCAAAGCATCCAGGTTGGCCGCGACATGAATCTCAGCGGCTCCACGCTCAACCTGGGCGAAATCAGCGGCAGCGTCACCAATACAATCAACCAGCTCGCCAGCAATCCCCAAGCCACCCAGCTCGCCGATCTGCTCAAACAGCTCCAAACCGCAATCGAAGCCGAACCGCAGCTCAGCGACGACGACAAAGCCCTGGCGCTCGAACAAACCGGCAAACTCGCCGAAGCCGCCCAAAAACCCAGCGACGAAACGGCCAAAAAGCCCGCCAAACTCGCAGTCGGTTTCCTCAAAGGTCTAGTAAGTGCCCTGCCCGATACCGCAAAACTCGCCGAAGCCTGCGCCAAACTGCTGCCGCTGATTACATCCTTGATTGGTCTATAGGCACGATATTCTGGAGATCAACACCAGCAACGGTAAAATCACATTAGTTGGTCTTGTGGCAACAACCCAAAACTCAATAATTACTTGCGTCACAGGTAAACATTCATCTGATTGCATGAGCAGACGAGAGATTGCATCTGTTGCAAGCTCATGCTGCACATCAGAAGGATTGCAGAATCGCATAACAACATTAGTGTCAAGCAAATATCTCGTCATTATTCGTAAATACTGTCGCGTGCTGCTGATGGGTCACTCAAAACGAATTCAACTTGGAAGGATATTTATGGAGAATACCCAGCAGCAGTGATTGAAATTATCAAAGAAAATCCCATCATCAGCGGATTGGTCGGTTTAATAGGCTTTGTAAGTGCCGTTGTAGGCATCATCGCTTTGTTTATCAAGTAGCAAAATTGTCCTCAATTAAACAAGTGCTGCAAGAACCGTCCCCACCAAGGACTGAACGGCATAACGTTCCGCTTCACCCGCCGCAGACAACCTCTCGGACTCAGCCAACCAACCTCATGCGGTCGGTGTGCAAGCGGATTGTTGGGCTGCGGCTTCACTAAATGACCTAATCATAAGCTGATTCAGAAGACGGTAATCTATACTGGGCAGTTTAAGCTAAACTAGGCGCATGAGCACCGGAAGCCTGGAAAGCATAACAATTCACAAGTTTAGAGGGGTTCGAGATCTAGAGTTAAAAGGTCTTGGGCATATCAACCTGCTCGTTGGAATCAACAATTCAGGTAAAACAAGTGTTCTTGAGGCTTTATCTATCTATTGCCACCCATTAGACATAAGGGTGTGGCTGAGTACTGCAAGACAAAGGGAACAGGAGTATAGGATCTCTCGTACCCCCTCTCTTGATGCACTTCAATGGCTGTTTGCACATGATCTCCTATTAGACGGAGAAAAACTTAAGACGGGTACCATCTCTATTTCTGGCAGTGGATCATTTCCAGTCAAGCAAATGAAAGCGACTTATGAAGAAATAGAGGGTATGTTTGTCTCTGAAAAGCGGAGAAGGTTAGTTGCTGGAGATGATCAACTTGCTGAATCTGAAGATGAGCAGATAGGTGAAAGTGATGATCTCCTCGAAGTTAGAAAAGGGATTGACTTAAAAGTTCAGCTGTACACTGAACAGTTGAATTCATTTGATAGCGAAGAAGCTAATATTATCGAAGACTACCAGCTTTGGGAGCATGAGTTTCTTTCCAGAGCATCTGGGAAAAGGGAACCTAGCCTGCTTACTTCAGTTGTCACACCTGCATCTCATCGTTCAGACATTGGGCAGTTTCGGCTGCTATCAGAAGCTCGATTTCATAACTTTAAATCTGATGTGTTAGATTTGTTGCGTCAGATGGATCATAATATTTCTGACATAGAAATTCTTTTGTCTCCAGAATCGGTATCTTCTCGATTTAATATTTATATTCAACATGAAAGGCTAGGACTTGCACCTGTCAGTACATTCGGTGATGGAGTTCGTCGCCTACTGCATATAGCTCTTAAGCTTGCGAGTGTCAGGGGGGGGATTTTTTTAATAGATGAACTTGAATCCACAATCCATACCGAAGCATTGCAAAATTCGTTCAGTTGGCTTGTTAAATGGTGCAAAGAAATGGATGTGCAGCTTTTTGCAACAACACATAGTCTTGAGGCTGTTGATGCTTTGCTGGATGTAACTGAGTATGAATCGGATTTAGTTCTTTATCGCCTTGAGCCAAAAGAGATGCAAACACGGGTAGTGAGGCATGACTGGGATAGATTGAAACGGTTGCGTGAGGAACTAGGACAGGAGGTTCGTTGGTGAACCGAAAGTGTGCATTAATTGGGGTTGAGGGAAACCATGATCAAGCCTTTTTATCCAAAGTTCTTCGTGAGTTGCTAGGTTTTTCCAAATGCGAAGATCAGAAAAACCTAGATACCCTATGGCGTAAATTTATTCCTGTATACCCTCCTAAAACAGGGAGACTTCATTTAAGGCTTGATATGCCATCAATTCTATATACTGACACTTTATCTGTAGCTATATATGCGGGTGAAGGGAGTAGGTTAGTAGATAATTTGAAGGACAAGCTAGCCGATATTGATTATTTGAACTCCTTGTCAGCTTTTGCAATTGTAGCTGATGCTGACAAACAAAGGCCTGCTGAAGTCGCAAAGAAATATTATGACGCATTGAAGGAATATTTTACTGATTTCCCGTTCGAAATCAGCGAAACTGGTGCTGTAACAGAAGCTATGCCAAGATTGGGAATCTATGTATTGCCGAACAATTCTGATCAAGGCGTACTGGATACATTACTCTGTGCATGTGGAGAAGTAGCTTACCCTATGTACATGGAAAGGGCTAAATCCTACATTTCTCAATTTTCTGATGAAGAAGTTAAGCAAATTGGATGGAAGCCTTTTGACAAAGAAAAGGCAACAGTTGCAACAATTGCAAGCATTCTTAAACCGGGTAAAACAAACACGGTCAGTATTTCAGATAATGCTTGGATTAGCGCTCAGACCGAGCAACAGATTTCGAGTCTTCAAAATCTGACGATCTTTTTGAGGAAGCTGTTATCAATCTAAGTCGCGTTTGTCAGTGGTTCTTCTTTGAAAATTATTTGATCCTGAAACCAACAAAAAAGCTTCAAGCTGTGTCCTTATAGATAAGGTAGAGCAGCCCAACTATTAATGGACTGAAAGTTTCCGCATAAGATCCCGCAGTAGCTGAATAGGCAGAATGAGTCGGCATAACACCCCAGATTCTGCCTAAGTGCCGAATCTTTCCGTATATAGCAATCCGATCTGATTTGTGAGCGTACTTAGGCTGAAAGCCCTGATATGGCTGGATACTTTTCTCACGATTCACGTCGGATTGCTATAATACGCTTCCTTGCCCCGTTAGGCAGATTTTTTTCCGCATATCGTTACAGGTGAAGCTAAAGGTAGACTGCCCTCTGTCTCAGAAGCACGATGGCTGCAAATGGACTGCTTGATCAGCCAAAGCTCACCAAACGTAAAAATTCTCCCCTCCCCACTTGCGCTCAGCCAGAGTTTCAGCTTATGATTTGCCAACTGATTGCGTGAAGCAGTCAGGACAGGCAAAAGCTTAAGGCGTCGCTGACTAGAAGTGGTGGAACACAACTAGCCAGCTGACCTGACTCCCCGTTCAGACCGGGAAGCAAGGCTGAGTCGATTTTACATCGCGCTCGCTTCGTTCACGCATGTGGTTAGGTGACTCAACGCCTTAGGCTTTCAAACCCATAACCAAAAATACGAGGAAAATATCATGTCTACAGAGTTCAACGAACGTCTGCCGGAACCGCATGACGAGCGAGCGCAGATTTGGATTGTCGGCACGCGGGAGCAAGTCAACCACATCATCAGCGAAATGTACGTGCGGCAGATGATCACCGACCGCAGCCAGTTTTCGCCCATGATTCCTGCACCATTTGCCAACGGGCGCTATATGACGCTGCTGTTGCGTTAGGCTCGGCGGGGTCAGGCTGCATTCGTTCAGCAATGACGCTGCACCTGACCCCAACGGGCAAATTTGAGCGCCATCTCAGAATAGACAGATGTTTAGCTAGGTAATCTACAATTTCACGAGTCAAAGATTGCTCCAGAATAGTCAAGATTAGCGGGTCTGATTTTGCCGCAGTGGCCTGCCTGTGCCGCCGCGTCGCACCAAAATTAGCTCGGCGGTGATGCTGACAGCAATTTCAGCCGGGGTCAATGCCCCAATGTCCAAGCCAATCGGCGCATAGAGAGCTGCTAACTTGGCTGCGGGAATGCCAGTCTGCTCAACCTGCTCGTAGACCTGCCGCACCCGTCGCAAGCTGCCAATCATGCCGATATAGGAGCAAGGCAGATCGCGCTCTAGGAGTGCTGTCAGCGCTGCCAAATCGTAGCGATAGCCGCGCGTCACCAGCGCCACGTAGAGCTGCGGATGTCCAGAGAGCTGTGCCAACGCCTGATCGAGCTGCGGATAGATAACCGCCTGCGGATAGCGCTCTGGGTTCGCCCAGTCAGGGCGGTCATCCTGGACAGTAATTTGAAAGCCGCTGAGCTGCGCCACTTTCGCCAACTGTTCGCCCACATGCCCCGCGCCCACAATCAGCAGCATGGGCGCAGGCTGCAAGGTTTCGACAAAGGTTTCGGCACAGGTTTCGGCACAGGCATTTGCAGGCTGATCATCACTTAAGTAGGGCAAGCCCATTCCGTAAGGCGTGACCAGCGTTATGCTTTGCCCCAGCCGCAGCCGCACCAAAATTTGGTTGACCAGCGCTATTGCCGCCTCGCCCTGCCAGTGCTCCAGCCAAACCTGCATCCAGCCGCCGCAGATGCCTTCGGTTTTGCGGGGTTCACGACTGGCTTCACGGTTAGCTTCACGACTGGTTTCCCGATCGGGCGCACCCGTCAAATCGATTTCGACCACCTGCTTTTGGCCAGTTTGCAGCAGCTCTAGCGCCTGCCGGATCACTTTGGCTTCACCCGCGCCGCCGCCAATCGTGTCGATGCAGCGTCCGTCTGGCAGGATGAGCATCTTAGCTCCCACTTCGCGGGGCACAGAGCCTTTGGTGTGAGTTACCGTCGCCACCACAGCCGCTCCGCCCTGACTCAGCGCTGCCGCTAACGCCTCGTAGAACATGCGCTAAGCTTGCAGGGCGGGCACAGAACGCAGAGCTTCGATGGCCCAGAGCGTTGCTTCAGGCGTGGCCGGAATCGCCAGCGGCACGCCGTCAATCTGATCCGATTCCGCAAAGGCCGCAACGGCAGCCCGAATCGCCTCGCGCACCGACATCGCCAGCATAAACGGCGGTTCTCCCACAGCCTTGCTGCCAAAAATCACGCCGTCCTGTGCCGCACGTTCTAGCAGATGTACCTCAAATTGCTCTGGGACTTCGCTGACGGTGGGAATTTTGTAAGTGCTGGGTGCATAGGTACGGAGCCTGCCCTGGTCGTCCCATACCAGTTCCTCCATCGTTAGCCAGCCCATGCCCTGCACGAATCCACCTTCGATCTGTCCCCGATCCACCAGCGGATTCAGAGACTCGCCTGCATCCTGGACAATATCCACCTGCCGCAGCTTAAAGCAGCCCGTGAAGCCGTCTACCTCCACCTCGCTCACCGCCGCGCCGTAGGCAAAGTAGTAAAACGGGCGGCCTTTGCCCAGCTTCGCGTCCCAGAAAATATTGGGCGTGCGGTAGAAGCCCGTGGCCGAGAGGCTAATCCGCTCGCTGTAGGTCTGCTGCACCACCTCATCAAAGCCGATGCGGGCGCTGGGATAGGTGCGACAGTAGATCCAGTCGTCCTCAAACACCAGATCTTCCGGCGCGTCCAGATTCAGCATTTTGACTGCCACAGCGGACATCCGATTCCGCAGCGTCTCGCAGGCATCTTTCACGGCCTGACCGTTGAGATCAGAGCCGCTAGAAGCTGCCGTGGCCGAGCTGTTAGGCACTTTGTCGGTGCTGGTGGGCATGATCCGAAAGCGTTCTAGCTTCACGCCGAGCGCTCTGGCTGCGACTTGCAGCATTTTGGTATGTAGTCCTTGCCCCATCTCTGTGCCGCCGTGGTTGAGCTGGATGCTGCCGTCAGTGTAGATCAGCACCAGCGCTCCGGCCTGGTTGTACTGGGTCTTGTTAAACGAAATGCCAAACTTGACGGGCGTGATGGCCAGGCCACGCTTTTTGTAGAGGCTGCCCTGATTAAACTCCGCGACTGCGGCTTGGCGCTCCTCAAACTGCGACTTGGCTTTAGCTTCCGCCCAAACTCGGTCGATGCGATTCTCGACAATCTCTTGACCGTAATGCGTGGTGCTGGTTTCGCCCCTGCCGTGATAGAAGTTGCGCTCACGCACTGTCTCTGGCGGCAGCCCCGTCGCCCGCGCCACCCGATCGATAATTTCCTCGCCCACTACCATGCCCTGCGGCCCCCCAAAGCCCCGATAAGCCGTGTTGGAGACGCGGTTGGTTTTGACGATTCGGCCTGTGACTTCGATATTGGGCAGGTAGTAGGCGTTGTCGATATGCAGCATGGCGCGCAGCAGCACGGGCGGCGAGAGGTCGAGGCTCCAGCCGCCTTCGGCATACAGCTCGGCTTTGATAGCGGTAATCAGCCCCGCGTCGGTAAAGCCCACCTGATAGCGTCCCAGAAAACTATGCCGCTTTCCCGTAATCATCATGTCTTGATGCCGCCGCAGTCGCACTCTGGCCGGACGACCCGTTTTGTGAGCCGCTAGCGCTGCCGCCGCCGCAAACGGATTGGCCTGCGACTCTTTGCCGCCAAACGCGCCGCCCATCCGCAGGCAGGTGACAATGACCCGACTGCTCGGCAGCCCCAGCACCCGCGCCACAATCACCTGGGTTTCGCTGGGGTGCTGGGTGGAGCTGTAGATTTGATAGCCGTCTTCGCCGTCGGGAACCGCCCAGCTCGTCTGAGTTTCCAGATAGAAGTGATCCTGTCCGCCCACTTCCAACTCGCCTTCCATGCGATGTTCAGCCTGCTGGAGTGCCGCATCTGGTTCGCCACGCCGCATCACTTGTAGGTCGTTGTGGAAGCTGTCGGCAGCGATGGCCGCCTGAATGCTGAGAATGGCGGGCAGCGGCTCATATTCGACGATAATTTTTTCGGCGGCGCGACGGGCAGCCTCCTCGGTTTCGCCCACCGTCCAGAGAATCACCTGTCCCCAGTAGCTCACCTCGTCCAGGGGAAACAGAATCTCGTCTTGGACAATCACACCCGTGTTGTTCTCTCCCGGCAGGTCGTCAGCCGTTAGCACCGTCACCAGCCCTGCGACTTCGTAGGCGGCAGTGCAGTCGATCCGGGTAATTTTGGCGCGGGCATGGGGCGACAGTACCGGATAGAGCGACAGCATTCCGGCAGGCAGACGCTGATCGTCGGTGTAGATGGCCTTGCCGCTGACGTGGTTTGCGGCGCTCTCATGACTTTTTCGCTGTCCGGCCATTTGCTGCTCCTCTAGTAGATTTTTAATAGTCTCAAATGTATTACTAGCTATATTCTCAGGAAGCGCTCATCTCCACAAAAAACTTCTCAAACAGATTCGCCACCAGCAGCTTGCGATAGGCGGCGCTGCCCCGCAGATCGCTCAGCGGCTTAAAAATTTCCTGCAAGGCGGGCTTCACCGAACGCACGGTATCCAGACTCCAAGTTTGTCCCACCAGCATATCCTCCACAGCGACTGCCCGAATCGGCGTTGCCGCCACGCCGCCATAGCCCAGGCGAGCATGCAGAATTTTTTGCTCAGCGTCCAGATCTACCGTAAAAGCTGCTGCCACAATGCTGATGTCATCCGTGCCCCGCTTGCCGATTTTGTAAGACTGGCTGAGGCGCTCTGCGGTACCGGGCGTGATGACTTTGGGAATCGTCACCGAATAGATAATTTCGCCGGACTTCAGCTCGGTTTGGCGATAGCCCTTAAAGAAATCGGCCAGCAGCAGCTCTCGCTCGCCCGTAGCGCTCACCAGCTTCACCGAGGCATCCAGCGCCAGCAAAACGGGCGGCAGATCGCCAATTGGGGAGGCCGTGCCAATATTGCCGCCAATCGTGGCGCGGTTTCGCACCTGACGCGCCGCAAACCAGTGCAGCATCTCATCTAGACTCGGAAAAACGCCCCGCAGCCTTGTCTCAATCTGGCTGAGCGGCAGTGCTGCCCCCAGCTCAACTGCGGCGTCAGTTTGCTCAATTTGCTGTAGCGCCTGGATTGCCTCCAGCGAAATCAGCACCGGGTAATGCTGCCGATGCCAGCTCATTTCCAGCCCCAAATCGGTTGCCCCCGCTACTAGCGTCGCGTCGGGATGCTGCTGGAGCAGGTGCAGCGCCTCCGACAGCTCGGTGGGGCGATAGAACTGCTGCTGGCTATGGGTATAGGACAGAGCGGGTAGATCAAGGATTTTGTGGGCGAGATCGGCACTAAAGCGATCGTCTAGAGTCGCTTCTGGAGTTGCTGCTAGGCTGGCTGAGGCTTCCACCAGCCGTTGAGCCGCCTTGCGAATTGGCAGATAGCCCGTGCAGCGGCAGAGGTTGCCCTCAATGCAAATATCGTCGCTTAAGCTGCCGTCATAGTAGGCCGCAAACAGGCTCATGATAAAGCCGGGAGTGCAATATCCGCACTGTGAGCCACCTGTTTCCATCATTGCTGCCTGTACCGGATGCAGCTGGCCGTTGGGTCGCTGCCCATTACCAATGCCCTCGGCAGTCATCACCTCGCGTCCGGCGACTGCCCCAATCGGTATCAAGCAGCTATTTACCGCCTGATACTGCGGCTGGCCTTGGGCATCTTTGCCCAGAATTGCGACCGTGCAGGCTCCACAGTCACCGTCGCCACAGCCTTCTTTGGTGCCGACATGGCCGCTTTGGCGCAGATATTCCAGCAGCGTGGTAGTGGGCGGCAGATCCGCGATGCGTCGGAGGCTCCCGTTGAGCGTGAGCGTCAGCTGATCTGTGGAAATCTGGGTTGAAGTCACGGGATTCTCTACAGTGAATTGTAGCGGTTCTGGATCAAATCTACCTTAAGAATGAATCGGAATCGCCCGGAGTGTGCTGTGCTACAGTTTTGAGCCACAGTTTTGAGCCACAGTTTTGAGCCACAGTTTTGAGCCACAGTTTTGAGCCACAGTTTTGAGCCACAGTTTTGAGCCACAGTTTTGAGCCACAGTTTTGAGCCACAGTTTTGAGCCACAGTTTTGA